>NZ_NPGB01000020.1:0-368266 GCF_002259345.1 Rhodococcus sp. 06-156-4 | reverse complement strand
CGGAAGCTAAGCCCTCCAGCGCCGATGGTACTGCACCCGACAGGGTGTGGGAGAGTAGGACACCGCCGAACACACTTTCACAGCACACCCCCGGGAACCACACGGTCCCCGGGGGTGTTCTGCATACCCGAACCAAAAACACACCCCACCGCACACCCCCTCAGACACCGGTCGCCCACGTGCCGGACGCTCACCCCCGTGCTGGCACTACGCCGTGCACCTGACACAACGGCGAGCATCCGCACCGATAACCGGTCGAGCACACCCACGAAAACACCCCCCGAATGTGCGCTGACACCACCCCCACACGCACAACACGAGGGTGAATCCACCACCCCGTCCGCCAGGCCAGAAACACAGACGCACGGCCAGGTGCCAGCACTACGGCGTGCACCTGACACAACGGCGAGCGTTTGCGCGAGGACTGACCCGCGCACCCGTTGATTGGCATGGGTTTGCCCCTGCCCCATGTACCCGGGGCGGGACGTCAGGCGGTGGGGGAGGCGAGGACGGTTTCTGCGGATCGGCCGCGGAGGGTGACGCTGTCTCCGAATTCCCAGCATGAGCTTTCGGGATTGGATGCGCCCTCCACCGTGATCTTCGAGGCAAGGATGGCGCCGGGGGCGTTCTTGGCCAGGTCCGACAGGCGGGCGGCTTCGTTGACCGGATCGCCGATGACGGTGTATTCGAAGCGTGACTTCGCACCGACGTTGCCGGCGACTGCGCGTCCGGAGGCGACGCCGACGGCTGCACTGCACTCGGGTACCTCGTCGCGAAGCCGTGTACTGATCTTCCGTGCGGCCGCAAGGGCAGCGCCGCAGTGGTCTTCCATATCGCCCGGAGCTCCGAAGATGGCGAGGGCGGCGTCACCTTCGAATTTGTTGATGAAGCCGCCGTGCTCGTCGACCTCGTCGACCACCACGGCGAAGAATCGGTTGAGAAGTGCGACGACTTCGGCGGGCGGACGCGTCGATGCGATTTCCGTCGAACCGACCAGGTCGATGAAGAAGACCGCAATGTCTCGTTCTTCGCCACCGAGTTCGGGGTTCTTGCTCAGTGCCGCTTCGGCCACCTCGTGTCCGACGTGGCGACCGAAGAGATCACGGATCTTCTCTCGTTCGCGGATGCCGTCGGCCATGCGATTGAAGCCGCTCTGGAGTTCGCCGAGCTCGGTGCCGTCGTACACGGCAAGGTGCAC
Source organism: Rhodococcus sp. 06-156-4 (assembly GCF_002259345.1). Classification (NCBI taxonomy): domain Bacteria; kingdom Bacillati; phylum Actinomycetota; class Actinomycetes; order Mycobacteriales; family Nocardiaceae; genus Rhodococcus; species Rhodococcus sp. 06-156-4. The sequence continues at coordinate 367,068 of NZ_NPGB01000020.1, read as the reverse complement.
GTCCGAGTTGCCTCGCTCGAGCTCCGCCATTCCCGATCTCACATTGCTGATGGGTGCGGTAGTGGCGAAACCACCCAGGAGAGTCAGGAAGAAACCGAAGACGAGTGTGATACCTCCGAGCGCCAGAATCGCGACGGCCATCTTGTCCGCGTTCGTCTGGTACGGCCTGATGAAGCTGAAGATTGCAATGATCATGAGCCCGGCGACGGGTACTCCGGTCCCGAGGATCCAGGACAGAATCGACCGCCCCATCACACCCGCGATTCGAATGCGTCGTGGATCGCCGGCCTCGAGCGCGCGTGCTGCTGCCGGGCGCAGCGCGAACTCGCTCAGCAGATAGCTGAACGCGCAGACGACGGTTCCACCGGCACCGATCGTGAACGCCACCTTGGGGATCGACTGGGGATCGATGATGCCGTCGATCGTCGTGATCAGGACGAGCCCAACTGTCCACAACAGGATCTGAACGCGGGTGAGCTGCCACGGCATGGACAGCGTGTTGACCTGCTCCTTGCGCGTCGGCTTACGGTCCTCGATCGCCCACCTCAACGCCCGGACGGCACGTGTAGTACCCCAGAGAACACCGACGATGAACGCCAAGCCGACGTAGACCGGAATGACGATGTAATTGACCCACCAGTACTTGGGAACCAGCACATCGGGCCCCGGCACCACAACACTCACCAGTGCACCCACGATGACGGCACCGATGAGATTGGACCCCAGCAGGAAGATCGTGAGCAGTATCTGGACGCGGACACGTCGACGTCTGGGGGACTCGGACGTGTCGCCGAGTAGGCGTGATCCGAGCGGTGCGGCGGATCGTCTGAATTGCGGCATGGTGGTCACAGACTAGCGGTCGGTTTGGCTTAGGGTGGGCAAGTGCGTCTCGTAATTGCTCGGTGCCAAGTGGACTACGTCGGCCGTCTTACCGCTCATCTTCCTCCTGCTAGGAGGCTACTTCTCGTCAAGTCCGACGGGTCGGTCAGTATTCACGCCGACGATCGAGCGTACAAGCCGTTGAACTGGATGAGTCCACCGTGCTGGACTGTCGAATCCACCGAGGACGACACCATCAAATGGGTCGTGACCAACAAGGCCGGCGAGGAACTGCGCATCACGATCGAGGACGTCGAACTCGATTCGAGCCATGAGCTCGGCGTGGACCCCGGTCTCGTCAAGGATGGCGTCGAGTCGCATCTGCAGGAGCTGTTGGCGGAACACGTGGAGACTCTCGGTGAGGGTTACACGTTGGTTCGCCGCGAGTACATGACGGCCATCGGGCCAGTGGATCTGCTGTGCCGCAACGCCGACGGCGGGACGGTCGCGGTGGAGATCAAGCGCCGGGGTGAGATCGACGGCGTCGAACAGCTCACCCGCTATCTCGAGCTGTTGAACCGGGATCCGGTGCTGGCGCCGGTCAGTGGAGTTTTCGCCGCTCAAGTCATCAAACCGCAGGCACGGACGTTGGCGACGGACCGCGGAATCCGTTGCCTGACCCTCGACTACGACGTTCTTCGTGGAACCGAGAGCACGGAGTTTCGGCTGTTCTGACGGCTTCTTCTACAATCGAGACCGTGCCTCGGCGTAATCACGACAGGAAAGCGAGCCGTAGAACCAACGGTTCGCGTGATTCGCGTCCCGATTCGCTGATGGGTGGCGCCCGGATCGAGAGTGGTCCGTCGGGGTGGTCCGACGAGGAGTTCACGACTCGCACCGTCCCCGGAAACCGGGCGACGAAGACCTACCGATGCCCGGGCTGCGATCACGAGATCAGACCTGGGGTGTCGCATATCGTGGCGTGGCCGGCGGCCGAGCTCGGGGGCCCGGACAATCGTCGGCACTGGCATTCCGGCTGCTGGTCGGGGAGGGCGACCCGCGGCCTGACGCGGCGCTGGTCGTAACCAGCGCCGCATTCATCCGTCAGGAAGACGCTTCGGCCTTGTCCTTGTCGTCGGCCTTGTCGGACGACTCGTCGTCCTTGCCGAGTGCGATCGCCTCGGGGGAGTCCAGTAGTTCGCTCTCGCGGTTGACGGACGCCAGCATCGCGGGAACCGAATCGAGTTGTCCGCGAATGCCCAAGAGCTGAGCCAGAACTCGGCTTCGGAGGACCCGAAGTTCCTCGGCGAGTTCCTTCGAATGTGCAATGCGACGTTCGCTCTGCTCGGTAGCGGCCTGGAGTCGACGGGTGGCTTCCGTCGTTGCCTCCTCGATGCGGTGCGCCGCATCGGCCTTGCTCGAGCTTTCGAGATCCTCCAGTGCAGCGAGGATCTTCGTGCGGCGGTCCGCCATCGTGATCTCGAAGTCCTCCTGCACCTTGGCGCGCTTGGCCTCGGACTCCGCAGCGAGCTGGTCACGCTCGGCCTGTGCGGCTTCGACGACTCGCGCCGCCTCCGTCCGGGCCTGAGCCATCGTCTGCTCGTGCTCGGTCTCGAGCGCGGACCGACGTTCTTCCAGCTCGGCTACGAGCGACTCGTGACGGCCGCGGAGACGAGCGCTCTCCTGCTCGGCGACCGAGACCATTTCCTCGGCCTCGGCGTGTGCCTTTGCCCTGACCTCCGATGCCTCGTCCGAAGCGAGGCGGAGCATGCGAGAGATACGGTCGCTCATGCCTTCTGCGGTGGTCGGCGGTACCGACAGGCGATCGATGTCCTTGCGGAGTTCGTCGATCTCGTCTCGGGCGTCGTCGAGTTGCTTGGCCAGGTCGCGGGCCTGTGCAGCCGCGGCATCACGATCAGCGGTCGTCAGCCGCAGTTCGGCGTCGAACCTTTCGAAATAGTTCGTGACTTCGTCGCGGTCGAATCCCTTTCGGACGAGGGAGAAGGGAAGTTGCACACCGGTGCGCTCTTGCTCTGTGGCCATGGCGGTCAATTTACCGGTGCGTAGGGTAGAGAGCCAGACGATGGGTCAATGGATCGGACTTTTGGTCGGTTCTACGAGTTCGATGAGGACTCCGCCCGCATCTTTGGGATGAACGAAGTTGATTTTCGAGTCCGCAGTGCCTCGGCGGGGCTCGTCGTAGAGCAGTCGAACGCCGCGCGCCCGCAACTCCGTCGAGATCCGGCCGATGTCCGTGACGCGATATGCGAGCTGCTGCAAGCCCGGCCCGTTGCGATCGATGAACTTGGCGATCGTCGAGTTCTCGTCGAGCGGCGCGAGGAGCTGCAACGCCGTCGACCCGTCCGAGGCGCCGGGGAAGGACAACATCGCCTCGCGAACTCCCTGGCTTTCGTTGACCTCTTCGTGGGTCGAGACCATGCCGAGATGCTCGGCGTACCAGGCGATGGCTACATCGAGATCGGGGACGGCAATACCGACGTGGTCGATCGCCGTGACGAGGTCTGATGGAAGAGGGAGTCCCTTGGACGGTCGAGTGTCGGTAGTCATAGAGTCGACGTTAGCGGTGGTTGCTTGGCAACGCTCACCGGGGCTGTCAAAGTAAATGGCGACTAACTTCGTCGCATACGGTTGGAGGAACATCGTGACCACGTCCGTCATCGTCGCCGGGGCCAGGACCCCGGTTGGTCGGTTGTCCGGAGCACTGAAGGATTTCTCGGGTTCGGATCTCGGCGGGATCGCGATCAAGGGCGCGTTGGACAAGTCGGGGGTGGCTCCCGAGCTTGTCGAGTACGTCATCATGGGGCAGGTTCTGACCGCGGGTGCGGGTCAGATCCCGGCACGGCAGGCTGCGGTCGCGGCGGGGATTCCGATGGATGTTCCGGCGTTGACGATCAACAAGGTGTGTCTGTCGGGTGTCGATGCGATCGCGTTGGCCGATCAGCTGATCCGGGCGGGGGAATTCGAGGTCGTCGTCGCCGGTGGTCAGGAATCGATGACCCAAGCACCGCACATGCTCGAGAAGTCGCGTGCGGGGTTCAAGTACGGCGATGTGACGATGAAGGATCACCTCGCCTACGACGGCTTGTACGACATCTTCACCGATCAGGCGATGGGCGGGCTCACCGAATCGCGTAACGAGGGTGCGGTCGCGTCCACCCGTGAGGAGCAGGACGCGTTCGCGGCGGCGTCGCATCAGCGTGCGGCGACGGCGTGGAAGAACGGTGTGTTCGACGACGAGGTCGTGCCGGTGCAGATCCCGCAGCGCAAGGGCGATCCGATCGTGTTCTCCCAGGACGAGGGCATCCGTGCCGACACCACCACCGACACCCTGGCCAAGCTGCGGCCGGCGTTCTCCAAGAGCGGCACCATCACCGCGGGTAATGCCTCGACGATCAACGACGGTGCCGCCGCGGTGATCGTGATGAGCAAGGCCAAGGCCGAAAGCTTGGGGCTGGAGTGGATCGCGGAGATCGGTGCACACGGTGTCGTTGCCGGGCCGGATTCGTCGTTGCAGTCGCAGCCGGCGCGGGCGATCGTGAAAGCGTGCGCGAAGGAAGGGATCGATCCGAAGGCTTTGGATCTGATCGAGATCAACGAGGCGTTCGCTGCGGTCGGTATCGCCTCGACGCGTGAACTGGGTGTGGACGAGAGCAAGGTCAACGTCAACGGTGGTGCTATCTCCATCGGGCATCCTCTTGGGATGTCCGGTGCGCGTATCGCTCTGCACCTCGCGCTGGAACTGCAGCGCCGCGGCGGTGGTGTCGGCGCAGCTGCACTGTGCGGCGGAGGCGGACAAGGCGACGCGCTGATCATTCGGGTGCCGAAGAAGTAAAGAGAAAGTAAGCCCACAGCATGGTGGCTCTGGTCAAGACCTACGGGTGAGATCAGAGCCACTACGCTGTGTCGTAGTAGTTCGGGCACAATGGTCTTCCATGGTGAACTTCTTCGACCTGAGCACGACCGCCAAGCGCTTCCGTTTCGTCGCAGTCCTGGAGGCCCTCACGTGGCTCGGTCTGCTCATCGGAATGGCGTTCAAGTACATCCCGGCCGACGGCAACGAGATCGGCGTCAAGATCTTCGGACCGATTCATGGCGCTGTTTTCGTCCTCTACCTGGTCGTCACGGTCGTCACGGCGGTGAAGCTGCGCTGGAACGTCGTCACGACACTTCTCGCCGCAGTCGCCAGCGTGCCGCCGTTCGGCACGGTCGTCTTCGAAATCTGGGCAGCGCGGACAGGAAAGCTCGCTGAGCTCAGTGGACCGGGCGTCGGTCTCGGTAAGGGCTCGACCGTCGCGTAGGAGTGGAGCCTGCGGAATGACCCGGGTTGGGCGGGAGTGGAGCCTGCGGAATGACCCGGGTTGGGCGGGAGTGGAGCCTGCGGAATGACCCGGATTGGGCAGGAGTGGAGTGGAGCCTGCGGAATGACCCGGATTGGGCAGGAGTGGAGTGGAGCCTGCGGAATGACCCGGGCGGGAGCGACGACCTTCCCGGTAGTGGGCGGGCGGATGAGATGACAAACTGTAGAGCGTGACTCGTCCCGGTTCTCGCTCGTCAGCCCGTCCGCCAGCAGCTGTTCCGGCATCCATCGCCGGTGCAGTGGATCTGTCCGCCCTGAAAGACCGTCCGGCGCCGCCACCTGCGGCGGCTGGTGAGGTCGCCGAAGGCGGTTTGCCTCCGATCGTCGACGTGACGACCGCCACTTTCGAAGACGAGGTTCTACGCCGATCGTCTCAGGTGCCGGTCGTCGTCGATCTGGGTTCTGCCCGGTCGCCGCAGTCTGTTTCGCTCACTCGTCTGCTCGGACAGCTGGCTCTGGAGGCCGGCGGCCGGTGGATCCATGCACGCGTCGACGTGGATACCAACCCGCAGATCGCGCAGGCGTTCGGTGTGCAGGCGATCCCCACCGTCGTTGCTGTCGCGGGTGGACAGCCCCTCGCTGACTTCCAGGGATCGCAGCCGGAGGATCAGCTTCGGAAGTGGATCGAGGCGATCGAACAGGCCACGGCCGGAAAGCTCACGGGGCCTCCTGGAGCAGAGCCGATCGAAGACGAGCCGGAGCCGGAAGACCCGAGGCTCGTGGCGGCCGAAGAGGCCCTCGACGAGGGCGACTTCGACAAGGCCATCGCGGCGTACGAGGACATCATCGCTGCCGAGCCTGCGAACGCCGACGCCAAAGCTGCGCTGCGGCAGGTCAAGTTCCTGGCGCGGGTGCAGAACGTCGACGCCGATGCTGTGGCGAAGGCCGACGCCGACCCTGCCGATGTCGCGGCACGGATCGAAGCTGCCGACGTCGAACTGTCGCAGCAGAATCCAGAGGCAGCGTTCGGCCGTCTCATCGACGGCGTCAAGCGCACTGCGGGTGACGAGAGAACGCAGTTGCGGACCCGGTTGCTCGAGCTGTTCGAACTGTTCGACGCCGCCGACCCTGTTGTTGTCGCGGCGCGCAGGAAGCTCGCGTCCGCGCTGTACTGACCGGGCTGTACTGACCGGGTTGTTCGGCCTCAGCGGTAGCGGGCGTTGCAGGTGTCCTGGCCGCCCAGAACTCCCGAGCGGAACGCGTCGACACGCGAGAAGCCGCTCGGGAGGGTGACGCCGTTGATGTCGCTTGCCGTCAATCCGTCACTGAGGAGACCGGACACGGCCTCGTCGAGGTCGCCGGGGGACAGCCACACTTCGAGGTCGGTGGCCTCCGGGTTCTCCGAACTCAACCCGGCGGTGATCACTCCGGACAGGCATGCCGAGCGCAGCGCGGTCTGGGGGTTGTCGAGCGGCTGTCCTGCCGCGTTCTGGACCGCGAGCGTGTAGCGGGATGCGAACAGCACATAGGCGCTGTAATCGCCGGAGACGTTCAGAGGGATGACGTCACCGCGCCGTGGCCGCTCGGCGGTTCCGAGCTCGGCGAGCGCTGGAACGTCCACACCGATGGTGTTGCTCGATGCGCAGTACGACACCGGCTCGGTCGACGTTCCTTCCGGGCAGCCGGTGTCGGTGCCGTCGTAGGACACCGTCGGGGGATTCGGAAGTGCAAGAAGGCTTTCGAAGGACCGCACGAAGGCTTGCAGCGTTTCCTCGGTCACCGGCAGTTCACCGTCGTCGTCGGCGTCGGAGAATTTCTGTGGGAGATCCGCTCGGCGCGAATCGATCTCCGCCTCGTCGATGGCTACGCATGCAGACGCGCCATCGGTGAAACCGAGCTGTACAGCGGTGACTCGCTCGAACGCCGAACCGTGCACCGAATCCGGGTCGTTGGGGTCGACGTCACGCACCGCGACCGTCGCGGCGAGCACGCCGTTCAGCCCGTCGGACGTGTTGATGGTGAAGTGCGGCGACTCGTCCTCGGCGACATGCCGGATGAATGCGCCTGCGAAACAGTCGGCCTGCTGCTCGGCCACGATGGTCGGAGTGTCCTCTCCGACCAGACCGGACTGATGCTGAATCGAATGGCCGTACTCGTGAGCGATGACCATGACCACTGCCATGGGGCCGAAGGCGTCGATCAGTGCAGGCAACAGAATTGTTCGGTCCCAGCCGATCGTGTCGTCCTTCATGCAATACGCAGCGTTGGGGATACCGCCGGTCCGGAAACCACAGAAACGTGCTCCCTGACCTTCCTCCTCGCTCGCATCCCACGAGATCAGCTCCGACACCGGAGTGAACTGCGTCTTGAACAAGTCGGGATACGTCTGCGTCCAGTACCGCTGGATGTCCTCGATCGCGTTGGTCGCGATGACATCCGAGTCGGTACCCTCCGAGCCCGTCACCTGCAGAGTGGAGTTAGTCATGCCGGGGCGCGGACCACTGGGACCGTCGGTGACAGGCAGACCCGCCACGGTGAACGGGTTGTCGTAGATCGACACGGCGCGGCCGTCGACGCTCTGCGCGCACGACGCGAGCAGAGCCGACGCTGCGATCAGTGCGGTCATCCACAGTGTGCGTCGGGTACGACCGCGACTCATCTATCGCTCCAGTTTGATCCAGATCGCTCCGTTGGCGGGGAGCGCGACCTGCGCGGACGCGGGTCGGCCATGCCATGAGTGCGAAGTTGCCGTCACTTCTCCGAGATTGCCGACACCGCTTCCGCCGTACGAGGTGGCATCCGTGTTGAGGATCTCGCTCCAACGTCCCAGTTCCGGTAGTCCGACACGATAGTCGCCGCGTACGACTCCTGAGAAGTTGAAGATGCACGCCACCACAGACCCGTCGGATCCGTAACGCAGAAAACTCAGGACATTGTTCTCGGTGTCGTTGGCGTCGATCCAGGAGTAGCCGCTGGGGGAGGTGTCCAAGGTCCACAGCGCCGAGTGCTGCCGATACGTCGCGTTCAGGTCGGTGACCAGGTTGAGGACTCCGCGGTGGAGACCGTCGTCGTCGAGGTGGAACCAGTCGAGTCCACGTTCTTCCGACCATTCGCGAATCTGGCCGAATTCCTGACCCATGAACAGCAGTTGCTTGCCCGGGTGCGCCCACATGTAGGCCAGCATTCCGCGCAGACCGGCCGCCTTCGCGTGATCGTCGCCGGGCATACGCGTCCACAACGTACCCTTGCCGTGCACCACTTCGTCGTGACTGATCGGCAGCAGGTAGTTCTCGCTCCACGCATACACGAGCGAGAACGTGATCTCGTGGTGGTGGTACGTCCGGTGGATCGGATCACGCCCCAGGAAACCGAGCGTGTCGTGCATCCACCCCATGTTCCACTTCATGTTGAAGCCCAAGCCGCCGACATTCGTCGGACGAGTGACGCCCGGCCAGGCCGTCGACTCCTCGGCGACGGTCACGACTCCCTGGAACTTCTTGTGTACGGTCGCGTTCATCTCCTGCAGGAACGAGACCGCTTCGAGGTTCTCGCGGCCACCGTGAATGTTGGGGGTCCACCCGCCCTCGGGGCGTGAGTAGTCCAGGTAGAGCATCGACGCGACGGCGTCCACGCGGAGTCCGTCGATGTGGAACTCGTCGAGCCAGAACAAGGCGTTCGCGACGAGGAAGTTGCGGACCTCGCGTCGGCCGAAATCGAAAACCAATGTGCCCCAGTCGAGCTGCTCGCCGCGCTTGGGATCGCCGTGCTCGTACAACGGGCCACCGTCGAACCGGGCCAGCGCCCATTCGTCCTTGGGGAAATGCGCGGGCACCCAGTCGACGATGACGCCGATGCCTCGCTCGTGCAGGTGATCGACGAAGTAGCGAAAATCGTCGGGGCTGCCGAAACGGGATGTCGGAGCGTAGTAGGACGTGACCTGGTAACCCCACGACCCACCGAACGGATGTTCCGCCACGGGAAGCAGTTCGACGTGCGTGAAGCCGGTCTCGATGACGTAGTCCGCGAGCTGATGCGCGACTTCGCGATAACCGAGGCCCTGACGCCACGACGCCAGGTGCACCTCGTAGACACTCATCGGTGCCGCGGTGGGCTCGATGCCTGCACGGGTGTCGAGCCAGGCGTCGTCGGTCCACTCGAACTCGGAACTGGAGACGACCGACGCGGTGGCAGGCGGAATCTCGGTGGCGAACGCCATCGGGTCGGCCTTGTCCCGGGTGACTCCGTCCGAGCCGTGGATGCGGTACTTGTAGATCGCACCCGGCTGCAGGTCCGGGACGAACAGTTCCCAGACGCCGGTGGACCCGAGAGCGCGCATCGGGAAGCTGCGACCGCTCCAGCCGTCGAAGTCGCCGATGACGGTGACTCCGGACGCAGCAGGCGCCCAGACCGCGAACGACACACCACTGACGTCGCCGTCGGGAGTGGTGTAGTTCTGTCGATGGGCTCCCAGGATGTCCCAGAGCCTTTCGTGCCGTCCCTCGCCGAACAGATGCAGATCCAGTTCGCCCAGGGTCGGCAGGAACCGATAGCCGTCGGCGGCCACCGAGACATGCCCGCCCGGCCACGTCGTGACCAGCCGGTAGTCCATCAGATCCTCGAACGGGACCAGGCCCGAGAACACGCCGTGCGCGACGTGTGTCAGCGGGTAGTCGGTACCACCGATTCGCGCGACGACGGAATCCGCGTTCGGCTTCAGAGCGCGGATCGCGGTCCCGCCCGGTGCGGGGTGCGCTCCGAGCACCGAGTGTGGGTTGTAGTGCGTGCCCTGCGCCAACAACTCCAGGTCGTTGGCGCTGGGTGCTGCCGTGTCGGTGGTGCTCTGGTTCTCGCTCAAGGTGTTCGACTCACTTCCGGTTGCCGCGGTAGGCCAAGTCGAGACGCGCCGGATACGGAATGGGCGGAAGCGCAAGGATGTGCGCGACTGCCTTCCACGGCTCCAACTTCACGAAATTGGCCTGACCCCAATGGAACTGCTGACCGGTCACCTCGTCGGTGACCGTCAGCGTGTCGTGCCAGTCGAGCCCGATCTGCGGCATGTCCAGCCAGATCGTGCCCTCCTCCGATCCGAACGGGTCGAGATTGATCACCACGAGCACCGAATCCCCGGTGCCCGGATCGAACTTCGAGTACGCGATGAGTGCGTCGTTGTCCACGTTGTGGAAGTGGATGTTGCGCAGCTGCTGTAGAGCGGGATGTGCGCGTCGGATGGAGTTGAGCGTGGCGAGCCACGGTTCCAGGGACTCTCCGCGCGCCAACGCGCCTTCGAAGTCGCGTGGACGAAGCTGATACTTCTCGGAGTCGAGGTATTCCTCGCTTCCCGGCCGTACCGCCTGATGTTCGTACAGTTCGTATCCCGAGTACACGCCCCACGTCGGAGACATCGTCGCGGCCAGAGCAGCGCGCAGCGCGAACACTCCGGGACCGCCGTGCTGCAGACTCTCGTGCAGGATGTCCGGGGTGTTGACGAACAGGTTGGGACGCGCATCGTCGGCCCGACGAGCATGCTCCTCGGCGAATTCGGTGAGCTCCCACTTGGCTGTTCGCCACGTGAAATACGTGTAGGACTGCGTGAACCCGCGCATCGCCAACCCGTACATACGTGCGGGACGGGTGAAGGCCTCGGCCAGAAAGAGGACCTCGGGGTGCGTCTTCTTGACCTCCGCGATCAGCCATTCCCAGAAGTCCGGTGGCTTGGTGTGCGGGTTGTCGACCCGGAAGATCTTGACGCCCAACGACACCCAGTATCGAACGACCCGAAGGACCTCGTCGTAGATTCCTCGTCGGTCGTTGTCGAAGTTGACCGGATAGATGTCCTGGTACTTCTTCGGGGGATTCTCCGCGTACGCAATGGTGCCGTCGGGAAGAACGGTGAACCACTCCGGGTGGTTCTGCGCCCACGGATGATCGGGAGCGGCCTGGAGAGCCAGATCCAGCGCGACCTCCAGATCGAGCGCATGGGCGGCGTCGACGAAGGCTCGAAAATCGGCTTCCGTGCCCAGCTCCGGGTGGATGGCGTCGTGTCCGCCGTCCTTCGAGCCGATCGCCCACGGCGAGCCCACGTCGTCCGGCCCCGGGGTCAGAGTGTTGTTCGGGCCCTTGCGGTTGATCGTTCCGATCGGATGGATCGGGGGCAGGTACACCACGTCGAAGCCCATCCGGGCGACGCGGGGGAGCTGCTCGGTCGATGTAGCGAACGTGCCGTGACGCGGGCTGCCGTCGTCGTTCCATCCACCCGTCGAGCGCGGGAAGAACTCGTACCAGGCGCCGTTCAGCGCGCGCGCTCGATCGACCCAGATGTTGATGCCGTTGGACCGAGTCACCAGTTCACGCAGCGGATGTTCGTGCAGCAACGCCGAGACAGCGGACGCGAACGCCGGGGACACGCGAGCAGGCAACTGGCGATCGGTGTCCCGCAGGGCGACGACGACGTCCTTCAACAGAGCGCGATCCTCGGCGGGGACACCGTCGGCAGCACGTTCGAACAGCCGGGCGCCGATCTCGAGATCGTTCGCGAGTTCCGCGGCGCTCTGCCCGACCCCGAGTTTGGCCTCGACCGCGTGGCGCCAGGTTGCGACCGGGTCGCTCCACGCCTCGATCCTGCAGATCCAGTACCCGGGAGCAGTAGGAGTGAAGATCGCGTCGAACGTATCGGGTTCACGCCCGGGCGTCATGGTGATCCGCAGCGGCGTACGCAGCCCAGGGCCACGGACGGCCAGCGTCGCGGCAACGGCGTCATGGCCTTCGCGCCACACGTCGGCCGACACCGGAAAAGCCTCGCCCACCACCGCTTTCGCGGGATACTTCCCGGTAGATGTGTCTGGAAGGACATTGTCGATACCGAGTCGACCTGTCACTTCACGCTCCGTTCTTCGCTTCGAGGACTCCTCGCGGTGAGGCGAGAGCCCGGGTCAGTTCGCTGTCGGCGTGCTCGGTGTCAACCGTAGTGCAGTCGCGCTGGCTGCGCCGGTGTCGGAGACAGATCGGCAAGTCGGTGCACCACGCGGTCGACGGTGGGTAGGGTTTCGCTCGTGAAAGCTTTGCGTCGGTTCACTGTCCGAGCCCACCTGCCCGAGCGCTTGCATGCCCTCGAGGAACTCTCGACAAACCTCCGCTGGTCGTGGCACGCGCCCACCCAGGAGCTGTTCGAGGAAATCGATCCGCAACTGTGGGCGAGCACGGAGCGAGACCCGATCGCGTTGCTCGGTGCCGTCGCGCCGTCGCGGCTGGAGGAACTGGCCGGGAGCGACGAGTTCACTCGAAAGCTGGACAACCTGGCAGCCGATCTTCGTGGATACCTGGCCCGCCCGCTCTGGTATCAGAAGAACGCGGAGGCTGGACGGTCACTGCCGTTGGGAATTGCGTATTTCTCGATGGAGTTCGGCGTCAGCGAGGTCCTTCCCAACTACTCCGGCGGTCTCGGCATCCTCGCCGGCGACCACCTCAAGGCGGCGTCGGATCTGGGTCTGCCGTTGATCGGCGTCGGTCTGCTCTACCGCTCCGGCTACTTTCGTCAGTCTCTGACCGCAGACGGTTGGCAGGCAGAGAGGTATCCCTCGCTCGATCCGCAGGGGCTTCCGCTTCGCATTCTCGCCGACGCGTCGGGCGTTCCCGTCCTCATCCACGTCGCGATGCCCGGATCGCGGGTGTTGCGGGCACGGGTGTGGATCGCGCAGGTCGGACGGGTGCCGCTGTTGCTGCTCGACTCCGACATCCCGGACAACGATCCTGAGCTTCGCGGCGTGACCGACAGGCTCTACGGCGGCGACCAGGACCACCGCATCAAACAGGAGATCCTTGCTGGAATCGGCGGGGTTCGAGCCGTCCGCGCGTACACGCACGAATACGGCCTGCCGGACCCGGAAGTGTTTCACATGAACGAGGGGCACGCCGGCTTCCTCGGCGCCGAGCGCATTCGAGAACTCGTCACCTCGAAGGGACTGGACTTCGATTCCGCGTTGGCATCGGTGCGTTCGGGAACGGTGTTCACCACCCACACCCCGGTCCCTGCAGGCATCGACCGTTTTCCAGCCGACCTGGTCCGCCACTACTTCGGTGCCCAGGACGGCTCGTCCGACTCCTCGCTGCTCCCTGGTCTTCCGCTGGAGCGCATTCTGGCGTTGGGCGCGGAGAACGACAGGTCCGTGTTCAACATGGCCCACATGGGGCTGCGTCTCGGGCAACGCGCCAACGGCGTCTCGAAACTGCACGGCATCGTCAGTCGCGAGATGTTCAGCGACCTGTGGCGCGGATTCGACAGCGCCGAAGTGCCGATCGGTTCGGTCACCAACGGTGTGCACGCCCCGACCTGGGCGGCGCGCGAGTGGCTCGATCTGGCACACGAGGTCGTCGGAGCAGAAGCGTTGGAGGAGGCGCGCGGCTGGGAACAACTGCACACGGTCCCGTCGGCGAGGCTGTGGTCGACGAGAAACGAACTGCGCGGCAGGTTGGTCGACGAGGTCCGACGGCGGGTGCGCCGCTCGGCTCTCGAGCGTGGATCGACGGAGGCCGAACTGGGTTGGACTGCAACGGTGTTCGATCCCGACGTGCTCACTGTCGGCTTCGCGCGACGGGTACCGACCTACAAGCGTTTGACGTTGATGCTTCGGGAACCGGAGCGTCTGAAGCGTCTGCTTCTCGATCCCGAGCGTCCCGTTCAGTTGGTGGTAGCCGGCAAGTCCCATCCCGCCGACGACGGTGGCAAGGCGTTGATTCAGCAGATCGTCCGGTTCGCCGACGAAGCCGACGTGCGGCATCGCATCGTGTTCCTGCCCGATTACGACATGTCGATGGCACGCTACCTGTACTGGGGATGCGATGTGTGGCTGAACAATCCACTGCGTCCCCTCGAAGCATGCGGGACGTCCGGCATGAAGTCCGCTCTCAACGGTGGACTGAATCTGTCCATCCGAGACGGATGGTGGGACGAGATGTACGACGGCGAGAACGGGTGGGCGATCCCGACGGCGGACGGGATGGCCGACGAGAGCCGTCGTGACGACCTGGAAGCTGCTGCACTGTACGAACTGCTGGAACAAGCTGTGCTGCCGAAGTTCTACGATCGCACCGACGGGGTCCCGACGCGGTGGATCGAAATGGTCCGGCACACGCTCGAACATCTGGGTCCGAAGGTGCTGGCATCGCGCATGGTCCGCGATTACACCCTCGGTCTGTACGCACCCGCGGCCGAGGCGGCGCGTGCAGTCGATGCCGAGGAGTACGCCGGGGCGAAAGACGTCGCGGCCTACCGGAACCGCGTCGAATCGTCGTGGCAGTCGGTGGAAGTCGTGCAGGTCGACAGTGAAGGCTTGCCGGATACCCCCGTCATCGGCGCCAAGCTCACGTTGCGTGCCTACGTTCGGCTGGGTGGCCTGTCCGCCGGTGACGTGTCGGTTCAGGCGGTGCTCGGTCGGGTCGACGAGAACGAGAACCTGACCGACACCCGGACCGTCGCGATGAGTCATGCCGGAACCGACTCGCTCGGTGAGGTTTTCGTGACCGACACCGCGCTACCGGTCAGCGGGGCCGTCGGCTACACGGTACGAGTGCTACCGCACCACGATCTGTTCGCGGGTGACGCCGAGCTCGGCCTGGTCAAGATGCCGGTGTCCTAGCTCTTGCCTGCGAGACGGGTGAGAGCTTTGCGCACGACCTCCGGGTCCGACGTCTCCCAGAACGGAGGCAGTGAGGCACGCAGGTAGCCGCCGTAGCGGGCCGTCGCCAGCCGAGAATCGAGCATGGCGACGACCCCGCGGTCGTCGACGCTGCGGAGCAACCGACCGACGCCCTGCGCCAGCAGAAGGGCCGCATGATTCGCCGCAACCGCGAGGAATCCGTTTCCCCCACGCGATTGGACGGCCTGTTGCCTCGCGACGAGAAGTGGGTCGTCGGGCCGCGGAAACGGGATGCGATCCAGAATCACCAAGCTCAGCGACGGGCCCGGCACGTCGACGCCCTGCCACAGAGACAGAGTGCCGAACAGTGACGTGGCCTCGTCGGCCGCGAACTTGTCCACCAGAGCTCCGGTCGCGTCGTCGCCTTGACACAGAATCGGAGTGTCCAGCCGTTCACGCATCGCCTCGGCTGCGGCTTTCGCCGCACGCATCGAGGAGAACAGGCCGAGTGTCCGGCCTCCCGCCGCACTGACCAACTTCTCGATCTCGTCGAGGTACAGCGGAGACAGCCCGTCGCGGCCGGGCGCCGGGAGATGCTCGGCCACGTAGAGAATGCCTGATTTGGCGTGGTCGAACGGTGATCCGACATCGAGCGAATTCCAGTGGAACGACGCTGTGTCCGACGGCGGCTCGATGCCGGACGCGGTGGCGGTGTCGCTTCGACCCGTGTTCTCCGCAGGCAGACCCCAGTTCACGGCCAGGCCGTCGAACGATCCGCCGACCGTCAGAGTCGCCGAGGTGAGGACGACCGTCGACTCCGCGAACAACCGTGAACGCAACAGGCCGCCGACCGACAGCGGAGCCATCCGGACCGTGCGTTTGACGTTCCCCCGGAAGTCGTCGACGGCGTGCCAGACGACATCCTTACGCTTGGCGGGGTCGGGCTCGTCGAATGCCTCGAGAACCCGCACGGCACTGTCGTGAACCTCGTCGACCGCGACGAGCGCCGCATTGCGTGCGGCAGCTGCCTCCGGGTCCGTTGCCGCCATCCCGGGCTTCTGCGGACCGATCGCGGTGCGCACCGCCCACGCGGAATCCCTGATCGACGCCAGCGCCGGGGCCACGTCGTCGGGAAGCGCTGCCCACCGGCCGGGAGGTAGATCGTCCAGCACCGCACCCCAGTTCTCGGCCGCGCCGTCGAGTGCGTCGACGATCTCCTCTTCGATCAACTTGCTGCAGCGCCGAGCAGCTGCGGTGACGGTTGCCGCCGACAACTCCGACGTGGCAACGCCGGTGACGCGGTCCACGAGCTCGTGCGCCTCGTCGATGACCACCACATCGTGCTCGGGGAGGATCTGAATACCGGTGATGGCGTCGATTGCGAGGAGTGCGTGATTGGTGACCACGACGTCCACCTGTGCAGCCTCGGCGCGAGCCCGCTCGGCAAAGCAGTCCTCACCGACGGGACAGCGCGACTTGCCGAGGCATTCGCGGGCGGTGACGCTGACCTGCCGCCACGCCTGATCGCTGACTCCGGGCACGACGTCGTCGCGGTCGCCGGTCTCGGTGTCCGACGACCACTTGGTCAGACGCACGACCTCGCGGCCGAGCCGGGACACGGCGAAAGCGTCGAACAATTCGGCTTCCGGCGCCTCCTCGGACGCACCGGAGTGGATCTTGTTCATGCACAGGTAGTTGTTGCGGCCCTTGAGGATCGCGAACTTCGGCCGCCGGCCGATAGCGCCGGTCAGTGCGTCGGCGAGGCGCGGTAGGTCGCGATCCACGAGCTGACGTTGCAGTGCGATCGTTGCGGTGGACACCACGACCGTGCGGCCCGACTCGACGGCGTGCCTGATGCTCGGAACCAGGTACGCGAGCGACTTACCGGTGCCGGTACCGGCCTGAACAGCAAGGTGCTGACCGGTGTCGATGGAATGCGCGACAGCCGACGCCATGGTGAGCTGGTTGCTTCTTTCCTTGCCCCCGAGAGCGTGTACCGCGACCTTCAGCAGGACGGGCACGGTGGGGAGTTCGGTCTTCGGCACCGAAGAAGACTACTGCCTGCCTCCGACGGCCCCCGCGTGCCGCGCCCATCCGAGTCAGAGGAAACGCGTCGGCAGCGCGGGCTCGCCCTGCGACAGCTTGAGTCCTTCCCACGGCAGGCTGACGAGTCGTTGCGCGAGCAGTGCCCGAGCGTCGTGCAGGCTGCCCAACCCGTCCACCTGCTCGCCGGCGCGCACCAGCGGAATGCTGAGCTCGGTCGCGACCAGTCCGTCCTCGATCGGTGGGGTGGTGCCCTGCAGGAACACGATCTCCTCGACGGCCGTGCCCGTGGTTCGCGAGGTCCGGACAGCGGACTTGGCGCCGCCACGCGACTCCTTGTGGCTGCTGCGTTTCGCGACCGGCCGTCCGTCGACGGTCACGAGTTTGTAGACCATGCCTGCTGTCGGCGCGCCGGATCCGGTGACCAGCGAGGTGCCGACGCCGTAGGAGTCCACCGGTTCCGCACGCAGGGCGGCGATGGCGTATTCGTCGAGGTCGCCGGAGACGACGATCTTGGTGTTCTTCGCGCCCAGGTCGTCGAGTTGCTGGCGCACCTGCCTGGCGAGCACGCCGAGGTCACCGGAGTCGATGCGCACTCCGCCCAGCTCGGGTCCGGCCACCTCGATGGCGTTGGCTACGCCCTGGGTGATGTCGTAGGTGTCGACGAGCAGGGTGGTGGAGACTCCCAGCGCCCGCACCTGTGCGGCGAACGCTGCTTTCTCGTCCGGTCCGTTCTCGTTGTTGTAGAGCAACGTGAACGCGTGCGCGGACGTGCCCGCACCGGGAATGCCGTGACGTCGGACCGCTTCGAGATTGGACGTCGCTGCGAAACCTGCGATGTACGCGGCGCGCGACGACGCCACCGCTGCTTCCTCGTGGGTGCGCCGTGATCCCATTTCGATCATGTGTCGCGATCCCGCGGAACCGACCATGCGCGCGGCGGCGGAGGCGATGGCACTGTCGTGGTTCAGGATCGACAGTGCGAGGGTTTCCAGGATCACGCATTCGGCGAAGGTGCCGCGCACCGACAGGATCGGTGAACCCGGAAAGTAGAGGTCGCCTTCGCGGTAGCCGTCGACGTCGCCGGTGAATCGGTAGTTGCGCAGCCATTCCAGCGTGGAAGCGTCGAGGAACGTGCCGAGCACCTCCAGCTCCTCCTCGCCGAACCGGAACCGGGTGAGTGCACCGAGGAAACGCGCCGTACCAGCGACGACGCCGTAACGCCTTCCGCCCGGAAGGCGCCGGGCGAACACCTCGAAGCTGCACGGGATGTCGGCGGTGCCGTCGGCCAGCGCAGCCGACAGCATGGTGAACTCGTACTGGTCGGTGAAGAGTGCGGCACTGCGGATGCTGTCCGTTATGTCCGGGCCGTGATTCGATGCGGTAGGCACCCGCTCAACATTACGAGGCGCGGGGGCGACGGTGTGCAGGTTGCCCCCGTCGTCGTAGTCTGTTGGCATGGCTTCATCGACGGCTGAAGAATTCGTGGGCATTGTCGACGAGGCGCCGACGCTGGCAGCCTCACCTCAGGCCGTGCCCGCCGAAACCGAAGCCCGGTCGACGGACGAGGCTCAGGACGTTCCGTGGGTGACCATCGTGTGGGATGACCCGGTGAACCTGATGCACTACGTGACGTTCATCTTCCAGAAGCTCTTCGGTTACAGCAAAGCCAAGGCAACCGAGCTGATGATGCAGGTGCACTCCGAGGGCAAGGCAGTGGTGTCCAGCGGCGAGCGCGACAAGATGGAGGCCGACGTCCGCAGGCTGCACGCAGCCGGGTTGTGGGCCACCATGCAGCAGGACAAGTGACCGGCTTCAACGACAAGGACCTCTGACCAAGTGCGTACGTGGAGCAGGAAGAACACACTCTCCGGTGTCAAGATTCGCTCCGAGATGGACCCGCGGGAGGCGACGGTTCTGCGGTCGCTCGTGGGATCGGTCGTCGGGCTGCTGGGTGATCGTGCGGCCGCTGCGCCGACCGACGAACTTGCTGCCCTGACCGGATTGCGGACCGGACACAGCACCCCGCCGGAGGATGCGGCGCTGGCTCGGCTGCTCCCGGACTTTCATCGGGACGACGCCGACCCGTCCGGTTCGACCAATCTCAACAGTGCTCTGCGTGGACTGCACGAGCCGGAGATCATCGACGAGAAACTGCGCTCGAGCAACGTCATTCTCGACACTCTCCCCGCGTCGGGCGGAAAGATCCTTCTGACGCCGGAGCAAGCGGATGCGTGGTTGATGGGCCTCAACGACGTAAGGTTGGCGCTCGGAACCACCCTGGGTATCGACGCGGACACCCCGGAGGTTCTCGACGAGGGCGATCCACGAGCTCCACACCTCGACGTCTACCACTGGTTGACCTGGATGCAGGATTCCCTGGTGCAGGTCCTCACCCCGTAGGAGCGCTCGGCGTGCCTGGTTCCCCCGGTCCTCGTGACTCTCTGACCGATGTTTCGGGACTGCTCGTCGGTCATCATCACGAACTCGATCCCGACGCCACCCTCGGAACGGGCGCGGCCACCGGCTGCACCGTCGTCCGAACCCTCGGTGGTGCCGTCGCGGCGGTCGACGTCCGCGGCGGCGGGCCAGGGACCAGGGAGACGGACCTCCTGGACCCGAGTCACTCCGTCCAACAAGTCAATTCGGTGCTCCTGACCGGTGGCAGTGCCTACGGCCTCGCCGCAGCGGACGGAGTCATGCGATGGCTGGAAGAACACGGCCACGGTATCTCGATGGGCACCCCCGATCAGGTGGTGCCCATCGTTCCTGCCGCCGTCATCTTCGATCTGCCGGTCGGTGAGTGGTCGACCAGGCCCACCGCCGATTTCGGGTACCGAGCGGCTGCAGCTGCGGCGACCGACTTCGAGACGGGGTCTGTCGGCGCAGGCGTCGGAGCGCGGGCCGGAGTGCTCAAGGGCGGCGTCGGGACGGCCAGCACCGTCATCGAAGGAGGGCCTGCCGACGGAGTCACGGTCGCCGCGTTGATCGTCACCAACCCGGTCGGATCCGTGTTCGACCCGCGCACCGGTCTGCCGTGGGGCGTCGGCTCGCTGGGGCCGCAGGCCTTCCGTATGCGCAAACCCGACGTGCACGAGCTGTGGAACGCGAATGCGCTTGCGCCGAAGGGGACGGCGTTGAACACCACCATCGGTGTCGTAGCGACCGACGTCGAACTGTCCGCCGGCTCGTGCAAGCGAATTGCCGTCGCAGGTCACGACGGTTTGGCGAGGGCGATTCGCCCTGCCCACTCGCCTCTCGACGGCGACACGATCTTCGCGCTGTCCACGGGCACACGATCCGTCGTCACCGAATCGTCGCTGCCCACGGCGTTCAACCGGGATCTGCCGGTGCTCGACGCGGTGTCCTCGGTGGCGGCCGAGGTCGTCGAGCGGGCGATCGTGCGTGCGCTGCTCGACGCCACGTCGGTGGCGGGCATTCCGACCTACCGTCAGATCTTTCCGTCGGCATTCGAGTCCTGACCGGCGGTACGCTCGAAAAAGCGACATACCTCCCGCGAAAGGCGCCAGCGATGAGCACGAACCCGTACCTGCCGGCTCCGACCCCGAAGCGCCCGTTGTGGCAGTCGGCGGCCATGTACACCGGTGGATTCGTACTGTTGCTGTGGGTGGTGGAAGTAGTCGACGTTCTGTCGGGCAGTCGTGTGGAGACCGCCGGGATCAACCCGCGCACCGGCGACGGTCTGTGGGGGATTCTGTTCGCGCCTGTGCTGCACGACGACTGGGCACATCTGATCGCCAACACGGTTCCGGTCGCGGTGCTCGGCTTCCTCGTCCTGCTGTCCGGAATCGGCAGGGGACTGGCGGCGACGGGCGTGATCTGGGTGATCGCCGGCGTCGGGACATGGTTGATCGGGGGCAGCAACTCCAATCACATCGGTGCGTCCAGCCTGGTATTCGGCTTCTTGGCCTACCTGCTCGTTCGTGGGTTCTTCACCCGGAACCTGGGTCAGCTCGCCATCGGCGTCGTCGTGTTCGTCCTGTACGGCAGCGCTCTGTGGGGCGTTCTGCCCAGCACTCCCGGTGTGTCCTGGCAGGGTCATCTGTTCGGGGCTGTCGGCGGAGTCGTCGCCGCGTGGCTTCTGTCCGCGGACGCCCGCAACGCCCGCAAACAGAGGTCGGTCGGCTCTTCCCGACAGTGAAGTTCGGTAACTGTGACCGATGACCTTTCCGGTCTCGTCAGTGAAAACCGCCGATGCGTTTCTGCCACGGGCGCCGACGTGGCAGCATGACAATCATGCGTATTACCGTGCTGGGATGTTCGGGCAGTGTGTCCGGACCCGATTCCCCCGCGTCGGGTTACCTCCTCGATGAACCGGACACGTCGCCCGTCGTCCTGGACTTCGGCCCCGGCGTACTCGGCGCACTGCAGCGGTACGCAGACCCGGGCGACGTCAGCGTGTTTCTGTCCCACCTGCACGCGGACCATTGCCTCGACGTACCTGGTTTGTTGGTGTGGAGGCGCTACCACCCCAACCCGCCCGAGGGGCGCGCCGTCGTCTACGGGCCCAAGGACACAGCGTTCCGCCTGGGTGTCGCCTCCGCCGAATGTGGGGGACAGATCGACGACATGTCCGACACTCTCGACCTCCGCCGCTGGGCCGACGGGCGCACCATTCGTCACGGACAACTGTCGGTGACGACCCGGCTGGTCTACCACCCTCCGGAGTCCTACGGAATGCGCATCACCACCGGCGCGGGCAAGATCTTCGCCTACACCGGAGACACCGGAATGTGTCAGGCAGTGCGCGACATCGCTCAGGGCGCGGATGTGCTGCTGTCGGAAGCGTCGTGGACGCACAGCCCGGACCGCCCGGTCGGAGTTCACCTTTCGGGAACCGAGGCAGGTCAACTCGCTCGCGACGCAGGCGTCGGCGAACTGCTGTTGACCCACATCCCACCCTGGACATCCCGCGAAGACGTGATCGCCGAGGCGAAAGCCGAATTCAGTGGGCCCGTGCATGCCGTCTCACCGGGAGATGTGTTCACCGTCTGACGCGCTTTCCAGGCTGATGAGTTATGCCGGGAGTGGAGCCTGCGGAATGACCCAACTAGTCTGGCTGTGTGTCGAGACGAGAAGACGGAAGAGCTGACGACGAGCTTCGGACCATCAAGATCACGCGGGGGTTCACGAGCAATCCCGCGGGTTCGGTGCTGGTGGAGTTCGGTAACACGCGGGTGATGTGCACGGCCAGTGTCGAGGAAGGTGTTCCGCGCTGGCGCAAGGGCTCCGGGCTCGGGTGGTTGACGGCGGAGTACGCGATGCTTCCGGCTGCGACGCACACTCGCAGTGGCCGTGAGTCCGTGAAGGGCAAGGTCGGCGGTCGGACCCAGGAAATTTCTCGGCTGGTCGGTCGGTCGTTGCGCGCGTGCATCGATCTTGCCGCGATCGGCGAGAACACCATCGCTCTGGATTGCGATGTGCTTCAGGCGGACGGTGGCACGAGAACCGCGGCGATCACGGGCGCGTTCGTCGCGTTGTCGGATGCGGTCACGTACTTGCGTGCTGCGGGGCGTCTGGCTGATCCGCAGCCCATTTCGTGTGCGATCGCAGCGGTCAGCGTCGGCGTCGTCGACGGCCGGGTTCGGCTCGATCTGCCGTACGAGGAGGATTCGCGCGCCGAGGTCGACATGAACGTCGTCGCCACCGATACGGGCACGTTGGTGGAGATTCAGGGGACGGGCGAGGGTGCAACGTTCCCTCGTTCGACGCTGGACAAGCTGCTGGATTCGGCGTTGGACGGCATCGAGAAGTTGTTCGAGGTACAGAAGGCTGCGCTCGCCGAACCGTACCCGGGTGAGCTGCCGGAGCCCGCCGTCACCGACGCGCCGAAGAAGAAGTTCGGTGGCTGAGTCGACACTGCTGGTCGCCAGCCGCAACGCGAAGAAGCTGCGCGAGCTGCGTCGGGTACTCGATGCGGCAGGCGTCTCGGGAGTCGAGTTGGTCGGTCTGGACGAGGTACCGGAGTTTCCGGAGGCACCCGAGACGGGCGCAACCTTCGAGGAGAATGCGCTCGCCAAAGCGCGTGACGGTGCTGCGGCAACGGGATTGCCTTGTGTCGCGGACGATTCGGGTATCGAAGTCGATGCGTTGAACGGGATGCCGGGTGTTCTGTCGGCGCGATGGTCGGGTGTGCACGGTCAGGACGACGCCAACACCGAGTTGTTGCTCGCGCAGCTTGCCGACGTTCCCGACGAACGCAGGGGAGCGGGCTTCGTGTCGGCGTGCGCTCTCGTCGTTCCTGGCGGTTCCGAGTCCGTCGTCCGGGGTGAGTGGCGTGGTGTGATCGCACGAAGTCCGCTGGGTGAGAACGGTTTCGGTTACGATCCCGTGTTCGTGCCGGAGGGCGACGGCCGCTCGGCAGCCGAACTGAGTCCGGAGGAGAAGGATGCGGCATCGCATCGCGGGCGGGCTCTGGCTTTGTTGATTCCGGCACTGCAGCAGCTCGGCTCGTAGGACACTGATGGCCGTGAAGCGCACGGTCGTGACTGTCTTGACGTCGGTTGCTGCGCTATGGGCGGCCTCGTCGGGTGGCGCTGCATCCGCGGCGCCGTCCGACTCGTTCTCCGAGGCGTTGCTGTTCTCGGCGATTCATCCGGAGGCGTCGCTGCCCGAGGTCAACGACTTCTCGTGCGTCCCGTCGTCGTCGCATCCGGAACCGGTGGTTCTGGTGCACGGTTTTCTCGAGAACTCGTTCGCGAACTGGGCGTCGCTCGCTCCGCGCCTCGTGGCAGACGGATACTGCGTGTTCGCGCTGAACTACGGTGCGCGAGAGGGCATTCCCGTCGGCGGGTTCGACTCGATCGAGCACAGTGCCGTGGAGCTCTCCGCGTTCGTGGACGAGGTCCTGGCCGCCACCGGTGCGCAGAAAGTCGCGATCGTCGGACACTCCAAAGGCGGAACGGTCCCGCGGTATTACGTGCGTTTCCTCGGTGGGGCTGATCGCACGTCGAAGATTGTCGCGCTGTCCCCGCCGAATCGGGAGTCGACTCCGCGGAACGACGACATCTCGGGTGGTTCGGGGCAGGTGGGAATTCCGGCGTTCGGCCCACCGGTCGACGACGCCCTCGCGCGGATCAACGTTCCCAGCGACACCGTGCCCGGGGTGGAGTACACCGTTGTCGTCACTCGGTACGACCAGGTTGTTCCCTATACGGCGTCGTTGCTGCAGGGCGAAGGCGCTCGCAACGTGATTCTGCAGGATCTGTGCCCAGCCGACACGGTCGACCACACAGGGATTTCCTACGATCCGGTGGCGCAGCAGGTGGTGCTCGATGCGCTTGCCGGCGTCGATCCGCAGAGCGTGACGTGTTGAACGTCAGAGGGCGAAATCGGTCTTGACCTGCTTTGTCCTGATGTGCTCGACGTAGAACGACAGGAACGGAATGGTGCCGGCAAGCAGGGTGCCGATGGTACGGCCGGCAGGCCAGCGGACCCTGATGGCCAGATCGACGGTGAGGATCAGGTAGATCAGGTACACCCAGCCGTGCACCACGGCAATCCAACTGGGAACGTTCTCGACCTTGAAGATGTACTTGGCGACCATCTCGCCGGTGAGCACGAGCAGCCAGATACCGGTGATGTACGCCAGGACGCGGTAGCGCAGCAGAGCCGACGCGATCTTCTTCTTGTCGGCGGTAACGGGCTTCGGTGCTGCTTGGCTCACGGTCGTCGTGCTCCTGTCTTCACTCGCGGGAGCGGTCGAGCTCGGCGAGATAGGTGTTGTATTCGAGAAGTTGCCGAGCCTCGACGTCGTCGATGTCGTCCTCGGTGTAGGTGGGGCGTTGAGGGAGCAGGTCCGCGGGTATCTCGCGAACGACGTCCTCGGTGGGAGCTACCTGGTCTTCGTCCTCCGCGGCCTCGGCATCGCCTTCGAGCTGGACGAACCTGCGATAGGCGTAGATCACGAACGCTGCGAACAGGGGCCATTGGAACGCGTAGCCGAGATTCTGGCCGTCGCCACCGACGGATTCGAACCGTTCCCACTGCCACCATCCGAGGGCCAGGCATGCGACCGCTGACACGAGAACCAGCGCAATGAGCGCCGGTCGATGGTGAGAGCGAGATTTTGCCACACCACGACGTTACCCGAGGCTCTACTACTCGAGGTAGTTAGGGATCTGCCGATCGACCGGAGATGGTGGTGCGCGAGGGGGGACTTGAACCCCCACGTCCTGAGACACTGGAACCTAAATCCAGCGCGTCTGCCAATTCCGCCACTCGCGCGAGTGCTCGGCAAGTCTACAACGCGGTGGTTGGAGTATCCGCAAGCGCATGAAAGCTCCATTCATGCCGTCTGGGCGCTCCGATGGCGCACTCATGCGATCGAGGTCCGGGAAACCAGAGCGTACAGCGTACTGTTCGACGGGTGGCCGGAAAGAACGAGACGGGTTTCGATCCTGCGCGCACGCTCGGATTGTTGTGGCGAGTGGGCGCGAAGAAGAGCAGGACAGGTCTGACGATCGACTCGATCGTCGACGCAGCGGTCTCGATAGCCGATTCCGAGAGCCTCGACGCGGTGTCTATGCGGCGGATCGCGGATCGGCTCGGTGTCGGGACGATGTCGCTGTACACCCATGTTCCCGGTCGAGAAGATTTGGTGGACTTGATGATCGACCACGTACAGAAGGGCCTGTACTCGGCTCTCGACGCGCCGGCGTCGTCGGGTGACTGGCGCGCCGGGTTGCGGTTCGTCGCCGAGCAGAACTGGCACCTGATCCGCCGGCATCGGTGGGTTCTTGATGCTCAGGGTGGCCGGGCTGTGTTGGGTCCCAACGTCAGTGACAAGTACGAGGCCGAACTTCGGGTCCTCGATGGGATCGGTCTCACGGACGTACAGATGGACTCGGTGCTGACGTTGGTGCTCAATCATGTTGCGGGTAGCGCACGGGCGCTCGCTCAGGTCGATCGAGTGCGCGAGGACTCCGGCATGACGGACGAGCAGTGGTGGTCTGCGACTGCTCCGGTTCTGGAATCGGTGATGGATCCATCCCGGTACACGGTGTCGTCGCGGGTCGGGACCGCCGCAGCGGTGCATCACGAGGCTGCGAGCGATCCCGTCCACGAGTACCGGTTCGGTGTCGAGCGAATTCTCGACGGTGTGGCCGTGTTGATCGAAAAGGGTTAGACGGCAGCCTTTTTCGTCGACGAAGCGCGGCGGAGCTCACGCCACAGGGCGTGTCGGAGTGTCTGTGAATCCGTGCCGAGTTCCTCGGCGGCGTGCCTCGTCAACTCGAGCATTCCGCATTCGTCGACCTGTTCGCCGATGGCATTCGACACGAACTGCACGAGCAGCGAGTCCTCGGAGTCTCGAATGCCGACGAGGTACACCAGGCTCCGCCAGGTCTTGAAACCGATGCCGGTGACGGACGTGAACGCCTCGGCCTGGGCCGAATATCGGTGGCGGTCGGCGTCCGCATTGGCGAGGTCCTTCGAACCGGTGACACCGATCCCGATCAGAGTTGCGGCGGCCTTCGCGGCAGCCTCCGCTTTGGTGGTGGAGTTTCCGGCAACACGCTGGCGGTTGCCCAGCACGTCGTCCAGATCGCCGGTGTCGTCGACGAACGATGCAAGGAACGAGAGATCGTCGAGCGGGCCGTCGCCTCGGTGCGCACGCCACCGAGCGATGACGCGACGTACGCCGCTGGTCTCTCCGCCGTAGCTCGCCCGGGCTGCGAACACGGCGTCGAGCAAGGCGGCCTCGATTTCACCCTCCCAGCCCGGGAACCAATAGGGCGACGCGTCCCGAGGCAACGTCGTGTCGATGGCGGCGACGAGGGCAGCGACCTCGTCCTGCTGTTCGCCGAGTGCTTCCCGCGCGACACGGTTGTCGACGGCGCCGCGTGAATGGATATGTGTAACTGGTGAATACATGAACCCCCCTGTTGGTTTCGTGGCGGGGAAGGTACAGGGCTGCTCCGACAATTTCGGGTGCAGCGCGTGGTGTGGTCAGGCTCACATAACGGAATGATAACGATTGACATGAGGATTTCCTCATGTTTTCTCGGTGCTCATCGGCGCGCTGCCTGCACCGATGTTTGTTACTGGCGAGTTGGACGATCGGTACGAAAACTGCAGTTCAGCTGCTTACTGGCGGGTAGCAGTAGGACGTCATACGAAACGTGAGGATTTCCTCATGATTTTGTGTCAACCTTGTTCTCACGCGGATAGAGCCACGTCGAAAGCCAACGACGGATGCGCTCCTCGATTCCGCTCCTACGGCACCGACGACGAATGCCAACGACGAAGCAGCCCTGGCCCCCCGGAGTTGCTCACGAGAGGAATCAGAGCACTTGACGATCAACGAGAGCACACCATCACACGGACAGGGCAAGGGCAGATCTCCCCAGAGCGGTGGCGGTTCTCGTACCCTCGCAGACCGTTTTGCGGCCGGTGAGCCTTACGCTCTCGCGTTCGGCGGTCAGGGATCGCCGTGGCTCAGTTCCCTCGAGGAACTCGCTCGTGACTCGGCGCTCGAGCCCGAGCTGACCGATCTGGTCAACGAAGCAGCGGCCATCCTGGCGCCGGTCGCCGACGACCTCCTCGTCGTGCGTTCGGTCGGTTTCGACCCGATCGGCTGGATGTTGGAGCAGGACCTCGCCGACGACCCCTCGAGCGCAGGCTCCTTCGGTCCGTCCGAGGCCGCGCTCACGTCCGCCGCGGTGTCCCTGCCCGGTGTCTTTCTCACGCAGGTCGCTGCGCTCCGTGCACTGAAGCTGCAGGGACTGGACCCGGAGGACGCTGCACCGGTGGCCGTCGTCGGTCACTCGCAGGGCCTCATCGCCGCGGAGTCGGTCAAGTCCGCCGGCCGCGAGGATGCACGGCTTCTGGCCGTCGCGCAGCTCATCGGCGCCGCAGCAGGCCTCGTCGGACGTCGTCGCGGCATCCTCGGCGCTGCCGACCGTGCACCGATGGTGTCCGTGTCCAATGTCGAACCCGAGCGTCTTCACGCGATCGTCGACGAACTCGCCGTCGACGGTGCACCCGAGCGTTCGGCAGTGCTGGCCATCCGCAACGGCCGCCGGCGCGTCGTGCTGGCAGGTCCTCCCGCGCAGCTCGCGCGCGTTCAGGAACGCGCCG
This sequence comes from Rhodococcus sp. 06-156-4, assembly GCF_002259345.1. NCBI lineage: Bacteria > Bacillati > Actinomycetota > Actinomycetes > Mycobacteriales > Nocardiaceae > Rhodococcus > Rhodococcus sp. 06-156-4. The sequence continues at coordinate 339,156 of NZ_NPGB01000020.1, read as the reverse complement.
AGCAGATCGCCGCGCAGGAAGAGCGTGAGCGCGACGCGAAGAAGCGCGGCGGCGCTGTGTTCTCGCCGGTCTTCGAACTCCTGTCGGTCGAGGTCGGGTTCCATCACCCCGCACTGGCCGATGCAGTCGATCTCGTCGCGTCGTGGGCGGCTCGCGCCGGCCTGGACGTCGACGTGGCACGCAGCCTGGCCCAGCGGATCCTCGTCGATCCCGTCGACTGGGTCGCGGAAATCGACAGCGTCATCGCCGCCGGTGCCGACTGGATCCTGGACCTCGGACCGAGCGACATCCTCACCCGTATGACCGTGCCCGCTCTGCGTGGCCAGGGCGTCGGGATCATCGCCGCCTCCACTCGCGGTGGGCATCGCAACCTGTTGACTCCGGGCGCAGCACCCGAGGTGCAGCCGTCCTGGTCCGAGTTCGCGCCGAAGCCGATCACGCTGCCGAACGGTCGCGTCGTCGTCGAGACCTCGTTCACCAAGCTCACCGGTCGCTCGCCGATGCTGCTCGCCGGCATGACGCCGACGACGGTGGATCCCGCGATCGTCGCCGCTGCCGCCAACGCAGGTCACTGGGCCGAGCTCGCCGGCGGCGGTCAGGTCACCGAACAGATCTTCGCCGATCACGTCGACAGGCTCGGTGGGCTGCTCGAACCGGGCCGCGCCGTGCAGTTCAACTCGATGTTCCTCGATCCGTACCTGTGGAAGCTCCACGTGGGCGGCAAGCGTCTCGTCCCGCGTGCACGTGCAGCAGGCGCCGCGTTCGACGGTGTCGTCGTCACCGCAGGTATTCCGGAGCTCGACGAAGCCGTCACGATCATCGAGGATCTGGTCGAGGCCGGCTTCAGTTACGTCGCGTTCAAGCCGGGAACCGTCGCGCAGATCCGCGCGGTCATCCGCATCGCCAGTGAAGTTCCGACGTTCCCGGTCATCGCCCACATCGAGGGCGGCCGCGCAGGTGGCCACCACTCGTGGGAAGACCTCGACGATCTTCTCCTCTCCACCTACGCCGAGCTCCGCGCACGGCCGAACCTCGTCATCTGCGTCGGCGGCGGCATCGGCACCCCCGAGAAGGCAGCCGAATACCTCACCGGCCGTTGGTCGCTCGCAGCCGGATACCCCAAGATGCCGCTCGACGGCATCCTCGTCGGAACCGCCGCGATGGCAACACTCGAAGCCACGACGTCGGCCGACGTCAAGCAGCTTCTCGCCGACACCCCCGGCACTCCCGACTGGGTCGGTGCAGGTACCGCCGGCGGCGGAATGGCCTCGGGTCGAAGCCAGCTCGGTGCGGACATCCACGAGATCGACAACGCGGCCTCGCGCTGCGGCCGTCTGCTCGACGACGTCGCCGGAGACGCCGACGCCGTTGCGAAGCGTCGCGACGAGATCATCGCCGCACTCGACGGCACCGCGAAGCCGTACTTCGGTGACGTCGCGGACATGACGTACCTGCAGTGGCTGACCCGTTACCTGGACTTGGCTGTCGGTGCGGACGTCCACAAGGAGTTCGACTGCGGCGGTGAGTTCACCGACGCAGTCTCCGAGGCACGCGAATCCGTGTGGCTCGACGTCACCTGGCGTACTCGCTTCCTCGAGATGTTGCAGCGCGCCGAAGCTCGTCTGCACCCGGTCGATCGCGGCCCCATCCCGACGCTGTTCGCCGACGTCGACACCCTCGAACGCCCGCGGGCCGCGATTCGCTCGCTCGTCGCGCAGTTCCCCGACGCGTCCGAGGTGGTACTGCACCCCGCCGACATCACGTTCTTCACCGCGCTGTGCCGGATGCCCGGCAAGCCGGTCAACTTCGTTCCCGTCGTCGACGGTGACGTTCGACGCTGGTGGCGCAGTGACTCGCTGTGGCAGGCACACGATGCTCGCTACTCCGCCGACCAGGTCTGCATCATTCCCGGCACGGTCGCCGTCGCAGGCATCACTCGCGTCGACGAGCCTGTCGGAGAACTTCTCGATCGCTTCGAGAAGGCGACCGCCGACGAACTCCTCGCCGACGGTGTCGAGGCCGAGTCCGTGTCGAGCCGTCGCAACTCCGACGTCGCCCCCGGCCTTCTCGGCATCGTTCTCGCAGCACCGGACGTCAACTGGGCGTCGCGGACCACGCAGAACCCCGTCGCACGTCTCGGTGACGTCGCCGAGTGGGTCGTCGATTCCGAGTCCGTCGCCACGCATCCTCAGACCGGCGCGAGCCTCACCGTCGTGGATTCGGAGCACGTCGAGCTGACGGTTCCGCTCGCTCCCGGCAAAGAGGTTCGGATCCGCCTGACGGTTCCCGCATCGACCATCGACGGAGGCGCACCCGTCGTCACCGCCGAGGATGCACAGAAGGCGATGTCCGCGCTTCTCGGAGTTGCAGCAGGACAGGAACTCCCGAAGGTCAAGGGCGGTGCCGCGCGTATCAGCCTCGCCTGGATCCCCGACATGGTCGCCGACCACGCAGGCGTCACCGGTTCGGGCCTGCCCGAGTCGCTGACCGTCAGCGGCAAGGCTGTTCCCGACGTGCTCGTCGGCGCATGCTGGCCTGCTGTCTTCGCCGTTCTCGGTGCCACGCGCACCGCGTCTGGAATAGACGTGATCGAGGGAATGCTCGACCTGGTCCACCTCGACCACTCGGTCGATCTCGTCGGAACGCTCCCCACCGACCCGTCGATCCTCGTCGTCAAGGCCGAAGCCGGAGAGGTGCTCGACACCGACCTCGGCCGCGTCGTCGAGGTCACCGTCGAGATCGGCGCTGCACTCGGTGAAGGCACCGAAGCACCGGCCGTCGCGACTCTGGTGGAGCGCTTCGCGATTCGCGGGCGCACCGGCAAGGGCGAGCTGTCCGACCCGGCCCGTGCCGGCGGTTCGGTCTCGGCCGACGCCAAGGACACTCCGCGTCGCCGTCGTCGTCAGGCCACGATCGTCGCACCGCGCAACATGGCTGCGTTCGCTCAGGTTTCGGGCGATCACAATCCGATTCACACCTCCGACCCGGCGGCACTTCTCGCCGGCCTCGGCAGCCCGATCGTGCACGGCATGTGGCTCTCCGCTGCCGCCCAGCAAGCTGTCACCGCGATCGACTACGCGGACACCAAGACCCCGCCGCGTCGCTTGACTGCATGGACTGCACGGTTCCTCGGAATGGTGCGCCCCGGCGCCGAGATCGACGTGCGCGTCGACCGCACCGGATTCGACCAGGGCGCCGAGCTCATCGAGGTGGGTTGCCGCGTCGACGGTGAACTCGTCATGGTCGCGACCGCTCGTACGGCAGCACCGAAGACGGTCTACGCGTTCCCCGGCCAGGGCATCCAGCGTCAGGGCATGGGTCTCGACGCTCGCGCTCGGTCCAAGGCCGCACGTGAGGTCTGGGAGCGTGCCGACAAGCACACCCGTCAGGCACTCGGATTCTCGATTCTCGCTGTGGTGCGGGACAACCCGACGTCTCTCAAGGCCCGCGGCGTCACGCACAAGCACCCCGACGGTGTCCTGCACCTGACGCAGTTCACCCAGGTCGCCATGGCGGTCCTCGGTGTCGCACAGGTTGCCGAACTTCGTGAAGCCGGTGTGTTCGTGGAGAACTCGATCCTCGCCGGGCACTCGGTCGGTGAGTACAACGCACTCGCCGCCGTCGCCGGCGTTCTCCCGCTCGAAGCCGTCCTCGAGGTCGTCTTCCAGCGCGGCTCCGCCATGCATGCACTCGTTCCCCGCGATGCGGCGGGACGAAGCAACTACCGCATGGCCGCCATCCGTCCGTCGCAGATCGGTCTGGCCGACGACGACGTTCAGGCGTTCGTGGCCGGTGTGGCCGAGGAGACAGGCGAATTCCTCCAGATCGTCAACCTCAACCTGCGCGGCTCGCAGTACGCGATCGCCGGCACGGTCGACGGATTGAACGCGCTGGAGAAGAAGATCGCCGTGCGCCGTGAGGAATTCGGTGGCAAGGCCGCCTACATCATGGTTCCCGGCATCGACGTGCCGTTCCACTCGACGGTTCTGCGCGGGGGAGTCGACGACTTCCGTAACCGCCTGCAGGCGTTGCTGCCCGAGGATCTCGACCCGGAGATCCTGATCGGCCGCTACGTGCCGAACCTGGTGCCGAGGCCGTTCAGCCTCGAACGCTCGTTCATCCAGGAGATCGCGGACCTCGTACCGTCCGAGCCGTTGAACGACGTCCTCGCGGACTTCGATTCCTGGGCCGAGCGTTCGCACGATCTGTGCCGCGTCGTGCTCACCGAGCTGCTCGCGTGGCAGTTCGCCAGCCCCGTTCGCTGGATCGAGACGCAGGATCTGCTGTTCGCCGACGAGGCCGACGGCGGACTGGGCGTCGAGCGTTTCGTCGAGATCGGGCTCAGCGCAACACCGACCGTCGCCAACCTCGCGTCGCAGACGCTGAAGTTGCCGGGCCGCTTCGGATTCCCCGTCGAGGTCCTCAATGTCGAGCGCGAAGCTGCAATCGTCTACGGCACGGACACCGACCCCGCTCCGGTGGAGGAAGAGGAGGCACCTGCCGAGACGGCTGCGCCTGCTGCTCCGACTGCGGCAGCCGCAGCTCCGGCCGCCGCACCCGCTGCGGCGCCGTCCGGTGGCCCGCGTCCCGACGACATCGGTTTCAGTGCAGCGGATGCCACCAAGATCCTCATCGGTCTGTGGACCAAGCTGCAGCTCGATCAGATCGGCCCCGCCGACACCATCGAGGCACTGTGCGACGGCGTCTCCTCGCGTCGTAACCAGCTGCTGGTCGACCTCGGTTCGGAGCTGTCGCTCGGTGCCATCGACGGTGCCGCCGATGCCGACATGGGTGCGCTCTCCGGCACCGTCAACAAGCTGGCCCGCACCTACAAGCCGTTCGGCCCCGTGCTGAGCGACTCGATCAACGACCACCTGCGCAAGGTCTTCGGTCCCTCGGGACGACGCCCTGCGTCCATCGCGGACCGCGTCAAGAAGACCTGGGAACTGGGCGACGGTTGGGCCAACCACGTCACCGCCGAGGTCGCCCTCGGCACCCGTGACGGCGCTTCGGTTCGCGGCGGTGCGCTGGGCGGACTCGCCGACGGACCTCTCGCCGACGGCGGTGCCGTCGACGCGGTCATCGACGCCGCAGTCGCTTCGGTGGCGGCACGTCGCGGTGTCGCGGTGTCACTGCCTGCCGCAGGCGGCGGAGGCGGCGGAACCGTCGACGCAGCAGCACTGGGCGAGTTCACCGAGCACATCACCGGACGCGACGGTGTGCTTGCCTCGGCAGCCCGCCTCGTACTCGAACAGCTCGGTCTCGCCGATGCACCGAACGCGCTCGCGGAGGAGAACCCGGACGCCGCTCTGGTGGATCTGGTTGCCGCAGAGCTCGGTTCGGAATGGCCGCGACTCGTCGCACCGGCATTCGACGCTCGCCGAGCGGTGCTGATCGACGACCGTTGGGCAACCGCCCGTGAGGACCTGGCCCGTCTGTGGCTCGGTACTGCAGGCGAGCTTGCCGTGGAGTCCTTCGCCGGTGCAGGAAAAGCTGTTGCTGCACAGGCACAGTGGTGGAAGGCCAAGGCGGAGAACGAAGCGAAGGCTGTTCTCGCCGAGACCTACGGCCGTATCGCGACGATCGCGCTCGACTCCGAGGAGAAGGGCGTCTGGTCCGACGAGGTCGCCGTGATCACCGGAGGCAGCAAGGGATCCATCGCGGCGTCCGTTGCAGCCAAGCTGCTCGGCGGGGGAGCGACGGTCTTCGTCACCACCTCACGTCTGGACGACGAGCGCCTCGGCTTCTACCGCGCCCTCTACCGCGACAATGCTCGCGCCGGAGCGACGCTGTGGGTCGTGCCCGCGAACATCGCGTCGTACACCGACGTCGACGCGCTCATCGAGTGGATCGGCAGCGATCAGGTCGACAACGCCGGTGGAGCGAAGACACTGGTCAAGGCAGGCATCACGCCGACGCTGCTGTTCCCGTTCGCCGCACCACGCGTCGTCGGGGAACTCACTGACGCCGGTGGCCGCGCCGAGATGGAGATGCGTGTGCTCCTGTGGTCGGTCGAGCGTCTCATCGGTGGACTGTCGAAGATCGGCTACGACAGCGACATCGACACTCACCTGCACGTCGTGCTGCCCGGTTCCCCGAACCGCGGAATGTTCGGTGGCGACGGCGCGTACGGCGAGTCGAAGGCCGCACTCGACGCCATCGCGGCGAAGTGGGGTTCGGAGAAGAACTGGGCCGAGCGCGTGTCCATCGCCCACGCTCATATCGGGTGGGTTCGTGGAACCGGCCTCATGGGCGGAAACGACCCGATCGTCGAAGCCGTCGAGGCCGAAGGCGTCCGTACCTGGTCGACCGACGAGATGGCCACCGAGCTGCTGAAGCTCAGCGAGCCGTCGGCACGTCGTCGGGCCGCGGAGGCTCCGCTGCTCGCGGACCTCACCGGTGGGTTGGCCAACACCAAGCTCAACCTCGTCGAGCTCGCTCGTGAGGCGGCAGCCGCTGCGTCGGACAAGGTCACGGAGGAAGCCGACAGCTCGGTCATCGCCGCACTGCCCGCACCGCCGCGTCTCGCCGCGACGACTGCTCCGGCATGGCCCGCGCTCGACGTCGACCCGAAGGACCTGGTCGTCATCGTCGGCGCCGGTGAGCTCGGACCGTACGGCTCGGCCCGCACCCGCTTCGAGATGGAGGTCGACGAGCAGCTCTCCGCGGCAGGCGTTCTCGAACTCGCGTGGAACACCGGCCTCATCGCCTGGGAGAACGACCCCAAACCCGGCTGGTACGACATCGAGTCCGGAGATTTCGTCCCCGAGGAGGACATCGCCGACAAGTACCACGACACCGTCGTCGAGAAGTGCGGTATCCGTACCTACGGTGACGACGGCGCGATGGTCGGTAACACCGCACCGCTGATGACGTCGATCTTCCTCGACAACGACCTCACGTTCGTCGTCGGAACCGAGCTCGACGCGCGGTCGTTCGCCGCTGCCGATCCGGAGCACACGCTGATCACGCCCGTCGCCGACTCGAGCGATTGGCAGGTGACGCGCAAGGCCGGCACCGAGATTCGTGTTCCGCGGAAGATGAAGCTCACCCGCACCGTGGGTGGACAGATTCCGACCGGATTCGATCCCACCAAGTGGGGAATCTCCGCCGACATGGCCAGCTCGATCGATCGAGTCGCCCTGTGGAACATCGTTTGCACGGTCGACGCGTTCATCTCCTCGGGCTTCAACCCGTCGGAACTGATGCGGTGGACCCACCCGACGCTGGTCGCCAACACCCAGGGCACCGGTATGGGCGGCATGGAGTCGATGCGCTCGCTGTACATCGACACGCTGCTCGGCGACGCTCGTGCGAACGACATCCTGCAGGAAGCACTGCCGAACGTCGTTGCGGCGCACGTGGTTCAGTCGTACGTCGGTAGCTACGGTGCGATGGTTCACCCCGTCGCAGCCTGCGCCACCGCGGCGGTCTCCGTCGAGGAAGGCGTCGACAAGATCAAGCTGGGCAAGGCGCAGCTCGTCGTGGCCGGCGGCTTCGACGACCTGAGCACCGAAGGCATCATCGGCTTCGGCGACATGTCGGCCACCGCGGACTCGGCAGCGATGTCGGCCAAGGGAATCAGCGATCGACGGTTCTCGCGGGCCAACGACCGCAGGCGCGGCGGATTCGTCGAGTCGCAGGGCGGCGGAACCATCCTGCTGGCCCGCGGTGACCTGGCGCTCGAGATGGGCTTGCCCGTCCTCGGTGTGGTCGCGTACGCACAGTCGTTCGGCGACGGTGTGCACACCTCCATCCCGGCTCCGGGACTCGGTGCGCTCAGTGCCGGTCGCGGCGGCAAGGATTCGACGTTCGCGTTGTCTCTGAACGCACTCGGCGTCACTGCCGACGAGGTCGCCGTGATCTCCAAGCACGACACCTCGACAGCGGCCAACGACCCGAACGAGGCGGAGTTGCACACCCGCCTCGCCAAGGCCATCGGCCGCAGCGACGGAGCGCCGCTGTTCGTCGTCTCGCAGAAGAGCCTCACCGGACACTCGAAGGGTGGAGCTGCAGCGTTCCAGCTGATCGGTCTGTGCCAGGTCCTGGCGAACGGTGTCATCCCGCCGAACCGCAGCCTCGACTGCGTCGACGACAAGATGACGAAGTTCGAACACCTCGTCTGGGCACGTGAACCGCTTCGCTTCGGTGACTCGGTGCCGCTGAAGGCCGGACTGCTGACCTCGCTCGGCTTCGGACACGTGTCCGGGCTGATCGCAGTGGTTCACCCGCAGGCGTTCATCGAGGCTGTTCCGGCCGAGCGCCGCGACGAGTACGTCGCTCGATCCAACGAGCGTCGTATCGCCGGTCAGCGCAGGCTCATCTCCGCGATGGTCGGAGGCGACGCACTGTACGAGCGTCCCGATGACCGCAGGCTCGGGCACGATGGAACACCGTCGGCCCAGTCCCGCGAGCTCGAAGCCGACGTCCTGCTCACCGACGACGCACGTCTCGGCGACGACGACGTCTACCGCTCGGGTCTGCCGGGGTGCAAGTAGACATGGCAATCCTGGGAGTAGGTTTCGACCTGGTGACCGTCTCCGACTTCGCCGAGCAGATGGAGAAGGCAGGCACGACGATGATCCGCGACAGCTTCACCGCGGGTGAGCGTCGGCACGCGGCGACGAAGAGTTCCGACCCGGCCCGCCACTACGCAGCACGGTGGGCCGCCAAGGAAGCCGTACTGAAGGCCTGGGCAACCTCGCGCTTCGCTCGGCCTCCGCAGATCGGAGACAATCCTTACCCCTTGATCGAAGTCGTCAACGACGCCTGGGGTCGACCTTCGATCAAACTGCACGGCATGGCTCTCGAATTCCTGCCGACGGTGAAGATCCACCTCTCCCTGACCCACGACGGCGACATCGCCGCCGCCGTGGCAATCCTGGAGGAATGAGTCAGTAGCTCAGCCCGACGCCGGTCCATCTCCGATGGACCGGCGTTTCGGCGTCTGGGCCCCCTTCACGGTGACCGAATGAACCGTTCGGTCACTCCAAGTGACCGAACGTCACGTTCGGTCCCGAAAACAGGGGGTCAGTCGACGGCGGCTGCGCCGGAGCGCCGGGATTGTTTCTCGGCGACGAGGAGGTAGGCCGTCATGATTTGTTTGAGTTCGGCGACGGCGTCCTCGTGGCTCTGGCCGTCCTGGACGGAGAAGTTGAGCATCGAGTAGACGACGTGCACCAGAACCTGGGCCATGAGGTTGCGTTTGGCTCGGGGAGTGCGCGGGGTCAGTGGTCCGAGCATCTTGGCGACCTGGTCGGCGAATTCGCGTTCGTGGATGACGCCGGTGGCGCGGGTCGACGGTGTCGATTGCATGGCCAGCCAGACTTCGCGTCGCGACGGGTCCGACATCCACATGCCGGCCATGTGGTCGACGAACTTGTTGAGGAATCGGAGCCAGTCGAGGGAGGGAACTTCGCCGTTGAATTCCGCGAGCTCCTGCTGTACGCCGACGAGGTCCTGCCGGTTCAGCTCGCAGACGATGACGTACTTGTTGGCGAAGAACTGGTAGAGCGTGCCGATGGGCAGTTCGGCCCGGGCCGCTACTTCCTCGCAGGTGAAGGACTCGAATCCGACGTCGCTGAGGAGATCCCTGGATGCGGCCAGCAGGGCGTCGAACTTACGTTGACTGCGTTCCTGCGTGGGGCGACGACGTGGCATCAGCTCCTGCGTCTGTGCGTTCGATTCGAGCGCAGCGTCGAGACGTCTCGCGGTTTGGGCGCTAGCAGAGGACTCCACCCACCCAGGCTAGCGGCCTGACGTGCCTGAACTCCACAACGCGCGGTAGCAGGTATCGAAGGACACCGTTGGACGGCGATCTGGTTGTCAACCGCAACATGCCCCCTTGTAATCGGCTTGTGTTAGGTAATAGGTTGTTTTCTGGTCAAGAAAACAATCGTTGGGTATGGTTCACATCCATAGTTACGTTTTCGTGCAGGGTGTGCGTCGCCGATCGCGTATCGGGGGCGCTCATGTCGGGAGCCTCACCCAAAGGCACAGGAGAACATACGTGGCGACCATTGGTCTTTCAGTCGAGTCAGGTGCGATGAATGCTGTCCTCTTCGATATCGAAGCGGACGCGGTTGTAGCGAGCCAGGTGACCTCGCTGAAGGGCGGTGCATCGACCTCGCTGCCCACCGCAGTGGAGGCGATGAAGGCTGTCGCCGCACGACGGCAGATCGACGTCGATGCAGTGGGGTTGGTCTACGGATCCGCCGACGAACGTGACGCGTTCGCCCGTGCGATCGATGAGAACGACCTCGACGGAATCCAGCTCGTGTCGGCGTCGACCGCATTTCTCGGTTGGCTTGCACGGTCGTCGGAGTTCGACGCCGCCCAGTGCGTGCTCCTCTACTACCTCGGTGCGAAGGGTGTGTCGATCTCTCTGGCCGATGCCTCCGACGCCAGCCTGTCCACGCCGAAGACTGCAACCCTCGATTCTCTGACGCCCGAGCGCATCGGCAGCACCGTCCCGCTGGCATGGGAGGTGCTCGACGAGGCGGGCCGTAAGCCCGACGCCGTCGCGCTGTTCGGTGATCGGTCCGAGAACAAGGATCTCGTCGACATTCTGAGCCTGGGCCTCGGAGTCCCGGTGGTGCACGTCGGCGACTCGGATCAGATCGCCGCGTGTGGCGCGAGCCTCGCTGTCGCGGGGGACGCCGACGAGGTGCTCCCGGTGGTCGTGGAGCCCGAAGCCTCGCTCGCACTCGACTCCGAGGCGTCGGAGACGCCTGAGCACGTCGCCGAGGCACCCGCCGATATCGCCGGTCGGGCCGAGCGGGTCGCCGTTCGATCCACCGTTGCCCCGGCTCCGCTGCTGTCGGCTGTTGCTCCGAACGTCGCGGTGCGGCGGATCGAACCCGCGTCCTCGTCGACGGGGTCCATTCCGCGAAAGAAGTTCGTGCTGACGGCCGCTCTTCTGGCCGGTGTGCTGTCCGGTGGTGTCGCGCTGGCGTCGACGCTGCCTGCGAACGCGCCTGTCGCCAACGAGGCGAGTACAACGACGGTTCCCGAGGTCGACGGCCTCGACACCAGCTTGGTCGGCGCAACGCAGTCCGTCGAGGTGACGCCGCCTGCGCCGCCCGCAGTGCCCGCTCCGTCGCCGGTTGTCATCGATCCGGTCACGCAGCAACCGATCGTGGTGGATCCGACGACTCAGCAGTGGACGATCGATCCGACGACGGGCGCAGCAGTGCCCGCCGAAGCGCTCACTCCGATTCCCGCAGCAGCGATTCCGCCCGCAGCTGCCGTGGTGCCGAAGGCGACGGTCGCGCCGCCGGAGTTCGCTGTTCCGACGATCGTTCCCGAGCCCGGCAAGTCTCAGGAGCAGCTCGAGCAGGAAGCATGGGATCGCCACTGGGCGCACACCGCCGAGTGGCTGCAGCAGGAGATCACCGGCAACTGACGTGTCGGGCCGCGGTGACAGAATGACCGGAGAGAATCGGTCGAGCTGTCAGGAGTCCTGATGTCGGATGTACGAGCACGGATCGCTGCGGACATGCCGCGCGCGTGGCGCGAACTCGCGGAGCTGGTCAAGTTTCGGTCGGTCGCCGACGAGCGCCAGTTTCCTCGCGAAGAATGCGTCGGAGCGGCGGAGTGGGTGCGCGACGCGTTCGTCGACGCCGGGCTCGAGACCGCGGAGCTGATCGAGACCGTCGACGGCTCGCTCGCGGTCGTCGGGCACCGCGCTGCTCCCGAAGGTGCGCCGACCGTTCTGCTGTACTCGCACTACGACGTTCAGCCTCCCGGTGACGACAAGCTCTGGTCCAGTGCGCCTTTCGAGCTGACCGAGCGTGACGGCCGCTGGTACGGCCGCGGTGCGGCGGACTGCAAGGGCAACGTCGTGATGCATCTGCTTGCGCTACGGGCGTTGGGCGACGAACTGGGCGTCGGGATCACCGTCGTCTCCGAGGGTTCCGAGGAGATGGGGACCGGGGGATTGGAGCATCTGGTCCTCGAACGGCCCGAGCTGTTCGCGTCGGACATCATCGTCGTGGCGGACACCGGCAACGCCGCCGTCGGACAACCGACGGTGACGACGACACTCCGCGGGATCGCGAACGTCGTCGTGCGTATCGACACGCTCGAGGGCGAAGTCCATTCCGGGATGTACGGGGGACCGGCGCCCGACGCCTTGGCCGCCCTCGTTCAACTGCTGTCCACGTTGCGTGACGCGCACGGCAACACCGTCGTCGACGGGTTGACGACGGACCAGACGTGGGACGGCATCGCCTACGAAGCAGATCGGTTCCGCGCCGACGCCGGGGTGCTCGACGGTGTCGAGCTGGCCGGCTCGTCGACAGTCGCGGACGCGGTGTGGGCTCGGCCGGCGCTCACGGTGTTGGGAATCGATTGCCCGCCGGTTGTCGGGTCGGCGGCGGCAATCTCGCCGACGGCGTCAGCCCGCCTGAATCTGCGTGTGCCGCCCGGAATCGATGCGCAGCAGGCGCAGGATGCCTTGACGGCTCATCTGAAGGCTCACGTGCCTTGGAACGCGCGGATCACCGTCGAACCCGAGGCAGTGGGATCGCCGTTCGAGGCGAGGACCGACGGTCCGGGGTATGCAGCGCTGGGCGATGCGTTGGCCGAGGCGTTCGGTATGCCGGTGGCTGCAGCAGGGCAGGGCGGATCCATTCCGCTGTGCAACGTTCTGGCAGAAACGTTTCCGAAGGCCGAGATCATTCTGATGGGCGTGGAGGAGCCGCTGGCGAGAATCCACGCGCCGAACGAAAGCGTCGACCCCCGAGAGATCGAAAATCTCGCGGGGGCCGAGGCTCTGTTCCTGCAGAAGTTGGGTGCGTCAGACCGATAGGTCGCGGCGGAGCTTGGCGACGTGGCCGGTGGCTCGAACGTTGTACTGAGCAACTTCGATCTTGCCGTCCTCGTCGACCAGGAACGTCGAGCGGATGACGCCTTCGTAGACCTTGCCGTAGTTCTTCTTCTCGCCGAAGGCGCCCCATGCCTTCAGCGTCGTCTTCTCCTCGTCGGACAGCAGCGGGAAGTTCAGGCCTTCCTTGTCGCGGAACTTGGCGAGCTTCGCGGGCTTGTCCGGGGAGATGCCGACGACTTCGAGGCCTTCGCCGTTGAGTTCGGTGAGGCTGTCACGGAAGTCGCAGGCCTGCTTGGTGCAGCCCGGCGTACTGGCAGCGGGGTAGAAGTAGACGATGACTTTCTTGCCCGCGTAGTCCGCGAGGGAGACGTCGTTACCGTCTGCATCGGGCAGAGTGAACGCGGGCGCCGGGTCGCCGGCCTCGAGCTTCTTGGTGTCGGTCACCAGACGAGACTAACCACCGAGCCGGTCCGAGACACGCAGTGCTTTAGGCTCGACAGTGACAGCCAGGATTTGCAACAAGTTGGAGGACACGTGGCCAGGGACACCGACAGAATCGAGCGCGAGATCGAGGCAGCTCGGAACCAGCTCGCCAGCACCCTGGACGAGCTCAGCGTGCGGGCCAGCCCCAAGCGAATCGCGGAGAACACCAAGCAGAGCATCGTTGCCAAGCTGAACGAGCCGCCGGTGAAGTTCACGCTCATCGGTGTCGGTGCAGTAGTCGCCGTACTCGTCGTGCGCAAGATCTTCAGCTGACACAGGCCCTCTGACCAGGCGATTTCACAACTGGCAGTTTCTCCTGTTAATGTTTCTCCCGCACCGCAGAGAACACGCGGTGCGGATCGGCGCCATTAGCTCAGTTGGTTAGAGCAGCTGACTCTTAATCAGCGGGTCCGGGGTTCGAGTCCCTGATGGCGCACGTCAAGTGCCCCTGAGCAGCGTTTACGCTGGTCAGGGGCACTTTTTTGTAGTCTCGGTATGTCTGGGCGTCCGCAAGCTTCGCAGGAACGGACGACTCTATGACCTGCGGATCCGTAAGTGGCGTAGGGCGTTCCGGAGACTTGACTCCCAATCGCAAATACTGGGAGTCAAGTCTTCGGCTCCTACCGCTCTGACCTGCGTAGACATAGATTGTGATAGTCCGCAGCGCAGCCAAAGGACGGTGATGGACCCACAACCCATCACTTACTCATCATTTTGGAAACGTGGCCTCACCTGAACGCTAGTGGCTTCTCACGAATCTGCCGGACAAGCTGGCCGTCGGTGTCTTCCGCCGGGCACGCCAAAGAGCCATTCAATCCGAGGCTCGCGGATTGGAAAGATGCATGTGCCGGCCGGCCCATGCGATAGGAGAACCCGGAGCGTTGGGGAGGCGATCGCAACCTGGCAGCGGTGCGTGCCGAGGACTGCCTAGGCGTCTCGCGATCACAAACTCGTGGCTGAGGCACGTGCACCCTGTTGGCAGCAGCGTTGATGGACCGTCTCGCTGAGCCAGCGCTGTGTCTGCACTGACGGTGTGAAATTGAAGGTTTCTCGCCGGACCCCTCGCGTCGACATTCGCGGCCCCGAGCCAAAACGCGAGCGGCAAGGACGATTCCTTGTTTACGGTGCGGCGTGTGCCTGACGCCGCCAGACTAGACAGGAGAGGGGCGCTCCGATCAACTGCGACGCCAACGAGCAGGTGCGCCGCCGATGCCCGACGATTCTGTTGTGTGCCGCTATCCGCCGAAGGATCCGGTTGGGATGCAGGCTATTCCGGTGCATGGCTGGGCGGCGGTGGTCAGCACGCTGACCGAGGCGGCTTCACCGTTCGTGACGTAGGCGGTGGTGTTGTCGGGGAGGGCGATGGCGCCACCGGGTCGTGCACCGACCGGGACCGTCTTACGCGAGCCCGGATCGGTGGTGTCGATGATCGCGGTGGTGTCGGTGTCGGATTGGTTCACAAAAATCGTCGATCCGTCGGGGGTAACGGCGATTCCGGTCAGGGTGCCGCCGCCGACCGCGATGGTGTCGATGACGGTGTTGGTCGAGGTGTCGATGACGACGACGGACTGGCTGGTTCCTTCGACCGCGAACACCCGCCCGGCAGCCGAAGTGATTCCTACTGGGATCCCTCCAGTCGGGATCGTCGCGACAACGGTGTCGGTGGCGGAATCGATCGCAGTGACGGTGCCGGATCCTGCGTTCGTGACGTAGACGGTGTCATCGAGTGCTGTTGCCAGGACTGGGTTCTTTCCGACGGGCACTGTCGATTCGACGGTGTTGGTTGCGGTGTCGATGACCGAGATCGTTCCGGATGTGGGACTGGCAACGTAGACGCCGTCGCCGGAGGCGGTCATGCCGATCGAGTTGGGCTCGACGGCAATGTCGTCGATGACCATGTTTGTCTGCGGGTCGATGACGTAGACGGTGCCAACGTTGCTCACGGCGTAAATATCGCCTGTGGGGGCGACCGATATCCCCGTAACGGATGTCGGGGTTGCTGCGCCGGCAATGACGGTGTTGGTTGCGGTGTCGATGATGTCGATCCCGTCGCCTGCGGTGACGTACAAGTGCGCGGCGTCGGGGCTGAGGGCAAATTGGTTCGGGACGTCGCCGACAGCGATGGTGGAGGAGACGTGCCACGCCGATGCCGGCGCAGCGCTCGCAGTTGCTACCTGAACAGTGGCGAGTACGGCGGCTGCCAGGACCGCTAGGCGAGAGATACGACGCTGTGGACGAGCTGAGGCTGGCAGGCGGGCGGGCTTGTTCACAGGGGCGGTTCCTTCGCAGTTCAACGGCTAGTCAACGATTTTCAAACCTATTGGTCCGAATGGTTGTTCGTCTAGCGAAAGAGTAAGAAAAGTCCGAACGCAGGGTCGGGGATAGATTCGTGGGCACTTTGCTCGGGTCGAGTGTGCCAAGTCCCGAGTCGGGCGGGATTACGGTCCAGGGACCCAATACCCGTCGTCGACGACGCCGTTGGATACGCACACCATGTCGACGCCGTCCGGTGAGACTGCAATTCCGGGTGCCGATGGATCACACGACTCACCCTGCTCGGCGTAGGCAATGATCGGTGCCGAGCGCACCCACCGTGCCGTGCTTCGTCCTGCGTAGGCGCACTTGAGGAAGGTGCCGTCCGAAGATGTGGCGTGGTTGTCGACCGCGGGATCACAGGATTCGTCGACGGCGGGGAGGGCGAGGGGAGGTTCCTCGGTCATCTCGATCGTCGTCTCTGCAGCCGGGGGAGTTGTCAGGGAAGGAACGACTACCGAGGCGGGCGGCGCTTCAGCCGGTGTCGCGGGAAGAGAATAGTCCTGATAAACCGCCGCGTTGGTCGAGTCGTCGGCGGTCAGACCTGTGCCGAAGCCGTAAACGACGGTCGCGACCACGAGGGCCTCGATCGCGCCGAGCACGACAGCGGCGATCGCCAGTCCGCGCCCGGCGGGACGCCAGAACGCCAGAATCCCGAACACGATCGCGACGGGGAACAGTCCCAGAAGCGCTGCAACGAGAGCGATCACGGCGTAGGGGTTGATCGGGTCGACTGTCTTGCCTTGGCTCTTGCTCAGATCGACGGTCATTACCGCGGCACTCCATTCAGCAGGTTTATGGTTCTGTGACGCTAGGCCGTCGGCTTCGGCCCCAGGAAACTACCGGTAGGTAACCATTTGAATGAATGAATGAACGTAGTAGTCCTGAGGCGTAATGATGTGCTGATGGTGCCGAACCTTGTTGTCGCAGTCGATGCTCGGAAGCTAAGTCGTCTCCGTGGATCCGAACGGTCGCTGAGCACTCCGGCGCCATGGCACGTTGCGCGAGAATCGCAGGCTTGTTGTCCAAACTCTCGGTGCGGGGGCGGTATTTCAGTCGGGCTCGTCCATGTTGCGTAAGCAAGGGCGATGGGCAAGAGCGTGATGCCGCCGATGATGACTCGGTGAAGTTACGGGTGACAGAGTGCCGAAGACGCTGGCGCGGTCGAACCGAGCATACGACACGCTTCATCTGAAGGCGTCGCACCTGATCCGTTTCAGGAGACTCGACCACCGGAGGGCGAGTCTTGGACCGTCGCGAGCGAGAATTATCGCGGCTTACTGGTGAACCTGGCGATGATGGACAGCAGTCGTCGCATCGCGAATCAGATCATCGCGAAGAGCGAACCTTCACCAGATCGAATGCGAAGATGTCCGTTACGCACTTCGCTGCGCAGGTTCACCTGCATCGCATGTCTGCGTTCCGCACTTGTTTCGCAGCCAGTTGCGCACCAGTGCAACGTATTTCGGATGCTTCCTCGTTGCGGTCGATCGGATTCGTCGGCTATTGTGTGATGCGACTGTGCGGAGTGCGGGTCCCTGGCTTGTTCTGTTGATGGCCTGAGCTACTGCATCGTGCAGATAGTTCGAAGCTAAGAAATTTGGCGTGCGCCGTCGACTGCGCGGAGTGCGGGCGGTGAACGGCGGTGGAGACGGAGAATGAGGATGAGTCTGTGAACTTATATGAGCGTATCGCCGCGTCTTTGGCAGACACGTCTGTGCGAATCAACGCCACGGTCTTCGAAGAGTGTGCGACAAGCCTGTTGAGTGCAATGTACTCGAACCTGGTACCGGTGCGTGGGGGATCCGATTCTGGCCGTGACGCTGATCTAATCCAGTCGCCTGGTGATGATCCGGTGCGTATAGCAATCACGTCATCACGAACAGAGAATGGGGCTAGGTCGAACCTTCGGACCGCGATGAATTCACTCACTGAGCACGGTCTTCCCGGGAAGTCGCTGGTATCCGTCAGTTTGGCGGAGCTCAACGAGTCGAAGCGTCGCAAACTTCAAGAACTTGCGGAAGGCGCCGGATACCGCGTGCAGGCGATCGTGGATCGGAGCTTCTTCGCTGACCGACTTCTCGTAAACGGTGAGTGGCGGAAGAAACTACTCGGCCTGCGTGGTGGTCCATTCTCGCTTTCCCGAGTACCCGCGTCGATCACGTTCGGCGCGTCTGCGCCGAGCCTCGTCGGACGGGATGGTGTTCTGGCTCAGCTTCAATCGTTGACGAGTGACATTGTCGTCTGGGGTCTGCCGGGAGTGGGGAAGTCCGCTCTGCTGAGCAAGATTGACGGTCTGTACTTCGTCGAAGGCATACCCGACGACGAGCAATTGATGGCAGACATACTAGAGACGCAGCCGTCCTGCATAGTGGTCGATGATGCCAGGCGGAGGTTGGCTGTCCTCGATCAACTCACCGTCATTCGCAGACAAGAGCAGCTTGTCTTCACGGTTGTCGGCGTCTGCTGGCCTCACGAACGAGATGAGGTGGGAGCGTCGCTTCCCGATAGCGTGGAGTTCGAAGTTGAACCGTTGATTCGATCTGATATCGCAAAGATCGTTCGCGACCGTGGAGTCGATGGCGAGATCGAACTGGCGCAGATTTTGGACCAGGCGCAGGGTCGGCCGGGATGGGCTGTCTACCTCGCTGATCTGACACGCGCAGACGGTGGATTGCCGGGTGTCTACAGAGGGACCGCGCTTCACACCCGTGTCCTCACCTACTTGGGGCGGGCGGGTCTACGGACCGCGGCCCGGGACGTACTTGCGCTGATCGCTCTACTTGGCACACTGCGTGATTCGGAGATATCGGGACTCGCCGGACAACTGGGACAAGGAAGGGCGGTGCTGACACAGGCAATCAACGAAGTCGCCGTCGGAGGGTTGCTGGACGTGGACCACCAACTCGGTTCAGGGGGTGAGTACGAGAACACCTACAGGGTTGCCCCCGAGATACTTGCCGTCCCGATCGCGGTGGAATACTTCTTCGGTGGCACCACGCCCGTGATTTCAGTCCAGGAACTCTTCGAGACATGGTCCCAGAAACGACTCGAGATCGCCCATTCGGTCGTGCGGTGCGCAGTGGCGGGGGCAACGGATGCAGACCCGACCGCGCGCAAACTCTTTGACCTCGTAATTGACGATGTCGATGTTGCTGGCGCGCGCGACCCATTGCTAAAACAGTTCTTGCACCTTGGTCCGGCGGAAGCAAAACACGTCGTGGATCGGAGGGTCGCAGAGTGGCGTGCGAGTGTCGTGGATTCGGCTGGCACCAAAAGGGCCGCCTTCGACGGGGTTGCCGGGTCGGTAGGCGCGGCGATAGCGCATCTGTATGTGTTCGAGGTCGTGGAGGTCGCCGCCGACGTCGCGAGGCAGATTCGCCAGGCGGGTGAGGATCCCAAGTCTTTCTGGACTCGTGTCGTCGACAAGGTGCGCGGATTCGGCCCGGAGGGCACCATCCAGGTGGGTCTGCTGACAGAGATGTGGGTGCGAATCCAGAGGTGGATTGAAGACGACGGCGGAGTGCTGTCTGAGCGCACCTCGGTCGCGGTATCCGCTCTACGCCAGTTGCTCCGTCCGACGTTCGATGCGAGTTGGATGAGCGCCGAAGACCTCAATGTAGCTCGAATGGTCAGTGCGACATTGCCCAGTGACGCGATGTCGACGCTTCGGGACCGAGTGTGGGAGCCGTTCGCAGCCCAACCGAGCAACCTCACGCGCTCTGACCTCAAGACACTCGTCGACCTTGCCAGCGAGTGGTCACGTGTCGCGCGCGGGCTCGAATCGCGCTCCAACCAGCCAATCTCCGAGGACGAGGCATCTATTGCAACTGTGGTGGCGATCTCCATCGCGGATTACGTCGTCGACGCAAGCGCTGACTACCCCGGACTTCGCGCTCAGGTACGCGCCCTTGCTGAGCCGTTGGGTAAGGACTATCCCGAGACGGACCCACTGCTCGCGTTCCTATTCGAAGCACGGCCATCCGGCTTTAAGTGGGAGCAGTGGCGCAGCCACACGGACCAACAAGCCCGTATACACGTCGCCCCATACCTTCTCCAAGACCCAGAAGTCTTGTGCGAGCGATTGGCACTACTCAAGCCCGAGTTCGACCGAAGCGACTGGGGTGTCGCGAACCGCTTGTACACGGTATTCGCGGCGATCGCTCGCTCTGACGTCCGGTTAGTGTCGTGGCTAGAGGCCGCACGAACCTACGGCCTTCTACGCGAAGCGCACTCTGTGCTCAGTCGTGCACTCGATGATTACGCACTCGAAGACGACCTCTTCATCGTGCTACTTGACGAACCGTCCGTCCGCGGCACTCTAATGAACACTGCGGTGTCAGAGCGACACGCCAATCGCTATTTCGACCTCATCGAACCAAGAGCTACCCCGCAGGACATCGCTGAGCTTGAACTGGTAGTACGCCGGAACGAGCACGCGGAAAGCGCGGTCAAGAAATTGCTGATGTCTGACCGGCCGGACGTTCAGGCAGCCACTGCAGCAGCCCTGCTGGCTACCAGCGACGATGACGGCGAGTTCCTAACTCCAGAGCTGGAGCCGCTGTGGGCTTCGGCGATCGCGCAACTCGAAGTGCCAATGCAATTCCATCTGCATGGAGACCACGAGTTCTTCGACAAGCTGCTCGTCAGGGCTCCTCATGTCTATGAGGAGGTGTTCATCGGTGCGATGAGAAGGTCGTCCACTGCCGATGTTTTCACCGTCCTAGATGCTTTCGATCATTCCGGTTACAAGCTGGACATCGACGCCAAGACTCGAATCCTAGAAGCGTGTCCTGTCGACGCAGCTCGGCGCAGGGTGTTCTGGGCACTGAACGGTGGAGACAGCAAATGGGTAGCTCACCTCCTTGACACGCACGTCGTAGACACCGAGTTCGTTCTACACTCTGCCAACAGCATTGGGCCGGCCATACCAATCCATGACCTGGCTCGCATTCTCGTCCCGAGGGGAGTTCCTCCCGGCCAGATCGCCAACCTGATAGAACTTGGCACTCACTGGGGTGAACGCCACGAACGTATCGCCGGTCATCTCGAGCAGATGAAAGAGTACGCACAATCGCCCAATCCGTCGGTCTCCTCAGTCGGACGAGCAGGCATCGAACTATTTGCACCGCAACTGGAGTCCGCTCGTCGGCAGCACAAACTGAGGATGATTCGTGGACGACGTTAATGCAGCAGTCTTTGCTTTAGTGATCAACGCGATGGTCAAAGTCACCGTGATCGAACCTCTTTCTCGCGTTAGGAAGGCTTCGGAAGTAAAGAGGCGGAGTGGAATCGGCGGTGTGCATGTCCAGTACAGAAATACAGGTGCTGAAATACAGTGATTGAAAACAACTGTTGCTATCCGTCGTTCGAGATGGGGCCACATCGAGAATTGTGGTGACGGTCCGGTGTCTTCGCGGCACTGTGGCAAAGCGCTGGATGGGCGGAAGGATCCTACGAATGAACCTGAGCGACACCGGCCGCGTCGCCAGCGACGACCTGATTGATCCCTCATGGTGGGAGGATGTGCTGGAATCAGTATCGGCAGACTCCTACGAACTTCCAGAACTACTGTCGCCAGACCTCGCGAATGCGGCCAAGGATCCGGCAGTGACTGGCTTCAAAGAGCTTGTGCTTCAGGTGCTCGCAACAGCGTCGTCTGCGATGCTCAATTCCAACGACTGGTCGGAGCCGTACACGCCGGCAATGCAGCTCGGCGGCCGACGGACGCCGCTGCCGTCAGATCTCGAAGCTAGTCACGTGGCTTTGCTGGCGCGGATCGTCCCACTCGTCAAGCACGACAGTCTTCGAGCTCGGGCCGCTGACGTCGCCTGGTTTTATGGGAACCGATCCGATGTCGCGACACTGGATCTGGCAATCGATGCCTATCGGTCAACACCGTTGTCTCAAGAAGTGTGGTTCAGATATGGAAGAGATGCGTGGATACGGGCCCTAGAGCTGGCGATTCGGCGCGGCCCAGAAGGGGCGGTCAGGGCGCGTGAGATGACGGATGTGTTGATCGGAGAGGTAATTAAGGGCCAGCTCGCCGAAAACTTCAGAACTGTGCAGATTGCTGAGACCTTGCGTCTGCACGGAATGGTTGATGAGAGCGGACGCGCAGACATCTATAGATCGTTGGTTCAACTTGCAACGCAGGCGGTCGATCCAAACCCTCGGCTGTCCCGACACCTGGAACGCGAAGCGGTAACGTGGCTGCCCAAATCCGACGGTGCAGCAAAGAATGCAGCGTTTGAGCGTATCGCACATACATACATTGCCGAGGCCGACGCCCGGGTGAAAACGGATCTAGTATCAGGTGCCTTCGTTGAGGGCTCGTTCCTTGAGAAAGCAATCGCGATCTTACGAACGATCCCGCGCTCATATCGCGCTGCCAACGAGCTCGACGAACTCATCGAACAGCTTCGTCGCCGACTGCGCGAGAGCCGCGAAGCCTCGGTCGAACTGATGATGCGCATCCAATCAGATCCAGTGGATTTGACCGACTACGTCGCGTACGCGCGATCGCAGGTATCAGGGCATGCCGACAAGTTCGACGCGCTGGCATCATTTGCGAAGCTCGCGCCGCCGATGGACGAGGCACGGACTCGCGAGACAGCTGCGGAGATGCTCGAAGGCAGTATCAGCCACCTCTTCCGGTCGGAGACCATCTCATCCGACTTCCGGAAAGTGGCCTCGACACCCGGTTCTACTCAAGGTGCCGACGCGGCTGCAGTCTGGGGGGAGATGGTCCGAACGGTGGGCTTCCATTCCCAGCTGGTCGCGACGGGAGTCATTCAGCCTGCCCAAGAGATTCTCACAACGGACCATCGATTCGGCCGACAGTACATGGTGTCATTGTGTTCCGAGTCGCCGCTTGTTCCCGCAGGCCATGAAACGCTCTGGGCCGATGGTCTGACACTCGGTCTAGCCGGGAATTACGGTATCGCGATATCAGTCTTAGTTCCGCAGTTGGAACACGCTGTCCGAGTAGCGCTTCAGTCCAATGGCGTGTACACGTTATTTGTAGACGAGCGAGGGGTAGAAAGCGAGAAGAGTCTCAACGCGCTCCTCGATATGACAGAGGCTGCGGAGATCTTCGGTGCTGGGATGGTCATGGAGATGCAGGCGTTGCTTGTCACTCAAGGTGGGCCGAATTTACGCAACGACGTTGCACATGGTCTTCTGACCGACGCCTCCGCGTGGAGCTATTCTGCGATGTACATATGGTGGTTTTGTCTACGACTGGTGATGTACCCGGTCATCGAAATGGTCGCCGACGCTCGACAGCGGGCTTCGGACGTAACCGCAGGCCGTGCCAGCGAAGCAGGAGATCCGGAACCAACTGCGGACGGCGCATCGGAACCGGACGCTACCTCCTGACCGTGCAAGCAGCTGTGCCGCCGGCTTTCCCCGTCTGGCAAGGTGGACTGCCGACAGGTGGTGCCCTGGTCACCGTTTGAGGAGGGTGGTGGCAATAACTACCCATAGGGCCCGGGATGGCATGCTCTGGACGTATCGGATCGTCTGAAAACCTGGTCCAATCCACCTGGAGGTCGGAGGAGGCCGGCGGGTAGTTCCGACAGATTCGTTGGGTGGTCCGGGGTTCGAGTCCCTGATGGCGCACCCAGAAACACCCCGCCACCAGCCTGAAGCTGGGGGCGGGATGTTTTGGTTTCTGGAGATTGCAGCCCAGCTCATCACCTGCAGCAGCTGCTGCTGGTCACATCTGGTCCAGGCCGGGCTAATAGTGAGAGCTCGCCGCGGTCCGTTCGAGCCTCACGCTCAGTTGAGTCAGGGCCGAGATTTCAAGAACCGCTCTGGGCGGAGTTTTTGTCATTTTGCGGAAGATGGGAAGCAGTCGGAAATCGACCTCCGGACCGCCTCGAGAGTGGGGGCTGCGGGGCGGGCTTCCGCATGCGCGCCGCTTTACGTGCCACCGACCCCGTCGTTGGCGATATCTGACGACGGTTACGCCGACGGATGTCGTCGTCGAGATTCGTACCCACGCGCCCAAGTTCGAACAGGTCCGTACCCCATTGGGACCTCCGTCGCCCAGCCTCGTGTCGGGCTCCTTCATCTCTCTGAACAGTTTCTCGAAGCGTTTCCGCACGTGCTTGTGCATGACCTACCACGAACCCGACGAGTCGCATCGAGTTCACACCGCGTGATGCCATCATGCGGTCCGACGGTGCCGCGCTGGTGGCGTCCGGGATTCCGGCCGGTGAGCGACTACGGTCGACATTTGGTTCCCACGGTGTCGGGTGAGAGCGATTCGATGGACAGTGTTGCTCGGCAACGATTCTCGGCGACATGTACACCAAGTTCATCGAATCCTGTTTCAACGGAGACGACTTGAACTGCGACACCACCGCACTGTTCCCCGTGATCGGGTACGAGGAGGCCGCGGCTACCGCGCACCCGAGCTCAGGCCGGCGGCAGACCACTGAGCGACGCTGCGTCGGCTACCGCTTCACTCGACGGCGATGAGTTCGATCAATTCGTAGATCAGGCGAGGATGGCCGGTATCGAAGGTATCGATGGCAATGAGCGAAAGTATCGATTGTTCGACGGTCGCTCTCTTGCTTCACTCGAATGGCACACATACACAACGAAAGGGTCATTCGAATGCGAGTACTTCTGATCGGCGGAGCGTCGGGGATCGCCCGGTCCATTGCGTCGTCTGTTCTCGACGGCGGCGGTGAGGTGGTCCTCGCCGGCCGACGCCGTGAGTCTCTCGACGCAGCAGTCGCTCTGTTGGGTCCGGGAGCGAGTGCGGTGGTGATGAATCTCGCGGACGAGTCTTCCATCGCGCAAGCAGTCTCGTCGGTGGGCTCGGTCGACCACGTCATAAGCCTCGCCGCCGATCATGCGAACGGACCCATCGCCGATCTTGACGGCACCGCAGTCCGAAACGCATTCGACGCCAAAGTGATCGGACCGATTCTGCTGGCGAAGCACTTTTCGCCGCAGTTGCGAGAGGGGGGTTCGTTCCTGTTCTTCTCCGGTGTCGCTGCGTGGAGACCTGCGCCCGGCCTGTCGGTAATGGCGACGACGAACGGGGCGGTGGCGTTCCTGACCGAGGCGCTCGCAGTCGAACTTGCACCCGTCCGCGTCAATGCCCTGTCACCTGGGATCGTGGATTCGGGGGCCTGGGACTCTATGGGACCGGGGAAGGACGAACTGTTCGCGGATACGGCGCGCACCAACCCCGTCCGCAGAGTCGGTCGACCGTCCGACATCGCGGCCGCTGCACTGTCTTTGCTGACGAACACCTTCGTCACCGGCGTCACCCTGCACGTCGACGGGGGAGGGCGGTTGGCATGAAACTCCTCACGGCAATGGCTGCCCTGGTGGCCGTGACGCTGCCACTGATGGCGTGTTCCGCCCGTGCGACAACCACCGACCGGCCTCTGGTGGATTCTGCGGTCGACCTGGTCGCACCGGGGACGATGAACGTCGGCGATGCACCGGTTACGGACCGGACCCGTGAGGTCGTCCGTATCGCGCAGACGCTGTACACGTTCTGGAATACCGGTGATAAGGGGTATCTCGACCGAGCGGTGGACCCCGGCTTCGTCGACAACACGCTGCCGCCAGGACGCCCGCAAGGCCCAGCGGGACCCGTCGCGGCGTCGGACACGTTCCGCGCTGCGGTGCCCGACTTGACGTGCGAGCTCGTCGATCTGTACGTCACTGGTGACACCTTCACCGCACGGTTGATCTTCCGGGGTCATTTCACCGGCACGTACGACGGTCGCACCGGCACCGGACAACCGATCGAATTCGGTGCGATCGACATCCAGCACGTCGGTGATGCTCGCATCGACTCGGACTGGCACCTCGAAGACAACCTCACCTTCCTCCGACAAGCCGGACTCGTCGCGGTCGGCTGACCGAACCGAGCCGAGCCGCCACCATCGCACACCATTACTTACGACAGGAGCTGACACACATGAACGTCGACCCGAGGATCAGAATGGCCGCAGGCATCGTCATGGCCGTGATCTCCTACGTCGTCGCCGTCACGAACTTCATCGACGGAGACATTCGGTCCGGCGTAATCCTCACGCTGATCGGCATCTTCTTCAGCACGATGCTCGTTCAGACGACAAGCCGCTACCTGAAAAGGGATTCAAGCTAGAGGCGTCGGACTGTCGCCGTAGAATACGCTCGACCGATGCCGACTCTGCGAGCCCTCGAATGCTTTGTCGCCGTGGTGGACGCCGGTTCTGTGACCGCCGGGGCAGCGAAGTTGAATCTCTCACAGCCTGCGCTGTCTCATCAGTTGGCGTCGTTGGAAACGGAAATCGGCACCCCGCTGCTGGAACGGCTCCCGCGCGGGGTTCGGACGACCCCGACCGGCCGCGCATTGCTCGACGATGCGCGGGCCGCACTCTCAGCTGCCGACCGAATCGTCCGGATCGGACGAGCGTCGGCTGAGGGACGCGAAGGCCGGTTACGGCTAGGGTGCGCCGAAAGCATGACTGTCCCAGTCCTCGCGCCCACGCTACGAAAATGGACGAGAAAGTATCCGCACATCGGACTGGACCTGACCGAGTTCGCCAGCGCGGATGCGATGGCGGACGCACTCTCGTACGGCGACATCGACCTCGCAGTCGGTCCGGCTTCGACGCAGTTCACCGGCGTCACCCACGTGATCGGGACGGAAGACATCGTAGCGGTGATTCCGGAGGGGCTCGATCTCGCCGACGAGCCCGCCATCTCGTGGACCGATCTCGCCGGAAGACCGATCGTGCACTACCACCCGTCGAACGGTCTACGCGGGTGGTTCGACTCCGTCGCGACAACCCACGGCGTCGAGCTCGATGCTGTCACCCATTCCCGGAACGCCACCACAGCAGCACAACTCGCCCACGCGGGCCTCGGAATCGCGCTCGTTCCGACCACCGCACTCCCCGCGCGGTTCGCCGGCATCGTCACCCCGATGCGGCCACCGCTACAACGCGCGGTCGTCGCGATGGTCGGAACGCGCACGGACGCACTGACCCGCCGATTCGTCGACGACCTGCTGGCGCGGGGAATGGGAGCGCGCCGCAGCTGATCGGCGCCCGCCTAGGTGCCCCGGCCGGCAGAACCCAAGCGCTGCACACCCCGATCGAGCACACAGACAGGGCACCGGATGACGGCGAAAAAGACGTGCGGCTACCGGCTCATCACGACGTCCCCTCACATCGTCGACACCACTCGGCGGTGCGGTGACTGTCGTTGTCGCAGCGGGGGCACCGCTCAGGAAGTTGCACCGTACAGGACCAAGGTGTGGTCGATGCACTGCTCGATGAAAGCGCGGTCCAGGGTCTCGTCGATGACGAGCAGTCTGAAATACATCGGTGCGCAGAGTGTTTCGAGTAGCGAACGGGGATCGGTGTTCGAGGGCAACTCTCCCCGTTCGAGGGCTCGGGTGATCACGTGGGAACTCTGTTCGAATCGCTCGGTCCAGAACCGGTTTCGTGCGGCGCTGACGTCCGGATCGGTAGACAGGGCGATGGTCGTGCCGATCAAACGCGTGATGCCTGGCCGTGAGATCAGCTGCGCTATCTGGGCGGCGACCACCATCAGGTCTCCGCGCAGGGTTCCCGTGTCCGGGACAGGATTATGGGTAGCTGCAAGATCCGTGACAGCGTCGGCGATCAACGCGGTTCGAGTACCCCACCGGCGATAGACGGTCGTCTCGGCGACGCCGGCGCGTGCGGCGATGTCGCCGATGGTCAATCCTTCGATACCGTGTTCGCGGGCTTGGTCCAGAGTTGCGGTGAGCACCGCCTCGCGCACACGTGCCGATCTGCCGCCGGTTCTCCTACGCACCTCGCCGTCACCCGCCGCGGATTCAGGGATGTCGTGTGTGGCCCGGTCCATGGGCTCTGTTTCTACGCTAGATGCCTGCCAGGATCCACTTACACCCTGTTCGGGGCGGTTGAGGGGAACCGTTCGACGAACCCGAGCACCTGCCCTCTTGCGGTAAAGGATCCTTAACGCAATAATTGCTGGCGTTAAGTCGCTCATCTTCGGTCGCCTACCACCGGAGTAGCTCGATCACGCGTCTGAGATGGGGAATGAAGATGAAAGAGTCGCTGGACATTCGGGCCACCATCGGGGCGAGAACGGTGTCTCGACAGCGTGTGCTCGAGTGGGAGTCCGCCCGCGCAACGAAAGTGCTCACCACATTCGCGGCCAAGCTGGGGGAGCGGGCGATGCGCGAGCTGTCGCCGAATCAGTCGGTCCAACAGCTCCTGTCGACCAACCTCGCCGAGCAACGGTCTGCATTGACGCGATTGAAATACGAACTCGGACATGCCGGGATCTACGCTGCGCTCCGACGCGAGATGGCAGTATCGGAGCGCCTCACGCGTATCGGTGTTGCCGCCAGTCGCGGCCGCACCCGACATGCCGTGACACGGCTGCAGGTCCCAGGGGTGGACGCTGAACGCTCCGTGGAGTGGTTCGACAACTTGACCATCACCAATGCAGAAACCGACATGCTCGACGCGTGTCCCGATCACTACCTTCTGCGGGGGCTGCCCGACGGGCGCCAGGAGGTCATCGAGACGACGGGCGGATCGCCTGCGGCAAGCCGCTTCTTGGTCGACTACACCCGAACGGCGTCGTTGACGATCGAGATCGATCACGACTATCCCATCCAGGTCGCGGGATCAGCTGTTCTCGATGACGGTCTGGTCATCGGCGGTGTGCGACATCAATTTCGCAATGTCAACGGAAACCTCGACGCTGTGCTGACGGTGCAGTTTCCTGGCACGACACCGGCAAGACTGATCGCAGAACATCAGTGGCATCTCGCCTGCGAGTTCAGCAACTGGATCGAAGCGGCCCACCGGTCTGTAGCAACCTGAGGCAACCCGGGTCTCGACTGGCGTGCTTTAGCGCGGAGACCGGTCACACCCCGTTCCGTTCGAGCCGGAGGCGTGCGCCAGCGATTCGGTCGGCAGCCTCGCCTGGGGGAACACTGTCGGAGCGGGAGCGGTCGAGAATCGACAACACCGTGTCGTAGATCCTCTCTACGCGGTGGCGGACCCACTGCGCGTCGACACCGTCCTTTTCCCCCGCAACCTGGATGAGTCCGCCGGCGTTGGCAACGTAGTCGGGCACCCACAGCACACCCTTGCTGTGCAGATACTGGCCGACGTCCGCAGTCCGGAGTTGGTTGTTTGCTGCGCCGCACACGATAGATGCGGTCATCCTGTCGGTGGAAGCGACGGTGACGGTCGCACCCAGCGCGCAGGGGGCATACACGTCCAACTCGGCGTCGAGAACATCGTCGCAGACGACGATCGAAGGGAAGCGGGCTGCAACAGCGCGCACTGCCTCGACGTCGACGTCCGTCGCGATGACGTTCGCCCCTGCTCGCACCAGCAAGGCGATCAGCTCGGAGCCGACCTTTCCCACGCCTTCGACCCCGATCACACGATTCGTGAGATCGGGCGTGCCCCAGGTCGAGGTGGCCGCGGCACGCAAGGATTGGTAGACGCCGAGAGCAGTCATCGGACCGCTGTTGCCGGAACCGCCCGCGGCCGCCGACCGTCCGACCACGTGGGCAGTCCGTTCTCCGATGACGTCGAGGTCGTCTGCGCCGGTGCCGACGTCGCCCGCAGAGATGTATCGGCCGCCGAGAGTGTCGATGAAGCGTCCGTACGACCGGAGCAAAGCCCGGGTCTTGATGTCCCGCGGATCGCCGATGATCACGGCTTTGCCGCCACCGAGTGGAACGCCTGCGATTGCCGCTTTGTAGGTCATCCCACGTGACAAGCGGAGTACGTCCGTCAAAGCGGCCCCCTGGTCCGAGTAGGGGTAGAACCGGGTGCCACCCAGGGCGGGACCCAGGGTGGTCGAATGGATCGCGATGATCGACTGCAGGCCCGTGGCGTGATCCTCGCAGAAGACGACCTGCTCGTGTGGCAATCCCTCGAGTGCATCGGTCCGGTCGAAGACTGTTGTGTCTGCGGCGCCCGCGACGGATTGCGTGCTGAGTGTCATGTTCGAAAGCCCTTCCGAAGAATCATCGTGCATGAGTTCAGGTGTTGGTGCGGTGGTCGACCGATGTGGTCCAGATGCATTGCCTAACCCAGGACAGTTCCGGTGGACTCGGTATTGAATTCCCTGCGCCTGGAGAAGGATCCGAGATGTATCTGCACACCGGTGTGCGGACCCGTGTAGACAACTGGATCGAGATCGTGGTCGTGCCCCGCCTCGACTTTCTCGATCAGAGTAGCCAGCATTCGGCCGACGACAGGTGCGTTCTTGAATTGATTACCGCTGGTGCCCATCGCTACGTAGTAGCCCGGTCGATCGGTCTTGTCATAGATCGGGGTCCAGTCCGAGGCAGCGTCGTACACGCCGGCAATTCCTTTGGGCTGGGACGGTACCGGCAAATGTGGAAGACGCCGAGCTGCTCTGAGGACCTGCGCCTGAAAACGAGCGGCAGTGCGGTTCGGGTTTGCGGTGTCGGGGTCGTCGATCCATTCCAGTGGATCGCACTCGGGCTCGGTACCACCTATCAGAAAGCCACCGCCGTGTTCTGGTCGCATATAGGTTCCCAGATCGAGATCGGCGATCATCGGCCCGAGTCGCGCATGGTGGTTGTAGCCTTTCGGCGCCGAGACATGATGAACCTCCTGCCTGAGGGGGCGAACGGTGACGGTGAAATCTGATCCCACTCCTGCCATTGCGTTCAGCGCATTCGACCACGGCCCAGCAGCGTTGACCACGACCGAGGTTTCGACGGTGTCGCCGTTGTCCAGTCGAAGGGCCCACTGCCGCGAGGCCTGTTGTTCGATGCCGATCACTGTGGTGCGGAACGAATGGATCGCGCCTTTCGCTGCCGCGGCAGCGCCCAAGTTGGCCGCCGCAAGCTGGGGGTCGTCGACGAAGCCGGCTTCAGGTGTGAACACCGCTCCGAGCGAGGTGTGGGTGTCGGCATAGAATTCCTCGCTGTCAACAGGTTTGGGAGGGTAGTAAGACCCGACATCGATTCCTGGGATCCGATCGCCCAACGTTTTCGAGTCCCACAGCTCGTACTTCACCCCGATCTTGTCGAAGAGTCGAACCGTACGTTCACGTGGGGCGAGGTCCACATCGAGGAATACCATTCCACATTCGTGGAACTGGGCAATTGGTCCGCGGGCGGAGTCGTCCAGATGTTCGCGCCAGCTCTTCCAACAGTGCGCGGCCTCCCATGCTGCAGCCATCCCGTCGTACGTCGAATAGTTGTAGCGTATGACCGCGCTGGAGGCGCTGGTGGAACCGAACCCGGAACCTCCCTCCTTGTCGAGGACCAGGACTTCGTAACCACGAGCAGCAAGTTCGTAAGCGATGGAGTTGCCGATCACCCCGGCTCCCACAACTATCGCATCGGTCGATCGGGGCATCGTTCCTCCAGATTTGTTGTGGCGACGGTGTACACGAAGCGAACCGCTACAACCACAAGTTTTGCCTAGACCGGAGGGCGACGCTATCTCCATTTGTGGATACTTCGGTTGACTACGAACAGAATTTGTCGCGTACGGCGCCCGTACGGAACAGTCAGCCGATCGACGAGTCGTGTGCTTCGGCTATGGACTTCATCTTCAAGCCGAGGTGCAGAGAGAGTCGGTCGTCGCCGTTGTCGAAACTGCAACCGGTGATCTGCTCGATGCGTTTGAGTCGCTGGTAGAGCGTCGCACGGTGAATTCGCAGCAGTTCCGCGGTGCGTCGAATATCGCACGCATTGTCGAAGAATGCGCTGAGGGTAGTCGTCAGTACCTGTTGCTTGTCCGCGGCTTCGAGTGCCTTCACAGGTGAAACCTGTGTAGCTCCGATGATTTCGTCACGGGACAGTCGCAGTAGGACGTCGTAGGGACCCAGGTGGCCCCATCTCGCCACGTCGCCGAGCGAGGGGACGAGCAGTGCAGCGCGAACTGCGGCCGTCGCGCTGCGATAGGCGCGGTATACCGCGCCGAGCTCGTTCACGGTGTCGCCGACGCCGAGGACGAATCGACTGTCCCGACCACTCAGTTGGCGAAAGCGATAATCCGCGCGTTCGGTGACGCGCTTCAATTGTTGTGGCGTCGGAATATTCTCGAATGCAAGAAGGATCCACGCGCGGGACTTGTCTGCCACCATTAGACCGGCGCCGGTCGGAAGAGTGTCCAGCGCTTCCTGCATCGCGACCTGTACCGCTATGTCGTCCGATGCTTCTACCGAGTGTGCAGTGTCGCGTTGCGCTGCGATGACCTGATAAAGCATCGGTCGCGGGGCGAACAGCTGGTCGGTGACTACATCCTCGACGGCCTGCGTCCTGACCTCTGGAGTTGAGCTGACGAGGTTGCGGAGAATCGATTCGCGACGAGCATTCGAACGCTCATGACGCAGAAGTCGTTCGTACAGCACAATGCCCGCGCGCGAGGCAGTGTCCTCAGCCATTTCGACGTCGGACTCGGTCAGAGGGTTCTCTTCACTGTCGATCAGCCAGAGGAAACCGAGAAGCAGACTCTTGCACCGCACAGGTACACAGAGTCGCTTCTCGCTCCCCGGCACATCGGGCCGCGCGCTACCCGGTTTGATCCAGGTGCCGATGCCGAGAGCGAGAAGTGGCCGCGAAACCTCCTCGGGTACCGCTCGATTCAGAATCGATGCGACGCGCAGGGAGTCTTCGTCGCCGAAGTGTCGACTGGACGCAAGGAGTCGGATGGACGGGTCGTCGATGGCCACAGAACGGCGGAGTCGCCCGGCCAGGTCGTCGACGAGGAGCTGCAGTTCGTCGATGGACATGTGGACTCTCCTCGCAACTCTCGACAGGCACCTTGATGCTAGTGCAGCGCGGTCCGAGACCACCTCGCTCGATCACCGGACATGACATTCCTTCAGATAGCTCAAGAAGGATGCCTGTACTCCGGTGACGTGCGTCTCGTCGAGCATCGAAGTCGACAGGAGCTCCGAACGACCTTGTGCGCGCAGTCCCTCGAGCGCTCTGAGGACATTTCGGGCCAAGCCGCGATACACGGGGACATCGCCCCAGAGTTCTACCTTGTTCAGAGTGACGTGGAGACGTCCGGCGCCTGGGCCGTCGTCGCTCGCTTCCGGAAGGTTTCCGATCATGTCGAACAGTTGGCTGTCTGCGCTGCTGATCCCCGGTGTTCCCGCGCCAACCGTCGAGAAGGGAGTTCCGCCGCGAAGCCACGCGTACAACGCGAAGAGCCCACCGTACGAGAACCCGAACAGCCCGTGACCGGTGTCGCTGACGCGAAGGTGAGAGTGCAGACGAGGGTGCAGTTCGTCGGTCAGAAAGTCCAGAAACGTATCCGCATTGCAGTCCGAGTGTTGCTCGATGTAGGCGTCGATGTCCCGTTGACTCATCGCCCCGGTTTCGCGTGCAGACTCCAATGCAGCCACTACGTCATCGCCGATAGGTTCCCCGGGCGGCACGAGGTCACGGTTGCGAAGCCGCGCCCAGTCCGATGCCTCGTCACCGGCGTAGCCGACGGTGACTTGAATGTAGGGCGCAATGCTCAGATACGGATCGCGTTGCGTGACGATGAGCGGAGCGGTGAAACCCACGGTCCAGTTGCCGTCCAACACGTAGACCAGTGGCACTGATTCGCTGGATTCTTCGTATCCGGGAGGTGTGGTTATCCAGATTCCGTACCGGTTGCCTGAGCGTGACTCCACTTCGAGGTATTCGGTGTCCGGAAGGCAACCATGCAATATCGCGCTCAACGAATGTCCTTTGCTGTCGTGCCGCTCTTGACTACGACGACGGCCATCTCGGGATCGGCGAAGACATCGGGGTCTTCGAGAGGGTCTTCCTGCCAGACGGTCAGGTCTGCTCGCATTCCAACCCGCACCATGCCCACGGTGTCGCCCACGCCGAGGATGTTTGCATTGACGCTCGTTGCGGACACCAAGGCCTGCATCGGCGATTCCAACTCCGAACGCACGCGCAACTCGTCGCCGCGCCGTTGCTGATTCGGACCGATGAGGTCGGAACCGAGGCCGATGCGCAGGCCGGACGCGCGGGCAACCTCGAGAGCGGCCGCCATCCGCTCTCGAACTCCTGCTACTCGTTCGACAGTCGCGGGATCGACATCCGTTACCCCGTCGTTCAACAGTTGGTCGATCACGGAGAAGGTGGGCACCATAGCGACGTCGTGCTCGAGCATCAGAGCCGCTGTCTGCTCGTCGATATCGGTGCCGTGTTCTACGCAGCGCACCCCCGCCTGTACTGCGTTGCGAATCCCTTCCTTACCGTGCGCATGCACTGTGACGTACGTGCCTCGTGCTGCGGCTTCCTGCACAGCGACCGCGATTTCCTCGACGGTGAACTGGGTGTCCGCGAGACGGTCGTGCCCGCCCACGACTCCACCGGTAACGCACAACTTCAGAAACGTGGCACCCCGGCGAAACGTCTCACGCACGTTCTTCCTGAGTTCGTCGGCGTTGCCGGACATCAGCGACAGCGCACACAGCCCGGGAATGTGATGCTGTGTCCACAATTCTGTGGGTTCCCAATCGGCGCCGTAGTATCCGTGCCCGCCGACCTGGCATTGGACAGGGCCACAGGACAGGACGTGCGGACCCCGCACCTTGCCCTTGGCGATGACGTCGACGACACCGCGGTCTATGCCACCGGTGTCGCGAACGGTCGTGAAGCCGGCATCGAGGGCGAAGCCTGCCGAGGCGAATATGTCGGCCGCGATCTCGGCGGCAGACAGTTCGAATCCGAACTGTGCTCTGATGGGACTGGACAGACCGAGGTGAACGTGCGCGTCGATCAGTCCGGGGGTGACCAACCTGCCATCCAGATCCACCGTTGTCGCGCCTGCTGGTGCATCGCCGAGGGCGGTGATGATCCCGTTACTCACGCAGACATCCACCGCGGATGGTTCGACACCGGATCCGTCCGCGACTCTTCCTCCTGCGTACCACGTTTCCGTCACACAACCTCCCGGTCTTCGCCTCTTCGGATGTCTCCTCCGTAATGGCAACGATGACGCATGTCTTTCATGTGCTTTCGCCCAGGTCCCATCATGGTGCGTGACCACCGGAACGGACAGTGGCCGCGCGTTGCGACTTGGGCACGGGACCATCGACATATGTCGAGTCCCGGTTCGATCGATTGCTTCGGGAGGTGCCACTGCATCGTTGGGTTTCTCAGCTGTGCAAAGGGCGGTCCGTCCCTGCGATTCTCGATTCCGGTATGCCGCGCCAGAGGACCGGAAGCGCAATCGAAGCGACCGCGGTTGCATAGAACGCAGGCGACAGGTTGCTGCCCGTGGTGTTGACCAGCGTCTCGCATACCAAAGGCGCGGTACCGGCAAAGAGCGCGTACGCAAAGTTGTACGGCAGTGCGGTACCCGTGAATCGAGCATTCGTCGGCATCATCTCGAGGACCGCGAGAAGAGCTGAGGCAAGCAAGGATTGCACGATAACCAAGACGATCAACGCACCTGCGATTGCGACGATGTTTCCCGTGCCGATCAGAACATAGCTGGGAACCGCGACAAGAACCGATGCAACCATTCCGATTCTGACCAGGGGACGCCTGCCTATCCGGTCGACAGTTGCGCCGAAGGCGATGTACAGAGGAACCGCGAGCACCAGGGCACCGGACGTCAGCATCAATGCAGCTGTGCTCGACACTCCTGCAGCGTGTGTCAGGAATGTCGGCATGTAACCGATGAGCATATGAGTAGCGACACCGAGCGACGCGAAGTAGACGAACGCAGTGACCAGAGACCGCCAGTGATTGCGTAACAGATCGGCCAGGGGGCGAGTGAGAAGAGCTTCTTTTTCTTTCATCTCGGTGAAAGCCGGTGTTTCGTCGACCGCAAGCCTCATGAACAGGCCGGCAATTGCGACAACCCCTCCGATGATGAACGGCCAACGCCACCCACCGTCCAGGATGTACTCTGTGCCAACCGAATTGAACGTCAGTACCGTGATTGTCGCGAGAATGCTGCCGACGAAGGACGAACCGGCAATGATTCCGGCGTAAAGTCCCCGACGGTGGTATGGCGCGTGTTCGACGACGAAGGTGGCTGCTCCGGTGTATTCGCCGCCGGCCGAGAAACCCTGAACCAATCTGCAGACCAGCAGGAGTAGTGGGGCAGCAGCGCCGATGGAGGCGTAGGTCGGCAGAAGCCCGATAGCCGCTGTCGAGCAACCCATGAGCGTAATTGCCAAGGACAGGGATCCTCGGCGGCCGAACCGGTCGCCCAGCCTGCCGAAAACCACGCCGCCTGCGGGCCTGGCGAGGAACGCGACACCGTAGAGTGCAAAGGTGGCGAGCAGAGCGCCGCTGCCGAACTCGGCAGGGAAGAACACTGTGGCGAGAACTGCGGCGCTGAAGCCGTAAATTGTGAAATCGAACCACTCGACGATGTTCCCCGTTGCGCCGGCGATCAGCGCCTTTCGACGTGTGCGCGCCCGCTCGGGTGAAGTTCTTTCCAGGCTCTCGATACGAGCGTCGGCTGCACCGGTCATGGGGTTCCTCTCGAAGCGGGACTGTAGACGTTTCATCGACGGCGGCGTGGACGCCGAATTCTTTCGAGAACGCCGATCAGAGAACGTCGGGGTCCGAACACTCGCCCCCGCTTTTCGGCGTGACGAAAGCCTATGGCCGGCGATGTAGGCTGCATCACTGCCATATGTTCACAATGTGGGCGAAAACTGCCTGCATTTGTCGAGAACGACGAGAAGTGCAGCGGGCTGACTACTTGCTTCCGGACGTAACGGCGTGTCACGCGCCGGCGAATTACTACCTATGAGAAGCAAACTTATTGCAGCCGCACGAGTTAGCGTCGTCATGTGCGGTCTGGCCACCGCTTCGATCTCGATTTCCGGGGTGGCGTCTGCCGGCCCGCAGGACTGTGCCGTCGTGCACGATTCTTTCAGCGCATCGGTAACCTGCCACGACACCGGAGCTCCGCCCCGGAGAGAGTATTTCCTCAGCATGGAATGCTGGGGTCTTCATGGCATCCCCAATGCCTTCCCGTTCTACGCGGTCGGGCCGTACACCGCGTCGACCAGCTCGTTCGGGCCGACAGGTCAGGCGTCGGGTACATGCAGCTCAGGGTGGGGTGCGCTTGTGCCGAATGTCGGAGTGGTCACCGGCGCTCACGTGGAAACCTACGTTCAGGGAGGCTGAGTCGCATTTCCGCACCCCTGAGACCGCGACGGTCAGGGCTGGTCGAGATCGGCAGCGCCCAACGGTATGGGCCGGCTGCACAGTTCGTCGGCCTCGGCGCGTGGAAGTCCCAGTGAGACAAGGATTCCAGCCGTCATGGCGTCGGCGGCGGCTGCGTCGTCGCGGTCGGGTTGCTGCAGGAGTAGTTGCCCGAGGCCGAGGAGGGATCCCGCGACCAATGCCATGGCGAGGTCTGTATCAGGGGCGACGAATCTGCCGGCTTCGGTAGCTGCGGCGATGTCGCGTGCGGCCCTCGGAGCCAGGCCCTTCGTCGAGGCGATGAGGGATGGTCCTGAGTTGACGAGAACCCGGCTCAGCTCGGGTTGCAGGCGAAAGAGCCGTCCTGTGATGCGGAAGGACTGTGCGAATATCTCCGCTGGGTCGCTGAGTTCGACGGTGAGTGAATCCAGGTAGTCCCCGAGGGACTCCAGTGCGCTCTCGACTGCGGCAGCGAACAATTCGTCTCTGCTGTCGAAGTGGTTGTAGAACGAGCCCATTCCCACGTCGGCGGCTTGCGTTATCTCCAGGATCGGCGCGTTGGGTTTACCGTCGGCGATGAACCGCTGCGCAGCTGTGATCAGCGCGGAGCGGGTACGAGCCTTGCGGCGTTCGAGCCGGTTTCCTGCAGTGGTCATTCTGCTGGTCACACCCCTCTTCGCGTGAATGTCCGTCGCCACATTAGACCACCCTCATAGCTGACGATTTAGTCAGAACCCTTGACTGACGGCTCACTCATAGGTGACGATATCGTCAGAAAGTGGACGAGGGAGGGAGCAACGATGACGGACGCGCACAAGGACATGCACGTCGACCAGGGCGCGCTGCCAGGCGAGCACCCGGGGCGGGCAAAAAATCCGATCGTCAAAATTCACGACATCGCCTGGCTGGAATTCTGCAAACCGGACCTTCTCCGTGCCGAGGCATTCGCGTCGGCATTCGGGTTCACCGTGACCCATCGTTCGTCCCAGGAGCTCCACCTTCGGGGCACGCAAGGCGGTTCGCCGTGCGTCGTCATTCGCAGAGGCACGCGAACCCGCTTCGTCGGCGCGGCGTTCCAGGCCGTCGACGAGTCCGACGTACTTCGGCTGGGCAAGGCAACCGGACGTCGGGTCGATCGACTGCACGAGAGCATCGGCGGTATCGGGGTCACTCTCCACGATCCGAGCGGACAACCGGTACGCGTGGTCGCCGGCACCCGGGCTCTTCCTGCGCTGACCGGCCAGCGCATCCACCCCCACAACGACGGCGGGAGTCGTACTCGCGTCAACGCGACGTGCCGAACTCCCCATGAACCAGCGCTCGTCGAGCGCATCGGTCACGTCGTCCTCTCGCGCACTCGATATCTCGAAAACCTGAACTGGTACCTGGAACACCTCGGGCTCATCGTGAGTGACTTTCTCTTCTACGAGAATCAGCGCGAACGTGGACCGGTGATGAGCTTCATCCGCTGCGACCGCGGCGACACCCCGACCGACCACCACACCGTGGCGATGACACTGGGACCCTCGGATCGATACGTGCACTCGGCCTACCAGGTGTGTGATTTCGACGCTATCGCCGCGGGAAGCGAGTTCCTGACCGAACGCGGCTACCGACACTCGTGGGGGATCGGCCGACACATCCAGGGAAGCCAGATTTTCGACTACTGGCGCGATCCCGACGGTTTCCTGGTCGAGCACTTCAGCGACGGCGACCTGTTCGACAGCTCGCTCGAACCGGGTTGGGCCCCGATGACGGCGTCGGGCCTCGCCCAATGGGGACCGCCGGCAACGCGAGATTTCCTCGGCATCGCGCCCGGACGGCACTCGTTGAGGGAACTGCGGTCGATCATCTCGTCGCTACGACACGACAACGAATTCGACGCCCAGCGCTTGCGGGGCCTGCTGAAAGTAGCCAACTCATGACTGTTTCGATTCTCCGTACCGTCGACGCCTGGTGGGTGCACACGCCAGGCGGCGCCGTCCGAGTCGACACCGACGCGGTGACGACAGCCGAGCTCCTTGCCGACCGGGCCGCGATCGACGCCGCACGCCGCGGTTCGGCGACCGCGTCGGTGGAGGGTCTGGCGCTGGTCTCACCGGTGACCGCGCCGTGCAGGGTCGTCGCGCAGATGACCAATTACGTGACACACGTGAGGGATTCGGGGATGAACCCGGAGACGGTGCCGCTGACGTTCTTCCGCAAGGCATCGGGGTCCATCAGTGGTCCGGCAGACGACATCGTCAAGCCCGCGCATGTGCAACTGCTCGATTACGAGATCGAGATCGGGCTCGTCTTCGGCGCATCGATGACCGTGGGCACGGCACTCGACGAGAACAACATGGCCGACTACATTGCAGCTCTCGTCATCACCAACGATGTGTCCGCCCGGGACGTACAACTGCCAAAAACTCAGTTCTACGAGGGAAAGTCGTACCCCACGTTCACGCCCGCCGGACCGGTGCTGCTGCTCCTCGAGGCGGGCGACTTCAGCCGCTTCACCGATCTCTGCCTCACCCTGCGCGTGAACGGTGAAGTACGGCAGAACAGCACGGTCGCGGACATGATCTACCACCCGTTGGACACGTTGCGAACGTTGACACGATTTCAGCGTATGGACCCGGGTGATCTCTTGCTGACAGGCACTCCAGGCGGGACAGCGCTGACGGCGCCCGCCAAACCGATCGAGATCATCGGCTCGCTCCTCCCTCCCGCACTCAAATGGAAGATCTTCTTCAAGAAACAGTCGTCCAACCCGTCGTATCTGCAGGACGGCGATGTGCTGGAACTGGCCGTGTCGACACCCGATGGGGCACTCGATCTCGGCATTCAACGGACCAGGGTTCGGTATGCCTGAGTCCGTCGATCACCACCCGGTCGTGATCATCGGCTCGGGGCCCACCGGGATGACGGCCGCACTGTTGTTGGCGCAGTACGGAATCAGCTGTTCCATCATGGACCGCTGGGAGGGTGTGTACCCGCAACCTCGGGCGGTGCACATGGACGACGAGGTCTACCGAATACTCGGTGGCCTCGGGTTGGCCGAAGAGTTCGCGGCGATCTCCAGACCGGCCCGCGGGTTGCAGTTGGTCGACCGACGCCTCACGACGCTCGCAGTGTTCGATCGAGACCCCGACCGCAGGCCGCACGGCTTTCCGCAGGCCAACATGTTCGATCAACCCGACCTCGAGCATCTCATGCGGTCGCGGCTGTCCTCGCTCGCCGGCGTCCACATGGCAGGCGGCTGCACCGTCGTCGACGTCGCGAACAGGCGGGACCACTGCGTCGTGACATACCTCGATACACGCACTGGAGAACGCTGTGCCGTCACCGCGGACTATGTACTCGGATGCGACGGAGCGAACAGCACCGTGCGGTCATCGATCGGATCGAGAATGCTCGACCTCGGCTTCGAGCAACGATGGCTGGTGATCGACATCGCCACCGAGGCCGAGCTCGATTTGTGGGAGGGTGTGCACCAGGTGTGCGACACCGAACGGGCCGCAACCTACATGCGTATCGGCCACACCCGTCATCGGTGGGAATTCCGGCTCCGCGACACCGAAACTGCCGACGATTTCGATGATCTCGACAGTGTCCGCCCTCTGCTGACGCCATGGCTAGGTACTGCGGATCGGGACGCACTGCACCTGATCAGATCCACCGAGTACACCTTCCGTGCCCGAGTGGTCGACCGGTGGCGCGATCGTCGCATCTTCGTGCTCGGCGACGCAGCGCACCTGACGCCGCCGTTCATCGGGCAGGGCATGGGCGCGGGTGTGCGCGACGCGATGAACCTGGTCTGGAAACTGGTAGGCGTCATGAACGGATCCTTCGCCGACGACACTCTCGACTCCTACGAAGCGGAGCGCAAACCTCACGTGACGTCGTCGATTCGATTGGCCGTGGCAATCGGGAGGGCAATGACCGGTGGGGGAGCGATCACCGACGCCGTGCGCAAGTCCGTCGCGCCCGTCCTCGGACACCTACCCATGATCGGAGCACAGGTGACCGACAGTACCTCGCCGCGCCTGTCGCCCTCCAATTTCGTTACGCGAAAAGTATTGTCGCGTGGGCTCGCCGGATCGCTGTGTCCCAACGCCGTCGTCGATCGCGGGAGGAGGGTCGACGACGTTGCCCCAGGGTGCTTCCTGTTCGTCTCCACCACACCGCTCACCCGCGAGCAGAACACGGAAGTTGTCCGCCGAGGCGCAACCGCACTGGAGGTCCCGCAATCCTCGGAACTCGGGATGTGGCTGCATCGACGCCGCGCCAACGCTGC
Organism: Rhodococcus sp. 06-156-4; assembly: GCF_002259345.1. Classification (NCBI taxonomy): domain Bacteria; kingdom Bacillati; phylum Actinomycetota; class Actinomycetes; order Mycobacteriales; family Nocardiaceae; genus Rhodococcus; species Rhodococcus sp. 06-156-4. The sequence goes on along the minus strand of NZ_NPGB01000020.1, from coordinate 298,077 downwards.
CATCGTGCGGCCGGACAGAACCGTGATGGCCGCAGGCCGGTCGGTGCCGTCACTGCACACTCGGTTGCCTAGTTGCGCCTATCGAATTGTCAGGAGCTCCGGTGACCGTTGACTCGTCGGTCCCCCGATACCGACAGAACATCTACGACGTCGACGCGATCGTCGACCCGTATCCCCACTACCAGCGGCTGCGCGCCTTGGGTCCTGCGGTGTGGTTGCCGCACCAACGCGTCTATGCCGTATCGCGTTACGCGGACTGCAAGGCGGTGCTGCTGGACGACGAGTCGTTCATCTCCGGCGACGGAGTGTCGCTCAACGCCGTCGCGAATCGCCTGGGGCGCGGCACGACGCTCAACAGCGACGCGGACGACCATGCGACCAAGAGATCCGTTCTGGCGCACCGCATGACCCCCAAAGCCCTGAGAAAGATGACCACGACAGTGGAGGAGGCCGCCGACGGAGTGGTCGATCGAGCGATGTCGATGCTGGACGTCGACGGGGTCGAGGACTTGGCGACGGTCCTTCCGCTGTCGGTCGTTCCCGATCTGGTCGGATGGCCGGAGGACGGCCGCGAGGAGCTGTTGCGCTGGGCCGGAGCGACATTCGACGCTATGGGACCGGTGAATTGCCGGTCGGTCGGTGCTGCTAAGGCCGTGGCGGAAATGATGGCGTTCGCACGTCGCGTCGTGAAGAACAGATCGGTGCTGGAAGGAAGCATGGGCCGCGATGTGCTCACTGCCGCCGACGAGGGCACGATCGACCCGAAGGCGTGTCCTGCGTTGATGGTGGATTACATGGCGCCATCTCTGGACACCACCATCGGAGCCATCTCGAGTGCGCTGTACCTGTTCTCGCAGCACCCGGAGCAGTGGCAGGCGGTGCGGGCCGACCCCACGCTCATCCCAGGCGCCGTCAACGAGGTGGTCCGGTTCGAGTCGCCGCTACGCGCGTTCTCGCGCAAAGCAACGCGCGACGTCGACATCGGTGGAGTTCCGATTCCGCGTGGGAGCCGCCTGTTGGTGATCTACGCGTCGGCCAACCGTGATGCTGCCGAATGGGATCGACCCGACTCGTTCGACATCACCCGCGATGCCGCTCGGCAGCTCGGCTTCGGGTCCGGCGTACACGGGTGCGCCGGCCAGGGTCTAGCACGGTTGGAAACACGATCGATGCTGCAGGCGCTGGCGCGTCGGGTCGAACGAATCGAACTGACCGGAGAGCCGAAGTGGGCCGTCAACAACATCATTCACCGGCTCGAACGGCTACCGCTCGAGCTGGTACCGAGCAGGGGAGAGCAAGCATGAGGATCGACGTCGACTGGGATCGCTGTGAAGGCCACGGACTGTGTGAAGAGGCCGCACACGAGGTGTTCAGCCTCGACGACGACGGCGAACTGCACTACGCGTACGACCACCAGGACGTGCCCGAGGAGCAGGTCGCTGCGGTGCGGTCCGCGATCGGCGCCTGCCCGGTGGCCGCGCTGCGCGAACAGAAATGAACGCAGCTCCGATCGTCGTCGTAGGTCGGTCGACGGCCGGTTGCGCGGCCGCCCGTGAGCTCCGAGCCCTCGGTTACGACAAAGACATCGTCATGATCGGTGCGGATCCGGACGGGTCGTACTCACGACCGCCGCTCTCCAAGCACGTCCTGGACTCGGACGACGGCACGTCGGCCCGGTGGGACCTGTCCGACTTGCGCATCACCGAACTGAACTCTGCTGCAACACGGTTGAATCCAGGCCGAAAGACCGTTGCTCTCTCGGACGGAACCGACGTCGAGTACGGCACACTCGTCGTCGCGACAGGCGCCGATGCTCGACGCCTGGCTCGGGTCGGCCAAGCGGGGGAACTGGTCGTCAGAACCCATGACGACGCACGGGTCCTGCGTTCCCGGCTGGACGCGGCATCGTCGGCGATCATCGTCGGCGCAGGCTTCCTCGGAATGGAAATCGCCTCGGCGTGCGTCCGACGCACTATCGAGACAACCGTCGTCGACGTGGATCCTCCTCTGGAGCGAGTTCTCGGAAGCTTCCTTGCTGCGGCCATCGAAGAGCGCCTGGCGGAGAACAGCGGAAGTATGCTGCGCCCTGCGGGGCCGGTAACGCTGTCCGGCAGTCCCGTGGACGGGATCGTCCTGCCGGATCGCACTGCGCTGCATGCCGATGTCGTTGTCAGTTGTGTGGGGGAGGTGCCGGTCTCCGACTGGCTCGACGGTACCGGCGTTGCGGATCGAGACGGTGTGGGGATAGGAGAGGACTGCTCGACGTCGGTACCCGACGTGTTCGCTGCCGGCGACGTCACGTACTTCCGGGAGCCGTCGAGATATCCCCGACGCGGACCGTTCTGGTCCAACGCTGTGGCTCAGGGCAGGGTTGCTGCAGCATCCGCGCTCGGAGCAGCCGCTCGGTGCGCTCCGGTCGACGACTACTTCTGGACCGAGGTGCTCGGGCTGTCCATCAAGGCGGTAGGTCCGCTGCCACTCGTCGGTGAACCGGAAATTGTCACCGGTTCGGTGGACGACGGGTCGGCCCTGCTGCGCTGGACGCACCCGGACGGTCGAAAGACTCTGGTGGCGTACGGGCTTCGCATGTCAGTGGGAAAGCTCCGCGCACTCGCGCGGGCGGAACAGGGGCAAGGATGAAGACAGCAATCGTGACCGGCGCATCGTCGGGAATCGGGCGAGCGGTGGCGTCGGCGCTGGTTGTCCGGGGGTACCGGGTGATAGGCACCAGCCGCACCAGCGCGACGGTGAGCAGTCCGGTTCACGGGGTCGACTATCGTGACCTCGACCTCACCGACAGAGACTCGATCCGCGCGTTCGTCGACTCGCTGCACGACGTCGATGTGGACGTAGTGGTGAACAATGCAGGCGAGAGCCAATGCGGGCCCATCGAGGAACTGCCGATCGACGCGGTGCAGAGGTTGTTTCAACTCAACGTTCACGGGCCCGTCGAGCTCGTTCAGCTCCTGCTGCCGGGGATGCGTCGACGACGTCGCGGAACGATCGTCAACGTCGGTTCGATGCTCGCCAGCTTTCCCATGGCGTACCGCTCGTCGTACGTGGCGACCAAAGCCGCACTGAAGGGCTTCGCGACGGCGGCACGGTACGAATTGCAACCGTTCGGGATCGACATCACCACCGTCGAACCCGGTTCCATCGCCACCGGTCTCTCCGGGCGCCGAACCAAGTACTGCGGCGACGATTCTCCGTACCGTGAGCAGTTCACCTCCGCGATAGCGGCTCTCGACGACAAGGAAACCACGGGGATCTCGGCCGGCAAGGTTGCTCGGACCGTGCTCCAAGCCATCGAAGACACCAGGACTCGGCCGCTCTACGCAGTCGGGAGCAACGCGCCGCTGGTGTTCCTCGCGCGGAGACTGCTGCCGCGCAGCGTCATCGAGTCGGTGATGGCTCAGGCGTACGGCATCGACACACGAGCACGCCCGTCGGGTCCGTAATGCGAGTGCAATACGACGGTCACGGCCCGGTAGCGGGCTCGTCTTAGTTTGAGGCATGAAGTCTTTGAGGCATCCCGCTGCACAGATCGGTCTCGCTGCGATCGGCGGCATTGTCTTCGGTCTGCTCGTCGGTGAGTGGGCAGCGAACCTGAAGTTCATCGGAGACCTGTTCATCCGTCTGATCCAGATGTCCATCGTTCCGTTGGTGATGGCATCGGTCATCGTCGCCACCGGATCCATGTCGGGCACCGGTACCGGAAAGATCGCGTTCCGAACGTTCAAGTGGATGATCGGGTTCTCGTTCGTTGCGGCTGTCTTGGCTTGGGTGCTCAGCAGTCTCGTGCGGCCGGGGTCGGGAATGGTGTTCACGCAAGAGTTGGACCCGAGCCTGGAGGAATCGGCGGGGGAAGCACTCGGATGGCAGGACACGCTGCTGAACTTCGTGTCCACCAACGTGTTCGACGCGATGTCCACCGCGACGATGGTGCCGATCATCGTCTTCTCGCTGCTGTTCGGAATCGCACTGCGCATCCACGTGAACAAGACCGGCGACACCGGCGTCCTGAGGCTGTTCGATCAGATTCAACAGATCGTCCTCACGATGATCCGTCTCGTCATGGTGATCGCCCCCATCGGCGTGTTCTGTCTACTGGCAGCTCTCGCAGGAGACGTCGGCTTCTCGGTGGTCTCGACGGCGCTGAAGTATCTGGGCACGACACTCATCGGCGTCATCGTCCTGTTCGCGCTGTTCGTCGCTGTCGTGGCAGCACGAACTCGTCTCAGCCCATGGAAGCTGCCGAACAAGCTCACCGAGCAGACCATCGTCGCAGTGACGACGACGAGTTCGGCCGTCACCTTCCCGACGGTGCTCAAGAACACTGTCGAAAAGGTGGGAGTAAGTCAGAAGGTCGCCAACTTCACGCTGTCCATCGGCCTGACGATGGGTTCCTACGGCGCGGTCCTGAACTACATGATCGTGGTGATGTTCCTCGCGCAAGCCGGAAACATCGACCTGAGCATCGGACAGATCGCCCTCGGTATGGGATTGGCGATCCTCCTCAACATGGGCACCATCACCGTTCCGGGCGGATTTCCCGTCGTCGCGATGTTCCTGGCCACCTCGCTCGGCCTGCCGTTCGAAGCCGTCGGGCTGCTGATCGCAGTCGATTGGTTCGCCGGAATCTTCCGTACCTTCCTCAATGTCAACGGTGACACGTTCGTGGCGATGCTCGTTGCCAACGCCGACGACGAGATCGACCGCGACGTCTACAACGGGACCAAGACCGTGATCGCGGAGGAAATAGATCTGGACGACTACCAGGGCGTCATGGCACGAGCGGATCAGGCCGACTGAGCACCGGGATCTGTTGCTCACAGCGCCCCACGGACAGGTGAATTTCCACGTGGTCACCGTCGTCGATGTCCTCGGGGCGGCGTAGCGCGACCTTCAACGGCACCAGGTATGCACCGTCCTTCGGGATCAGAGAAGTCTCGATTTCGGTGTCACCGATCTTCACCCGAGCGGGGATGACGCCCCATCCGTAGGTCAGCTCACCGAGGTGAGCGTGCAGAAAGTCGTCGACGTGCGCGGGAGTGGCCGCGAAGTAGAACGGCGCGGGACCGCGCCACTGGAACACCTCGGCGTCGAAGACCCAGTCCATGGCCGAAGTGTACGACCGGTTCACGGCACGCGGAGTCCCGGCACTTCTCCTGTTCTTGCGCTCTCGGACGCGATCTCGTGCAGCTTGCGATTGGTGAGCGACGACTCCCGACGAAGCATGTCGAAAGCAGCGTCGCGATCCACCTTGGCCGTGGCCATGACGACTCCGATCGCGATGCCGATCTCACGGCTACGAACAAGCGCGGAGGCCAGGTGGTCTGCCCGCTCCCGTGCACTGGCGTATGCCAACCGAAGGGCCGACTGGTCAGCGAAACGTGCACACCGATCCAGGACGTCGTGTGTGAACGTGCGTGGTTCCGTCGAGTAGAACGTCATCACGCCCAGCTCGACGTCGTCGAGAAGCAGTAGGAAGCTCGCTGTCGAGCGCACCCCGGTACGAGCCAAGATCTCCTGGGAATACTCCGGACGGTCTGGTTCGGTGGCCATGTCGTCGACCACGACGGCTCTTCGGCCGTCGATGACCGCCTCGGTCGCCGAGTACCCGGTGATCGACGCGACCTCCAGAGCTGTGCGCATCACCGCTGGATCGGTCGCGGCGACGATGATGGGTCGGGCACGGTCGGTCATCGCAGTGATCGACGCACCCGTGCATCCCACGGTCGCCACGGCCAGGTCGACGATGTTCTGGCAGGTCCGATCGGTGTCGGACCCGCTGTTCGGCCGTCTGATGTCGGACCAGCTTTCGACTATCGACTTCGCGCCCACAGACGACCTACTTCCGTACTTGTTCGGATTCGACATCGGAGGTCGAATCGAGGAGCTGATTCTGGCACGGGTCGTGCCGAGGCAAACGTGTGGCGTCGCGTAAAAAACACACTGGTCGGACCTTTTTTCTTCAATCAATTCGCGGCCGAGAGCTTCATGGATCGCTCGCAGGTAGTGTGGCGCAGATCACTTACTTCTTCGCGTTTGTTTTTCTTCGTTCGAACCGACTTAAAGCTGCCGGTTCCCACCGGCCGATCGACCCTCGAACGCCGTACACGCTGTGCGGCGTCGCGAACGACATGGAGGAACCTGATGTCCGACTTCATCGACAAAGCGCAACACAAGGCCGACGAACTCGCCGGTGATGCGAAGGAGCGCATCGGCAACGCCACCGGCGACGACGAACTCCGCGGTAGCGGGGCGGCGCAGAAGGCCAAGGGCAATGCCCATCAACTCGCCGACACCGTGTCCGACGGCGCCGAGGAACTGGGCGACAAGGCGTCGGAGGTCGCTGACAAGGCAGCAGACGTCGTATCCGACGCGGCCGATTCGGCAACCAAAGCAGCCTCCTCGCTCGCCGACACCGCGGCATCGACCGCAGCCGACGCCAAGGCGTCGGTCACGGACTTGGCCGACAATGCAGCATCCAAGGTCCGCGAGGTCGACGTCGACAGCGTCGTGGACACGGCGACATCTCCTCGAACCGTGGCCGTCGTCGCCGCTGTGATCGGCGCCGGGACGATCGCGTTCGTCATTGCCAGGAGAAACCGTCGTCAGCGTCAGCTGAAGGCCGCGCCGACTCGCGCAGTGCGGGCACTGGCGCGGAGCATCGAATCGAAGTCCCTCTTCGACCGCTGATGGTCTCTCGCATCGACGGGTTCCAGCGCAAGCACCCGGCAGCAGGGTTCCCGCTCGCGGTCGTCTACAAATTCCTCGACGACCGCGGCGGATACCTGGCGGCATTGATCGCCTACTACGCGTTTCTGTCGCTGTTCCCGCTGCTGCTGCTGTTCACCACCCTGCTCGGCATCGTGCTGGCGGGCAATCCCGATCTGCAGGAACGCATCCTCGACTCGGCGATGAGTCAGATCCCGGTCATCGGAGACCAGCTCGGCGAGCCCGACCGGCTCAGTGGCGGCGTCACGGCAATCGTGATCGGTGTGGCCGGCTCGTTGTACGGCGGTCTCGGGGTGTCACTGGCGGTGCAACACGCGTTGAACACTGCGTGGTCCGTCCCGCGCAACAACCAGCCGGACCCGATTCGCGCCCGAGTGCGCGGGCTGCTGCTGCTCAGCACCGTCGGCAGCGCGATCATCGGTTTGACCGTGCTGAACGTCGTCGCGTCGTCCGGCCTGTTCGGCTTCGCCGGTGGTGTGTCGGCGATCCTGGGCGCGATCGCGCTCAACAGTGCGGTGTTCGCTGCCGCGTTCCGTATCGGAACCGCGCGGCCATTGAGTGTCCGCGACGTGCTGCCCGGAGCCGTTGCAGCCGCGGTGATCTGGCAGGCTCTGCAATCCTTCGGCGGTATCTACATCCGCTACGTCGTCGGCAACGTCAGCACAAGCAACGGTGTGTTCGCAATCGTGCTGGGGCTGTTGGGTTTTCTGTACGTGGCGTCGGTTCTGATCGTGATCTGTATCGAGATCAACGCAGTTCGAGTAGACCACCTTCATCCGCGCGCGCTGCTGACACCGTTCACCGACAATGTCGAACTCACCGAGGGCGACAAGAACTCGTACACCGGCCAAGCGGAAGCTCAACGCAACAAAGGGTTCCAGGAAATCACCGTCACCTACGAAGACAACCCGCAGAACGACTGAATCGCGTGCAGTTCAGGAGTCGAAATCTGTGCTTCGTGAAACGGATTCCCACGACTCGGCGTCGGCGCGCAGGGCGTCGAGCGCACCGGTGAATCCGTCGACCGCGTCGTTGCCGAGGAGCAGCAGGAACGGGGGATCTTCGGATTCGACTGCGTCGACGACAGCTTGTGCTGCCTTGACCGGGTCACCTGGCTGGTTGCCGTGCGCTGTGTCGTTCTCGATCCGGCGCGCACCGGCCGTGGCTGCGTACTCGGCGATGGGGGAGGCGGACTGGGTCAGGGATCTGCCCGCGAAGTCCGTGCGAAACGCGCCGGGTTCGACCGTGAGGGCGCGGATGCCCAGGGGGGCGACCTCTCGACGAAGCGACAGTGTGAGCGCCTCGATGGCGGCTTTGACCGCGGCGTAATACCCGGACCCGGCGGGTGAAAGGCGCGCTCCGATCGACGAGATGTTGACGATCGTTCCGGAGCGACGGGCGCGCATTCCCGGCAGAACGGCCTTGATCGTGCGCACGGTACCGAAGACATGGGTGTCGAACAACCGGCGGACCGGACCGTCCTCGCCCTCTTCGACCGCGGAGCGATATCCGTAGCCCGCATTGTTGACGAGTACGTCGACTGCACCGAACCTCTCGGTAGCGGCGTCGACGGCAGCAGAGACCTGAGTGTCGTCGGTGACGTCCAGAGCGATCGCGAGTGAGGTGTCGGGGTAGCGGGCAGCGATGTCGGCGACCTTCGATACGTCGCGCGCGGTCACCACCACCTGATGACCACGTGCCAATGCTGTCTCGGCCAGATGCCTTCCGAGGCCCGTCGAGCATCCGGTGATGAGCCACGTTGTCATGGGTGCTCCCTTGTCGGCTTGAACGTGTGGGTGTGCGGACAGTGAGACGATCACGTCAAGGCTAGGGCAACCGGTGAGGGGCCGACAGGGACCGTCGGCGATGATGGTTGAATCTACAATCGACACGGGTGGGCCTGTCCGCCCCGAATCGAGAGGTCGAACAATGCACCTGGGCGTAGACAGCTTCGTCTCCTCCGTGACGGACCCGACCGATGAACGCGTGATCGGCCCGTCCGAGCGAATGGGCCATCTGCTGGAGGAGATCGCCCTCGCGGACCGGGTCGGGTTGTATTCGTTCGGCATCGGCGAGCACCATCGGAGCGAGTACTACGATTCGGCGCCGTCGATCATCCTGGCGGCCGCGGCTGCTCGCACGGAACGCATCCGGCTCGGCAGTGCAGTGAAAGTGCTCAGCGCGGACGATCCAGTACGCGTGTTCCAGGAATTCGCCACTCTCGACCTCATTTCGAAGGGGCGGATCGACCTGGTCGTCGGCCGCGGATCGTTCACCGAATCCTTCCCGCTGTTCGGCCTGGATCTACGCGACTACGACTCGCTCTTCGCCGAGAAGCTCGAACTGCTGCTCGAGATCCGCGAGAACGTGGAAGTCACGTGGTCCGGGCGTCACCGACCGGCTCTGAACAGGCAGAGCATCTTCCCCCGGCCGGTACAGGATCCGCTGCCGATCTGGGTCGGCGTCGGAGGAACTCCCGAGTCCTTCGTTCGAGCCGGGTTGTTGGGTCTTCCCCTGATGATCGCGATCATCGGCGGCGAACCCCGACAGTTCGCGCCGCTCGTCGATCTCTATCGACGGGCAGGCGCGGAGGCCGGGCACGCACCCGAAAAGCTGCAAGTCGGACTACATGTGTTCGGTTTCGTGGCCGAGTCGACGCAAGCGGCAGCGGACACCATCTACCCCGGCTGGCACGAGATGTTCACCAAGGTCTCACGCGAGCGGGGCTTCGCACGCCCCACTCGGGAACAGTTCGACGCGACGTCTGGCCCCAACGGAGCCTTCTTCATGGGAGACCCGAAGACCGTCGCAGACAAGATCCTGCGCGTGGGTGAGCAGCTGGGCGGTGTCGATCGGTTGTCGTTGCAGATGACGAATCCTCGCCTTGCGCACGGAGATCTGCTCCGAGGAATCGAACTACTGGGGACCGAGGTCGCACCGCTCGTGGCGAAGGCGTAATCCGCCGCCGATCACCTAACTGCCGAGTGGCTGCCCGATGCCGTCCTCGGCGCGAAGACGTTCGACCTCGGCACGCGAGTGCCGCACCGCTTCGGTGTCCGCGCCCTTGGCGCTCGCGATGTCGTGTGCGAGGTCCAGGATTGCGCGTCGAAGATGCTTACGCGCTTTCCGGGCCCGTCGATCGGGCGACGACGCGCGGAATGCCTTTCTGGCCTTTCTGTCCAGAACGCCGTCCACCTCGGCGTCGGTGAGGAATCCTGCATCGACCTCGGGAGCCAGAATGTCGCGGACGAATTGGTACTCGCGTGGTGCTGCTCGGCGGAACGCGATCGCCAGCACCGTGAATGCGATGACGACGGACGCGAACATGACGCCGAACAACAGAAGCGGATTACCTCCGCCGAGCCCGGTGGCGTCGTCCCAGGTGAAGTGCAGGAACACCCCCGCCGCAACGAAGGCGAGACCACGCCCGATCTTGCGTGGTTGTGCTTTCGTCCCGATGAGGTACACCGCGCCTGCGCACACCAGCGCACTGAAGAGAGGGTGCGAGACGAAACTGACGGCAATCCGCGTGAGCGACATGTGGACGGCATTTCCGACCGGGTCGGTTCCGAACGTCCGGGCAGTGGCGTTGGCTGCGTAGAGGAAGTCCTCGAACATTGCGAATCCGAGTCCGATGAAGGCGCCCAGAATGAGACCGTCGTTGGCCGTTCGGATCAGCCGCGGGGCAAGGCTCATCAGCAGGATGAATCCGCAGAGCTTGGCCGCTTCCTCGGTGATCGGTGCAGTCGCGCCTGCAGCCCAATTCGCGCTCCACGCTTGGCCGAACAGCTTCGGGTAGATGCTGAGCATCGCAGTGTTGACCGTCATCGCGAACGCGAAGGTGGCGGGGATTGCTCCCCACAGCAGTGCTGCCGCGACCAGTCGGCCTGGCTGCCGTTCCCACCGGTCGATGTGACGGAACCACGCGAACCACGCGAGTCCGCACAGAGTGCACAGCACCGCGGACACGGCGAATCCCTCGGCGTAGAACCCGGCTCCCGGTGCGAAGAACGCCCAAGCCTGAAACGCTCCGACTACAGTGAGCGCGATGTACACCCAGAACGACAGGTTGTGGGGTTGTACGAATTCGAATCGTTCACCCCACCCGGAGACCTCGAGCGCCTCCTGCCGACGGTGCTCGGCCTCGGACGACGCGGTGTCTGTCACGGCGTCACTCATCGGTTGCTCCCGTCGACGGTCTGGATGCTGGAGATCATGTCCTTGATATCGGTTGCCGCCGCGGTCATCTGAGTGGGCGGACCGTACGCCGTGACCTTCAGGCCGGTGCCGTCGACAACGAACGCTGCGACCAGTCCGTCTCCGCGGACGCTGCTGTAGGCCTGCACGACACCGGTTTGCCCGGCTGCTGTGGTCAGAGTGGCCCGGTCTCCGTCGACGCGGAACGACGGGTCGGTGGTGCGCGAGGTGACCTTTTCCACCTGGTCCACCAAATCGTCCGGTGTCCCGTCGAAGGAGTCCGCCGTCACCTGAAACGTGACGCCGTCCCCTGATACGGTGGCGTCGCCGGATCTCCGGTCTTTTTCGCCCACACGAAACCCGGTCTCGACCTCCCAGCCTGTCCTCGGCGTGAAGGCAATCGTGTCCGTGAGCGCTAGTTGTTGACCGGCGCGCACGGGATCGTTCCAGCCGATGGCCGCATCGACGCGCGGTACAGCGACGGTAAGAACGAGAAAGACCGCGATGACGAAAAGCGCTGGCGCGAGCGTTCTTCGGTCGAGACCGAGCACACGGTGCTCGGCTGGCACCCGTTGACGGTGCAGTCCGGGATGAGTCTGTGTCACGGGTTCCCCTCGCGGTCGTCGGTGGGAATACTTTCCCACAAAGTCCGCAGAGGCAGGGGGCTACCCGACGACGTGTCGGGATGGTCGAGCGAGAATCAGCCCAGACTCACATCGACGGACTCGATGACCTTCAAGAACGGACAGATCGAGACAGCTTGTGCAAGTACGGCATCGGGATCCTCGACGTCGGGTAGCTGGACCTTCAGTGAGAATCTGGCGTCGTAGCCGGAACCGTCGGAGTCGGTGAGAACAACTTTGCCTTCGACGGCGACGGAGTCCATGCTTCCTTCGACCGTACCGACGGCGATGCGCAGCGATTGGACGAGGCAGCTGGCCAAGGCTGCGGCCATCAACTGTTCGGGATTGGTGGTTTCTCCTGGCCCGCCGAGCTTTTCGGGCTCGTGGACGTCGAGTGACAGGAATCCGTCGTCGGACGTCACTCCTGCTTCCGTCGCGGTTACCAGGGCGGTGTAGAGCTCAGCGGTCATGTGGTGTGGGTGTCCACAAACATGGTCGTCCAAACCGTGCGGCTCGTACGACTGTTCAGCACCGGCGTCACAGACGTCCGCGGAGAATCCTGCGCCAGTAGGCCTGCGGCAAGGCGTAGCGGTCGAAAAGAAATGCCGACCTACGCGGTTTGAGCGGATCGAGGAAACTCGGAAGTGAGGACGAGACCACGAAATCTCGGTCGAATTCCCCCGCGATCAGGGTATGCGAATCGACCGCCACAGGTGCAACGGTGTAACCGTCGTACGAGGCCAACGGCTGCGACCGCCGGGCAGCCGCGATGTTGTCGACGAGAGTCGCAGCTTGCTTGCGGAGGGCGCCTCCCGACGGGTCGGTGCCGGTTGCGGCGATGTCACCTAGTGACCACACGGAGTCGTGGCGAACGTGCCTGAAGGTCATCGGGTCGATGTCGACGAGGTGGGCAGGTGTGTCGTCGGCGAGGTCCGCCAGCCAGCTCGGCCCACGAAACCGCGGGACGAGGTGAAGGAAGTCGTAGTCGATGCGGTTCTGGCTACCGCCGCCGTGAACGTGCAGGCGCTGGTGGTCCGCCTCGATTCCGGAAATGCTGGTGTCGAACAGAACTCGCACACCCAGTTCGTCGAGCCTGCGGCGCAGGATGTCGTCCAAGGCAGGAACACCGACCAGATACGAGCGGTCGACGACGAGTGTGATGTCGATCCTCGGCAGGCGGCCGTCTCGTTGCCACTGCGACGCGGCAAGAAACAGCGGCTTCAGTGTGGTGCCGCTGCAACTGACCGGTGGTCGTGGCAGCGTGAACACAGCGTGCCCGGGCAGAGCAATCGAGTCGACGAGCGCCGCGGTCTTCTCCGCGCGGTCGAGATAGTTGCTGGCGACAGCGGGAGTCTCGAGGGCATCGAACACGTTGGGAAGCTCATCCAGATCCGGCACGAGACCAGCCGCGATGATCAGGTCGGTGTACTTGTACTCGCGGCCCGAACCGGCGCGCACCGTTCTGGACTCCGCATCGATCGAGACCACCGAGTCCTCGATCCACCTGCACCCGTCGGGAGTTACCGACCGCTGCGTCTTCTGCGCATCGGCCAGGCGAGCCTGGCCTGATCCGACGTAGGACAGCATCGGCCGGTACGTGTGCACTTGTTGTGGCTCGATGATGGCAACGCTGTCGGTCACGTGTTCTCGCAGCAGACGAGCGGCGGTGCTGACGCCGGCATTGCCGCCTCCGATGATCAGAACATCGACGGTGTCGGTCACCTCCGGCCCATGTCGAGGCGCAGAAAAGGCAGTGGGTGCGGGAGTACCGTCGAATGTCATTGTGCGAGGCATACCCAGGTAGGTCGCGCGAAAACCAGCGCTGGGGTTGATCACCGGGCTCGCGGGGAATTGGCAACAGATCATGAACATACTGCCCAGCACTCGGAACCTCGGATCCGTCAGGCGACGAGCGTCGGCGACGGTCGCGCGATACAAGGAAATTTCGGCTACACGAGACTCGAGCGCTCTGGCCGCCACACTGACGTTCTACGGTGCCATCGCGGTGGTGCCCTTGCTGCTGTTGTCCTTGCGAGCTTGTGCTCTGGTCACGTCGGCGTCGTGGGTCGAAGCGAGAGGCGACGACGTCGCATCGTTGCTACCCGACGCGCTCGGGGCGCGGAGCGTTGTGCTGCAGCTGGTTTCGGCGGGAGCCGAGTTGAGTCTGCTGCACTGTGTACTGGCGATCTTCCCTGCCACGTTCTACGGCGAGGGCCTGCGCCGAGCGCTGACCTCGCGGAGGCGACCTCGCCCCACATCCTTCGACGGTTGGCGAGGCCGGCTTGCCCTGGTGCCGGTGGCAGTGGTCGCGCCGCTTCTGCTCCTGGGAGTGCTGGCGTCGGCAGAATGGCTCGCCGATGCGACGACGGGCGGGGGAGTAGCGGCCTTGTTGCTGCGCGTGTGGTTGGGCTTCGTCGTCGTGTGGCTCGTGCTCGGTGTCCTGGTCGCGGGTGCGTATTCGATAGTTGCGGCAGAGGACATTCCGTTTACCGTCGTCTGGTGGTGTGCCGCGGTCACAGCGTCGTTCATCGCAGGCTTCGTTCAGGGCTTCGTTCTGTTTCTGGCGATTCCGGTGTCGCTCGGCGCCCCGTTCGGAGGCCTGACCACTGTGGGAGCCGCGATCGCGATCGGTCTGTGGATGTGGGTGCTCCATGTCCTGCTCATCACGGGCTGGACGTTCACCCAGGCGACCGCGCAGGTTGTTGCGCAGGGGCCGCGAGCCGACGATGCACCACCACCAGGAGTTGAAACAACCCGATGAGCGCCAATCCGGCTCCGACGGCTCCACCTGCCGCGGAAGTCCAGGTCTGCTCCGGGAAGATCATGTTCGCGCCGAGTATCAGCAACACGGTGACAGCGCGAGACGGTCGTTCCCACACGGTGAGCACGCCCGCCTCCGGCATGCCGACTGCGGCCGCTCGGGCGCGAACGGATTCGTGGACGAGCGTGGAGGCTGCCATCGTCGCGATCAGCGGCAGCGGCACACCCACTACGGCGGCGCACGCATAGAAACACAGATCGCTGACGCGATCAGCGGTGGAATCGAGGACCGACCCCCACGCGGATGCGCGGTCGGACATGACGGCCACCGCACCGTCCACGCCGTCCAGCAGGGTCGACGCCAGAATCAGCACCATTGCCGCCAGTACGCCCCAGCGACCGAATGCACTCGCCGCCACCGCGATCGCCGCACACACCAGCGCCAAGACCGTCACGGTCGTCGGGGAGACACGCCGTCGAACGAAGGGGGCAGCGCAGAGGTACATGATCCCGAGCCAGCCGTCGATCAAACGCGAAGACGACGCGTCGAGACCCCCGTGCAGCGTCGACCACTCCGCTCGGTATCGGTCACGATCCATCACGGCAATCACCTGTTCTCGCGTCCCGACGCCTGCGCAAGCCGCGACGGAGGCGAATCACGGCAGGAGAGATGTGCTCCGGGCGCGACCGGCGTCGGCAGGACGAAAATTTCGACTGGAAAATGAAGAGTTGTCGGCTGCACGCTCAACCGAAGACCCTCGCTGCTTCGGGACGGATTCCCCGAACCGGACAACTCAAACGTCAGCCGAGAGCGAGAACGACCCATGGTTCGGGTGGCGCGGATCCTCGAGGTTTGGGTCTTTCGCCAGGCGGCATACCTACCCTATGGCGAACACGACGGCAGTCCGTGCCGGTCACGAGATGCAGAAGTTCTTCGACGTGGCGGTCGATCCGGGTGTGTATCGACCGCAAGAGGATTCGTGGCTGCTGGCCGAGGCCCTCACTGCGTCGGGAATTGCCGTGGGTGCTCGGGTCGTGGACATGTGTACCGGCTCGGGGGTGCTCGCGGTTCATGCCGCACGGTCGGGGGCTCGAGGCGTGCACGCGTTCGACATCGATCCCGTCGCAGCGACGTGTGCCCAGAAGAACGCCCGCAATGCCGGGTTGAACGTGGACGTGCGGCTGGGGTCGTTCGACGATGCTCGACGAACAGGGCCGTTCGACGTGGTGGTGTGCAATCCGCCGTACGTACCGTCGGACAACGTGCCCGTCGAGCTCGGCCCGGCCCGGGCCTGGGACGCGGGCCCTACCGGCCGTCTCGTGCTCGATACCTTGTGCAACAACGTATTCGACATGTTGTCTACGGGTGGCACGCTGCTGGCGGTCCAGTCCGAGTTCGCGGATCCGCAGCTCACGGTATCGATGCTGGCGGCGCGAGGTATGTCCGCGGCGATCGTCGATTCGCGCACGATCGGCTACGGTCCGGTCATGTCGTCGCGCGCCGAGTGGCTCGAGAACGTGGGTATCGCGCGCACCGGTCAACGGACGGAACGATTGGTGGTCATCCGTGCCGACAAGCGGTGACCGCGCGCGAACATCGATCCGGGTCGTGGCCAACGGACCGATCATCGTGTCGGGTCCCGTGGACATCGAAACAGATGACGGAACCCACACGACGTCCGACCGGTTCGCGGTCGCGATCTGTACGTGCAAGCGCAGCAAGACCTACCCGCTGTGCGACACGAGCCACCGACGCAAGCAACGGCCCGCATGACTCGAGGCGTCACCGTTGCATCGCGTCACTGGTGCATCAATGACGACTTGCCCTTCTGCCACGCACCCATGATGTGGTCGGCGAGGGCATCCTCGACGTAGGACAGAGCGCGCATCCCGAACACCACGTCACGTTCCAGTTCGGGCTCCCGGCGCAGAAGATCCCCGACGACATCATGACGCAAGACCTGCTCGTGAACCGCGTCGGCTTCGACGTGTTCGGCGTAGAAGGCCACGCACGCTTCGGGAGCCCCGAGCCTGCGCAGACCGTCGACGAACCGTCGGGAACCCGGCGAGGACGTGATCTCCGTTGCGGCCAAGTGGCCCACCGTCGCTCCGCGCAAGCTCCGATGCAGGCCGAACAACGACATCAAGTTCACCCAGACCAGGGTCTGCGCTGGTACACGGTCGAGATAACCCAGATACGACGAGTCGAGATCGGCCGCGTCCATCAGTGCGCTCCACAACTGCTGGTGGACGTGATCGCCGCGGCCACCGCCGTATTCGTCGAACTCGACGGCGACGTACGACGCCTTCGCCTGACCGATCAGCCGAGGTATGGCCCAGGCGTGCGGATCGGCTTCCTTGAGGTGGTAGAGCGACCGATGGGCGAAGTATTCGCGCATGTGGTCCCACGTTCCCTCGTCTCTGAGAAACCAGGACGGACCGCTGCCGCTCCTCGGTTCGATGGACAGAGCGTCCATCTCGGCAACCGCGTCGACGCCGTCCTCGACGGACTCGCGGACGTGCGCCAGGAACGGCTCTTCGATCGATCGCCGGAACGCCAGAATTGCAGGGTCCCACTCGAAGTCGTCGTCGATGCCGTGGAATCCGCGATAGTGGAGTTCGTAGCAGATGGTCAGCGCCAGTTGCGCGTCCCGGCCGACGGGATCGACGTCGAAAGTGGTGGCCACCGACGTGGTCGTGCCGGACAGGTAATCGACAACGGACGCGGACACTTCGCCGTCCGGTGTGGGCAAGGTCGGGGATACAGCGGCGTGCGCTGGTGCGCTCATGAGGTTCGTGTACCCGGGCGGCGGCCGATCAATCGCGGCCTACCCGACGCGGGTTCTGGAGTTCCCGGTTCATCGACAGGGAGCGGTGTTACCTTGACGTGACCAGGTCGATGCTGATTCGAGATATTCGCGATCGACGGTCGTGCTGTCGGCGGAGCAGCGTGAGGCAGGTACTCGATCTCCAAGTCGTTCGAAGGAAGGCGTCAAGATGAGAACGCTCACGAAGCTCTTCGGTGGTGCAGCAACTCTGGGTCTGGCCGCAGGCATGTCATTTCTCGCTCCCGCCGCCGCTTCGGCCGCGCCCGTCGGGTGTACCACGGCCCCCGGCGGAGCATCGGAAGCCGCGGTGGAAGGCCAGTCGCAGTGCGACAGCGTCGCCGACGGAACGAGTGCGGCCGCAGGTTACGGATTCGAGGGCTGGGGCTCTGCGGCGGCGCTCGAACAGGCAGCGGCACTCGCACTCGGTCTGAACGGCGGCACCGCGGTGTCCGACGCCACCGCCGGTGCGGGCCCGGCAGCGATCTCGTTCGGGCCGGGCAGTTCGGCCGTGAACGAAGGGGTGGGGCCGGGGTTGTCGATTGCGGTGGCAGGTCCTGGCGGAACCGTCACGCTGACGCCGACTGGTGCAGTCTGCACCGGTCTCAGTCTCGCGGGTAGCTTCACCACTCTTCAAGGCTGCATCGGGCGCTAGCCGACTTCTGTGCCGAGAACCGGGTCGGGGATGTCCTGGTTCTCGGCTTCGTCGTGCGTCGCCGGACTCGTAAACGGTCACTGTTGACTGATTAAGCGTCAACCCTTACATTCACCAGTGAGCGAGTGAGGTCACTGTGACTGCATCGGAGTGCGCATGTTTCACGATCCGTGGACCACGAGAATCGAGTCTCTGGACCCGACCACCGATTACGAAGAGATATACCGCCTGCACTACTCCTACGCGTTCCCGTGGGACACGGTTCAGGCCCTCAGCTTTGCATTGTTCCGCACCTACGCAGTCCCGACCGTCGGAAGCCTGCTGGCCGCGACGGGCGAGTTCACCGAACGTGTACAGCAGCGCTACGACGACACCAATCTGATCCTCGACCAGGTCGTCGAGTCGGGGTTCGCGAGCGTCGACGGCCGCACGGCGATCCGTCGGATGAATCGAATGCACGGTGCGTACGACATCTCCAACGAAGATTTTCTGTATGTTCTCGCGACGTTCGTGGTCGTGCCGGTCCGCTGGCTCGAGAGGTTCGGATGGCGTCCGGTCGGAGTGGGTGAGCGCGACGCGATGGTCATGTACTACCGCACTCTGGGGCGGCACATGGGAATCAAAGAGATCCCCGAGACCTACGACCAGTTCGCCAGTTACATGGACGAGTACGAGCAGCAGCACTTCGCCTACGACGTGGGCAGCACCGCCGTCGCCGACGCCACCCTCGACCTCATGTCCACGTTCGCGCCGTACAAGTTCCTGCCGAAGAAGGTCTTTCGGCGAATGGCATACGCGCTGATGGACAAGCCTCTGCTCGACGCCTTCCATTACCCGGGGCCGACGAAGCTCGAACGGTCGGTTGCCGAAGCCATGGTGAAGGCGCGCGCACGTGTGGTCCGGCTCCTCCCTCCGCGTACGACGGCATACCGCGCCCGCGATCAGAAGGCGGTCCGTTCCTATCCCGCTGGGTATCGGATCTCGGAACTCGGGACGTTTCCCACGGGATGTCCGGTGGACCACGGTCCGAGCGAGCCGCACAGACGCTCTCGCCGGTGAGCCTGCAAACAAGAGATTTCGATGGTCGGCCGGTGATCCGGGCCCGTCGATTACGTGCATTTCTAGTGCAGTAGAACGCTTTCCGCGTGTGAGTACCACTGGCTGAGATGGCGATCGGTCGTCGGATCGTGTGGATCGAACGTGTAGGTCATGGCGGTTCCGCGCATGCTTGTCAGGAGGAGTTCCCTCATCTGCTTGTAGCCGGGTCGGGTCGTGCACTCCGGACCGAACAGTGCGTCGGTCCGATCACGGATGACCTGACCCATTCGCTGTTCCACGGGCCGGAGCTCGGCTCGCAGCTCGTCGTTGGTGCGCGCAGCATTCCACAGCTCGTTCGATGCCCAGAAGTAGGGCTGGCTGTAGTTCGACCACATCGCGTCGATAGCTGCCCGAATCCGCGCCTTGAGTTCCTGGGGAATGTCCGAGCTGATGTGCAGACCACGGATGCGCTCGAGCGCCAAGTGGTGGACTGCCGCACTGAGCAACTTCTCGCGCGAGGGAAAGTGATGCAACAATCGGCCGCGAGACACCCCGGCCTGCTGCTGGATCCGCAGGGTCGACGCTCCCGAGTACCCGTGCTCGATCAGCACCGTGACTGCCGCACTCAGGATCTTGCCCTGGGTCTCCCGGCTCCGGTCCTGTTGGCGGCGGCCGGTTCCGGACGGCTCGGCCGGCGGTCGATCCGAGTGAGGCTGATCGATACTGGACACGGCCGCCAGTCTAGTGACCACGGCATCTCGCTGAAGTCACCACGCGATGCAGCGCTGGTTCGCTACGTCGGGTCGGCCGGGGCGTCGGAGAGCTCTTCTTCACCCGCCGGGGGCCATGCGCACACGCCGCCCGCGCATGCCTCGGCGGGTTCACCGAGCATGCGGAACGACGTGCCCGAAGCGGCCCCTGATGCCGGGTCAGACATCGGCCGCGGCGGTGTCGGCTGTGGTTTCTGCGGCTACGGTGCGTAGGACATCAGCGAACGCGCTGGGCTCCTGTGCACCCGACACCCCGTACTTGCCGTTGATCACGAAGAAGGGGACACCGTTGATGCCGAAGGTGCGGGCTTGGTCGATGTCGGAAGCGACGGCATCCGAATACCTGCCCGCCGTCAGAGCGGCTTCGGCGTCCGCCCGGTCGAGTCCGACATCGGCGGCGAGGTCGGCCAAATCGGATATCCGTCCGACGTGCCTGCCCTCGGTGAAGTAGGCCAGGAACAGGCGCTCGGCAAGCTCGAGCTGCCTGTTGTGCGCTTTGGCGTAATGCAGAAGTTCATGCGCCTTGAGCGTCTTGGTGTGTTGCAGCGCGTCGAAGTCGTAGTTCAGCCCGACGGACGCGGCGATATTTTCGACGTGCGCGAGCATCTGCTGGACCTGATCGGCGGGGATGCCCTTGTGCCCCGACAGAAAGTCGACCTCGGAACCGTCGAAGTCCACTGGGGTGTCGGGCGCAAGCTCGAAGCTGTGGTACACGACGTGGACGTTTCCGTCCTGGCCGGATGCCGCGAGGCCTTCCTCGAAGCGGCGCTTGCCAATGAAGCACCACGGGCAGGCGATATCGGACCAGATGTCGACGGTGATCGGAGCCATGAGGAAGAGAACCATCGACTGTTACCGATTGTTCCCGAGTGTCGACTCCGATCGCCGTCGACACGAGTAACCGCCTACGTCATCATGCGGCGTGCTTACCGGAGGCCTTTTCCGCTCGGCGCTCGGCGAACCTCCCGCTTTTCGTCAACACCTTGGAGATCAAGTTCGGCTTGCCGGATCGCCTCTCGATTGCCAGACCCCCGAGCACCAGAATTCGCGCGAGAATCGGCAGCGCGATCGCGACGAACAGGTACCGGTACAAGTACTTTCGAGCCAGAAGTGGAAGCATCGGTCAACGCACCGCGCGTCGAAGCCGCAGAGCCGCAACCACCGCGAGGGCGATGACCGCGCCGACTGCCGCAGCGCCCAGTAGGGACACACCTTGCGCGAGGTCGAAGTTCCAACCGATGAAGTTGATCCGGGTGTGCACCGTGTTCTGGAGCACGAACACGACGAGCGCGATGGCCAGAATCAGGGCGACGATCAGCGCGAGCTTGGAGGTGATTCCTCCGCGGCGGCGTGGTGCGGGGCGTACGGAGGTGGAGTCGGTGGTGGTCATGATGCTTCCTCGGGGCTGAATTGGAACTCGGAGTGTGAAACTTGGCGGTGGCGCGGTTGTCGTGTCGAAGGGTTCGGCCCGCAGGGTCCCGGCGTGTGCGGGGACCCTGGCGGGCCTGAACGGTGGTTACTTGAACGTGTCCTTGATGTTCTCGCCGACCTTCTTCACGCCCGCCGATCCCTGGTCCTTCTTGCCCTCGGCCTCGAGGTCCTTGTTGTTGGTCGCGTCACCCACGACCTCCTTGGCCTTGCCCAATGCGTCTTCTGCTGCGTTCTTGGCCTTGTCGATGAAGCTCATCGGAGCACCTCTTCTGTGTGTGATTGAAAATTGCAGATACTCAGTCGGTTTCTAATGGGAAAAGCAAACGTCGTTGTGATCTGAATCACATTTACCAATTCGGGCGCGACGAACCGCTGGAAGAGGCGCCTGCGGGGTGTTGACAGAGGGATGTGACCTGCTTCATAGTGGTGGCGTTCTCGTTGTTTAGACCGGTCAAATAGTTCGGTCTAGCTGGCATCTCAACGCGCGTACCCGGCGCATCTCGAATCGAAGAAGGAAGACAACACGTGATCACGAATCGTCGCAGCAGGGCCGCGTCCACCGCGCGCACCGCACCGACCGCACTTGCCGCATCGATAGCTCTTGCCGTGGTGCTCACTGCGTGCAGCAGCACCGGGGGAGCCCCGGAATCGACCGGCCCGTCTGCAGAGGGCGGGACTGCGGACACGCCCAGGGCCACGATTGCGATGATCACCCACGCGCCTCCGGGCGACACCTTCTGGGATCTGATCCGCAAGGGCGCCGAGGCCGCGGCCGCCAAGGACAACATCGAACTGCGCTACAACGGCGAAGTCGACGCCCCGGGCCAAGCGAATCTCGTTCAGAATGCGGTCGATTCGGGCGTGGACGCGATCGCCGTGACACTGGCCAAGCCGGACGCGATGAAGACCAACGTCGAGTCCGCAATCGACCAGGGGCTACCCGTGGTTGCCTTCAATTCCGGTTACGACAACTGGAAAGACATGGGACTGCAGGGATACTTCGGGCAGGACGAGCGGATCGCGGGCATCGCCGCGGGCGAACGATTGAAGGCGGACGGCGCGACCAACGCCATCTGCGTGATTCAGGAACAAGGCGCCGTTCAGCTCGAAGCGCGATGCGCAGGCATCGCCGAAGGATTCGGTGGGACGATCGAGAACCTCAACGTCAACGGACAGGACCTGCCGTCCGTGCAATCGACGATCCAAGCGAAACTGCAACAGGATCCGAGCATCGATTCGATCGTCACGCTGGGAGCGCCGATCGCACTGACCGCAGTGGATTCGGTGTCCGCGGCGGGGTCCGGCGCGACTGTCTCCACCTTCGACACCAATGCAGCGTTGGTCGATGCCATCAAGTCCGGCGACGTCCAATGGGCCATCGACCAGCAGCCGTACCTACAGGGTTACCTCGCGATCGATTCGCTGTGGCTGTACCTGAACAACAAGAACACGATCGGCGGAGGCCAGGCGGTGCTGACCGGTCCGTCGTTCATCGACAACACCAACATCGACGCCATCGCGGACCTCGCTGCCGCCGGCACCCGGTAGCGGCGCGCTACACGAGGGATGCCGTGAGACCACCGTCGAGAACGTAGTGGCTACCGGTGACCCATGATGCGCGGTCCGACGCCAGGAACGCGGCCACTTCGGCGATGTCTTCCGGAGTGCCGAGTCGGCCCTGCTTGGCGGCAACCAGGTCTCCGAACGGAACCTGTGTTGCCGCCTCGAAATCCGGAACGAGTCGGTCCACCATCGCAGTGTCCGCGAACCCGGGGCACACCGCGTTGACTCGAACGCCGGACGGCCGCATCTCGACAGCCGCGACGCGCGTCAACTGGATCAGTGCAGCTTTCGTGGCGCAGTAGGATCCGAGCAGCGGGCTTCCGCCGATGCCGGCGACCGAGCTTATGTTGACGATGTTCCCTCGAGACTCCACGAGCGGCCCGATTGCGGCTTTCATGGCCAGAAACGGCCCGCGCACGTTGACGGCGTAGATCTTGTCGAAGCTCTCGGTCGACTGCTGAAGAAGCGGTGACGAGATCTCGATACCGGCGTTGTTGACCAGAACGTCGAGACCTCCGAGGATTTCCACGGCCTGCCCGACGGCTGCCTGCACTTGTTCCTCGTCGGTGACGTCGCAGTTGGCGATCCCGGCCGCGCCGATCTCCTCGGCCGCTCGGGCGGCGGCCGCCTCGTCGATGTCGCTGACCACGACTCGGGCTCCGCGTCGCACGAACAGTGCCGAGATGGCCTTTCCGATTCCGGCGCCGGATCCGGTGACGAACACGCGCTTGCCCTCGAGTTCGGTCATGGTGTGTTTCCTTTCGTGTTCGAGTGGAGTTGCATCGTGGTGCGTACTTCGGTCTTGAGGATCTTCCCCACCTTGGAGCGGGGGAGGTCGTCCCAGATCTCTATCTGTTTGGGGGCTTTCATGCTTCCGATGCGCTTCTTCACGAAAGCGATCAGTTCGGTCTCGGATGCCTGTCGATCCGGTCTCAGCTGCACAGCGGCCGAGACACGTTCTCCCCACTTGTCGTCGGGCAACCCCACAACGGCGCTTTCCTTCACCGCTGGATGTGCGAGAAGTGCCTGCTCGACCTCGGCGGAGTACACGTTGAAACCGCCGGAGATGATCATGTCCTTCGCTCGATCGACGATGTACAGAAAGTTGTCGTCGTCGAGGTACCCGATATCGCCCGTGTGGTGCCAGCCGAACGCACCGACTTCTGCTGTCGCGTCGGGATTCTCGTGATAGCCCGCCATCACCAGTGGACCCCGGACGACGATTTCACCTCGCTCGCCCGGCCCGAGCAGGAGCCCGGCTTCGCTCATGATCGCGACCGTGGTGAGCGGCGTCGGCCGGCCGGCCGATGCGAGCCGCTCGGTGGCGATCGAACCGTCGTCTCGGAAATGGTCGGCCGGCGCGAGCGTGGCAATCATGTTGGGTGCCTCCGTCTGCCCGAACAACTGCCCGAGGACGGGGCCGATGCGTCGCAGTGCTTCCTCGAGCCGGGTCGGCGACATCGGTGCGGCGCCGTACCAGAGGCACCGCAACGACGACAGGTCCGTCGAATCCAGTGCTGGGTGGTCGAGCAATCCGTACACGACGGTGGGAGGTAGGAAGGCGTGCGTGATGCCATGCTCGTCGACAAGCTCCAGGAACCGGCCGACGTCGGGCGCGGGCATGATCACCACGTGTCCGCCCAGGCTCAGGATGGGAAAAGTCAGTACCCCGGCAGAGTGTGTCAGCGGCGCCAGCGCGAGGTACTGCGGCCGCTCGCCGAACGGGTAACTCATCAGAGCCGTGGCCGTGGAGACCATCATGTTCTCCTCGGTGAGGCGAACGCCCTTCGGCCTGCCGGTAGTTCCGCCCGTACCGGCGATCATGCACAGACCGTCGGCGGGGCGACGGCTGGTGTCGGGTTCGGCCACGTGATCGGCGAGCCATCGGTCGTACGCAAGTGCACCCGGAACATCGCCGTCGAGGCACACCAGCCACTCGAGCAGGGGGAGCCGGTCACGGATCTCGGTCACCAGTTCCGCGAACGCCTTCTGAAAAAAGAGAAACCTGCACCCGAACAGATCGAAGAGTTGGCGGTTCTCGTCGGCCTCGTTCCGCGGGTTCACCGGGCACCACACCGCCCCAGCACGGGAGATACCGAACACGCACGTCAACGCGCGCGGATCGTTGGCCGACAGCACGGCAACGCGGTCGCCGGTCTCGATACCTGCACGCTGAAGCGCCCCCGCGATGGCCACGGTGTCGTCGTGGACGTCGCCGTAGCTTCGCGTGTACTCACCCATCGTCATACACGGTGCATCACGGCCGAGGGACATCCCTTTGTCGAGATAGTCGGACAATCGCATC
This sequence comes from Rhodococcus sp. 06-156-4, assembly GCF_002259345.1. Classification (NCBI taxonomy): domain Bacteria; kingdom Bacillati; phylum Actinomycetota; class Actinomycetes; order Mycobacteriales; family Nocardiaceae; genus Rhodococcus; species Rhodococcus sp. 06-156-4. The sequence goes on along the minus strand of NZ_NPGB01000020.1, from coordinate 273,169 downwards.
GTCCCGGCCTAGCTGTGCGCGGTGACGATGGGATCGAGAACCAGACCGAACGCGCGCAGTACGCCGAGGAGTTCACGGTGGCCGAACGCTTGGCAGCTCGACGCGAAGCCCGTTGCTCGGGGCGGTGCCTGAAGTAGATGCGACGCTGCGTACGCGTTGAGCAACGCCGTCTGCTTGTAGTTGCAGTTGCCGTGGATGACGGTGTGCACCCGTCCGAGGGGTCCGGATGCGTAGACCGAATCCAACGAGGTGTTGATCCGTGGATTCTCTCGCGGCGGAGTCTCGCTACGTACGGACGCCGATATGGTGTCGATGATCTGGTACTTTTCGGCGTCGGACTTTCCTTCCATCTGCTCGAGCGCCGCAGCGATGATCTGGGGGACCCCGAGCATGAGCGGTCGATTGATGACGCCGCCGAGTGCGCGTGCATTGGCTACGCGGGGATCGTTCTTGAACCACACCGGATGTGACGTTCCGCCCCACGGCAAGGCAAGGCCGAGATCGTGCTGCCCGGGGACCACCACCTGGTAGATACCGTCCTCGGCGGGCCATTCCACGTATTCGTTCTGCTCGAGGAAGTACGCCTTGGAGAATGCGGCGTTGGTGAGGATCGTGTTGGTCGATGCGACGGTGGGATGCCCCTTCCAGAACACCTGGATGTCGAGCGTGTCCAGCCCCGGTGTCTCGAGGCAGATGTTCGCCGCGATCTCGCCGATGCTGTACATCTGCGCCAATCCTGGTGTGAGAACGAGGTTTCGTTCGGCGAACGCCGCGCCGTATTTTTTCTCGACGTCGATCATCCAGTCCTGTTCGCCGTTGGTGTCCGTGTAATGAGCCCCGATCTCCAGGCTTGCCTCGACCACTGCGTGACCCCATCTGGAGAACGGGCCTACGGTGTTCAGTACTACCTCGGCTCCGCGAAAAGCCTCCACCAGTGCATCTTTGGAATGTTCGACCTCCGCGATGTCGTGCTCGACGGTATCGATTCCGGGGACGGCATCCACGATGGCCTCGACCCGCGCGTGATCGCGTCCTGCCGCGAGAAACGGAATGTTGTACTCGCGCAGATACTCACAGATCAGGCGGCCGGTGTACCCGGACGCTCCGTACACGACTACACGCTTGTCGGTTGGCATGGCAGTAGGTCCTCTCGTCATCGGCCGAGCGCACAGGAGTCGGCCACGGTGGGATCGAGATCGGGGCGTTCGGGAAGAAGAACTCCGGGCCCGTTGTGTGTCACGAGTCACACTATGGCAATATTTGGACGAACGTCAAGAAAAATTTGGACAAGTGCCCAGAAAACTCGAACGCCGTCGGGAATACACTGCGATGACGCCGCAGGGTTGGAACCTGCTGGTGTTCGTCGCGAAGGGAGGGCTGGGTGATGAACGAGGCCGCCGACGCACGTGGCCGCATCGAGGAGCGCGCCAAGAACAAGTTCGAGGCCAAGCGGACCGAGCTGGCGCAAGCAACGTTGCACACCCTCGCCGAGTTGGGATATGCGCGCACCTCACTGCGAGAGATCGCCCTCAACTCCGAGTACTCGCACGGCGTGCTGCACTACTACTTCTCGGACAAACTCGACCTGATCACGCACGCCGTGCGCCAGTACGAAGCCATCTGCGTCACCCGGTACGACGAAGTGGTCGAGGCCGCCGAGAGCGACGAACAGCTGCTCACCGGATTCCGCACCATGTATTTCGACACACTGGAGTCGGACGCATTGGTGCATCGACTGTGGTACGACCTGCGCAATCAGAGTCTGTTCGACAGTTCGTTCCGGGACGACGTACTCGAGATCGAGGGCCGACGCGAGGAGATGATCTGGCGCGTCGTGAGCAGGTTCTGCGCGCTCAGAGGAACGGAGCCGGCGCTGGACAGCGGGGCTGCGTACATCCTGCTCGACGGAATCTTCCAGCGGGCACTGCTCGATCGGTTCGCCGGTAACGAGCGGAGGATCGACGTGGCCCGACGCATGATCCTCGACGCATTCGAGATGCTGGATTCAGGAAAAACGGTTCACGGCCGCTGATATTCTCTGCGGGTACGGTGATGGACCTTCGCGCCGTACGGATGCCGAAATCCCATCAGGAGCACCCATGCCCCACCGATACCGGGTGCGCGAGATAGCCCAGCAGGCCGAACTCAGCGAAGCCACCGTCGATCGAGTGTTGAACAAGCGTCCAGGCGTTCGTGAATCGACCAAGGACGCGGTCGAGAAGGCCATCGCAGACCTCGACAATCAACGAGCTCAGCTGCGAGTCGCCGGACGCAAGTTCATGTTCGACGTGGTCATGTCCGCTCCCAATCGATTCTCGGGTGCCGTCAAACGCGCGATCGAGGCCGAACTACCGGCTCTCGAACCTGCGTTGGTCCGAGCTCGATTCCACTTGCAGGAGCACGGATCCGTCGGCTCGCTCGTCGAGCGGTTGGACCGGATCGCTGCCGGGTCGTCCCACGGAGTCATCGTGAAGGCTCCCGCCGTTCCGGAGATCGTCGACGCGATCGACCGTGTCGTGGCAGCCGGAATACCTGTCGTCACCCACGTCACCGACGTGCCGGGGAGCCGACGGGTCGGCTACGTCGGGATCGACAATCGTGCAGCGGGGGAGACGGCCGCGTACTTGGTCACCAAAATGCTGGGCGAGACCCCCGGCGACGTGCTGATCACCCTGAGCAGCAACTCCTACCGCGGTGAGGAAGAACGAGAGATCGGATTCAGAAGCGCCATGCGCCGGATCTCCGGAACCGGCGACAACCGTCCGCGGTCGGTGGTGGAGATCGCGGAGAACGACGGGCTCGATTCGCGCGTCGAGACTTTGGTTCTCGATGCGCTGGAACGTAACCCGAACATCGTCGCCGTCTACTCGTGCGGCGGGGGGAACTCCGCGATAGTGCGTGCGTTCGACAAGCTCGGCCGCGACTGTTCGGTGTTCGTGGCCCACGACCTGGACGCCGACAACCGTGAATTGCTGTACCGGCATCGGATCACCGTCGTGCTCGATCACGACCTGCGCGCGGACGCGAATCGAGCATGCCGAATGCTGATGCACGCGCAAGGCGCGCTGGCGCCGGTGTCCGCCAAGTCGTCGGCGATTCGCGTGCTCACCCCGTTCAACATGTTCTGACTACTCGACGAAGGCGCGTGCGGTGTCGATCGCTCGTTTCAGAGCGAGATCGAGGGGAGTGGAACGGAATTCGGTCGAGAGGATCTCCGTACCCCACGTACCGGTGTAGCCGATGTCGCGCAGGACCCCGACCAGTCCGGTGAGATCGAACGTGCCGTCGCCGCAGAGCCGACGATTGTCCATCGTGTCGGACAGCAACGTACCCACCACCTCTGCATCGGCGTCGTCCAGTTCGATCCCGAACACGACATCCGACGTCAGCGAGTCGCGCAGCTCGTCCAACGTCGTGCCCGCCCGAAACACGTGCCACGCGTCGACGATGATCCCGCAATCGGGGTGACCGGTGGATCGGGCGAGATCGGCCCCGGCAGGGATGGTCGAGACGATCGAGAACGGCATCGGTTCGATCGCGATCCGCGTTCCGTGTTCTGCGGCCTGGCGAGTGAGTTCCAGCAGTGGTTCGGTGTACGGAGCGAGGTCGCGAGGTTCTGCGTTCTCCGATCCGATCTTGATGTGAGTCGGACCGAGCACGTCGGATGCGCGGAACAGCAAGTCACGGACGGCGAAGGTGTTGCCGTCCTCGCCTCGCGGAATCCACCATTTCTCCAGCAACTCGATCTCGACGAACTTCAGCGGCGAATCGTCCAACATCGCTCGGAGAGTGTGCAATCCGACGCCGGACTCGATCGCGGCCAGATCCGCCGCCACGATGCCCATCCCGGCGAAACCCGCGGACGCGACGGCGGCGATCCGTTCGGAGATGGGAATCGGGCTCACCGCGGGGGAGGCGTCGGGACGCACGTTGCCTGCGGACGTCCAGCACGCGGCGATCATGTCGGCGGGGACTCGGGGCGCATTGTCCGTGGACTTCACCGGCTCATCGGAGATCATCTGCTCATCGTCCCCGGGAACGCAGGTCTCGATCAACGGGCCGATCCATCAAATTCCCCTCGAGAAACGCGTCCGTTGCTCGAGGGGATCTTGATGGTTTTTTTCGTTGATCGGCCACATCTGTCTTGGCAAGCTTGCATCCAGGAACGATCCCTCCGAACTTCGAGGAACCTCATCATGACCAATGACATCCGGCAGACCCCGCGGACCGACAGGCTCAGCGAATCGGACTGCAACATCGACCAATTTCGTGAACTCGTCGCGCAGACCACCGAACTGGCGGACTACCCCCATGCGGCCGACGTCGCGTCGAACGTCCTGATCTACGACGCCGCCGCACTGACGGCGCAGGCCGCAGATGCGGACGCCCGCTCGGACATCCAGGACGAGCTCGCCGACGCTTTGCTGAACGGTCCGGGCATCGTGGTGTTCAAGAAGGCGTTCACGTCGGAGAACGCGCTTGCGGAGACGACGGCGGAGTACCGGCGAATCATCGAGCAGCAGCACGCAACCGGCGTCGTCGGTGGCGATCACTTCGCCAAGCCGGGCGCCAACGACAGGATCTGGTCTGCGCTGCAGAAGCTGGCCTTGGTCCAGCCGGAGCTCTACGCCCGCTACTACTCCAACGACATTCTCGCTCTCGTCTCCGAGGCATGGCTCGGCCCGATGTATCAGGTCACCTCGGCGATCAACGTTGTCAATCCCGGTGGTGCGGCTCAGAACCCGCATCGCGACTACCACCTCGGCTTCATGTCGACGGACACCGCCGCGAAATTCCGTGCGCACGTCCATCGTCTGTCGCCCGCCCTCACCCTTCAAGGTGCAGTTGCTCACTGCGACATGCCGATCGAGAGCGGCCCGACGATGTACCTTCCCTACTCCCAGAAGTTCGAGGCCGGGTACATCGCGTTCAACCTGCCCGAGTTCCGGGAGTACTTCGCGGAGAACTACATTCAGCTTCCGTTGGAGGAGGGCGACGCCGTCTTCTTCAACCCGGCGCTCTTCCATGCGGCAGGTCACAACACGTCGACGGACATCTACCGCATGGCGAATCTGCTGCAGGTCTCCTCGGCGTTCGGCCGCGCACTGGACAGCGTCGACCGTGAAGCCATCGGATCGGCTCTGTACCCGACGTTGCTCGAGTGGACCGAGAGCGGCCGCACCCGTGACGTGGAGAACGTCATCGCTGCGTCGGCCGAGGGGTACGCGTTCCCGTCGAACCTCGATCTGGACCAGCCGTTGACGGGGTTGGCGGGCGAGACTCATGCCGAACTGGTCAAGCGAGCCGTCGACAGCCGGATGAGTGCCGCCGAGTTCGACGCCGCCGCCCGGGCCCTGTACGCACGCCACGAGGCCTGAGCACACCCAGCCGGAACACACGTCGGGCGTCCTCGGTTCCATGAACCGAGGACGCCCGACATGGTGTGCTGTGAACCGAGACCGTCAGTCGTCGCCGCGGGGCGGCGGCTCGACGTCGACGCCACCGGACGAGTGCTCCGGACCTGCGTCCGGATGGCCTGCGGGAACGCGGCTACGCGACCGCGCGGCCTCGCTCTCGGAGGGAGCATCGTCGAACTTGCGGCGCCATGCTTCCTCCGGTCGGTACGGTCCGGGCTTCGGCCGAGCCTTGCCACCCGGTAAGGCGAGACGCGCGATCGTGCGATGCACCATGGTCCACTGCTGGATGAGCGGTCCGGTGTTGTACGGGAGCTGGTACCGCTCGCAGATGTCCTTGATCTTGGGCGACACCTCGGAGTACCTGGTGCTCGGCATGTCCGGGTACAGATGGTGCTCGACCTGGTAACTCAGGTTGCCACTCATCAGGTGGAACAGCGGCCCGCCGTCGATGTTCGCGGCGCCGACCAACTGACGGACGTACCACCCGCCCCGTGTCTCGTTCTCTACTTCCTCCTGGCTGAAGGTGTAGGCCTGATCCGGAAAGTGACCGCAGAAGATGATGCCGTGCGACCACACGTTCCTGATGATGTTGGCGGTGAAGTTCGCGGCCAGGGTCGCCAGGAACGTGCTCTCGACGCCGCTGAACCGGGAGTCGAGGAAACCGGTCGTCCTCTTCGACTTTCCGAAGCGGCTGGAGCCACGCAGTTTCGCTGCTAGCCTCGACTTCTTGCTCTCACGCAGGCGGCCGCCGCTCGCCAGCTGCGCCAGAGCGAACGCGCCCGCACTGATGGTCGGCCAACCCACGTAGTCCTTGACGAACTGCCGGCGTGCCTTTCCTGCAATTCCTTTGAGATCGCGGACCAGTTCCTTCACGGGCTTCTCGCCCCGGCGGATCGCCTCGATGTCCAGATCGTGCAGCGCGACTCCCCATTCGAAGAACGCCATCAGCAGAACGTTGTAGAACGGCTGCGCGAGATAGACGGGGTGCCATTTCTGGTTGGGGTCGATGCGCATGATCTCGTAACCGAGATCCTTGTCCTTGCCACGGATGTTCGTGTACGTGTGATGGACGTAGTTGTGCGAGTGCTTCCACGACTGGGCCGTCGACGCGGTGTCCCAGTCCCACACGGACGAATGGATCTCCGGATCGTTCATCCAGTCCCACTGACCGTGCATGACGTTGTGGCCGATCTCCATGTTCTCGAGAATCTTCGCGATCCCGAGGCACGCGGTACCTGCAACCCAGGCGGGCTTGCTCGTCGAGCCCAGAAGCAGAACTCTGCCGGCAACCAACAACTGCCGTTGAGCTGCGATGACGGACGTGATGTATTTGCGGTCCTTGGCGCCGAGGCTCGCGTACACCTCGTCGTGAATGGCGTCGAACTCCTTGGCGAGCTCGGCTATGGTCTCGTCGCTCAGATGCGCCAGAGGATTGACCGGTTCGGTCCTGCTCGGGTCGGTCCTGGTTGCGTCGTCGATCGTCATCTATGTCCTCCCAGAAGATGTCAAAGCTCGATTTCGATGTCGCCTTCCGCTGTGTTCACGCAGATGCGTACCGCTTGGCCGGTCGGTTCTGAGACGTCCCCGTTTCGAAGGTCCCGTATCCGTCCGGATTTCAGAGTTCCCACGCAGGTGTGGCAGATGCCGATCCTGCACCCGAAGGTGAGGTCGAGACCGGCGTCCTCACCGGCCGCGAGAATGGTCGTTCCACCGTCGCATTCGACCTTCTTCTGGCTGTTGGTGAACGCGACCACGCCGCCTTCACCTTCCTCCGCGTTCCCCCCGATGACCGGTTGGAAACTCTCGTGGTGGAATCTGTCGTAATCGCCCTGGTCTTTCCAGTAGGACTTCAGATCGTCCAGATGCTCACCCGGGCCGGAGCAGAATGCGTCACGTTCTCGCCAGTCGGGCACGAGTTCGTCCAATTCGGTCGCCTTCATGCGGCCTTCGTCGCTGGTGATGCGCAGCTTCACGGCGAGGCCGTTGTGCTTGGCCTCCAGCTCGTCGAGGGTGTCCGCGAACATGAGCTGCTCGCGGGTGTGAACCGAGTGAACCACCACGATGTCTCGAACCTGGTCGTGATGGTCGAGGCTGCGCAGCATACTGATGATCGGCGTGATGCCGCTGCCCGCGCTGATGAAGACCATCTTCTCCGGCAGCGGGTCGGGGAGGGTGAACTCGCCTTCGACCTCACTGAGACGAACGATGTCGCCTGTGCGGATGGTGCCGACAAGGTACGGCGACACAGTCCCCTCGGGCACGAGTTTGGGACTTACGCTGACCAGGCCGTCGACAGGGTCCGGGTCGGACGTCAAGGAATAGGCCCGCCAGTGGTAACGACCGTCGATGAGAACACCGAGCCGGACGTACTGTCCTGGCACGTGACCAGCCCATTCGAAGCCGGGACGAATGAAGACGGACACCGCCTCCGAGCCCTCCGGCGCGACGCGAACTACCTGCCCACGCAGTTCCCGCGTCGTCCACAACGGGTTGATCAACGCAAGATAGTCGTCCGGTCTCAACGGGTTGAACAGCATTCGAACCGCGCGAAGCGCTGTTCTTCGCACAAAAGATACCTGGGGCTTGGCCCCCCGCTCTGCCACACCTGAAACGTAACGCCAACACCGCGTCTGTGTCGTGAAACCGCAAAATGAGCCGAAATCAATTGTATTTCAAATTGTTTGGCTCATTTCGGGGGCATACGAATGCCCGGGCCCCCGCAGCCGATTACGCGAGTAACCGGTCCGGCCGGGGCCCAAACATCGTCGGTCAGCGCCAGCCCAGAGCGGGAGCGACGTCGCGGAGCAGAGCCTCCATGACATGTGCGCAGTAGTCCACGCCCAGCTGGTTGGGGACGGTGATCAACACGGTGTCGGCGGCCGCAATGGCCTCGTCGCCCGCCAGCTCCTCGATCAGCTGCTCGGGCTCGCCTGCGTACGACTTGCCGAAACGTGCGATGCCGCCGTCGATGTATCCGACCTGATCCTGGCCGTCGGCCTGACGTCCGAAGTAAGCCCGGTCGAGATCGCTGACGATGGGAAAGATGCTGCGGCTGACGGAAACTCGTGGTTGATGCGAGTGGCCGGCGTCGGCCCAGGTCTTGCGGAACCGCTCGATCTGCTCGGCCTGCAACCGATGGAACGGAATGCCCGTGTCCTCGGTGAGTAGCGTCGAGCTCATCAGGTTCATACCCTGCCGTGCGGTCCACTCGGCAGTCTCGCGATTGCCCGCACCCCACCAGATGCGCTCGCGTAGTCCCGCGGAATGCGGCTCGAGGCGCAGCAGCCCCGGGGGGTTCGGGAACATCGGCCGCGGATTCGGCTGCGCGAACCCTTTACCTTCCAGCAAGTCGAGGAAGACGCGGGTGTGTTCGCGCGCCATCTCGGCATGATCGGATCCTTCCTTCGGGGAATACCCGAAGTACTTGTACCCCTCGATGACCTGCTCGGGCGATCCACGGCTGATGCCGAGCTGCAGTCTTCCTCCGGAGATCAGGTCCGCAGACCCTGCGTCCTCGGTCATGTAGAAGGGGTTCTCGTACCGCATGTCGATGACGCCGGTGCCGATCTCGATGGTGCTCGTCTTCGCTCCGATGGCTGCGAGCAGCGGAAACGGCGACGAAAGCTGGTTGGCGAAGTGATGGACGCGGTAGTACGCCCCGTCGGCACCCAACTCCTCGGCGGCGACCGCCAAATCGATCGATTGCAGCAGAACGTCGGAGGCCGAGCGTGTCTGCGACTGGGGCGACGGCGTCCAATGGCCGAAGGAAAGGAACCCGATCTTCTTCATTGTCGCTTCAACTGTTCGTCTGTCGCGACTATTCCGCGTCCAGGTCGACGGTGCAGGAGAACACGCGTTCCTGCCCCGGGGGTATCACCAGAGTCGCCGGTCCGGCGCCCAGCTCTCCGTTCGACGTCTCCGGAGCGGGCAGCCCCGCCCACGGTTCCAGACACACGAAACCCGCACGCGACGGCGGAGACCACACCGCGAATTGCTCGAAACCGGCCCACGTCAGCGTCAACGTTCCCGTCGCTTCGGACTTGTATGTGGCCTCGGTCCCCGCGACGCGCTCGAACACCACGGCACCTGCGTCGAACAGTGTGTCGGAGAGGGCCAAGGTTCGCCCCGACAGCGGAGACGGCTGTGGCTCGGGCAGCGGGACACCGTCGACGACGCGGTGGACACGGTCCGACTGAGCCTCCGCGAACACGACGGAGCTGGCTTCACGTGCAGCCGGTTCGGTGGGCCACAGAAACGCCGTGTGCAGCCCGAAGGACGCGGGCATGATCCGCGAACCGGTGTTGACGATGCTGTAGTCGGACCTCAGTTCGCTGCCGCGCACACGGTGACGGACCCGCAGCGCGAAATCGAACGGGTAATGACGGCGAGTGCGATCGTCGGAGGCGAGCTCGAATTCGCACGTGTCGTCGGACGACGCGGTGAGTGTGAATGCCATGTCTCGGGCGAACCCGTGCTGCGGCATCGGATACGCCACCCCGTCGACGGTGACCGAATCACCGGGCGATCGGCCGATGCACGGGAACAGGATCGGGGCGTGCCGACGCCACTGCGGACCCGCGTCCCACAACAATTCTCGCCCGGACGGTGTTCGTACGGACACCAACTCCGCGCCCACCGACGCGACGGTCACGGTCCAGCCGTCTCCGGTCAATGTCGCGCCGCGCGGACCCGAGGAAGACGGCGGCTGCGACTCCGGTGTCGTGGGTACCATCGTCCGAACGTAGCAGCAGGTGAGAGACTGTGCCGATGGATGTGCGTGTGAAGAACAACGTGAGGGTCACCGGGGTTCCCGACGGCCCGACCGTCGTGCTCGCGCACGGATTCGGATGCGACCAGCATCTGTGGCGCGGCGTGACCGCGCTGTTGGCCTCCACCTGCCGCGTCGTGTTGTTCGACCACGTCGGGGCGGGCGGATCGGACCTGGCCGCATGGAACGAGGAGGACTACTCCGGACTCGACGCGTACGCAGCGGACGTCGTCGATCTTCTCGTCGATCTGGATTTCGGTCCCGTCGTGTACGTCGGCCATTCCGTCGCGTCGATGATCGGGGTGCTCGCCGCATCCGAGCGCCCGGAACTCTTCGACAAGCTGGTCTTGGTCACGCCGTCACCGCGCTACATCGACGACGATGACTACCAGGGCGGCTTCACCCGAGGCGACATCGACGAACTACTCGAATCGCTCGATGCGAACTACCTCGGTTGGTCCGCAGCGATCGCACCGATGATCATGGACAACCCCGATCGTCCCGAACTGGCGGCCGAACTCACCGACACGTTCTGTCGGACGGATCCATCCTGTGCCCGGTCGTTCGCCCGCGCGACGTTCCTCTCCGACAACCGCACCGACCTCGGGCGCGTCGTGACCCCCACGCTCGTCATCGAGTGCGAGCACGACGCGTTGGCGCCGCGAGAGGTCGGCCGCTTCGTCCACGACAACATCGTCGGCAGTGAGCTGATCACGTTGAACGCCAGTGGACACTGTCCGCACGTGAGCCATCCCGACCTGACGGCGGCCGCGATACTGTCCTTCGTCGGCCGCACGTGAGCGACGTCGATCCGCTCCTCGTCGAATCCGCGGAGGATCTGTACGAGAACGCACCGTGCGGTTACCTCTCGACGTGGCCGGACGGCCGTATCGCCAAGGTCAACTCCACGCTGACCAGGTGGCTCGGATTCGAGCGCGAGGAACTGCTCGGTCTGCGCTTCACCGAGTTGTTGACGGCGGGAGGTCGGATCCATTACGAAACGCACTTCGTGCCCCTGCTGTTCACCCGCGGAACGGTGGACAGCGTCGCGCTCGACCTCGTAGCCCGTGACGGCGAGCGCCACCCGATGTTCGTGACGGCGAACATCGGTCGCGGACCCGACGGGCTTCCTGCTCTGGTCCGTATCACCGCTCTCGATGCCGGCGAGCGGCGGGCGTACGAGCGGGAGCTGATCGCCGAACGACGGCGTGCCGAGCTCGAGCGCGAGCGCGTCGAGGTGCTCGCACGCACACTGCAACGCTCGCTGCTGCCGCCTGCGCTGTCACCACCCGCAGGCGTCGACTCCGCCGCGTACTACCACTTCGCGTCGCAGGACGACGTCGGAGGCGATTTCTACGATCTGTTCCCGCTGTCCGACGATCGATGGGGGTTCTTCCTCGGAGACGTGTGTGGGAAGGGGTCGGACGCCGCCGTCGTCACGTCGGCGACGCGATACTCGCTGCGCACGGCGGCGGTGTACGCCCAGGACCCGGTCGAGGTGTTGCACAACCTCAATTCGCTTCTGCTCCACGAATTCGGCCACGAGGACTCGCGATTCTGCACCGTGATCTTCGGCGTCATGACCGTGCGCGAAGGCCGGCTCGACGTCGAACTCGCCAGCGGCGGGCACCCACCTGCGCTGCTGATGCGAGCGGACGGCACCGCGAGCTATCTCGACACCACCGGCGGCCAGCTGGTCGGCATCCTCCCCGCGCCGCGGTTCGTGTCGCTGCGCGTGCAGTTACTGCCGGGGGACACACTCGTGCTGTACACGGACGGCCTGACCGAGGCTCGGACCGGAGTGGGACGGAAACGCTACGACGACGAGGGCGCACTGCTGGAGTTCGCCACCGCCCGATCGCCCGCATCACCCCTCGACTTCGTCGACGATCTCCGAGAACTGTTGACGGGCTTCGGCGAAGGGCTGTCCGACGACACCGCGATACTGTCCTTCGGGTTGCCGCCGAAGCCCCTGGCGTAGCGGCCATCAACCGCCGCAGTTGTTCGGCGGCGGAGTGCCTGCCGCACGTCCGTCGAGCCATTGTGCCGGTAGTGCACCGAGATTCAGGATGCCGTGGCCCTGGTTGGCTGCAACCTGCACTTCGATGACATCGCCCATGGCGCATCCCCGGCGGACGGCATCGATCGTCCACTGCGGTGCCACGAGCTGATCCTGGTCACCGTAACCGACGAACATCGGCTGGGGCGCGGGCCCTTTCGGAATGCTGTACTCGGCGAGCCACGTCCGTAACCGGTCCGCTGCCTGCGGGGACACCGGAGCGTAGTCGGCGGGAACAACGGAGTCGGCCAGAGTGGACTGCAGTGCGGAGTTCTCGCCGAGGCAGGTGAGAAACGCGTCGCTTCTGCGTTCGAGCACTCCGTGCAGGTAGTCGCTCGTTTCGAGTTCGGGATGTTTGGCTGCGATACCGCTCAGGATGGACGGCAGAGCCGCGATCTGGGCGGTGGTCAAGGTGCCGTTCTGCATCTCGTCCACCAACCCGGTCAGGTCGGTGGCGGGGGACATGCTCACCGTGCCGAGCAGTTGGAGGCCCTGGCCGTAGTCGTCGGACAGTTCGTTGGCCGACCACACGGCCTGCCCTCCCTGGGACACCCCGTACCCCACCCAGTCTGTGGAACTCTCCGGCAGCACCTCCCGCGCCGCGCGCACCGCGTCGATGATGTTGTAACCGGCCGTCGTCGGCTCCAGGTACGGGTGCACTTCCGAGGTGCCGAGGCCTTGGTAGTCGGTCATCGTGACGGCATACCCGTTGGACAGGAACGGAATGATCGTCGTGAGGCTGCCCAGCAGGCCGATACGGGTCGACGGGGCGCATCGACTGTTCACCCCGGTCGTTGCATGTCCGATGGATGCTATCGGCCACCCGCCCTCGGGCGGAGTTCCTTTGGGCGCGAACACTACTCCCGTGACCTCGGTGGGGGAGCCGTCTATACCGGACGTCGAGGCATAACGCACCGATACCGACGTGCCGGTCAGGTCCGCCAGCGCGGGATACCCCAGGAACTCGACCGGCTCGGCCAACAACCGACCCGGTGACCCGTCCGTCGCCGTGGCGTCGTCGTTCGGTCCGTCACCGGACGAGCTCGAACACCCCGCCAGTGCAAGGACGCCGACGAGTGCAGCGGCGATTGCTCGTGCACGGAGCGCTCCACGGATCATCGGTCATCACTTCGGTTCGGCCTGCAGGGTCCCGACGGGGTCGTCGCACATCCGACGCAGAGCGGATTCGATCACCGCGGGGTCGATCATCTTGTCGCAGAACGACGCAGTGAACGTACGCCCGTTGTCGATCTCCGACACCAGCAGAGTGGCACCGTCGGGCCCGTCCGGTTCGAGGAACGCGGCCAGGCGCGGCGGCCGCTCGTCGCGAATCCACAGTCCGTCGTCGAACATGGTCAGTTTGCCGAGATCGCTGACTGCGAGGCGGATGCGGTCGTTGACCTCGATCGAGGGTTCGGTCGACGCGTGCGCGGCCGGAGCCGAGCGCTTCAGAGCGGCTTTGATCTGAGACATCCCCAGAATCGCTATGGGCCAACCTGAATCGATCACTTGCCGCATCAGGGCCGCGATGTCCGTGGCGCTCGGCGACGGAGGAATCCGAACGGGAATACCGACGGCGAAGTTGCCGTGGCCGTCCTGAAGTTTCGGCGGCAGGTAGCGACGGCTGTTGAAGAGGATCATCACCGACTCGTCGACGGTCACGCCTTCTGCCTCCAGTGCGGCAATCCACAACGCGATGGTGACCGACGCGGTCGTCGCCTTGCCCGGTTGGGTGGACGCCCACTTCTTCAGTTGGGCAACACGATCCGGGGCCATGAAGTCCGCTCGCGACGTCTTGCCGGACTCCCAGTCCTCGATGCGCTTGGTGGCACCCGCTACCAGGCGAGGCGGCTTCTTGTTCTGTTTGCGCAGGCGCCAGAAATCTCGGAGTGCTGCAGGACGTGACAAGTAATGGTGGCGAATCGCCGTCCACGTGGTGTTGCTCGGCAAGCCTTTGGCGAGAGCCGGGGCGCGGCCGAAATCGATGTTTCCGCCCAGAGTGGCGAGCAACAGCACACCCATCTGACCGTCACCGACGCCGTGCGAGTAGTCCACCGCGATGTAGTCGCCTGCGATGACCACCTCCAGTGGCTCCCGAACGCCCGGGCGACGCCGGATCACGCCCATTAGGTGGCCCAGGTCGCGACTGTCCTCGGCGGGTAGGTGCGCGATCGGGGTCCGCTCGCCCAGGTTTCGACGGTAGCGCCACTGGACGGTGTGAGTGTCCGGTTCCACTGCGAGCCGAGGAGTCGCCGTGCTCTGCTCTGCCACGGTCAGGGCCTTGCGGATGGCGTCCTCGTCCAACGTCACGCACGGGCCGATGACGGCAATGGTGCGGGCTTCGGCGAACACTCGATCCATCGCGGTGGATCGATACGTTGTCGTGCGGTCAGACGATGTCATCGAGAACCTCCTGCATCTTGGCTCGGAAGTTGGCCCGGGAGAACCCTTCCGCCCAGGCGCGGATCTCGTGCCGGTCGAACGCCGACGGATCGAACGACGACATCGCCGCGGCGAACCCGTCGACCACCTCCTCGTCGGAACCGGATGCGACGAGTCGACCGGACACTCCGGGGACGACCGTGTCGAGCGCTCCGCCCTCACCGAGAGCGATCACCGGAGTGCCCGTCGCCATCGTCTCCACCGGCACGATCCCGAAATCTTCCACACCGGGCATCAGCAGGCCGCGAGCGCGGCGATGAAGCCCGAGCAGGTCTTCGTGCGACACACGACCGAGGAACGTGGTGTTGGGCCCGGCGAGCTCTCGGCATGCGTTCATCGCGCGACCGTCGCCCGCAACCACGAGTTTGATGTTGGCCGCCGCGGCGGCCTTCACCGCGATGTCCGGCCGTTTGTAGGGCACGAGACGGCCCGCCAGCAGAAAGAAATCCTCGCGCTCGACCGACGCGTCGGGTGTGAATCCCTCGGTGTCGACGGGGGGATGAACGACCACGGCGTCGTCGCGTCCCCACCAGTTGGAGATCCGATCGGCGACCGCGGACGAGTTGGCCACCACGGTGCGGAGCTTCGGGGCGGCAGCGATCTCGCACTTGCGCGCGACAGCGGACAACGCGGTGAGAATCGCGGCACCTGCCTTGCCGCCGCCCTCGCCCGCGCGCAGCGCTGGATCCCACGCCCATCGCGCCGGACTGTGCACGTACGCAACGACGGGTGCGTCGGTGGCGAACACAGCCTGCGTCGCGAACGCGTGGTGGCTGACGATGGCGGCGTCGATGTCGCCGAGTTCCAAGTGCCGAAACGCCGTGGGCATCAGCGGGAGCAGCGGGGCGTAGGAGCGCTCGCCGAGTGCCTTGTATCCCCTGTCGAGGAACGTCGTCTTCGGTGGGCGAGGCAGGTCCTTCGGAATGCCCTGTGCCCGTGCGACCGCGGCATACACCTGGGACTCGGGCCACTGCAGCGCGAGCTGTTCGATGACGTGTTCCGAACCTGCGATCTCGGTCAGTCGCTCGTGGACGATTGCAACCCGGTCAGTTGTCATTGCTCGGGGCCTCCGCATTCTGTGGCTCGGCAGACTTCTTGCGTCGTTTGCTACTGGCTTGTTGCAGCACGAGATACGTGGGTACGGCGAACTCGTGCAGGCGGCGAAGTGCGTGCTCGGCGGCCTTCCTGTCCTTGCCGCCCTTCGAGAGAATCACCACGGCACTCTCGACGTCCGCGACATCGACGACCGTCCACCACTCGCTCGCCAGACCTCCCTCGATGAACGCACGCCCGTCCTGGGGCGGTACCGCCTCGGCGACCGCGTATCCGGCGATCGGGGTGGTGCTGCCTGCGTTGGACTCGGCGTCCTGGCCGATGAGGATGACGGCCTCGTAGCCGTCGCGTCCGGGAGCGGAATGCCGCGCCGAACCCGACGTGCGGGGCCCCCCGCGCTCGCGTGCTGCAATTCTGCCGACCACCGACGGAGGTAGCGCATCTCCGCCCTGAGGATCGAAACTGGCACGGTACTTCTTGGCGACCCGGCTTGCCCACGCCCGCGTCGGCCGCGATCCGATTCTGCTGCGCAGCAGCACGATCAGCTCTGCAGCGATGACCAATGCCGCGAGCGCGGCAACCGACGCCTCCGAGAACGGCTTGGGGGAGACCGGGGTATCGCTTTGTTCGGGAGTCGACAGAACGACGAGCTGATCACCACCGCCGCTCTGTACCTGTGCCAGCTGGCCTCGAAGATCACTCAGAGTGGCGTTCGATGCAGTCTTGGCGTCCCCGTCCGGAAGCGCGTTGTTCCGCGCTTCTTCCGCAGCCACCGCTGCTTGGAGCTGTTCGAGCTGGCTCTGGGTGTCGCGTGCACTGTTCGCGTTGGCGGCCTGCGCAACCGTCGAGACCGTCGACTGGGTCAACTGGAGGGCAAGTTCCGGTGACGGCGCCGTGACGGTGAAGACCAGCAGAGCAGGCGAGGTGCCGGGCTCGAGTGCCAGGTTGGACGCGAGCGTGCCCGCGGTCCAGTCCGTGTCCACCTCCGAAACCACTTGTTCGAGCACGTCGTTGTCCGACGCGAGACCGATGAAGGGTGCTCGCATCTGCTCGATGAACGCATCACCGGGCACCAGAGCTTGCGCAGGTTTGATTTCGGTGACGATCGATGCCGAGTACTGCTTCTCGCTCAACTCGGTTCGGGCGAAGAACACCGCAGCGCCCACCAGCAAGCCGATGACGAGCGCGGGAAGGAAAGCACGACCGAGTTCTCTCATGTGCCCGGCGAGGTCGATCGGCGGCGGCACGTCGCTACGGTGCACTGGATCGTTCACGGATGCCAACCGAAGCTCCTTTGATCGCCTACATGGGCAGAGATTCCTTCACTCGAATGTGAAGACCGGACAGGTGCGATGATACCCAAACCGCCTCTCGGTGCTTCGGTACGCCCGAAGTGGCGCGTGAACGGAAGCTTTGCGAAAATCACTGCCGCGAAACGGGATTGCAGTTCTTTCGGGCGGCAGGAAGCAGTCGAAGTCGCGGTTTCGACCGGCGAGAACCGGACGGATTCTGGTTCGAGAGTCCGTGGCCGAACGAAGCCCGAGACCCGCGTCATGCGATCAGAGCCTCGAGCAACGCGGGCATCGTGATGGAGATGTTGTGTTCGGCGCCGACTTTCGCGCGGGCGCGAGCCCCGAGCGTGGCCCGGCGCGTCCCGTCCGACAACACGTCCTGAACCGCCCGCGACAACGCCGTCGGGTCACCGGGGGGAACCAGAACACCTGCACCGTCGCGCAGGAACTCGGTCGGCCCACCGTGATCGGTTGCGATCACGGGCAGTCCATGCGACATCGCTTCCAGCACGGCCAGCGGACCGGCCTCGGGGAGAACGCTCGTCGACACCACCACATCCCATCGCCGAAGCGCATCGTCGAGCTTCACATGGCCGAGAAACCTGACCCGGCCGGACAGATCCGGTTCGCTTGCGCGCTCGCGCAGTTCGGCGACGTAGGTCTCGTCGCTGGGAAAACTGCCTCCGGCGAGTTCGACCTCCACCCCAGGGGTCAGCGCCAGCGCGTCGAGGAGTACCCGGTGTCCCTTCCACGGAGTCAGCAGCGCAAGCATGCCGACGACAGGAGGTGTGCCGACACTCTCGCGGCCGAAATCCTCGACGGGCCAGGGCACGCCGTACGGCACGAGTTCGACGTCGAGACCGGCAGCGCGGACGGGAGCGGCGGCCGCCTCGGTGCACGCCACTGCTCTGCGTACGACACCGCGCCCGAGCCTCGTCACCGCGCGTTGCCGCCCGCTCGCCATCACGTCGTGGACAAGCCACGACGCACCGCGAGGTGGGCGTGCGATGCGGGTAGCCGGCAGTGCGAAAAGGGAATTCACGACGGTCGCCGTCCCCGCTCCTCGCACCAGGGGGCGCAGGGTTCGTCCCGCCGACCACCAGCGGGCCAGCATCTGGCCGGCCGCCATCACCCGTGCGACGCCCCGCTGCCCACCGAGCCCCAGTTCCGGGATGGTCACGTGCCGAACGCCGTCGGGAAGTGCTGTCGCCAGCGCGCCTCCGGGACTGGCCACCACGACGGTGTGTCCCGTTTCCGACGCGCGATCGACGAGCGCGAGCAGCATCTTCTCCGCTCCGGACACCTGTCCGGTGTGGGCGACGAACACAACGGTGGACGTGTCGGTCATCGTTTCTCCGCTCGGTGTCGGCCGCCGGCCCGCGGTGTGGCCGCGCCGGGGGGAGTGTCCTTGCCCAAGGGTGATTCGACGAGTCCGAGTTTCGCGGCACCGAACACGATGACGACCAGCAGGAGCGCGAACGCGATGGACACCACGAGCCACAGGGATGGAAATGCCGAGACGGCAAGCGAACCGGCGAAGGACAACGCAGCCGCAAGGACCACGATCAGTGCGATGGGCCCCAGCGGGAGCAACGTCGACACCGGAACCGTTCGGGCAATGACGATCCACAGCAGCACGACGGTCGTTCCCAGCGTCGCGACGGTGGAGATGGCGGCTCCGTCGTAGGACATGCGCGGTATGAGAACGAGATTGAGCCCCACGTTGAGTGCGAGACCGAACAGCGCCACGACCGGGTAGTGGCGCTGCATGCCTGCCGACGCGAGGAGGAAGATTCCGAGGAGGATCAGTGACATCAGGGCAGCGCCGAGGACGAGAAGTCGAGCAGCGTCCGCGCCCGCCACGAAGCGCTCGCCGTAGAGAAGCTCGATCAGGTGGTCGGCCGACGGCCAGAACGCGACAACCGCCGCAGCTCCGAACAGCGCGAACAGAGTTGCTGCCGAACGTGTTCGCTTGCGGAACGTCGCGAGGTCGTCGGGCCACGCGGCGATGAGAAGGGTGCTGATGGGGGCGACCGCGGCCAGAATGATGGTGTCCATCATGTCCGAGAACTTGTAGCCGATCGAATACAGTCCGACCGCGTCGAACGTATCGAGCAGGCTGAGCATCAGAACGTCGATCTTCAGCATCGCGATGGTCAGTGCGAAACCGATTGCCAGCGGTATCGCTTCGCGCAGGTACGGGCCCCACCGGTGCACATCGATGTGCCGGGACGGCCTCAGCCCGAGCGATCGTCGCCTGATACCGATCGACTTCGACACCAGTTTGAAGATCTCGTTGATCACGGCAGGCAGCACGAACACGAGCAGCGTCGGCGCGAAGACCGCGGCGAGGATGGTCAATGCCAGCTGAAGAGCTTGGCCCAGACTCTCGGCGATGGCGACCATCAGCAGTCGGTGGCGACTCTGGAACAGAACCGACAGTGCATGACTCGGCGTGGCGAAGACGACGACCAGACCGCCCACCGCTGTCGCCAGAACGACCTCGGTGGGGTACCGGAGCACGAGTACGTACCCCACTGCGAGCACGTACCCGACCAGGCCGAGAACAGTGCGCAAGGCCAGGAACGACGACGCGGTCCTCGAAATCTCTTCCGGGCTGCCGTCCATCAAGCGTGCCAATACCACTCGGCCGACCCCGAGATCGGTGACGACGGACATCAGCCCCAGCAGGGCGAACACGAAACTGAACTGGCCCCAACCCTCGGGGCTGAGCGAACGGGCCACGATCACACTGCCGACCCAGCCCAGTCCCGCAATGACGACGCGGCTCATCAGGACCGCAGCGGTGGCTCGGGCAGCCGCTTTAGGGTCCGCAGCTATCGCACGGTAATCGGGCGGTTGTTCGGTACCCTCCAGCGAGGGGTCCTCGGTCACGAGACGATCCCCGCTTTTCGGTAGGCCTCGACCGTGCGCTGGGCCGTGCGCCGCCAGGTCAGGCCCGCGGAGACTGCCGCGGCGTTCGACACGAGGGCGGCGCGAGCATCGGCGTCGAACACGATGGGACGCATGGCGTCCGCCCAGTTGTCCACCCGCTCCGAGCCGAGAAGCACAGCACCGTCGCCGACGACGTCGGGCAGGGCGCCGACGGCACTGGCGACGACCGCCCCGCCGCAGGCCATCGCCTCGACGGGTGGAAGTCCGTACCCCTCGTAGCGTGAGGCGTAGGCGGTGACCGTGGCGGTGGCGTACAGAGCGGGCAGGTCCTCGACGTCGATGTATCCGAGACCGATCGACGACGTCGGAGCATTCGGCCCCTTCGATCCAGCGCCTGCCAGCACCGACGGGATGCCGAGTCGTTCGGCCGCGTCGGCGACGAGCTGCACGTTCTTGCGCGGTTCGACGGTGCCGACCTGGAGAACGAATCTCTCGGGAAGGGAGTACTTCTCGCGGACGGCGTCGAGGGCGGATTCCGCCGGCGGCGTCGCCCATGCTGCGGGCGCCAGTTCCGCGACGGCGGCTTCTCGGCCGCTGACCGCCTTGATGCGATCTGCGGTGAACTGCGACACCGCGATCAACAGATCGGCTTTCCGCAGCGCACGCCGGACGAGTTTCTGTTCACCGAACGCCCGGAACTTGCTGGACGCCGACGGCATGTCGATCACGGACAGGTCGTGGACGGTCGCCACGGTGGCTGCCTTGGTCACGAGAGGAAGGTCGACATCGAGGCCGTGGACGATATCGCAGTCACCGACGGGCAGTGCCCCCAGAACGGCACGCACCGCGCCGTCGGCCACACGGCGGGGGAGTGGGTGCACGTCACCCGGGAGTTCGGCCACGGCATCGCGTTGGACGACTGCCGCGAGATCTGCTGTGGGGAGCAGCGCCGGAATCTCGTTCAGTAGCTCGCGGATGTAGGTCTGGACCCCGCTGCCGCCCGGCCGAAGGGCGAGCGCCCCGTAGACGATCCGGGGGTTGCTGCTGATTCGTGTTGCGCTGCTGCGCATCCCACCACTCCTAACAGAAGCCAGAAATAAACGTCGATCGGAAAAATTTCGAAATAGGTCGAGACGAGGCTCGCGAACATCGCCGCGACGATCGACGAACCGACACCGAGTGCAAGGGCGTCGTCGCCCTCGGGCAGAGATCTGGACAGGCGTGTGCACCACAGCAGAGCCGTGACGAGAAGCGCAACGACCGCCCACAATCCGACAGGGCCGAGTTCGAGCGCAGATTTCACGTAGTAGTTGTCCGGCTGGTAGTTGGTGGACAGGCCGCTGAACGTCACGCCCGAGGCGGTCGAAATACGGTCGGCTGCTGCACCGCTCGCACCGAGACCTTGACCGAACGGGTGGATCAGGATGCTCGCGATGATGTCGTTCCATCCGTCACCGCGTTCGTTCAGACTGCTCGACGAGAAGAAGACGGACGAGATCTTGGGCACGAACGGAACGATCACTGCGACAGCTACACCGGATACGACCAGCGGCACGGCCAGGAAGCGAAAACGAATGGCAATGAGGTAGATCAAACCGACCAGCAAGCCGAGGATTGCGCCTCGGACGATCGAACTTGCCATAGCGACGACCATGATCGGTGTCATCCACAGGAACGCGGCGTTGCGACGGCGGGCCGGATCGGCCAGGGCGACGGCGCCGCCGACGAGCAGCGCCAGCATCACGTACAGGCCGAACGGGAACGGGAGGTTGAACGTGCTGAACGTTCGAAGCAGACCGCCGGAGGTTCTGACCTGTGTGCCGTACTCGTATCCGAGCGACACCAGAAAAGCCGGGCCGAGCACCAGTTGTGCGATGCCGACCAACGAGGTGAACACGCCCATCCCCATGAGCACGCTGACCAGATTGTCGCGGTCACGGGCGTCGAACGGGGAAAGCCAGAGGATCCCCACCAGCAGCATGTAGAAGAACGTCACCTTGATGGCCACGAATCCGATGAGCCCGAACGACACGAGCGCCGAGACGACTCCGAAGACGACGAACAAGGCGGCCGCGGGCCACCAGGGCATGGTCAGTGGCGGATGTGGGCGTGGTGTCGGTGTCCGTGGTCGCGGCCTGACCCGCCGCAACCACGCACAGCCGAGGGTGAACAGCACAAGGCCTTCCTTCCATCCGGACACGACGCCGGGGAGGGGAAGGATGGCCAGCAGGCCGTTGAGCGGCACGAATGCCGCGAGAAGCAGCAGGCCTCGCTGGGGGCGGTGCAGGATCGCACGGGCAACGAACAGACCCGCCCCCACCACCGCAACGGCGGCGAAGGCGATCGCGACGTACGCGATCACGGACGACCCGGGGCTCGTGAGTGTGGTTGGCCTGGAGCGATGTTCACACTCAGTCCTCGGCCCGCTTCAGCACGGCCAGAACGGTCAGGAACAGGATTTTGATGTCGAGCCAGATGGACCAGTTCTCGATGTAGTAGTTGTCCCACTCCGCACGGTCCGCGATGGACGTCTGTCCCCGGAGGCCGTGTACCTGTGCCCAGCCCGTGACACCGGCCTTCACTCGATGGCGCTCTCCGTAGCGACGGATCTGCATGGCGAACAGGTCCACGTACTCGGGCCGCTCGGGTCGCGGGCCGACGAGGCTCATGTCGCCGCGGATCACATTGAGCAGCTGTGGCAGTTCGTCGAGCGAGGTCTGCCGCATGATCTTGCCGATCTTGGTACGGCGATCCACGCCTTCCACGCCGCCCGGCGCAGCGCCCTCGACTCGCACGAACTCTGCATCGGACGCCCGTGGCGGACGCATGGACCGAAACTTCAGGCAGTCGAACGGAATTCCGTCACGTCCGATGCGTTCCTGAGCGAAGAAGATGGGGCCGGGCGAACTCAACCTCACCAGCAGCATGAGCAGCAGGAAGATCGGTGAGATCAGTAGCAGGCCGATGCTGGTCAGCACCCGGTCGGTGAGTCCCTTGAGGAGGAACTGCCATCCCTTGGGATCGACGTGAGGAAGAACCATGAGGGGGAGTCCGCCGATGTGCTCGACACGCGTCTTGAGTCCGACGGTGTCGAACAGACGCGGCACCACCCAGACTCGGATACCCAACTTGTGGGCGGACCTGACGGCAGCCACGAGCTCCTCGTGTTGAACGGACGAGAACGCCACGATGACTTCCTCGGCCCCGGTCGTCTTGGCGATCATCTCGAACTGGCTCGGTGTGCCGAGGTAGGGAACGTCGATGAAGTCCGGCGCGGTGGGGTCCACCGGTGCCACCGGTGTCACGTCCACGAGACCGATGGGGTTCAGCCCGTACTCGGGGAACTGACGCATCCGTGCGACGAGCTGATGACCGATCGGTCCACCACCGACGACGAGCGTCGGTGCCGCCGAGTTGTACTTCGCCCTGATGCGACGTTGGATGATCACGCGGATCAAGCGTCCTATTGCGATGGACACCGCTGCACAGATCCAGATGCGGACCATCAGTGCGCCGGGGCGGTACTCGGTGTCGACGACGATCATGATCGACAGCAGTGCAAGAGTCGCGAACGCGATGGCTGTCTCGACCGGGCCGATCTCGTCGAGGAAGTTCTTCCGGAGGCTCCGTCGGTACATTCCTCCGGCGCCGAGGAAAGCAATCACCAGAGGGATGAACAGCCAGGGCAGCCATCCCAACTCGGTGAGGCTTCCGGTTCGCCAGAGCACCCCCTCGATCACGGCGATGGTTGCGGCGATCACGTCGACCGAGATTGTCACCACCGTGTGCAGTGGATCGACGCGCAGTCGGTCCGTCAGGCTTCGCGGACGTGACTGGACCTCGCGCAGTGCGTCGGCAGTCGCCAAGGGTGATTCGAGAGTTTTAGACACGGGCCATTACTCCGTACGGGACCCAGTTCGTGTTCCAAGCACCGTCAAAGGCTATCTCAGACATTTGGCCCGAACCCCCTTTTGCTTTATCGATCGTGTTACGGAAAAGCGACCGATTTCCCGTTATCGATCGAAATACCGGGGTGAAAGTTCTGGATAGACGTTCTCATCCGAATATTCGCTCGCGAACAATCCACGCGAGATCCTGAAGGGTTTGTTGATGGCCGATAGTCCATTGCCTGGGCTGTTCGTCCCAGACGCACAGAGTCCCCACCGTGTGGCCCTGGCCGTCGTCGAGAGGGATGCCCATGTAGGACACCGCGAGATTGCCGAGGACTGCCGGGTGATTCTTCAGTAGTTCGTGCAGACGGGCGTCCTCGACGACGAGCGGTTCACCGCCGTCGACGGTGTACTGGCAGATGCTCTGGTCGATCGGCAGCTGGCGCGACTCGGCGATCTCGGCCGGCAAACCGACTGCGCTCTTGTAGAACTGGCGCTTGTCGTCGATCAGGGAAATGGCCGCGGACGGGACCATCAAGGCGTCGGCGACCATGGATACCAGTCGGTCGTAACTGTCTTCCTTCGGTGTGTCCATCAGGCCCGTCTTCTCGACGGCCTTGACGCGGTCGCGGTTGTGCAACGGGCGATCGGACTCGGGCTGCTCCTCGTCCGAGGTCGGTACCTCGATCCGTGCGGCCTGCAGATGGCGCAGCAGTTGGCCGAGTTCGGAATCGTCGTCGGCGGTGAGTTCCTGAACCAGCCGCGTGACAACCGCGCGGCGCACATACGCTTCGACCGATTCCCCGGCTTTTTCCGCCTGTTGCGCGAGAATTTCGTGTAAGCGGTCGTCGAACCCGGAAACAACGTCTGTCATTTTCCCGATGGTAATGCAGTCGAACGAAGTCGGCGTATTCATTCACTCGAGGTCGTGTCGGTGGCAGTAATTCGAACAGATGATGGTATTCGGCAGAACTGCTGTTATATTCTGCCGATGTTTCGGCGCGCAACGCTGAGCGTGCCGAAGATCGTGGTCACGCTTGCACTTCTGCTTGTCTCCATCGCTGCGGTGATCACACCCGCGCACGCGTCACCTACGACGCCCGGGCGCACAGCGCCCTCGTCACCGGACGGACGGTGTTCCGGAATGACCAGCTCCCCTCGCATCGGTGCCTCGCCCGGTGCCACACTGGCTGCGGCGTCGAACGCGGATCTGAACGCGGAGTTGGATCTGGCGCGCGACGCCGGGTTGTTCTCGGTTCGGGTGGACATCGACTGGTCGACCATCGAACGCAATCGCGGGCAGTTCGATTGGACGAACACCGACCGTGTGCTGGCCGCTGTGGTGGCGCACGGTATGTGTCCGCTCGGCGTCATCGCCTACACACCGCAGTGGGCGCGCGTACCCGAGGCGATGGGTGACTCGCATTCACGGCCCGCGGACCCCAACGTCTACGCCGCATTCGCGCGTACCGTCGTCACCCGGTACCGCGACCACATGAATCTGTGGGAGATCTGGAACGAGCCGAACATCGTCGGATTCTGGAAACCGAAGCCCGACGTGGCTGCGTACTCGATAATGCTGCGCGCGGCCTATCAGGCGATCAAGCAGGTGCAGCCGGCGTCGACGGTCCTCAGCGGTGGGCTGGCTCCCGCAACGGACAACGGCACGAACATGAACCCCAAGTCGTTTCTCTCCGCCATGTACCAGCTCGGCGCGAACAAGTACTTCGACGCGTTCAACGTTCACCCGTACACCTACCCGTGGCTGCCGAACGACCCGAGTACCCAGGAATGGAGTACAGCGTTCGCGCTGTGGCCGATGCGCGACACCATGGTTGCCGGAGGCGATGCGGGCAAGCAGATCTGGTTGACGGAGTTCGGTGCGCCGACGGGAACCGCATCCAACGCGGTGAGCGAACAGGTCCAAGCGGACTCGATCGTCATCGTGATGGATGCGGTCCTCGGTAATGCGTGGATCGGGCCGTCCTACGTGTACAGCCTGCGAGATGCAGGCACGAACCTGGCCGATCCGGAACAGAACTTCGGGCTGCTTCGGCGCGATTTCACGCCGAAGTCCGCCTACGGGCGCGTCGCGGCCTTCACGGGGGCGTACTCCTGACGGCTGGGGGCTGCCGGCGCGAATCTCGGTAGGAACGCGGCGAGCGCGAGTGCGATCAGCGAAGCGCCTGCGGCGACGGCCATCGTCACCCGGAACCCTTGCTGCGACGGCAGTTCCGCCGATCCGAGCGTGATCGTCATCTGTGCCAGGATTACGCCTGCCACGGCGCTCGCGGTCGATGTCCCGAGCGAACGCATCAGCGTGTTCAGGCTGTTGGCCGCGGCGGTCTCCGAGGGCGGGACCGCGCCCATGATGAGGGCGGGCATCGCGCCGTACGACAGACCGATGCCTGCGCCGATGATGCAGGAGATGGCAACGAGCTGCCACACAGCGCTCATCGTGACGACACCGAACAGATAGCCGACGGCCACGACGATCGCGCCGAGCATCAGCGTCGTCTTCGGGCCCCTCGTCGTGGTGATCTTGGACGAGATCGGCGCGACCAGCATCATGACGATGCCGGAGGGGGCCATGACGAGACCGGTCACCAGCATCGAGCGGCCCAGTCCGAAGCCGGTTTCGACGGGCAACTGAAGAACCTGCGGGAAGACCAGCGTCATGGCGAACATCGCGAAGCCGAACACGACGGATGCGAGGTTGGTCAACAGCACCTGCCTGCGAGCCGACACGCGGAGGTCCACCAGTGGCTGCTTCGTGCGCAGTTCCCACCATCCCCAGAAACCGAGGGAGACGACGGCGACGGCCAACAGACCCAGCGTGGTGGAACTGCTCCACCCCCATGTCGCGCCCTTGGAGATCGCCAGCAGCAGAGTCACGAGAGCGACGGACAAACTGGCCGCTCCGACCGCGTCGAACGTTCCGCCGGTCCGCACCTCGGACTCGGGCACGAGCGTCAGCACCAGGATCGCGACGATCACGCCGAGTGCGGCGGACACCCAGAACAGGAAATGCCAATCGGCGTACTCCGCGATGAGCGCCGCTGCGGGAAGCCCCAGCGCACCGCCGACACCGAGGGAAGCGCCCATCGTGGCTGTCGCGCCGGCAAGCTTCTCTCGTGGAAGAACGTCGCGCATGATGCTGATGCCGAGGGGAATGACACCGGCCGCCAGCCCTTGCAGCGCACGGCCGACGACGAGCGGAACCAGTGATTCGCTGAGCGCGCCGACGATCGAGCCCGAGATCATCAGGACGAGGCTGACCATCAACAGCAATCGCTTGCCGAACATGTCGCCGAGACGACCCATCACCGGAACAGCGACGGCGCCTGCAAGAAGAGTGGCGGTGATGGCCCAGGCGGTGTTCGATGCCGATGCGTCGAGCAGGGTCGGAAGTTGGGGAATCAACGGAATGATGAGCGTCTGCATCAGTGAGACGACGATTCCGGTGAACGCAAGCACGGCAACGACGACGCCTGCTGGTGCCACCGTGGCGTTGTCGGGTGGTGGGGCAGTGGTCGACATGGGTTCGAGCCTCCCGGCGTTAGTTTTAAAGCAATTGACTGAATCAATTTAAAGCAACTGCTTGACGCAGGTCAAAGTGGCGTTGTTCACTGTGGTCGGTATGTCCGATTGATGACGAATCAGACGGTGATGACTGTGGAAGGCTGGTCCACATGACGCGTGCAGACCGCAACCTCGATACGCGTGAGGCGCTGTTGGCCACGGCCGAGAGGTTGTATGCGGAGGAAGGTATCCATCCGGTTTCGAACCGGCACGTGAGCGAGGCGGCAGGCCAGGGCAACAACGCCGCTGTCGCGTACCACTTCGGGACGAAGACGGATCTGGTGCGAGCAATTCTGGAGAAACATTCGCGATCGATCGAAGAGATTCGATCGCAGATGGTCGCGCGGGTGGAGGGTTCGGATGATCTGCAGGATTGGGTTGCGTGCCTCATCAGGCCCTACGTCTCGCATCTCGACTCTCTCGGATCGCCCAGTTGGTACGGGAGATTCAGCGTCCAACTGATATCCGACCCGGTGCTGCGGTCCGTCGCCTACGCCCGTGCCGGCGAGTTGACGGCGCTGAAACCCACCCTCGCGGGACTGGAGCGCTGTCTGCCCGAGTTACCGGTGAGTGTCCGAAAGATTCGCGGAGACATGGCCCGCAACCTGATGATGCACACCTGCGCCGACAAGGAAATGGAGTTCGCGGAGAATCCGGACGTCCCGCCCAACTGGACCGACTGCGGCACCGATCTCATCGACGCGACGGTAGGGATCTGGCGGGCGCCGGTGTCGCGGTCGTGATTCGAGGCTACTGACCGCCCGCGATGCGGATGGTCGTACCCGTCGCGTAGGACGCGTCGTCCGACAGCAACCAGGACACGGCGCCCGCGATCTCGTCCGGAGTGCCCGCACGCTTCATGGGCACCGACCGAGCGACCTTCGCCGGTCTGTTCGGATCTCGATGAAAATCGGTCCAGATGGTCCCGGGTGCAACGGCATTGACGCGAATGTTTCTGTCCGCCAACTCTTTGGCCAACCCCACGGTGAGTGCGTCGACTCCCGCCTTCGACGCCGCGTAATGAACGTACATCCCGGGGCTTCCGAGAGTGGCTGCGGCAGAGGAGATGTTGACGATCGAGCCACCCGAGTGCGTCATCGGCGCGATGGCGTACTTGATGCAGGCGAGAACACCGACAAGGTTGAGGTCGATGTCGGCCCTGATGTCGGAGAGATCGTTGTCCACGAGATCGCCCACGGCAGAGGCGGCCCCGGCATTGGTGACCAGCCCGGTGAGCGTCCCGAAATCCGCGACCTCTCCGTACATCGCGATAACGGATTCCTCGTCGGTCGTGTCCACGCGGCACACCAACGCACGACGTCCCGCAGCTTCGACGTCTGCGGCAACGGACTCGGCGGCTGCGCGGTCACGCACGTACGTGACGACGACGTCGTGGCCGTCGGCGGCCAACCGTCTGCACACCGCGGCCCCGATGCCACGGCTTCCTCCGGTGACGACGGTGGTGCGAGCGGTCATGCACGTCACTGTGCCAGATGCGCCCGAAAGTCCGATGACTCGGTGCCCCGGCGTTGTTAGGCTTCCTCGCGTGGCATGGGACGAGATCACCGACACCGACGAGTTGACCGCACTGTTCGGCACGCCGAGTTACCGGGCGGCCAACAAGGACCGCGATGCACTGTTGCCGATCCACCGGGAGTGGCTGTCCATGTCTCCGTTCTGCCTCATCGGAACGGCCGACGACACCGGAAGATGCGACGTGTCGCCGAAGGGGGACCCGGCGGGGGCGCTGGTTCACGTGCTCGACTAGACCACACTCGCCATAGCCGAACGGCCGGGAAACAAGCGGATGGACGGCTACCGCAACGTCCTGCTGAACCCGCACGTGGGAATCAACTTCTTCGTCCCCGGCCGCGGAGACACTCTGCGTGTCAACGGCGGAGCGCGGTTGCTCAAGGATGCGCCGTTCTTCGACGACATGAAGGTCAAGGGGCATCGTCCGATCCTGTGTCTGCTCGTCGACATCGAGCAGGTGTTCTTTCACTGCGCCAAGGCGTTCATGCGGTCACGGCTCTGGGAGCCGGACACCTGGAATCCGTCGGCACTCCCGACGGTCGCTCGGATCACCAAAGCGGTCATGCCGGATTCGCCCGAAACTCTCGCCGAGCTGGAGCAGTACTACGGCCCGTCCTACGAGAAGCAGCTGTACCAGCGCCAACAGCCCCAGTAGCGGGATAGATGCGTCAGTCGAGCCGACCGAATGCGACGGCGCCGAGG
Source organism: Rhodococcus sp. 06-156-4 (assembly GCF_002259345.1). Taxonomy (NCBI): domain Bacteria; kingdom Bacillati; phylum Actinomycetota; class Actinomycetes; order Mycobacteriales; family Nocardiaceae; genus Rhodococcus; species Rhodococcus sp. 06-156-4. Next base: position 243,536 of record NZ_NPGB01000020.1, on the reverse strand, counting down.
ATGGTGTGGGCGCTCGCGATGACCCCGTCCAACGGCTCGGAGTCGGGTGCGAGCAACCACTGCTGGGTCATCATGAGCACGGCACCGACGAGACCGACCGCGAGTGTTCGACGGTTGGGCCCGGCCAGGCCGCGAGCGGTTCCGACCGAATCCGCGACGGCGAGGACGGCGTCGACGAACAGTCCTGTGGTCTGCCGGTACAGCGCGTCCACTTCGGCGGAGACGCCGAGAACCTCGAGCAGCACGATGCGCGCGGATCGAGGGTCGTCGGCGATGGTGCGGAAGAAGTTCGACAACGCCGATTGCAGAACATGCTCGGCGCCGGTGATCTGCGCGTCGCTGCTGACGTGGATGCTGGTGAGCATCGTCGTGGTTGCTCGCCGGTACACGGCCTCCAGAAGTGCCTCGCTGCTGTCGAAGGACTCGTAGAAGTAGCGTTTGGTCAGTCCGGCGGCGCTGCATATCCGATCGATCGACGCGGACCGGTAGCCGCTCGTGCCGAAGATGTCCACGGCTGCGTCCAGCAGCCTCTCTCGGCGGGCATCACGTCGCGCCTCCGCGCTCGACCCGCGGTAGGGCCTGCCGGGAGCGATCTCGGTTTCGGAAGAGCTCACGGAAAGATACTGACACCGATCGGTATCAGATGGGAAGTGACAGACACTTCGGTCACCTCAAGCGCAGGGCTAGATAGAACTCGACACGATGTTCGAGCAGCGACAGATCCCTGCCGGTCAACTCCTCGATTCGCTGGACTCGGTAGCGCACGGAATTCACGTGCAGGTGCATCTGCTCGGCGCACTTCGTCCACGAACCGTTGGTGTCGAGAAATGCGGCCAGCGTCCTGACGAGGTCACTGCCGTGGACCTCGTCGTACTCGGTCAGCGGCGCCAGCAGCCTCGACCTGAACATGAGCCGAACGTCGTCGGGAACACCTGCCAGCAGCAACACCAGAGTCGCGAGCTCGGAGTGCCCGACGACGTACCGACCGTCGGTTCGCCCGGCGGCCAACCTGCGCGCATGGCGCGCTTCCTCCACGGCGCTGCGAAGGTCCCGCGCACCGACCAGGGCGCTCACTCCGACGGCCAGCCCGGTACCGGCCAGCCCCGGCGACAGAATGTCCACCCCTCTACCGATCGACGCGGTCGCATCGATGTCGGTTGCCACTACGGCCAGCACCTCACCACCGACGATGCCGACCGCCGACATGTGGGGCACCGACAATTCCTGTACCAGACGACGAACCTCGCTCGGGCGCAGCACGTCCTGCTTCGAGTGTGCAGACGGTGACACCGAGGCGGCGATCACCTGATAGTGCGAGTCGACGGGCAGGCCGAGAAGCCCCATCTGCTGCGTCACGAACGAAGCATCGACACCCTCGCCGAGGGCACGGATGAATTCCTGGGCGAGGATTCCGGCCCCGGTCAGCCTGTCGTCGAACCTGTTTCGTTCGAGGGCAACGATCGAGCAGACCTGCTCGGCCAGTGCGCGGCGCTCGGGGTGCCACGTCTGCCAATCGCTTCCGACCGCCACGAACCAATCGACGACGCGGGCTGTGGAATTCCTGTCGACGGGAAGCATCGACATGTCGAGCGCGGGCGAATAATGCGGAAGCCGACGCGCGGTCAGGAACTCGTGTGCGAGCAGTGCCGCGTCGGGCACGGATTCGGAGCCGGCAACCACGCGACCCGTCGCTGCGAGGATCCAGCATTCGATGCCCAGCTCGGCTGCGACCAGATCGAGCAGCGCACCGATCCCACCTGTTCCCGTACCCTCCACCAATCTCCGGTGCCGCTCCAACACCGCCTTCACGTCGGACGCCCGTGCCGCCGACAACTGCCGGACCACCCGCTCGGTGACCGTTGCGAACGCAACGTCCGCGGGGACACGGAACAGTGGAAGTCCGTGGGCGCGACACGCGTCGACGAGGTCGTCCGGGACGGATCCACCTTCGGACGCCGCCAGCGCGGCGACGCCTGCCTTGGCGACGGCTTTTACGAACTCGTGTGAATCGCCCGGGCCCGTACGCCACATGAGTCCGGTGAGCACCAGTTCACCGCCGCTGAGGTAGCGACTCGGATCCAGCATGTCCGTCGTGACGACCCATCTGATGACGGGGTCGAAATATTCGGGAGCAACCACCTGCTGCAGGTTCAGGTCCGACAAACCCATCAAATCGTGCAGCCTCACCGCGTGTCTTCCTTGCTCTTGTAGGAACCTCCAGAACCTACACTGTGATCGGCGTCATAGTTCGTCGTTCTTGTCTCTCGATCCTTCGGACGCCCGCGGCTGTACTTGGTGCATGGAATTCTTACGGCCTCAGACCTGGACCGAGGCGCTGTCCGCCAAGGCGGACGACGTCGACGCGGTGCCGATTCAAGGCGGAACCGACGTCATGGTCGAGATGAACTTCGACGTGCAACGCCCGGGCGCATTGTTGGACCTGAACCCGGTGACCGAACTCGCCGACTGGGAGCAGCTGCCCGACGGGACGCTGCGCGTCGGGGCGGGTGTCCCGTACGTGCGCATCATCGCCGAACTCGGCGACCGGCTTCCGGGTATCGCGCAGGCGTCGCGGACAGTGGGCTCCCCGCAGATCCGTAACCGCGGCACCGTCGGGGGCAATCTGGGTGGCGCATCACCCGCGGGAGACCTTCACGCACCCCTGTTGGCCGCCGGTGCCGTCGTCGAGGTCGAATCGGCTGCCCGCGGAACTCGGATGATTCCTGCGACCGAGTTCTACGTCGGAGTCAAACGGAACTCGTGCGCACCGGACGAACTGATCCGCGCGTTTCACGTACGGCCTGCGGCGGGCCCGCAGTACTTCTCCAAGATCGGTACTCGCAACGCCATGGTGATCGCCGTGTGCTCGTTCTCCATCGCACTGTTCCCCGAGCAACAGCGCGTGGGAACCGGGCTCGGCTCCGCTGCGCCCACGCCCCGGCGGGCTTATGCTGCCGAGGAATTTCTGGCGGGCGAGCTCGACTGGTCCGGTCCGCTCGACGACCGGATCGCTGCCCGCTTCGGCGAGTTGGTCTCGGAAGCAGCAAGCCCCATCGACGATGTGCGCGGCACAGCGCAGTACCGCAAGCACGCACTGGCAGTCATGGCCAAGAGAACTCTGGGCTGGTCCTGGAAAGAGCTCGGCGACAACGGAAAGGCAGCGTGATCTCATGCGAGTCAACTGCACTGTGAACGGCAAGGAACTCGAAGCGGACGACGTGTGGGAAGGAGAGAGCCTGCTGTACCTGCTCCGCGAACGTATGGGCTTGCCCGGATCGAAGAATGCATGCGAACAGGGTGAATGTGGTTTGTGCACGGTGTATCTCGATGGAGTACCCGCCTGCGCCTGCCTGGTGGCGGCGGGTCAGGTCGAAGGGCGCGAGGTCAGGACCGTCGAAGGACTGGCGGAGGGAGAGAAGCTGGACCCGATGCAGGAGGCCTTCGTCGAATGCGGAGCGGTGCAGTGCGGATTCTGCACTCCGGGTCTTGTCGTGCAAGCTCACGATCTGATCGAGCGGGTACCGAATCCGTCCGACGCGGAGATTCGCGAGTCACTCGCCGGAAACCTCTGCCGCTGCACAGGATACGAGAAGATCCTCGACGCAGTGCGTCTCGCCGCAACCAGGAAGGCCGAAGCCCAGTGACACGCACAGTGATTCGGAACGCATACATCGCACCCATCGTCGGGCACGAGATCCCGCGGGGATACGTCGTGATCGAGAACGGCGTCATCGCCGCGATCGGATCGGGAGACGCACCTGCGTCCGACGGAGCCGAGATCATCGACGCGGGCGGAGCTCTTCTGACGCCAGGGCTGGTGAACACCCACCACCACCTCTACCAGTGGGCGTCACAAGGGCTGGCCAAGGACAACACCCTGTTCGAGTGGCTCGTCGCGCTGTACAAGCCCTGGTCGAAGATGGACGCGGCGGTGGTCGGCGGAGCCGCTGCGGCCGGCCTCGCCTGGCTCGCCAAATCAGGATGCACGACCACCACCGACCACCACTACATCTTCCCGAAGGGGCGGGGTGACCTGTTCGCCGCCGAGATCGACGCCGCGAGCCGAATCGGAGTGCGATTCCAGCCGTGTCGCGGTTCGATGGACCGAGGGGTGTCCGACGGTGGTCTGCCACCGGACGAGGTGGTCGAGAGCCTCGACGACATCCTGACCGCGACGTCGGACGCGATCGACACCTACCACGACAGCTCGTTCGGCTCGATGCTGCGGATCGCCGTCGCTCCGTGTTCGCCGTTCTCCATCAGCAAGGACCTGCTCGTCGAGTCCGCATCTCTGGCGAGAAGCAAGAACGTTCGGCTGCACACGCATCTGGCCGAAACGCTGGACGAGGAAGAGCACTGTGTCGCTCAGATGGGCTGCACCCCCGTCGAGTACATGGAGCAGGTCGGCTGGCTCGGGGACGACGTGTGGTTCGCACACGCGGTGCACCTGCACGACTCCGACATCGCGAAGATGGCGGCCACCGGGACCGGAGCCGCCCACTGCCCGAGCTCCAACGCACGCCTCGGAGCAGGGATCGCGCGGATCTCGGATCTGCTCGCCGCAGGCGCTCCGGTGGGCCTCGGAGTGGACGGAAGCGCGTCCGCGGAGATGGTGCCGCTGGCCGGAGAGATCCGTCAGGCGATGTACATGCAGCGCGCCAAGTACGGTCCGACCGCGCTCACCGCACGCCAGGCATTGGAGATCGGGACGCTCGGCGGCGCAACAGTACTCGGTCGTCAGGACGAGATCGGGTCCATCGAGGTCGGCAAGGTGGCCGATCTGGCGCTGTGGCGCACCGACGGCTTCTACGCCGCGGTCGACGATCCGATCGTCGCGTTCGCCTACGGACAGACCCCACCGTTGGCCCGGCTGCTGGTCGGGGGCCGCACGATCGTCGAGGACGACGTTCTGGTCAGCGCACCGCAGGACGCGGTAGCCCGAGAAGGAGCCGACGCGCACCGTCGGCTCATGACACTTGCGAAGGATGTACTGTGAGCGCCCCGACCGACACCGCTCCTGCCAAGACAGCTCCTGCCAGGTCTGCTCCTACCAGGGCTCCCCACGACATCGCAGCCCCGGGACAAGGACGCGTCGGTGACAGCCCGTTGCGTCCCGACGGGACGTTGAAGGTCAAGGGAGAGTTCGCGTACTCGTCGGACCTGTTCATCGACGGGATGCTGTGGGGCGCAACGCTTCGGAGTCCGCATCCACGTGCGCGAATTCTGTCGATCGACATCTCGAAGGCTCTGGCCACCCCGGGCGTCGAAGCCGTACTGACGCACGAGGACGTGCCGGGCCGCAAGTGCTTCGGCCTCGATCACACGTGGGATCAGCCCGTTCTCGCATTCGACGAGGTACGCCACGAAGGCGAGCCGATCGCCTTGATCGCCGCCGACCACCCCGAGACCGCTCGCCGCGCAATGGAGAAGATCGCCGTCGAGTACGAGATACTCGAGCCCTTGACGGATGCACGGCGCGCGGCGCTCGACCCGACGTATCCGAAGGTGCAGGAGCGTGGGGGAGTAGCCAGGCATCAGCCCGTACGCGTGGGCGACGTCGCCTCGGCGAGAGAGCGCGCGGAGATCGTCGTCTCCAGCGATTTCTCCGTCGGCATCCAGGACCAGGCGTTTCTCGGACCTGAATCCGGCCTCGCGATTCCAGGCGAGGACGGCGGTGTCGACCTCTACGTCGCCACTCAATGGATGCACAACGACCTGGCCCAGATCGGACCGTGCCTCGGCCTGCCCGACGAGAAGATCCGCATGACCCTGGCCGGCGTGGGCGGCGCGTTCGGCGGACGCGAAGACCTGTCCATGCAGATCCACGCCGCCATGCTCGCGATGTACACCGGCAAGCCCGTGAAGATCGTCTACAACCGCTACGAATCCTTCTTCGGCCACGTCCACCGCCACCCCGCGCAGATGCACTACGAATACGGCGCCAGCCGCGACGGCAAGCTGCTGTACGCCGACGTCGAGATCATCCTCGACGGAGGTGCGTACACGTCGGCAACGCTCAACGTCGTAGGCAATGCGGCGTCCCTCGGCGTCGGGCCGTACGTGATCCCGAACATCGAGATCGACGCGTACGGCGTGTACACCAACAACCCACCGTGCGGGGCGATGCGTGGATTCGGCGCAGTACAAGCATGTTTCGCATACGAGTCGATGATGGACAAACTCGCCGAGGCCTGCGGAATCAGCCCCGTCGAAGTCCGGCAGATCAACGCCGTCAGCCAAGGATCGATCCTGGCGACCGGACAGGTCATCGAAGCACCCGCGCCGCTGGCCGACATGCTCGCCCGGGCCGAGGCAATGGCACTGCCGGCCCCGCTCGACGCGTCGGACATCCGTAACCTGCCGGGCGGTGCCTCCCAGACCACGCACGGCGAAGGCGTCGTACGCGGCATCGGCTACGGCGTCGGAATCAAGAACATCTGCTTCTCCGAGAACTACGACGACTATTCCACCGCCCGAGTACGTCTCGAAGTCATCGGCGGGGAGGCAACCGCCCTGGTGCACACCGCGGCGGCCGAGGTCGGTCAAGGGTTGGTCACGTTGGAGGCGCAGATCGCGCGCACCGAGCTCGGCGTGACCAAGGTGGTCATTCATCCGGCCGACACTGCAGTCGGGAACGCAGGTTCGTCGTCGGCGTCGCGTCAGTCCTACATGACCGGCGGAGCCGTCAAGGCCGCGTGCGAGGCCGTCCGTGACGCCGTGTTCGTACTTGCGAGCCTGCACCTCGGACGAGCCGTCAGCGGACTGACCCTCGACGGCGGAAAGATCGTGTCGTCGGGTGAAGTACTCGCGACGATCGAGGATGTGTTGGGCGACCGCGTGATCGAGCAGACACGCGAATTTCACCACCGACCGACCAGCGGGATGGACCCCGTCACCGGTCAGGGTGCGAGCCACACGCAGCTTGCACTGTGCGTGCACCGAGCGGTCGTCGACGTCGACGTGGAGCTGGGTCTGGTGAAGGTCGTCGAAATGGCCGCCGTGCAGGACGTCGGCAAGATCCTCAACCGGCTCTCGCTCGAAGGACAGATCCACGGCGGATCGGCGCAGGGCCTGGGTCTGGCCGTCATGGAGGAGATCGTCGTGAAGGACGGACTCGTGAAGAACCCGTCCTTCACCGACTACCTCATCCCGACGATCCTCGACATGCCGCCCATGAAACTCGACATCCTGGAGAATGCAGACCCATTGGCGCCGTACGGCCTTCGTGGTGCGGGCGAGCCGCCCACCCTGTCCTCGACGCCGGCCGTCGTCGCTGCCATCCGCGACGCGACCGGGCTTGCCCTGACCCGTGTCCCCATCCGCCCCGAACACATCGTCGCGCCCTAGGAGGGCACATGACTCAGCTCGATTCGTCCGGCACGCGCGAACGCAGTACCTCGCCGCTGGACAAGTTCTTCTCGATCTCCCTGCGCGGATCCACCGTGTCCCGAGAAATCCGTGGCGGCATCACCACATTCGTCGCCATGGCGTACTTGATCGTCCTGATTCCGCTCATCATCGGTGACGCCAAGGACGTCACCGGTGCCACCCTCGATCCGGCACAGCTGTCCACGATGGTGGCGCTGTCCGCCGGGCTCACGACCATACTGATGGGCGTCGTCGGCAACGCACCGCTGGCCATGGCCGCCGGCCTCGGTGTGACCCCCATCGTGGTGTTCCAGGCCGCGCCCTACATGACGTGGCCGCAGGCAATGGGACTCGTCGTACTCGAAGGCGTCGTCATCGTGATCTTCGCGCTCACCGGAGTTCGACAGCTCATCATGGACGCCATACCGTTGGTGCTCAAGCAGGCCATCGGAGTGGGTATCGGCGCGTTCATCGCCTTGATCGGACTGGTCGACGCCGGCTTCGTCGGACACCACGAATCTGCCGCCACCGCCGTGACTCTCGGGACGTTCGGCAAACTCGCCGGCTGGCCGGTCTTCGTGTTCTGCGTCGGTCTCGTCGTGATGCTCATGCTGTTCGTCCGACGCGTACCCGGCGCCATGCTCATCGGGATCTTCGTCGCCACCAATCTGGCGATCGTTCTGAACGCGGTGATCGACATCGACCCGAAGGCGTGGGGGCCCGTCGTGCCCAAGGTGCCGGACTCCATCGTCGCCACACCGCAATTCGGCCTATTGTTCGACGTGGACATCTTCGGCGGGTTCGCCCGAGCCGGAGTCGTCACCGCCTCGGTGGTCCTGTTCACCCTCGTACTGTCCGGATTCTTCGACGCCATGGGCACCATCCTCGGTGTCGGCGAGGAAGCAGGCCTGGTCGACAAGAAAGGCAAGATGCCAGGACTGAGCCGCATCCTCACCGTCGACGGCATCGGTGCCATCGTCGGCGGCGCGTTCAACGGATCCGCGAACACCGCCGTGGTGGAATCCGCGGCCGGTGTCACCGAAGGAGCGAGGACCGGACTGGCAAGCGTCGTCACCGGAGGACTGCTCACCAGCCTGATCTTCTTCACCCCGTTGGCCGGAGTGGTGCCGGTCGGAGCGGCAGCACCCGCACTGGTGCTGGTCGGTGCGCTGATGATGACCCACGTACGCAAGATCGACTGGGCGGACACCGACATCGCGATCCCCGCGTTCCTGACGATCGTGCTCATGCCGTTCACCTACTCCATCACCGTCGGCGTCGCAGCCGGTGTCATCGCCTACACCCTGGTTCGCGTGGCCAAGGGCAAAGTGCGACAGACACATTGGCTGCTGTACGTGATGTCCGCTGTCTTCCTGGTCTACTTCGCACTGCATCCCATCGAGGAAGCGCTCGGGATCTCCTGATGCGCGACATCGCATCGTCACTGGCGACCTGGAATTCCGTCGGAATGCCGTACGCCATCGCCACCGTCGTCTCCGTCTCCGGCAGCGCACCTCGCCTGCCGGGGGCGGCGATGGCCGTCGCAGCCGACGGCGAAGCACTGGGAAGTGTGTCCGGCGGATGCGTCGAAGGTGCTGTCTACGAGCTGTGCCGCGACGTTCTCGCAACGGGTGTGCCCGTCAGGGAGAGCTTCGGATACAGCGACGACGACGCCTTCGCGGTCGGACTGACCTGCGGCGGCGTCATCGAGGTGTTCGTCTCCACCGCGCCGCCGGCGTCCGTCGTCGACGCGGTGGCCACCGGTGCCGACGTGGCGGTGGCCCAGCTGCTGGACGCCACCGGTGCGGTGCTGATGGTCGGCGCGCACGGGACAACGGGAACAACGGGTTTCGCGGACGTCGACGCCGTGGTCTCCAGCGAAGCGCTCGCCATGCTGGAAAGTGGGTCGTCCGGCATCCGTTCGGTACGATGCCGCCCCGACGCCGAGGTGTTCGTCCAGTCTCACGCCACGCCGCCGCGACTGCTGATCTTCGGTGCCATCGACTACGCGGGCGCACTGGCCAGGCTGGGGAAGTTCCTGGGTTACCGAGTGACCGTGTGCGACGCTCGTCCGGTCTTCGCGACCGAGGCCCGCTTTCCCGACGCCGACGAGGTGGTGGTGGAGTGGCCACACAGCTACCTCGCACGCACACCGGTGGATTCGCGCACCGTCGTCTGCGTCCTGACGCACGACGCGAAGTTCGACGTTCCGTTGCTGGATGTGGCGCTACGGTTACCCGTCGCGTTCGTCGGAGCCATGGGTTCGCGGCGAACGCACCTCGACCGGCTGAGCCGTCTCAGGGACGTCGGGCTCACCGACCGCGAGCTGTCGCGGCTGCGATCGCCCATCGGCCTCGACCTCGGCGCCCGCACCCCGGAGGAAACAGCCCTGTCCATCGCCGCGGAATTCACCGCACTGCGACGGGACGGCAGTTGCCTGCCCCTCGTGCAGTCCACAGGTCCGATTCACCGCGACATCGAGAACGCACGCGTGTCCTGACTGCACACAAGTCGACGCCCCGGGGCCGAATGTGGCTTCCGGGGCGGACTCGTGTGCATTGACGGGTCAGGTCCTGCGGGAGAGGAGCTGCGGAGCGGCGAGGAAGGTACGACGCACCACACCGCGAAGGCCGAGCTTGTCGTACGCGGTGACGGGGTTCTTGTGGTGCAGGGAGGCGACGTCCACGGTGAACTCCTGGTCCGGGGCGAAGACGACGAGGTCGGCCACGGCGCCGACGGCTATGCGCCCCCGGTCGGGCAGGCCGACCTGGTCTGCGGTGTTCACCGCCATCCAGCGCACCACGTCGGCCAACGAGTGTCCGCGACGCGACGCCTCGGTCCACACTGCGGGCAGTGAGACCTGGAGCGACGCGATCCCGCCCCAGGCGTCGGCGAAATTGCCGGTGTCGAGTCGTTTGAGGTCGACGGTCGAGGGGGAGTGGTCGGTCACCACGGTGTCGATGATGCCGTCGGCGAGGCCCTGCCACAGCAGTTCTCGGTTGCCTGCCTCACGGATCGGGGGACAACATTTGAACTGTGTGGCACCGGGCGGGATGTCCTCGGCGTCGAAACACAGGTAGTGCGGGCATGTTTCGGCGGTGACGCGCACTCCGTCCTGCTTGGCCGCAGCGATCAGCGGCAGCGCGTCCGAGCTCGACAGGTGCAGAATGTGCACACGACATCCTGTGCGCCGGGACAACTCGACGACCTGTGCGATGGCGAGGTTCTCGGCTGCGCGGGGTCGCGAATCGAGGAAACCCGAATACGCGGTGCCCGACGGCGGGGGCGCGGACGAGATCACGCCCGCGTCCTCGGCGTGGACGATCATCAACCCGTCGAACGACGCGATTTCGATGAGTGCCTTCTCGAGTTCCGGTGCCGAGAGCGGTGGAAACTCGTCGACGCCGGAGTGCAGCAGGAAACATTTGAACCCGAAGGCACCGGCGTCGTGCAGCGGACGGAGTTGGTCGACGTTGCCCGGCACTGCGCCACCCCAGAAGCCGACGTTCACCACCGATCGATCGGCCGCCACCCGTCGCTTGATCTCGAGAGCGTCCACGTCCACGGTCGGCGGAATGCTGTTGAGTGGCATGTCGACGATCGTCGTGATGCCGCCGGCCCGCGCGGCACGGGTGGCGCTGGCGAAGCCTTCCCACTCGGTGCGTCCGGGCTCGTTGACGTGCACATGAGTGTCGACGAGACCAGGGAGCAGCACTTCGTCGTCGGAGAGTTCGACGACGTCGTCGGCGTGCCGAGCATCGAGGGAAGCGATGCGCCCGTCTCGAATTCCCACCGACACCGCGCACTCCCATCCGTCGACGATCGCGCGCGGTGCCCTGATCAGCAGGTCGAACCTATCGGCCACCGTCGGCTCCGACCAGTTCGAAGGGGGACGCCGCCTGCCAGGCCTGATCGACGCTGTCCAACGCTTCGGCGTCCAGTTCGCCGAAGAGTCTGAGCCTGGACAGCCCGCCGTCGGGATAGACGTCGAGGCGCAGGTGCGTGTACGACTCGGCTCGATCGATCAGGAAACGATGGCGGGTATCCGGTTGTACGGCTGTGCGCGGGAGGATCTCGGTCCACGCGGTGTGGTCCGCTTTGTGTCGCCGACGAGAGTCGACCGCGCTGAGCCGGATCCATCCCGGCGCGTTGCCGACGTAGTAGCTGGTGTCGACCTCCACGTGACGGGGAACGCCGGCTGCTGCCAGCTCGAAGATCGCGAAGTCGTTTCCGCCGCCGCGCCGACGAGAGTTCTCCCAGCCCTCGCCCATGTTGCGTGCGCGCCCCGGAAGGATGATGTTGGCGGGGGAGGAGTAGAAAGCGTCGGAGCATTCGGTCAGGGAGGCCCCGTTCTCGGCGGCGAGCAAGTCCACTGTGCCGCCGAGGAATCGAGGGTCCTGGACGACCTTGCCGTGTACACGGAATCGAGCGACACCTCCGTCCGGGTAGATCGACAACCGGACATGCGTCCAGCGGTGTCGATCGGCGACCTCGTAGAGATTCGCAGTGTCGCCGTCCGCCGGGGACTTGGCGACGATGGTCTGCCAGTCGGCCTTCATCACCTCGTCGATCGACGGGTAGCCGTCGACGAATGCGGCCTCGACCGACACGAAAGGCGGATAGTTGCCCTTGAAGTACGCGGTGTCGACCACCACGCCGTGGACGATGCCCGGCGCCGCGAGACGAACGATTGCCCAGTCGTGGCCACCGTCGTCGCGTCGCCGCCGCGTCTCCCAGCCGTCGTACACCTTGCCCTTGTGTCCGAAATCGTGGGGATCGAAAAACGGTGCTTCGGGACGAATCAGGTTCTCCCGCTGGGCGAACAGTTCGTCGTTGGCGGCCGAGACGCTTCCGCCCAGGGCGCGTGAGGCGAGATCGGTGAGGTGAGTGAAATCCTTGATGGTCATCTGTGCCTTTCCTAGTCCATCATCAGCAGGGCAGTGGGTGCGTCGGCCGACGTGACGGCCAGTTCCTCGAACTCACCGACGTTGTCGATCTCGGTGCCCATAGCGATGTTGGTGACGCGCTCGAGCACGATCTCCACGACGACCGGGACCTTGTGTTCCGACGCCAGGGTCCGGGCACGGACGAGTGCTTCACCGATCAGCTCCGGCTCGGTCACGCGAAGTGCTTTGCATCCCAATCCTTCTGCGACACGGACGTGGTCGACGCCGTATCCCTTGGGCAGGGTCTCCTCTGTTTCCTGGGTGTTGATGTTGTCGAATCCGAGTTGGACGCAGAAGTCCATGTCGAAGGCGCGCTGCGCCTGACGGATCAGACCGAGATAGGAGTTGTTGACGACGACGTGCACGTACGGCAGGTTGAACTGCGCTCCGACGGCCAGTTCCTCGATCATGAACTGGAAGTCGTAATCACCGGAGAGGGCAACGACGTTCGCCGACGAATCGGCGGCGACGGCACCGAGGGCGGCCGGAATGGTCCAACCCAACGGGCCGGCTTGCCCGCAGTTGATCCAGTTGCGCGGGGAGAACACGTGCAGAAACTGTCCGCCCGCGATCTGCGACAGACCGATGGTGCTGATGTATCGGGTGTCCCGGCCGAAGACCTTGTTCATCTCCTCGTACACGCGTTGTGGCTTGATCGGCACGTTGTCGAAATGGGTGCGTCGGTGCATGGTGGATTTGCGGTGGGCACACGCCGCGACCCAGTCACCGAGATCGCGCAGTGTTCCCGCTGCCTTGCGTTCCCGGGCGACCGCGATGAACTGCTCGAGGGCAGCCTTGGCGTCGGAGATGATTCCGTAGTCGGGCGCGAAGACGCGTCCGATCTGGGTGGGTTCGATGTCGACGTGGATGAACTTCCGCCCCTTGCGGTAGGTGTCGAGGCCCCCGGTGTGCCGGTTGGCCCAACGATTGCCGATGCCCAACACGAAGTCCGACGCCAGCAACGTGGCGTTTCCGTACCGGTGTGCGGTCTGCAGTCCCACCATGCCCGCGGCGAGGCGGTGGTCGTCGGGAATGGTGCCCCATCCCATCAAGGTCGGAACGACGGGGACGTCGAGGATTTCCGCCAGTTCGACGAGGAGGTCGGATGCGTCGGCGTTGATGATGCCGCCGCCGGCGACGATCAACGGACGATCGGCGGCGAGGAGCATGTCGATCGCCTTCTCGGCCTGCGCCCGAGAGCACAGCGGCTTGTGCACCGGTAGAGACTGGTAGGTATCGGGATCGAAGTCGATTTCGGCGAGCTGTACGTCGATGGGCAGATCGATCAGGACCGGCCCAGGTCGGCCGGACCGCATCAAGTGGAATGCCTGAGCGAACGCGCCCGGTACCTGCGCCGGTTCGAGAACGGTCATCGCCATCTTGGTGACGGGCCCGGCGATCGCGGCGATGTCGACGGCTTGGAAGTCCTCCTTGTGCAGCCGTGCAACGGGAGCCTGGCCGGTGATGGCCAGGATCGGGATGGAATCGGCCATCGCGGAGTACAGGCCGGTGATCATGTCGGTGCCGGCCGGGCCGGACGTTCCGATACAGATTCCGATGTTGCCTGCGGCGGCGCGGGTGAACCCCTCGGCCATGTGCGAGGCGCCTTCGACGTGGCGCGCGAGGACGTGGCGAATGCCGCCGTGCTCCCGCATCGCGGCGTAGAAGGGATTGATCGCCGCGCCGGGCAGACCGAACGCGGTCGTTGCGCCTTCGAGTTCGAGAATCTTGACGGCCGCATCGGCCGCGCGCATCTTGGGCATGTCAGTTCACCGTGGTTTCTGTGTCGAGGGTTCCGGACAGGCGAGCGACCCCGCGGTAGAGAGCCGAATGATCCAGCCCGCCGTCGCCGTTGGCCCGGGCCGACGCCATCAGCTGGGCCAGGACAGCACCCATCGGCACGACGACGCCTGCCTCTCGGGCAGCGGAGGTGACGATGCCGAGGTCCTTGTGGTGCAGGTCGATTCGGAACCCCGGTTCGAAAGATCTGTCCAGCATCTTCTGTGCCTTCTGGTTCAGCACTGCTGACCCGGCGAGGCCTCCGCCGAGCACCTCGACCGACGCCGCGAGGTCCACTCCGTACGCCTCGAGGAATGCGATGGCCTCGGCGAGCACCTGAATGTTGCCGGCGACGATCAACTGATTGGCGGCCTTGACGGTCTGCCCCGACCCGCTGGGACCGACGTGTACCACCGTTTTTCCGACCACGTCCAGAACCGGCTTGGCGGAGGCGAAGTCCTCCGCGCTTCCACCGACCATGATCGACAGCGTGGCGTTCTCGGCGCCTGCCTGGCCTCCCGAGACGGGCGCGTCGATCAAACGGAACCCGCGGGTCGCGGCCTCCTCGGCGAGCGAGGCGGTCACGTCCGGCCTGATGCTCGAGAAGTCGATGACGAGGGTGCCGCGGCGGGCATGGTCGAACACGCCGTCCTTACCGAGCAGCACCTCCTGCACGTCGGGGGAATCGGGGACCATGACCGCCACGATGTCGGCGTCGGCGACGGCCTTCGCGATGGAGTCCGCGGCGGTGCCACCGGCGGCGACGAGTGGGCCGGTGCGGTCGGGCGTCAGGTTGTAGCCGACGACATGGTGTCCGGCCTCGGCGAGATGAACGGACATGGGGCTTCCCATGATTCCGAGACCGATGAAAGCGATTGTGCTCATGGAGATTCCTTACGTGGAGGTGGGGGCGGCGACCCAGGACGAGGTATCGCGCAGCCAGGAGAAGGTGTCGGGGCGAGTGGCCTTGTACTCGACGCCGATGTAGCCGTCGTAGCCGTTGCCGCTCAATTGCGACAGGTAGGTGGGCAGGTCGAGCGTTCCGGTTCCGGGCTCGCCGCGGCCGGGGGAGTCGGCGATCTGAACGTGACCGATGAGGTCGGAGTAGGAGTCGAGTGCGGCGGCGACGTCGTCGCCGTTGACGTCGAGGTGATACAGATCGGCCAGCAGACGAAGGCTGTGTACGTCGTGGTCGCGCTCGACGCGTCGAATGACGGCCACGGCGTCGTCGGCGGTCAGGAGCGGGTATGCCGGTGCACCGCTGACCGGCTCGATCAGCACGACGGCGCCGATGTCGGCTGCAGCGGCTCCGGCGGCAGCCAGGTTCTCGGCCGCGACACGATCCTGCTCGGCGGGGTCGATGCCCTCGATTCGGTTTCCGTACAACGCGTTGAATGCGCCGGTGCCGAGCGTCTTCCCGATGCCGACAGTGACGTCGATGTTGTCACGGAAGGCACGAACCTGCGAGGGGTCGCTCAGAATTCCGCGGTCGCCCGCAGGCATGTCGCCCGCGGCGAAGTTGAGCCCGGTCAGCTGAACGCCTGCATCCCGGACGGCGGAGACGAACGCGTCCACGTCGCTGTCGCCGGGAACCGGAGTCGGAAACGGCCACCAGAATTCCACGGCGTCGAACCCCGCCGCCTTCGCGGCAGCCGGTCGCTCCAGCAGCGGAATGTCGGTGAACAGGATGGAGCAGTTGACCGTGTACGAGTTGTTCTGCATTGCTGTACCTTTCGTCATCTCGGGACCGGGAGCCCGCGATATTGTCGCCAACCTCCAGTGTGAGTGATGTCGGTCAGATCGTCCGGATGCTCCTCGAGAACCCAGGGGCGCAGTCCCACGCCCAGCACGGAACGCCCGTCCTCGAGTTCGACGACTGTCAGCTCGAGCTCCGGTGGCTCGTCGGGCAGAAACGCAGTCCGGATGTCGTCCAGTGGGATGTCGTAGAGCTCGCCGTCGATCGCCGCTCCTGAAGCGTCGTCCAGCAATAGTGCCGGGAACTCGTCGCGAACCGAGTAGAAGCGGTACTTGGCGGTCGTTCTGGCGGTTCCGACGAATGGGTGGCCGGCGACGTTGTGGTGAAGGTTGCCGCCGCGCATGGCTCCGCCGTTGCAGAACAGCTCGGTCATCTATGCCTCCTCGGTTCGATTGAATTTCGCATTGTGGAATATTAATTCCAGCGATGAGGAAAGTGTGATCCACCGCACGGCGATCTGTCAACCGTGCGGACCCCTGTCGATGGCAATTCCATGATGCGAAATCCGTTGCGTTCCAATAGGCATGACTTCTCGGCAAACTCGTCGGCACAAACTCTTGACAGCAATATGTGATGGCTGTCACGCTCAATATATGGAATCGACATTTCGCATTACGGAATTGGGTGAGGCGGGCGCGGCGGAGCGTCTGAACGCAGCCGCCGAACCCGACGTGCGGAGGATGCTTGCAGCGGCACTCGACGTTCCTCGTTGGATCGAGCACATGGTCGGGCACCTGCCGTACGAGGACGACGATGAGTTACGCCGGGCCGTGTTCGCTGCGGCAGCCCCGCTGACCACCGACGAGATCGACCGAGCGCTCGACGTGCACCCTCGCATCGGGGAACGCCCGGAGGGCGACGACGACCACGCACGCAGTGCCCGGGCGGAGCAGGCGGGCCTCGACATGTCGGCCACCGACGTCCGGCGGCGGCTACGCGACGGAAACATCGCCTACGAGAGGCGCTTCGACCGGGTGTTTCTCGTTCGCGCTGCCGGCCGGAGCATCGACGACATCGTCGACATGCTGGAGCATCGCCTCGGCAACGAACCGGACGTCGAGGAGCGCGTCGTCGAGCGTGAACTCCGTGAGATCGCCGCCGTGCGATTGGCGAAGGTGTCGTAGATGCCCGGACGTAGCTTCGTCACCACCCACGTGCTCGACTCGTCCAGTGGCGCTCCTGCACAGGGCGTTTCGGTCGTACTCTCGAATGCTCGGCAGGAGATCGCCCAGGGCGTCACCGATTCCGAAGGGCGCATCGAAAGCCTGGGCCCCGACGCTCTCGACCCAGGCCGATACCGCCTCACCTTCGACACCGGCCGCTACTACGCCGACCGTGATGTCCACACCTTCTACCCCGCAGTCGAGATCGTCTTCGAGACAGCCCCGGACGCCTCGCACTACCACGTACCACTTCTTCTCAGCCCGTTCGCATTCACGACCTATCGAGGGAGCTAGACATGAGCATCGTTCTCGGAGCAAATCAGTACGGAAAGGCCGAATGCCGCCTGGTCAGAATCGATCGGGACACTCCGCGTCACCGCATCACCGACGTCAGCGTCACCTCCCAGCTGCGGGGTGATCTGGAAGCCGCCCACACCGTCGGCGACAACAGTCACGTCGTCGCGACGGACACCCAGAAGAACACCGTGTACGCCTTCGCCCGGGAGGGACTCGGCGCAATCGAGGACTTCGCTCTGCGTCTCGGCCGACACTTCACCGACAGTTTCGACTGGATCGACGGCGGGAGGTGGGAGATCGAGCAGTACAGCTGGGCGCGAATACCGTCGGGCACCGACGGTTACGACCACTCGTTCGTCAAGAGCAGTGACGAGAAGCGCAACACCGTCGTGACCATCGACGAAACCGGCCCGACGGTGATCTCCGGCGTCAGCGATCTCGTCGTCCTGAACTCCACGGCATCGGAGTTCTGGGGATACCCCAAGGATCGGTACACGACGCTGAAGGAGACGACCGACCGCATTCTCGCGACATCGGTCAGCGCGCGGTGGCGGTACCTGTCCACCGACCTCGATTTCGACAAGGTCTTCGACGACGTCCGGTCGATCATGCTCGACGCCTTCGCATCCACCCACTCGTTGGCGTTGCAGCAGAGTCTGTTCCAGATGGGGACCCAAGTCCTCGAAGCGCACCCGGAGATCGGCGAGATCAAGTTCTCCATGCCCAACATCCACCACTTCCTCGTCGATCTCGAGCCGTTCGGACTCGACAACCCAGGTGAAGTGTTCTACGTCGCCGACCGGCCGTACGGACTGATCGAGGCGACGGTGAAACGCGACGACGTTCCCGACGCCGGGCACGTGTGGGCCACCGTACCCGGATTCTGTTAGGAGCGAAGGCCATGAAGCTGAGGAAGGCCGGGAGCGGAGCCCGCAGGAGTGACCAGGATGAGGCCGGGAGCGGAGCCCGCAGGAGTGACCAGGATGAGGCCGGGAGCGGAGCCCGCAGGAGTGACCAGGGCAAGGCCGGTAGTGGAGATGACAAGGGTGATCAGGGGCGTCCGGAGGACGAGCGCCTGTCGATCGGTAGGTCGTATCTCTATGGATTGCAACATATCCTTACGATGTACGGCGGGGTGATCGCGCCGCCTCTGATCGTCGGTGGTGCGGCCGGGTTGAACGGCACCCAGATTGCGGTTCTGGTGTCGGCTGCACTGTTCGTCAGTGGTGCTGCGACGATGCTCCAGACCCTCGGGCTTCCGTACGTCGGCGCGAAACTGCCGTTGGTCCAGGGTATTTCCTTCGCTTCCGTGTCGACGATGGTTGCGATCGCCAGTGGTCCCGACGGTTTGAACTCGGTGTTCGGTGCCATCATCGCGGCCGGTGCGATCGGAATTCTGATCACGCCGTTCTTCAGCAAGATCGTCCGGTTCTTCCCACCGGTCGTGACGGGCACGATCATCACGGTGATCGGGATTTCGCTTCTTCCGGTGACGGTGCGGTGGGCGATGGGTGGCGATCAGGGCGCTGCCGATTGGGGGTCGATGTCCAACATCGGTCTCGCGGGCTTCAGCCTCGCCGTGGTGCTCCTGGTCAGCCGGTTCGTGCAGGGAACGCTCTCTCGCCTGTCGATACTCATCGGAATCGTCGTCGGTACCGGGTTCGCGTTCGCCGTCGGCAAGGCCGACTTCTCCGATGTGGGGACCGGCAGCTTCTTCGCGTTGCCGGAGCCGTTCGCATTCGGGGCGCCCGTCTTTCAGATCGGCGCGATCATCTCGATGGTCGTCGTCATTCTGGTCATCATGACCGAGACGACGGCGGACATCCTTGCCGTCGGCGAGATCGTCGGCACGGACGTCGATGCTCGGCGGGTCGGGGACGGGCTCCGGGCGGACATGATCGCGACGACGGTTGCACCGGTGTTCGGGACTTTCCCGGCGAGTGCCTTCGCGCAGAACGTCGGACTCGTGGCCGTCACCGGGATCAAGAGTCGCTACGTGGTGGCTGCCGGCGGTTCGGTGTTGCTGTTCCTCGGTCTCTTTCCGGTGTTGGGCCGGGTGGTGGCGTCGGTGCCGCTGCCCGTGCTCGGTGGCGCGGGGATCGTGTTGTTCGGCTCGGTCGCCGCCAGCGGAATCAGAACACTGTCCAAAGTGAACTTCGACGGCAACCTGAATCTCGTCATTGTCGCGGTCGCCCTGGGATTCGGCGTCATTCCGATCGCGGTGCCGGGCTTCTACTCGGCCTTCCCCGAGTGGGTACACGTGGTCTTCGATTCGGGAATCAGCGCTGCCAGCATCGTGGCCGTGGTTCTGAACATCGCCTTCAACGTGTTGACCAAGGGAAACAAGGCATCACCGTCCGTGGTCACCGCGGCACCGCCCGTGGCCACGCGACACCATTCCACCTGAGTCGAGCGGTGGAGGTCGGCAGGTGAAATAGGGTAGCGGTAACCGAACGAGTCGAGAGGTGATCCATGGCGGTGGGTGGCGGAGTGCAGTCGGTCGAGCGGGCATTCGAGCTTCTCGACATCATGGCGGCCTCGGGAGGATCGATCGGTATCAGTGAACTCGCCGAGGCCGCAGATCTTCCGATGCCCACGGTGCACCGACTGATCGGAACCCTGGTGACGCTCGGTTACGTTCGCCGGCTCGCCACCCGCCGGTACGCGTTGGGCACCAAGTTGATCGGGTTGGGCGACAGCGCAACCAAATTGATCGGGGGGTGGGCGAAACCGTATCTGTCCGAGCTCGTTCGGCAGACGCACGAGACGTCGAACATGGCGTTTCTGGAAGACGACATGGCCGTCTACGTCGCTCAGGTGCCGTCGGAGCACGCCATGCGGATGTTCAACGAAGTGGGTCAGCGTGTGCTTCCGCATTCCACCGGAGTGGGCAAGGCCCTCTTGTCTCAGCTGCCCGACGACGAGGTCCGTGCCCTCGTCTCGCGGACCGGCATGGCCCCGCGGACGGTCAACACGCTGAACTCCCTCGATGCACTGCTCGCGGATCTCGCCGTCGTCCGATCGCGCGGGTATGCGATCGACGACGGTGAGCAGGAGGTTGGTGTTCGGTGTTTCGCAGTTCCCGTGATCGGAGCTCCGACGCTCACCGCCATGTCCATCGCCGGGCCGACCGCGCGGGTGACCCTGGAGTCCGCTGAGCAGTTCGTTCCACTTCTGGTGTCCGCAGCCGAACGGTTGTCGAAGGACCTCCAGCCTCGTTGACGGCGCCGTGTGCTCGTTCCAATCTTGACACCCGTCCGTATCAGATGGAAAGTGACACCTAGCAGTTCCCAATACGGGGGGAACGGAGACTGGAGGTGACGGGCGATGCCCACACTCTCGAACAAGGTTGTCTTCATCACGGGCGCGGCGCGCGGTATCGGTGCGGAAACAGCCCGTGCACTGGCGGCCCGGGGGAGCAAGCTGGTGTTGACCGACGTCGACGAGGAGCCACTGCTGGCGCTGGGCGTCGAGCTGGGCGCCGCCGCGGTCACCGTCGTGGCCGACGTCCGCGACCTCGACGCGACGCAGGCCGCGGTCGACGCAGGCATTGCGCGCTTCGGCGGTATCGACCTCGTGCTGGCCAACGCCGGCATCTCCAGCTACGGCTCGGTACTCCAGGTCGACCCCGCCACGTTCGCGCGAGTGATCGACATCAACGTCCTCGGGGTGTTCCACACCGTTCGGGCGGCGCTGCCGTCGTTGATCGAGCGCAACGGCTATGTCCTCGTCGTGTCGTCGCTCGCCGCATTCGCTGCGTGCCCCGGCCTGGCGGCGTACAACGCGAGCAAAGCCGGAGTCGAGCAGTTCGCGAACGCGCTGCGGCTCGAGGTCGCACACCAGGGCGTTGGCGTCGGATCTGCGCACATGGCCTGGATCGACACTCCACTCGTTCAGGACGCCAAATCCGATCTCGGTGCGTTCCGTGAAATGCTCGAGGTCATGCCGGGGCCGTTCGGGCGAACGATGACCGTCGACACATGCGTCGACGCCTTCGTCGCGGGGCTCGAAGGTCGCAAGCGGAAGGTGTACGTGCCCGGCTGGGTCGGAGTGGCGGGCAAGTTCCGTGCCGTCCTGAACTCGGCAGTGGGGGACAGGGCGCTGTTGAAGCACGTACCGAGATTGCTGCCCAAGATGGACGCCGAAGTCGCCGCTCTCGGGCGCTCGACCAGCGCACGCAACAAGTAGACCAGACGGCACGGACGAAAGAGACCCGATGACAACGACATCCCCCTCGGACACTTCATCGCGAACCGAAACGGAATCGGTCGACTTCCTCATCGTCGGCGCAGGCCTGTCCGGCATCGGTGCGGCGCATCATCTCCAGGCGAAACTGCCGGGCAAGACGTACGCGATTCTCGAGAGCCGCGGCGCGATCGGCGGTACGTGGGACCTGTTCCGATATCCAGGAATTCGGTCCGACTCCGACATGTACACCCTCGGGTACAACTTCCGACCGTGGACGGGCGACAAGTCGATCGCCGACGGCAAGGACATCCGTGAGTACATCGAGGACACCGCGAAGGACGAGGGGATCGACCGTCACATTCGGTTCCACCACAAGGTCGTGTCCGCCGAATGGTCCTCCGCGACGTCCAAGTGGACGGTGACTGCTCAGCGTTCCGGCGGAGAGATCGTGACCTTCGAGGCGTCGTTCCTGATGTGCTGCAGTGGGTACTACGACTACGACAAGGGATTCACTCCGGAGTTCGAGGGCATCGAGAATTTCGGTGGGACCGTGATCCACCCGCAGAAATGGCCGGAGGATCTCGACTACTCCGGCAAGAAGGTCGTCGTCATCGGCAGTGGCGCGACAGCGATCACGTTGGCGCCCAACCTGGCTCGTGAAGCATCGCACGTCACGCTGCTGCAGCGTTCACCCAGCTACATCATGTCCTTGCCGTCCGAGGACCCGGTTGCGCTCGGTCTGCGCAAGTACCTACCTGCGCGTGCCGCGTACGGAATCACCAGGACGAAGAACGCTGTGACCGCGATAGGACTGTACGTTCTGTGCCAGCGTTACCCGAAGTTCATGAAGAAGCAGATCAGGAAGCTCCAGGAAGGGTGGCTCCCGAAGGGGTACGACCTGGACACCCATTTCACCCCCCGGTACAACCCGTGGGATCAACGGCTCTGCCTGGTTCCCGACAACGATCTGTTCCGATCGATCCGCAAGAACGAAGTGGACATCGTCACCGATCACATCGACAAGTTCACCGACACCGGCATCGATCTGAAGTCCGGCGAACATCTGGACGCGGACATCGTCGTCACCGCGACAGGACTGAACCTCGTGGCGTTCGGCAACGTGACGCTCTCCGTCGACGGCCGCGTCGTCGACCTCACGGACACGATGGCGTACAAGGGCATGATGCTGACCGACGTGCCGAATTTCGCGTTCGTCGTCGGCTACACCAACGCATCGTGGACCCTCAAGGCCGACCTGGTGTCCGACTACGTCGCCAGGCTGCTCGCACACATGGACAGGAACGGCGCGCGGGAAGTGCGGCTGAAGCGGGACGCCTCGATAGGGGAGGAACCGTTCCTCGACTTCGCGGCCGGTTACGTTCTCCGCTCGGTCGATTCGTTCCCCAAGCAGGGATCGTCCGCTCCGTGGAAACTGCGCATGAACTACTTCCGCGACCTGCCTGCTCTGCGGTACGGCAAGCTGGTCGACGACAACATGAGCTTCCGGTGATGCGTCACCGGCGACACCGACACGGCCTGTGAGGTAACACAGGTCGGTAACGGGCCGATTGGTATTCGAACGTTACTCTCGGAGCGGCATTTCAATTGGATGCGCAGGTGATGGCCTGGCATTATGTGGTCGAAGTGTCCGTTTTCGATGGGTGCTCGGCAATCGGTCGGTCGTGAAGTGGAGTGGCGCATGAGGATCTCGCGCGGAGTCGTGTTGGCGGCTGTCGCATCGGTGGCGGCAACCGTCGTTCTGTCCGGATGTGCACCGACGAACGACAGCAAGATCGACGCTGCCCCGATCGACTCCAACCCGATCGCCGAACTCCTCAAGCCCAAGCTGACCTCCACCGTCGACGACGGAGCGGTCGGATTCTCCCCGGCGGATCCGGTCACCGTGAGCGTCGTCGACGGCAAGCTCGCAGGCGTCACGATGCTCAACCCGGAGGGCGTGCCCGTATCGGGTGCCATCTCCCCGGACGGTCTGAGCTGGACCAACACCGAGCCGCTCGGATACAACCGAAAGTACCGCGTGCAGGCCGACGCGTACGGGCTCGGCGGATCGAGCACGACCGTCAGCTCGTTCACCACCAGTCAGCCCGGTAACTTCACCAAGCCGTACGTTCTGCCGAGCGAAGGCGCCGTCGTCGGCATCGGTCAGCCGGTCGCTGTCCAGTTCGACGAAACGATCACCGACAAGATCGCCGCTCAGAAGGCCATCCAGGTGACCACGACGCCCGCCGTCGAGGGCGCGTTCTACTGGGTCAACGACCGCGAGGTCCGCTGGAGGCCGCAGAACTACTGGGCGTCGGGAACCCGCGTCGACGTTGCGGTCAACGTGTACGGCCGTGACCTCGGCGACGGTATCTACGGCCAGGAGAACGCGTCGACGTCCTTCACCATCGGCGACGCCGTCGTCGCGACGGCCGACGACAACACCAAGCAGGTGACCTTCAACGTCAACGGCCAGGACGTCATCACCATGCCCACCTCGATGGGCAAGGACAGCACACCGACCGACAACGGCGTCTACATCATCGGCGACCGCTTCGATCACCTGGTCATGGACTCGTCCACCTACGGAGTGCCTGTCAACTCCTCGGCCGGCTACCGCACCCCCGTCGACTGGGCCGTCCGAATGTCCTACAGCGGCATCTTCTTCCACTCCGCCCCGTGGTCCGTGGGACAGCAGGGCTACTCCAACGCCAGCCACGGATGCCTCAACCTGAGCCCGTCCAACGCCAAGTGGGTCTTCGACAACACCAAGCGCGGCGACATCGTCGTCGTCAAGAACACCGTGGGCGGCACGCTGTCCGGCGTCGACGGGCTCGGCGACTGGAACATTCCGTGGGAGGAATGGAAAGCCGGCAACGCGTCGAGCGTCTAGTCGGAGCCCTGCTTCTCGTACCGAGCGGGATCGATGCCCAGTGTCTTCAGGTAGGCCACCGGCTCGATGCTCGATCCGTTGTTCCTGACCTCGAAGTGCAGGTGCGGCCCTGTCGAGTTGCCGGTACTGCCGACGGACCCGATCCGGTCGCCTGCTTCGACGGTGTCGCCGACCTCTACGTCCACGCTCGATTGGTGCCCGTAGTACGTGACGGTGTTGCCACTCTTGATGCGCACGAGAGTGCCGTATCCGTCACCCGCATCTCCGGCTTGTTCGACGGTTCCCCCTGTCACCGCGTAGATCGGCGTTCCCGACGGCGCAGCGAAATCGACGCCCTGATGGAACTGGCCGCCGTTTCCGGTGGGATTGTTGCGACTGCCGTAGCCGGACGAGATTTCGTAGCTTCTGGCGGGGAGCGGGAGGATCGAGCCACCCAGACCCACCGACGGGGGAGCGGCCGCAGTCTCCGGCTCGTCGGGAGCCGTGTCCGGTGCCGGCCCGAAGTCCGAGTCGAGAATGACGGAGGCGACCTCGTTGATCAGCACCCCGGTAGCGTCCAGCACCGCGGCGAGAATGGCCGCTCTCTGCTGCGCGTCGGGCTGTGGAATCGGGATGACGGGCAGCTCGATGGTCGGCTGCGCCGTGGCTACGGCCGGGTTGATCAGACCCGTGGTACCGAGGCACAGCGCCGCCGACAACATCGAACCCGCAATCGCCTTGTGAACTCTTCGACCCACGTGAACTGCCTCCTGATCTAGTGCCCGACTCGAACGAAAACTGGGCTCAGAACTGCTGGTGGCGCGTTTCGGGGCGCGTTGAATCAACGCTGCGTGTTCACAGCTATCACGTTGGTACTTTTCTTCCCCAAAAGTGCCATTTGTAACCGTACGTCACATGAACCTCATAGGAAACTCGAAAGTTGAATTACAACAACGTAATTCGGCGGCCAGGACTACGGACTGCCGGTCGACGTGGAGGAGGAGGACGCCTCGAACGACAAGAAAGCCGGCCTCCGTGCGGAGACCGGCTCTCTTGCTTCTATGGGGTGAGTGACGGGACTCGAACCCGCGACACCCAGGATCACAACCTGGTGCTCTACCAGCTGAACTACACCCACCATAGCCACATCTTCTTCGCCCGTTCAGGCTCTGTTTCAGCAGCGACGACAATACTAGCGGTTCGATTCGTCAGTTGCGAATCGCCCCTACGACGGTGTGTCGAGCCCCTCGACGACCGCGGCAATTTCGCTGGTCGACGGGCCGGGCTCGGGTACGAACACCGTCCGGCGGTAGTACTTCAACTCCTTGATCGACTCCTTGATGTCGGCCAAGGCGCGGTGCGCGAGCCCCTTCTGTGGCTGCCCGAAGTAAATCCGCGGGTACCACCGACGCGACAGCTCCTTGATGGAACTGACGTCGATCATGCGGTAGTGCAGGTAGGTGTCCAGCTCGACCATGTCACGCGAGATGAAACCGCGGTCGGTCGCAATGGAGTTTCCTGCCAGAGGCACGGTGCCGGCCACCGGGACATGCTCGCGGATGTACGCCAGCACCTGCTGCTGCGCCTCCTCGAGCGTCACCGTCGACGCACGCACCTCGTTGGTCAGCCCGGACTTGGCATGCATCTTCTTCACCACGTCCGGCATCGACGCCAACGCGTCGTCGTCGGCGTGGATCACGATGTCGACGCCCTCGCCGAGAATCTCCAGTTCGCTGTCGGTGACGAGCGCCGCGATCTCGATGAGTTTGTCCTTCGACAAATCCAGGCCGGTCATTTCACAATCGATCCACACAAGTTTGTCCTGCACACGACACAGACTAGTGCGACCATGCTCACCGCTAAGGTTTGCGGTGGCGATCGCAGTGCGAGCCGAACGACAGCAAGCAAGAGAACCAAGGAGCATCGATAGACATGACGGTCGATCCGGCGTCGGAAGGTTCCACCACTCTCACCCCCGCGGAGAAGGCGAAGGCTGCCAAGGCCGCTGCCGTCGAAGCGGCCCGAGTTGCCGCCGAGGCCCTGGCTGCAGCAGAGGCGGCCGAGAAGGAAGCGCTGGACGCCGAAGCCGCCGAAACCAAGGTCATCGAAGCCGACGGCGCCGAAACCCAGGGCGCTGAGGTACCGGCTGGTGTCGCAGCCGAGATAGCGGCGGGTTATCAGTCGTCGGGAGCCGCCTTGGAGCTCGGGACCGTCGTCCTGGACGGCGTGACGGATCCAGCCGCGGGGATTCGTATTCCCCTCGCGACGCTGAACAGGCACGGATTGGTCGCGGGAGCGACCGGTACCGGAAAGACGAAGACACTGCAGGGGATCGCCGAACAGTTGTCGAGTGCAGGCGTTCCCGTGGTCATGGCCGACATCAAGGGCGACCTGTCCGGGTTGTCGGCAGCAGGGGCGGACAACGAGAAGATCAGGGCGCGTGCAGTGGAGACCGGAGATTCCGAGTGGAGTCCGACCGGTCACCCCGTCGAATTCCTCTCGCTCGGCACCGACGGCATCGGTATCCCCGTGCGCGCGACCATCACCGCGTTCGGTCCGATACTTTTGAGCAAAGTGCTGGGTCTCAACAACACTCAGGAATCGACACTCGGCTTGATCTTCCATTGGGCGGACAAGCAAGGCTTGGCGTTGCTGGACCTCAAGGATCTGCGTGCCGTCATCACCCATCTCACCAGTGACGAGGGCAAGGCGGATCTGAAGGGCATCGGAGGAGTATCGGCTGCGACCGCGGGCGTCATCCTGCGTTCCCTGGTCAACCTGGAAGCCGACGGAGGGGACACTTTCTTCGGCGAACCCGAGCTCGACACCGAGGATCTGCTCCGGGTCGGCGCCGACGGCAAGGGCATCATCACGCTGTTCGAGCTGGGGGCACACGCCGCCCGGCCGGTGATGTTCTCGACGTTCCTGATGTGGGTCCTGGCCGACATGTTCCAGACCCTGCCCGAGGTCGGTGACATCGACAAACCCAAGCTGGTGTTCATCTTCGACGAAGCTCACCTGTTGTTCGCCGACGCCTCCAAAGCCTTTCTGCAGCAGGTCGAACAGACCGTCAAGCTCATTCGTTCGAAGGGCGTCGGTGTGTTCTTCTGTACACAGCTCCCGACGGACGTGCCGAACGAAGTGCTGTCACAGCTGGGCGCGCGAATTCAGCACGCGCTGAGGGCATTCACGCCCGACGACCAGAAGGCGCTGAACAAGACCGTCCGCACCTATCCGAAAACCGAAGCGTACGACCTCGAGAAGGCGCTCACCTCGCTCGGCACCGGCGAGGCCATCGTCACCGTACTGTCGGAGAAGGGCGCGCCGACGCCGGTGGCATGGACCAAGATCCGCCCGCCGCGCTCGCTGATGGACACCATAGGCAACGACGCCATCGGTGCTGCGGCCTCGGCGAGCACTCTCGGACCCAAGTATCGCGAGACCATCGATCGTGAGTCGGCCTACGAGAAATTGGAGGCCCGTGTCACCGACGTACCCGCGCCGACCGAAACGTTCGATCTGCCGCCGTTGCCTGCGGACCTGCCCGATCTACCGCCATCGGAACCCGAAGGGCCCTCAGCGGCGGAACGAATCATGGGCAACCCCGCAGTCAAGAGTTTCCTCCGCTCTGCGGCTTCGGCTGCCGGACGGGAGATTTCACGAAGCATTTTCGGCACAGGTCGTCGGCGTCGACGGTGAGGGTACGGCCGCAGCCGCGTGAGCGATTGGTTCACGCGGTGCGGGAGTACCCGTCCAACACGTCGGTCATCGCGGCCTCCAGTGCATCGAAGGTGTCGATCTCCACCTTTGCCTTGATGTAGTTCAGGCTGAGCGTCAGGTCGTCGAAGTACGCGATGAGTCGCCCCGACGTGCCCGCGATGTTGTACACGTTGACCGGAACGCCCGCGATGTCGACGACGTCGTCGTTCGGATCGGCGTCGGTCTGCCCGCTCACCCACAGCGTCAGATTCGGCAGGAGGTAGCGGCTGTTGCCGTCCCAGGTGCAGCCCCCGTCCGGTGTCTTCGGCAGTTCGACCGGCTCGATGTCCGCCAATCCGAGACGGATGCGCGTGTTCTCGGACAGGACCGAGCAGGGGTCCACCTCGGCGGCTGCGCCGGCCGGTGGATCGGGTTGCACCGTCTCGCCGTTCACCGTGTGGGTGACCTCGGACCGACTGCATCCTCCGATCAGCACGGCGGCGGCCACGACAGCGATGGACACGATGGGTGTGCGGTCGATCATCGAACAAGTCCTCCCGGGCGGTTTGTCCGTTTAGCCTAGGAGGTGGTTTCACCCCGCGAAACCGGTAGAACTACTCATATCGGCCGCCCCGCGTCAGCGAGAGGATCGACTGCATGAAGAAATCCTGGTTGGTACCACCCGTTGCGATCGCGGCCGTCGTCGGCTGCAGTTCGGGTTCGGCGAATGCGCAGCAGGCTCTGGAGTTCCCGGATTCCGTCGCCGGGCTCCGGACGATGCAGCAGCAGATGGAGCGATTCGAACGAGACGACGACTCCGGCCCGCAGCGCGAGGATGCCGTCGCGGGGCTCAGCGCCGCGTACGACGGGGCCGACGCCGCCGCGCAGGGCTACGCGGACGAGTCGCTCCGGGTTCTGGTGACGGTCTATGCCGTCGAGGCGCCGAGTCCTCGCTTGTGGAGCACACGGGCGGGCGATGCCAGTGCCGAACGGCTTCGGTTGCCGTCGCCGCCAGAACGTATCGAGACCTCGGGTGACGCCGAGTGCCTGGTGACGGTGAACTCGCCCGTGTCGGCCGGAGTGGAGCCTGGGGAATCGACCGAATCAGGCAGGAGTACAGGCCCGACGCGACCGGACTCCACGGTGCTGCGGTGCCAAGGCGTCCGCGACGGGGTGACGGTGCTGATCCCGGAACTGGCCCCGTCGGTGGATACCGACACCGCGTTGTCGATCGTGTCCGATTCGCTGGATCACTTCCGCCCGCGGTGAGTGTTCAGCCGCCGAGCTTCTTGTAGAAGCTTCCGACAATGGGGGCCGAGATGGCCCGCGGACTGTACTGGCCCGCGATCGACATGCCCTTGGACAACAGACCCGGCACCACCCGCATCTTGTTCTTCGCCAACGAATCCAGTGACAGCCTGGCCGTGTAGGCGCTGTCGATCCACAGGAAATCCGGGACCAGCTTGTCCACTATGGACGCGTCGGCGGGATCGGGAGTCTCGGTGCGAACGGGGCCGGGGGCCAGCAGGGTGACGTTCACTCCGCTGTCCTTGAGTTCGAGCCGCAGCGACTCGGAGAACGTGTTGACGAACGCCTTCGTCGCCGCGTAGGTCGCATTGTTCGGGATGGCCATGTTCCCGGCCGCCGAACCCGTGATCAGAATTCCGCCGCTGCCGCGCGCCACCATCCCTGGAATGACTGCGAGCGTGAGGTCGTGCACGGCGACTGCATTCAATTCCACCTGGTCCCGTTCGTACGCGGGGTCGAGGTTCGCGACCGGCCCGAACGTGGCGATACCCGCGTTGTTGCACAGAATGCTGATCTCCCGCTGCGCCAACTCGTCGGCGAACGACACGCGGGCATCCCGGTCGGAGAGATCGAGAACTCGGACCTCGACGGTCACCCCGTGCGCGGCGCGGAGCTCGGTGGCAAGTGCCTCGAGCAACTCACCGCGCCGCGCCACGACGATCAGCGAATGACCGCGGGCGGCGAGTTCTGTGGCCAGTGCCTCGCCGATTCCGGAGGACGCTCCGGTGACGACAGCACGGGCTTCGGGCGCAGGACTGGGCAGGCTCACGCTGAGACAGGGTAGTGGATGGATCGACCCGGCTGGAATCACCCGGTGGGAATCAGATGGACGCGGCGAGGCGTGTTCCTTGCTCGATGGCGCGCTTGGCGTCGAGTTCGGCAGCGACATCCGCGCCCCCGATGACGTGGGCCGTCGTTCCCGCGGCTCGTAGGTCGTCGACGAGATCGCGGACGGGTTCCTGGCCCGCGCACACGACGACGGTGTCGACGGCAAGTGTGCGTGGACGCTCGTGGCGCTCGCCGAAGGTGATGTGCAGACCCTCGTCGTCTATGCGTTCGTAGTTCACACCGGAGAGCTCTTGCACGCCTTTGGCTTTCAGCGCTGCGCGGTGCACCCATCCCGTCGTCTTCGCCAGCCCCGCGCCGATTCGTCCCTTCTTGCGCTGCAACAGGTAGACCTCACGCGGCGACGGCGCGGGGACGGGTGTGGTGAGCGCTCCCGGCGCCGCTTCCGGTTCGGTGACACCCCACTCCTGCTTCCATTCCTTCAGGTCCAGCGTGGGGGAGGCGTCGGTCGTCAGAAATTCCGAGATGTCGATGCCGATGCCGCCCGCACCGATGACGGCCACGCGGTCACCCACCGGTCTTCCGTGTTCGACGACGTCGGCGTAGGACAGCACCGACGGATGATCGATTCCGGGTATCGACGGGATTCTCGGTATCACGCCGGTCGCGACGATCACCTCGTCGAAGTCGCCTGCGACGAGCTCGGCGGCGGTGACGCGCCTGCCGAGGTGGACGGCCACGTCGGCGTCGCGCAGCGCTGTCGTGAAGTATCGGATGGTCTCGGAGAACTCCTCCTTGCCCGGAATGCGTTGTGCGATACCGAATTGGCCACCCAATGCCGGCCTGGACTCGAACAGGCTGACGGCGTGGCCGCGTCGGGCAGCTTCGAGCGCGGCGGACAGCCCTGCCGGACCGCCGCCCACGACCGCGACCTTCTTGGTTCTGCGGGCAGGCAGCAACTGCAGTTCGACTTCACGTCCCGCGCGGGGGTTGACCAGGCAGGAGACTGTTTTGTGGACGAACGCGTGGTCCAGACACGCCTGGTTGCACGCGATGCACGTGTTGATGGAGTCCGCTGCGTTCGCTTCGGCCTTGCGCACCCAGAACGGGTCGGCGAGCATCGGCCGCGCCATCGAGATCAGCTGCGCGTCCCCGCGTGCGAGAATCCCTTCCGCGATGTCGGGCATGTTGATTCGATTCGACGCCGCCACCGGGATGTCGACATGCTTGTCGAGCTTTCCGGTGATGTCGGCGAATGCTGCGCGCGGAACCGACGTGACGATGGTGGGCACGCGGGATTCGTGCCAGCCGATGTCGGTGTTGATGACGTCGACACCGACGCTCTCCAAATCCTGTGCCAGGGCGACGATGTCGTCCCAGCTCTGTCCGCCTTCGACGAGATCGGCCATGGACAATCGGAACATCACCAGGAAGTCGGTGCCGACCTCCGCACGGATACGACGGGCGATCTCGACCGCGATACGACGCCTGTTCTCTGCGCTACCGCCCCACTCGTCGCGCCGCTTGTTGGTGCGCTCGGAGAGGAACTGGTTGATGAAGTATCCCTCGCCGCCCATGATCTCGACGCCGTCGTACCCGGCGGACCGAGCCAGCCGCGCACACCTCACGAAATTGCGGATCTGCCACCGGACACCTCGTGCAGTGAGGCGCCGCGGGCGAAATGGATTGATGGGGGCCTTGATCGACGACGCCGACACGCTGAACGGCTGATACGAGTACCGACCTGCGTGCAGGATCTGCAGAGCGATCTTGCCGCCTTCCGCATGCACCGCGTCCGTCATCGTGCGATGCCGCCGCGCCTCGACTCGGTTGGTGAGCTTGGCGCCGAACGGGAGGAGCCATCCGGTGCGGTTGGGTGCATAGCCACCGGTGACGATCAGCGCGACGCCACCGCGCGCGCGTTCGGCGAAATAGGCCGCCAGTCGAGTGGTGTCACGCGCTCGGTCCTCCAAACCGGTGTGAATGGATCCCATGATGACGCGATTCTTCAACGTCGTGTTGCCGACCTTCAACGGCGACAGGAGAATCGGGTAGTTCTCGGTACCGGTCACAATCGCTCCAATATCTCGTCGCACCATTCGGCGAAGCCCTCCTCGACACGGATTCCGCCGCGCAGCACCAAGTACTGATGCAGTGCGGTACCCGAGAGGGAGGACGGTGATGGGAAATCGCGTTTCTCGATGAGTCGAAAGAGCTCGAGCCTGTCCGCATGGACATCCCGGTGTCGGCGGACCTCGGTGCGTAATGCCTCGACGTCACCGTGTGCTGCGCCCCGGATCTTGACGGCCAGTTCCTCCCGGAGCGCACTCGGATCGGTGGGTCGGGCGATCCAGCGATCCAGCTCGTCGAGCCCGCTCCGGCTGACCGAATAGACCTTCTTGTCCGGCCTGCCGTCCTGCACGACGGAGTTGCCCACGATCCATCCGGCCGCGTCCATACGCGTCAGCACCCGGTAGATCTGCTGATGGCTTGCACTCCAGAAGAAGCCGATCGACTTGTCGAATCGGCGCGCCAGTTCGTACCCGGAGCCGTTCGATTCGGTCAGGGAAACGAGTATCGCGTGCTCGAGTGCCACGACAGCCAGTATGTATGCAACAGGGTGACTATGCAACCAGGTGCATATACCGCAGTACAATGCTGTGCTGCACGTGCTGGCTTAGGCTTTGCCCATGAACACTCCGGCCGACACTGCCGTCGTAGGCGTCGCAACGACCCGAAAGCAGGTATTCGCCTGGGGTATCTGGGATTGGGGATCGGCCGCGTTCAACGCGGTGATTCTGACGTTCGTGTTCTCGGTGTACCTCACCGATGCGGTGGGCGACGATCTGCCCGGGTCGATCTCGGCGACGTCGTGGTTCAGTTGGGCGATCGGAGCAGCAGGCGTCGTCATCGCGATACTTGCGCCTGTCTCCGGCCAACGCTTCGACGCCCGTGGCCGCCGAAAGCGCTCGTTGGCGTTGTTGACCGGACTCACTGTCGCGTCGATGGCCGGCTTGTACTTCGTCGCCGACGACTATCACTACCTGTGGCTGGGCCTGGTGCTGCTCGCCGCAGGCTCGATCCTGTTCGAACTGGCCAGTGTTCCGTACAACGCCATGCTTCGTCAGGTCTCCACGCCGGCCAACATCGGCCGCGTGTCCGGATTCGGTTGGTCGATGGGGTATTTCGGCGGCATCGTTCTGCTGTTGATCTGCTACTTCGGTTTCATCACCGGTGACGGTGACACCAGAGGACTGTTCGGCATCACCACCGACGGCGGCATGAACATCCGGCTCGTCGCCCTGCTGGCCGCGGTGTGGTTCGCAGTCTCCGCGATTCCCGTCCTGCTCACCGTTCCCGAACTGCCGTCCACCGACCAGGATCCAGGCGCCGCCAAGGCCGGAATGCTGGAATCCTACAAGGTGCTGTTCCGCGACCTGCGTGAGCTGTGGACTGCCGACAGGCGCAGCGTCTACTTCCTGATCGCGAGCGCGCTGTTCCGCGACGGTCTGGCCGGGGTGTTCACGTTCGGTGCTGTTCTTGCGGTGAGTGTCTACGGCATCAGCTCGGCAGACGTGCTGCTCTTCGGCGTCGCCGCCAACGTCGTCGCCGGTCTGGGCGCGGTGACCGCCGGCCGATTCGACGATCGATCCGGACCCAAATCCGTCATCGTGTTCTCACTCGTGTCGATGATCGTCGCGGGAATCGTGCTGCTGTTCGTGTCCGGCCCGGTGCTGTTCTGGGTGTTCGGCCTGGTGCTGTGTCTGTTCGTCGGGCCGGCGCAGTCGTCGTCGCGGACCTACCTGGCGCGTCTGGCACCACCGGGGCGCGAGGGTCAGTTCTTCGGTCTGTACGCCACGACCGGCCGTGCAGTCTCGTTCCTCGCACCCACATTGTTCGGGCTGTTCGTGTGGCTGTTCGACGCGGACCGTGCGGGCATCGGTGGTCTGCTCGTCGTGTTGTTCGTCGGGTTACTCGCGTTGCTCGCAGTGAAAGCGCCCGACAAGGTCTGATCTCACGACACCCTCGACTGGGCGACCCGCCGCAGGATCTCGTCGGCCAGTCGGTCCGGGGCCTCCTCCGGAATCCAATGCGAGATTCCGTCGAGTTCGACGAATGTGTAGTCGGCGTCCACGTGTTCGCCGCACCGTTCGGCGCCCGCACGGCCGATGGCCGAGTCCTGATTGCTCCACACGTAGGTCGTGGGAACGGTCACCGGTGCGAGGCGTCCGAACTCGTTCGTCATCGCCCGATACCACTCCAACGCCGCGGTCAGCGCCCCCGGCTCCTGCAGGTGCCGGACGTAACGGTCGTCCGGGCTGCGTTCGGAGAACATGGCCCTCAGCCGACGTGCATCGTCTTCGAGCAGCACCTCCTCGGCTTTGCCTGCCTGTCGCAACAGCCCCATGTAGGTCGAGCGCTCACGCTGGTCCGCGTCCTCGCGGAGAGCCTGATTGAACGCAGCCGTGTGCGGCACGGACACCGCGACGAGCGAACGAACGCGTTCCGGGTGCCGCGCTGCGAGTTGCCACGCCACCGCGGCACCCCAGTCGTGTCCGACGACGTGCGCCGACTCCAGGCCGAGTGCGTCCAGTATCCCGACGATGTCGCCGACGAGATTCTCCACGCGGTAGGCATCGGTGCCGAGCGGACGTGCGCCCGGTGAGTATCCGCGCTGGTCGGGTGCGATGGTGAACAAGCCGTGTTCCACGAGCGTCGGCGCGACCCGATCCCAGCACGCGTGAGTCTGAGGGAACCCGTGCAGCAGCACCACCGGTTCCGCGTTCGCCTCGCCGGCGATCGACACGTCGAACACCAGATCGTCGACGGTTACTTCGGTCATCGTCATGTTCGGTCCTCTCAGCTGAGGTCGAGTGCACCTCGGGTCGAATCAACCGTGGTTCGATCTCCAGGCTCCCATGCCCAACACCACGAGGCGGACCTGCTGCTCGGTGCGTGCCAGGAGTTCGCGTTCGCTCGAGCTGCCGGGGCGGTCGATCTCCAACAGGCCGACGGTGGCGGTGAGCATGGTCGAGACGATCAGATCCGCGGCCATCTCCAGATCGCTGATGTCCCAGGATTCGAGCCCTGGCATGCGGGCGAGGTCGATGGTCAGTTCGCTGACGAACATGCGGAGCTCGGTCGCGAATGCGCGTCGTACCTCGGTGACTCCGCCGTAGCGTTCGCGGGCGATGAATCGGAACTGATCCTCGTGTGAGCGAACGGCGCGCACGAGGATCCGGAGTGATTCGGTTGCGTTCTTGACCGTGGGATCCTTGCGCGCGTCCCTCAGCATCTGACGAAGCGTCCGCATCGAGTCCTCGACCAGAGCTACGCCGAGATCTTCCATGGACGCGAAGTGTCGATAGAACGCAGTCGGCACTATGCCGGCCGATCGTGAGACCTCGCGCAGACTGACGCTCGCGAACGACCGGTCGCGCAACAGATCCAGGGTGCCGTCGATGAGCGCTTGTCGTGTGCGTTCCTTGCGTTCCGCACGCGTACCCGGTTCTGTCACATGTTCGAGTTTATTGCTGTCCACTCTGTGACCTCCTCCGGTCTCGACGTCGTCTCAGGGTGAGTGTGATCCAGGACACGTGCGCCGTGCTATGTCGGTGCCATCACTTTCACGTTGACAGATTCCGGTACGGATCTGCCACACTAGGGATTCTAGTGCACAGACGTACACTGAAGAAGTTCCTCGAACCGGGAGGCGAGATGGCAATTCAGCAGAAGTCTCGACAGTCAGGCATTCGCCGCAAGTTTTCGCTGCTTTCCCTGTTCGAGGCCATGGCAACGCCTCACGCGCTCGACCGTTACCTCGAGCTCGTCGACCCGATGACCACGGTAAGGGATCTTCGGGCAGAAGTGACGGATGTACACCGGTCCACTGCCGACACGGTCACCCTCACGTTGCGCCCGACGCACCAGTGGAGGGGCTTCGAGGCCGGCCAGTTCGTGCAGGTCGGCGTCGTCATCGACGGGGTGCGCCACACACGGTGCTACTCGCCTGCATGTTCGCAGTACCGCGCCGACGGTCTCATCGAACTGACCGTCAAGGCGCATCCGGAAGGCCTTGTCTCGCAGTATCTTCACGCGAACGCGCAGGTTGGCCTCGTCGTCAGCCTGTCGCAGGCCGACGGCGTGTTTCACCTGCCGACGCCTCGTCCGGAATCGGTTCTGCTGATCAGTGGCGGAAGCGGGATCACGCCCGTGTTGTCCATGTTGAGGTCGCTGCTGGACGAGGGGTACAGCGGCGACCTCACCTTCCTGCACTACGCCTACTCGGAAAAGGACGTCTCGTACCGCGCCGAGTTGGAGCAGATCGCAGCCGAGCACGATCGAGTCCGAATCGTCCTGGCGTACACGGACCAGACGAGTGGGGGAGACCTTCACGGGTTCTTCGGAACCGAGCACTTGAACGCCGTGGCACCGTGGTTCGCGGAGGCTCGGACGTTCCTCTGCGGTCCGCCGGGACTGATGCGGTCGGTCCGGGGCGTCTACGACGATCTCGGACTTGCCGACCGACTCCATTTCGAGGAGTTCGCCGCGCCGGCACCGACCGCCGACGCCGATGCAGACGGAGACGTCAACTTCTCCGGCAGTGACGTCGTCGCAACCAACTCGGGAAAGACCCTCCTCGAACAGGCGGAGGACGCGGGCCTGACGCCGTCCTACGGCTGCCGGATGGGCATCTGCTTCACCTGCACGTCGGTGAAGACCTCGGGATGCACCCGGAACGTCAAGACCGGGGAGACCGACACCGAACCGCACAAGAAGATCCAGATTTGTGTGTCGGTACCTGTCGGTGACGTGGAAATCGAAATCTGACCGACCCGACCGACAATCTTCGACAACCGAAACGGAGAGTGTTTCAAATGTTCGGAATCCCACTGCCCTCACTGTCTTTGCCCTTCTTCGGATCCGCGGAGAAGCCCGAGGCGCTGCCACCGACGGTCCTGTCCTACGAGCAGGTCCAAGACCTCGGCCGCGAGCTCGACGAGCTCCGTGCTCGCACCGTCGCCAAGCTGGGCGAGGAGGATCGCGAATACATCTACAACATCGTCAAGACTCAACGCGGCCTCGAAATCGCCGGTCGGGCCATGATGTACCTGCCGTTCTTGCCTCCGGTGTGGCTCGCCGGAGTCGGCGCCCTCGGCGTCTCCAAGATCCTCGACAACATGGAGATCGGCCACAACGTCATGCACGGCCAGTACGACTGGATGCGTGAGCCCGGCTTCAACTCCGAAGTGTTCGAATGGGATACCGTCTGCCCGGCCGACCAGTGGAAGCATTCGCACAACTACATGCACCACACGTTCACCAACATCGTCGGCAAGGACCGCGACATCGGTTACGGAATCCTGCGGATGGACGAGGGCCAGAAGTGGAATCCGTACTACCTGGGCAACCCCGTCTATGCGTTCCTGCTGATGACGTTCTTCGAGTGGGGCGTCATGCTGCACGACCTCGAAGCGGAGAACATCGTCCAGGGCAAGCGCAAGTGGCACGACGTCAAGCCTTTGCTGCAGGGAATGTGGCGCAAGGCCGGTCGTCAGGTACTCAAGGACTACGTGATCTTTCCGGCGCTGTCCGGCCCCTTCTTCGTCACCACACTGGTGGGGAACGTCGGCGCCAACCTGATCCGCAACCTGTGGACCTACTCGATCATCTTCTGCGGACACTTCCCGACGGGGGTGCAGACCTTCACCGAGGACGAGACCGCAGACGAGTCGCGTGGCGAGTGGTACGTCCGTCAGATGCTCGGATCGGCGAACATCGAGGGATCGCCGCTGTTCCACATCATGTCCGGCAACCTGTCGCACCAGATCGAGCATCACCTGTTCCCGGATCTGCCTGCGCACCGCTACCCGGAGCTCGCCCCTGAGGTGAAGGCACTGTGCGGCAAATACGGCCTTCCGTACAACACCGGCGGTTTCTTCAAGCAGATCGGTACCGTGTGGGGCAAGATCTTCAAGCTCGCATTGCCGGATTCTCTGACCGGATCGAAGCCGACGGTCGGTGTTATCGTCGAGCGCAAGAAGGTCGCGGCCTGACGTGGCCGGCGCCAGCGGACCGAATACCGAATCAGGGGTGAACGTCGTGGTCGGCAAGTTCGAACGCAACAAGGACACCGTGCAGGAACTGACGGAGTCCGCGGCTACGCACGTCGGCCGGATCGCCGTCATCATCGCCGGGGCGGTGCGGGACGTGACCCGGGAGATCGGGGATCTCATCTCGGACGGCATCGAGATGCGGGAGGCTGCGAAGAAGGCCCGCGAGGACACTCCTGCAGGCAAGGTCATCAACGGCGAGTTCGAGAACAGGTAGCAACTCGGCCGCGGCGGCACAATCGACCGAGTCTCGGACGCCGGGTCGTTCGCCCTTCACCGGGGCGAGCGGCCCGGCTGTTCGCTGTCTCGGGTAGAACGTTTCGGAAAAAACAAACTTCAAGAATGTTTGCACCTCCATTTTCATACCTTCGGACCGCTCGATGAGTTACCGTTACTTCACGAACCACACAAGCGGTAGGAAAGGCGGCTCGACATGCGGTTGGACACTTCGTTCACGCATTCCCCCGGCACTGTTGTCACCGAGGTCCCTCGCGGACGGTCATCCGCGTTGGAAGGGCGCAGCGGTGCTGTCGTCGACCGTTGCCTTCGCGCCGGCCGGCTCCCGGCCCCTGCCGAGCTCGAACCTGTCCGTCGCGCCGCGGAAGACCTTGCGCGCGAGGGGGTGCCGCTACGGGACGCGCAGCGATTCGTCCACGCCGCGGCCACCGCTGGACTCAAAGGCAGTGTCGCCGAGGTCGATCGATCCGGCGTGGTCGACAACGCAGTGTTCATGATGCGAGTCCTCGAATCTCTCGGCAACGCAGTCTCGGCCGCGTACATGGAGTTCTGCCGTCAGGACCCAGGGTCCAACGGCGAGCGCGTTGCCCAATTGGTCGACCTGCTCGTCGCGGACGACCCCGAAGCCCGTGGGATTGCGGAACGTAACGGAATCGAGGTGGCCACGGAATACGACGTGATATTCGTACGGTTCGTCACCGCGGCGTCGGACGCCGATAGGCCGGGCGCCGCCAGGACCGACGTACGCTCCGTCGACAACGCGGCCTTGGCGGCGGCGGAAAGCACGATGGCTGCGGCCTCGGGCGTTCGCGGACCACTGCTGTCGCTGACCACGGGCGGGGGAGTCGTCCTCGTTCCGTCGTCGCCCGCAAGCGTCGTCGAGGATTGCCTGACCAGGCTCGCCGCGACTCTGCACGTCGATACCGTCGCGGCCACGGCACGGGGCACTCTCGGTTCGTTGAACGGCGTACTCGGACATTGCCGCGAGTTGGTGGATCTGGCCAGGTCGCTGCGCATGGAACCCCGTCTGTACCGGACGAGCGATCTTGCTCTGGAGTACCAGCTCTCGCGGCCGGGCCCCGGCCGTTCGCGGTTGCGTTCGGTGATCGCGCCTCTCGACGGCTTTCCGGAGTTGATGCATACCCTGAAGACCTTCGTCGGCAGCGAGGCCAACAGGCGCGCAAGTGCGAAACTGCTGTACGTACACCCCAATACGGTCGACTACCGCCTCAAGCGGATCGAGCAGCTGACCGGCGTGGACCCGCTCAGTTCCGCGGGCCTCATGTCGTTGCATGCTGCACTCGTCGTCGATTGTCTGTCGCGGGCAAACGAACCGGGCGGGGCCATGTCGGACATGGTTGCCGAGGCATCCTGATCCGCACCCGCACCGACGAGCGTCGTGCGCGGGGTCGATCGCCAGGGCGGTGCCGATTTCTCGGTCCGGCACCGCCAACGTGCGCCTGGCTCAGGCCACCAGGTAGGGGTACTCGGCGCTTCGGTGTTGGAAGGCGAGAATGTCCGGGTTGACCAGCGCGCCGTCGCGGATCTCGATGGATCGACGAATGGTCGCGTCGGCGTCCCAGCTGGTCGGTCCGCCCAGGACGGTGCCGATGTACGGCAGCAGCGACTCACTGATCTCCCAGGTCGCCGAGTCCCACAGGTAAGACGGGCTGTGGTCGACCGCGTAGTACCGAACGTTGTCGCCGACAGTGAACATGGGAGCGTCGAAGGACGTGGGGCGGGCCCACTCGAACCCCATTCCTTGGTCGCACGAGACATCGACTATCAACGTGCCCGGATCGATCGAGTCGAGATCCTCCGTGCGCAGGAACGTCAGCGGGGCATTCGTGTTCTGCAGTACGCAGTTGACGATGATGTCGTGGTCGCCGAGGAACTGCGACAACGGAATTCGGCCTTCGTCGGTCAATGCACGGCTGCGCCGTGGGTGTTCGCCGTCGAGATCGAAATTGACGATGCGTGCCGAGTGAATGGGCGAACCGACAGCAGTGACACCGCGCTGAGTGAGTACGTCGACCTCGTGCACGCCATGGGCGTTCAGAGCCGTCACCGCACCCCGCGCCGTCGCACCGAAGCCGATCACCGCCGCGCGTAACCGGCGCCCGTAGTCTCCGGTCGACCCGATCAACTGCAACGCGTGCAGCACCGAACAGTAACCGGCCAACTCGTTGTTCTTGTGGAACACGTGGAGATTGAACGAGCCCTCCGCGGACCAATGATTCATCGCTTCGAAGGCCACGAGCGTCAGCTTGCGGTCGATGGCCACCTGAGTGAGCTCGACATCCTGGACGCAATGCGGCCAACCCCACAGGATCTGACCTGGGCGAAGCGACTCCAGGTCCGACGCTTGCGGTTTCGGCAACAGAACGACATCGCACTCGGCGATCAGCTCCGTGCGCGAACGGATGCCTCCGGTCGACGCGGCGATGTGGTCGTCGGAGATCCCGAACGGAAGTCCATACCCCGCCTCGAAGAACATGCGGCGTCGTAGCTCGTCGGGAATGCGTTCGAGATGATGCGGATGAATCGGGAGGCGACGTTCGTTCGGCTTCGACGACCGAGACATGACGCCGAGGGTGAGCTGGTGCACGGTGGCCCCTTCGGTTGTGCTCAGTCAACCACACGTTCGGCAGTGCGCATTCGCACGTGATGCTGCCCGTAGGCACAGGATCGACCGGGCTCGCATCGGATTTCGGACCGAATTTCCGGTCGTACCCGTTGCCCTTCGTCGACCCGCCGACCGAGCAGGTAGACTGATCCACCGTGCTCGGACCCGTCCGGGCCACGCCTCCGTAGCTCAGGGGATAGAGCAAGGGCCTTCTAATCCCTTGGTCGCAGGTTCGAATCCTGCCGGGGGCACCGAGAACACGATCGACGATTCGTCGCCCGCTGCAACGGGCATAGTCGGTGGAACACGAACACCGTGGCGCTTCTACATCGCGAGCGCCCGGGTCCGTGCTCGGACGAGAGGATTCTGTCGATGAGAGATGTCCTCGACGAGGTGATCGCGCTCTGGCGTGCCGGGGTCACCGCAGGCGTCGGGACCGTGGTTCGCACGTTCGATTCCGCTCCGCGACCAGCGGGGGCGTCGATGGTCGTCGGACCGGACGGAACAGTCAGCGGCTCGGTGTCGGGTGGATGCGTCGAGGGCGCGGTGTACGAGGCCGCGACGGCTGTGATCGCATCGGACGCACCGGTCCTCGAGCGATACGGTGTCAGCGACGACGACGCGTTCGCGGTGGGGTTGACCTGTGGCGGCACCCTGGATGTGTTCATCGAGCCCATCTCGCGGACGACGTTCCCCGAACTGGGAGCCGTCGCCGACGCGATCGCTGCCGAGCGGCCGATCGCAGTCGCAACCATTGTCCGTCATCCGGATCCGGCTCGCCTCGGACGGCACCTGGTGATCGAGGAGAACGCATCGTCGGGCACGTTCGGAACCGACCGCCTCGACGCAGCCGTGATCGACGACGTGCGTGGACTTCTGGCGTCCGGGCGCACGGAGACGCTGACGTACGGACCGGAGGG
This sequence comes from Rhodococcus sp. 06-156-4, assembly GCF_002259345.1. Lineage (NCBI taxonomy): Bacteria > Bacillati > Actinomycetota > Actinomycetes > Mycobacteriales > Nocardiaceae > Rhodococcus > Rhodococcus sp. 06-156-4. The sequence goes on along the minus strand of NZ_NPGB01000020.1, from coordinate 201,477 downwards.
GGAACGTCTCGGCGTCGGCATGGAGGTCTTCGTGTCGAGCTACGCCCCCCGGCCGAGAATGCTCGTGTTCGGTGCCATCGACTTCGCGGCTGCCGTCGCCCAGCAGGGCGCGTTTCTGGGATATCGAGTGACGGTGTGCGACGCACGGGCACGGTTCGCCACGGCCCAGCGATTTCCGGCGGCGGCTGAGGTCGTCGTCGAGTGGCCGCATCGGTATCTCGCCGACCAGATTGCCGCTGGAAGAGTCGACGAACGCACCATCGTGTGTGTGTTGACCCACGATGCCAAATTCGACGTGCCGTTGCTCGAGGTCGCGTTACGTCGGCCACAGTTCGCGTTCGTCGGAGCGATGGGGTCCCGTCGTACCCACGACGACCGCCTCGCCAGGTTGCGTGACGCGGGACTGACCGAGGCCGAACTGGCCCGGTTGTCCAGTCCGATCGGGCTCGACCTGGGGGCGCGTACTCCCCAGGAGACGGCGGTCTCCATCGCGGCCGAAATCGTTGCCAAGCGGTGGGGCGGCAGTGGCGCCCCTCTCGCCGGTGGAAGCGGACGGATTCATCACGATCTTCCGGTGGGCGAGGTCACACGATCTACGACGTAGCGTAGGACTTTCCGGCGCTCGCGCCTTCACCAGGCTCGAATCCGGCAGGGCGCCGGCTACGGGACCACTCGACACCTCTTACTCTGGTTGTCATGGCAGCACCAGACGTCGAGACCGTCGAGACACCACCGGCCGAGTCTCCGGGGACCGCATCGACCTCCGTGTTCGTGACGGCAGGATTGATCGGTGCTGTCGTTGCAGCGCTCGTCATCAGTCTGTCCGCGTCGGACGCGCTCGTTCTCCTCGGTATTCCGGATCCCGGTCCGGCCACCACGTACGGGCTTCCCGCCATCCGTGCCATCGGCGAGATAGCGGCGTCCATCGCCATCGGTTCCTTCCTGCTCGCGGCATTCCTGGTGCCGCCGCAGAAGTCCGGAGTGCTCGATGTCGGCGGATACCGCGCCGTGCGCACCGGATCGGCTGCGGCGATCGTGTGGGCAGCGTGCGCACTGGTACTCGTCCCGCTGACCTTGTCGGACACGTCGGGTCAGCCGTTCACCGTCGCAATCCAACCCAGCAACCTGTGGGTTGCCCTCGATCAGGTGGAAATCGCCGGAGCCTGGCGTTGGACGGCGATTCTGGCCGTGGTGCTCGCGATCGTCTCGCGGGCGGTACTGCGGTGGTCGTGGACGCCGCTGCTTCTGCTCTTCGCGCTCGGTACGTTGATGCCCATTGCGCTGACCGGGCACTCCTCGTCGGGAGGTTCGCACGACGTCGCCACCAACAGTCTGATCCTGCATCTCGTCGGTGCGACGCTGTGGGCGGGCGGCCTCTTCGCCGTTCTTGCTCACGCCCGACGCCGGGGCGCACACACCGACGTCGCGGCCAGGCGATTCTCGGCCGTGGCAACCGTCTGCTTCGTCGTGATGGCAGCCTCCGGTGTGATCAACGCTCTGGTTCGTGTATCCGTCGCGGACCTGTTCACGACGCTCTACGGTCGGTTGATTCTGGCCAAGGTTCTCGCCTTGGTCGCGCTGGGATTCTTCGGGTGGATCCAGCGGCGCAGGTCACTACCTGCTCTCGCATCCGACCCGTCGTCCCGAGGTGCGCTGATCAGGTTCGCCGGGGGAGAAGTTCTCGTTCTCGCGGCCACGATCGGCCTCGCAGTCGGTCTGGGTCGGACTCCGCCGCCGTCGGACGTCGACCCCGATCTCTCGCTGTCCGAAGCAGCCCTCGGGTACGACCTCCCGGATCCGCCCACCTTCGCCCGGCTGATGTTCGACTGGCGGTTCGACCTCATCTTCGGAACGGCCTCGATCGTGCTGGCCGTCGTGTACCTGCTCGGTGTTCGGCGTCTCCGTCGACGCGGCGACGCATGGCCTGTCGGGCGGACGATCGCGTTCCTCCTCGGGTGCGCGACGATGCTCGTGGCCACGTCCTCCGGCGTCGGCAAGTACTCGCCGGCGACCTTCAGCGTGCACATGGGCGCACACATGGCGTTGTCGATGCTGGTGCCCGTTCTGCTCGCACTCGGCGGCGCCCTCACGCTCGCCCTGCGTGCATTGCCGGTAGCGGGCAAGGACGGGATTCCCGGTCCGCGTGAGTGGCTTCTGCAGGCGCTGCACAGCCCGGTCTCGCGATTCCTGACGCACCCCGTCGTCGCGGCGGTCCTGTTCGTCGGCGGCTTCTACGTGCTGTATCTCGGTGGCATCTTCGGTGCCGTGCTGGACAACCATTCGGCGCACCTGCTGATGAACGCGCACTTCATTCTCAGCGGTTACCTCTTCTACTGGGTCGTGATCGGTGTCGACCCGTCGCCGCGGCACATCGAACCCATCACCAAACTGGCCATGGTCTTCGGATCGCTTCCCTTCCACGCCTTCTTCGGCGTCGCGTTGATGAGCATGAACACCGTCATGGGTGGCTGGTACTACCGCACGCTCGGCTTGGACTGGAACGGCGATCTCATGGGCGACCAGAAGTTGGGCGGTGGTATCGCCTGGGCCACGGGCGAGATTCCACTCGTCCTGGTGATGTTGGCCCTGCTCATTCAGTGGTCGCGCAGTGACGATCGCAACGCCAAGCGCTCGGACCGCGCCGCGGACCGCGACCACGACGCAGACCTGGCTGCACACAACGCAATGTTCGCCGAGCTGGCACGACGCGATCGGGACAACGGGCGGTAACTGCATTTCTCCGACAGGTCAGAGCGGATCGGCCGTGATCTTGGCGAGAATGCGCTGAAGATCGTGGCGCTCCGACGGGTCGAGGGTGTCGAACAACTCGACGGCCACCTTCGCGCGGGCCGCGTCGATGTCACGTAGTCGGACCCGGCCGGTGTCGGTGAGCGAGACGAGGACAGCCCGTCGGTCGGCCGGGTCGTTCTCCCTCGCCACCAGCTCGGCGGTTTCGAGTGAGTCGACGATGTCGGTGGCCGACCGGGCCACGATGCGCAGGTGATCCGCCAAGGCGCGCAGTCGCATCGGGCGCCCTTCTCGAGCCAGCACGTGCAGCGCACGGCTCTGTGACGGATTGAGTCCGAACGGTTCGAGCGCGCTCATGTGGGTATGGCGGATCCGCCGCGCGACGGCCATGAAGGAATCGGCCAGGTTCGGGGTGTCTCCCGTGTGCATGTCGACAGCATAGCCGCTTGATCGCAACCTCATAGTGAGGTAACCTCTCGTTTATGTTCGTCGACCCAGGAGGTCTTCTTGGTACGCAATCAATCGAAAGTCGCCGACCCGGCCCCCGTGGGTAGGGTTCTGGCGCTGTTCCGTCCCTACCGCGCACGCATCGCACTCGTCACCTCGATCATCGTCGTCAGTGCCGTCGTCGCGCTCGCTTCACCACTGCTCCTTCGTGAACTGCTCGACCACGCCATCCCTGATCGCGACGTCACGCTCGTCACGCTGATCGCGCTGGGCATGATCGCAGTCGCCGTCGTCACCAACACCCTCGGCGTACTCCAGACCTGGATGTCCAACAGCGTCGGTCAGACGCTGATGCACGACCTTCGTGTCGCCGTCTACGGTCACCTGCAACGTCAATCTCTCGGCTTCTTCGCGCGCACCCGCACCGGCGAGGTGCAGTCCAGAATCGCCAACGACATCGGCGGAATGCAATCCGTGGTCACCAATACCGCCACGTCGATCGCCCAGAACGCCACGACGGTTGCAGCGACCGTCGTGGCGCTGTTCCTGCTCGACTGGCGGCTGGCGCTGTTCTCGCTGATCATCCTGCCGGTGTTCGTCCGCATCGCTCGAAAGATCGGCAACGAGAGACGAAAGATCTCGACGACTCGGCAGAAGCTGCTGAGCGAGCTGTCGGTTCAGATCGAGGAATCGCTGTCCGTCAGCGGCATCCTGCTCGGCAAGACGACGGGGTCGTCGGGCGTTCTCACGCAGCAATTCGCAGCGCGCTCCGACGAAGTCGCCGACGTCGAACTCAAAGCCATGATGGCCGGTAAGTGGCGCATGGCAAGCATGCAGATCAGCTTCGCCATCATGCCCGCGCTCGTCTACTGGTTCGCTGGAATCACCATCGGGAACGGCAGTGCGCTCACCGTCGGCACACTCGTCGCCTTCACGACCCTGCAAACTCAGCTGTTCAGGCCGACGATGCAGCTGCTGAGCACCGGCGTGGAAGTACAGAGTTCCCTGGCACTGTTCGGGCGCGTCTTCGAGTACCTGGACCTGCCGGTCGACATAGACGAACCGATCGCTCCGACCCTGCTCGCCCGAGAGGACGTGTCGGGGCACGTACGGTTCGAACACGTCGAGTTCTCCTACGCCGACGCCTCGCGGCCCGCGTTGTCCGACATCGACATCGACGTCCCCGCGGGCAGCACCCTGGCGCTCGTCGGATCGACGGGGTCCGGCAAGACCACGCTCGGATATCTCGCCGCGCGGCTGCACGACCCCACCCACGGCCGAATCACCATCGACGGCATCGACATCCGAGACCTGCCGACGGCTGTCGTCGCAGACCTGGTCGGCGTCGTGTCGCAGGAGACGTACCTGTTCCACGCCAGCATTCGAGACAACCTGCGGTTCGCGAAACCCGACGCAACCGACGCCGAGATCGAGCGCGCCGCACGGATCGCGCAGATTCACGATTTCGTCGTGGGCCTCGACGACGGATACGACACCGTAGTCGGGGAACGCGGCTACCGATTCTCAGGCGGCGAGAAGCAGCGTCTCGCGATCGCGCGCACGGTACTGCGGAACCCGCCGATCCTGATACTCGACGAGGCGACCAGTGCGCTGGACAACTCGACCGAACGCGCCGTGCAAACCGCCCTCGACGAGCTGATGGTGGGGCGCACGACCATCATCGTCGCCCACCGGCTCTCGACGGTCCGGGCCGCCGACCGCATCGCCGTCCTCGACGGCGGACGCGTCGTCGAGATCGGTAATCACACCGAGCTCGTCGACAAGGGTGGTCGATACGCCGACCTGGTACACGCATCCGGCGACTCCGCGCACAACAACGTCTCGGAATCGGTCGCGGCGTGAACTTCTCGTGCCGAGAAGCTACCCTCGCGACACCGGTGAGAGGAGACCGACGATGTTCTTGACCGTCGTCGATCGAACTACCGCCGAGATCGAGGTGAAGAAGTCGCGATTTCTCGCAGTCGTGGCGCGGGCGGACACGGAGGACCGCGCACGAGCCGTGATCGCGGCCGGTCGACAATCGAACAGCGCTGCGCGGCATCACTGTTCGGCATTCGTCGTCGGCGACCTCCCCGGTAGCCGAATCGCGCGGGCCAGCGACGACGGTGAGCCCAGTGGTACCGCCGGAACACCGATCCTCGAGGTGTTGACCGGGCGCGAACTCACCAATGTGGTCGCCGTCGTCAGCAGAATTTACGGCGGAACGAAACTGGGCACCGGAGGGCTGGCGCGCGCGTACGCCGGGGCGGTCGTCGAAGCTCTGGCGACGGCCACTGTGCGTCGCAGGGTCCAAAGACGCCGTGTGAGAGTGGAACTCGATCACGCCGACGTCGGCAGGATCGAAGCCGACCTGCGTGCGCGAGGGATCGACATCGTGTCCGTCGACTATCTCTCCACGGCGGTGTTGACGCTCGCGGCAGCGGAGTACGCCATGATCGAAAGTGCCCTCGCGGGTTCCACCGCGGGCAGTGCCGAACCGGTACGACTCGGCACCGACTACGTCGACGCAGCCGTATAACACGGCACCCCGACACCCCTCACCGTGAACCGGCGTTCGAGAGTCGGTTGTCCACAGGTACAGGCCCCATCCACAGATCTCGTTTCGGGGCACCGCAGGGTCGATTTTCGCGGCACAGTTCGACGTGGGTCGAGTGGTGCTCGGCCGAACACCGAAGCAAGGGGGACGAACATGTACGAGGCACAATGTGCGGTGGTGGGGACCGTGATCACCAACCCGGTCAAACGATCGACCGCATCCGGCGACGAAGTACTGAGCTTCCGGATGGCGAGCAACGCGCGCCGTCAGGATCGCGCGACGGGCGAATGGACCGACGGCGGGACGCTGTTCCTGACGGTGACCTGCTGGCGCAGGCTGGTCAAAGGCGTCGGAGGATCGCTCATGAAGGGCGATCCGGTCATCGCGTACGGCCAACTCAGAACGAACGAATACACGACGAGGGAAGGAATCGAACGGTCCGCGGTCGAAATGACGGCGAGCGCAATCGGACCCGACCTCGCCCGGTGCATCGTCAAGGTCGAACGAGCCAGGACCGTGATCGGTGGCGAGTCGGACGAACAGAGCGGGGCCACGGAATCCGGAGATCCCGGCGACCTCCGAGACAGCAGCGACACCGAGGAAGCGGACGGACGTGAGATGGACGACGAGCCCGACTTCGACTCGTCGGACGCATCCGGAGGCGAGCGGACCGCCGCCGCTGTCTCGTAGGGGCCTTCCTGCGATGCGCGTGTCCGGACTCGATTCGAGGGTCGATCGGGTCCGGACCTGCATCGCGGCTGGATACGGCCGTCGTCGGTCGCGCGAGTCGGTCCGCGACGGCGATGGTGTCGGTGAGCCCTCGGACCGATAAGCTGGCCCACATGGCGGAATTCATCTACACCATGAAGAAGGTGCGCAAGGCGCACGGCGACAAGGTCATCCTCGATGACGTCACGATGAGCTTCTATCCGGGAGCGAAGATCGGCGTCGTCGGCCCCAACGGCGCCGGCAAGTCCAGCATCCTGAAGATCATGGCCGGGATCGACCAGCCAGGAAACGGTGAGGCATTCCTCGCGCCAGGCGCGTCGGTCGGCATCCTCATGCAGGAGCCGGAGCTCGACGACGCCAAGACCGTTCGAGAGAACGTCGAAGACGGACTCGGCGACGTGATGGTCCAGCTCAAGCGGTACAACGAGATCGCCGAGCTCATGGCAACCGACTACTCCGACGAGCTCATGGAGGAGATGGGTGAGCTCCAGGAGAAGCTCGACCACGCGGACGCATGGGAGATCGACTCGCAGCTCGAGCAGGCGATGGACGCACTGCGTTGCCCGCCGCCGGAATCGCCCGTCACCAACCTCTCCGGAGGTGAGAAGCGTCGTGTCGCGCTGTGCCGTCTGCTCCTGAGCAAGCCGGACCTGCTGCTCCTCGACGAGCCGACCAACCACCTCGACGCAGAATCGGTGCTGTGGCTCGAGCAGCATCTCGCTGCCTACGCCGGCGCCATCCTCGCCGTCACACACGACCGGTACTTCCTCGACCACGTCGCCCAGTGGATCGCCGAGGTCGACCGCGGCCACCTCTACCCGTACGAGGGCAACTACTCGACGTACCTGGAGAAGAAGGCAGAGCGCCTCGAAGTCGCGGGCAAGAAGGACCAGAAGCTCCAGAAGCGACTCAAGGACGAGCTCGCCTGGGTGCGCTCCGGCGCCAAGGCGCGTCAGGCCAAGAGCAAGTCGCGTCTCGCGCGCTACGACGAGATGGTCGCGGAGGCCGAGAAGACTCGCAAGCTCGACTTCGACGAAATTCAGATCCCCAACCCGCCGCGTCTGGGCGACGTCGTCGTCGAGGTCAAGAACCTCGACAAGGGCTTCGACGGTCGCGTGCTGATCAAGGACCTGTCCTTCACGCTCCCGCGTAACGGCATCGTCGGCGTCATCGGCCCCAACGGTGTCGGTAAGACGACGCTGTTCAAGACGATCGTCGGACTCGAGGAGCCGGACGGCGGCGAGGTCAAGATCGGGCAGACGGTCAAGCTCAGCTACGTCGACCAGAACCGATCCGGTATCGACCCCAAGAAGACGGTCTGGGAGACGGTCTCCGACGGCCTCGACTTCATCACCGTCGGCAACTCCGAGTTTCCGTCGCGCGCCTACATCAGCTCGTTCGGGTTCAAGGGCCACGATCAGCAGAAGCCGTCGGGCGTGCTGTCCGGTGGTGAGCGCAACCGTCTCAACTTGGCGATGACGCTCAAGCAGGGCGGAAACCTGATTCTGCTCGACGAGCCGACCAACGACCTGGACGTCGAGACTCTCGGTTCGCTCGAGAACGCGCTCGAAGAGTTCCCGGGCTGCGCGGTGGTCATCTCGCACGACCGGTGGTTCCTCGACCGGACGTGTACCCACATCCTCGCGTGGGAAGGCGGGTTCGGTGACAACGAAGCCGCGTGGTACTGGTACGAGGGCAACTTCGAGGGATACGAGGCCAACAAGGTCGAGCGCCTCGGACCCGATGCCGCTCGCCCGCACCGGGTGACGCACCGCAAGCTGACCCGCGACTAGCCGCGAGCTGTCCGGCCTGTTTCGCCTACCGACGAGTACGCGAAACAGGCCGGACCACACGCCCATCGAGTGACGCCTTCCCCTATAGGCTCGTCGTTACGACGAAGAAGGTCCTCACAAGGGAGTGGTTCAACACATGCCGAACTCGGCGGGTACGACGGACATCGACTGGACGAGCGAACTGCCGGGGGAGTTGGTCACATCCCTGTCGCAGGTGAAGGCGGCGTACTTCGCGCACGTCGACTCGGCCGATCAGGACGGATCGATCGAGCAGGCCGAACGAACGATGTTCCGGCGTCACGTGCTACTCGCTGCGCGGCGTACCGCGGGGACCGCGAACATCCGCCTGTATCGCCCCGGTGCCGACAACTCCGACGGGACGTCGGGTGCGGTAGGGCTCGCACTGCAGATCGTCACCGACGACATGCCGCTGCTCGTCGAGTCCGTGGTGTCGCAGCTGTCTCGGATCGGAGTCGAGGTCAGCGACGTCGTCCATCCCATCCTCGACGTCACACGCGACGGCGACGACAGGTTGCTGTCCGCCGGATCGAGCAACGGGCCCGGTTCGGACGGGACGATCCGCGAATCCTGGATGCATCTGCAACTCAATCCCGCGGTGCCCGACGACGTCGCGGACACGGTGGAAGGCGCTGTGGCCGCGGTCTTGACCGATGTCCGCGAGGTCATCGCGGACACCGACGGGATGCGCCGCGTCCAGAGCGAGATCGCGGACGCATTCGAGGCCGCCGCCGCCGATTCCACGGACTCTTCCGCTGTTCAGCAGCGAGATGCCGCCGGCCTGCTGCGTTGGCTCGCCGACGGTCACTACACGTTGCTCGGTTACCGTCGCTACTCGGCCGAGAAATCCTCCGACGGATCCCTGACCGCGGTACCGGTCGCGGACAGTGGTTTGGGTGTGTTGCGGGACGATCACCGAATCGCCTCCGATACAAGCTCTTTGGATGATCGTAGCGACATCGTCACCCTCGTTCAGGGTTCCAGCCCAGCGACGGTGCACCGTGCCGTCTATCCCTACTTCGTGACACTGTTCGACCCGTCGAATCCGGAGCTGGGGGAACATCGCTTCGTCGGTGTGTTCACCGTGACCGCGTTGCACGAGAACGTTCTCGACATCCCGGTGATCGAGCGGCGCGTCCGATCCGCTGTCGATCGAGCCGGGTACGACCTGCAATCGTTCTCGGGCCAGGCGATGCTGGAAGTTCTCCAGTCCATGCCGAGGTCGGAGCTCTTCGCCACCGATGCGCGCTCCCTGTACGAAACGGCGACGGCCGTACTTGCCCTGGGACGTCGGCGCAAGGTGAAGGTGTTCCTGCGCGAAGACGCGGGCGGATCGTTCGTGTCCGCGCTGGTGTACCTGCCGCGTGATCGCTACACCACACGGGTGCGACTGGCGGTGCAGAAGTGCCTGCTCGACGAGTTGGCCGGGTCCGGTATCGACTACACCGCCCGCGTCACGGAATCCGACCTGGCACTGCTGCACGTCACGGTCCGCCGGGACGACGAGCAGGCGTCCGCGCTCGATCTCTCGCGGGACAACGTCGACCGGATCGAAGCTCTGCTCACCGAGACCATCCGAACCTGGGAAGACGCGCTGTCGGAGGCGGTCTCGCGTATCGACTCGGCGGATACCGTCGTTGCCTCGCGCTACGCGGACGCGTTGCCCGAGGCCTACAAGCAGGACTTCCGGCCCGAGCGTGCAGTCTTCGACATCGTTCGTTTCGAAGCCCTGTCCGACGGCGCCATCGACATGCAGCTCTACCGAAACGCCGACTCCGAGGTCGGTAGCTGGCGGTTCAGTCTCTACATCGGAGGCAGGGGAGTATCGCTCAGCCAGGTGCTGCCCGTGCTGCAGAGCCTCGGTGTCGAGGTCGACGACGAGCGTCCTTATCCGGTGGTCCGTCCCGACGGATTGCAGTGTTGGATATATGATTTCGGGGTGTCGGCATCGCGCGAGATGTTGAACGCGGCGATCGACGGCGATCTCGATTCGGAGTTGCAGGGTGCCGGTGCGACCGATCGCGAATCGAGGGTCCAGCTGCGCTTCACCGATGCCTTCACGGCCGTGTGGGAGGGTCGGGCGGAGGCCGACAGGTTCAACGAACTGGTCATGCGGGCGGCCCTCGACTGGCGCCAAGCGATGATCCTTCGGGCGTACGCGAAATATCTGCGCCAGGCCAATTTTCCGTACAGTCAGTTCAACATCGAGGGTGTCCTGCTGTCACACCCGCGGACCGCACGACTCCTGGTCGGGCTCTTCGAGGCGCAGTTCGACCCCGAGCGGGCGTCGGAATCCCGTTCCGAGGAACTGAGCGACGAGCTCCAGTCCTTGATCGACGAGGTCATCAGCCTCGACGCGGACCGGATTCTGCGATCGATCTTCGAGCTTGTCCGCGCGACGTTGCGCACCAACTTCTACGTGGTGGATGAACACGGCACTCGGCGCGAGTTCCTCTCGATCAAGTTCGATCCGCAGAAGATCGCGGAACTGCCCAAGCCCAAGCCCACATTCGAGATCTTCGTCTATTCCCCTCGCGTCGAAGGTGTTCACCTTCGGTTCGGAGCCGTCGCCCGAGGCGGGTTGCGCTGGTCGGACCGTCGCGAGGATTTCCGCACCGAAATCCTCGGACTCGCAAAAGCTCAGATGGTCAAGAATGCGGTCATCGTTCCGGTGGGCGCGAAGGGCGGATTCGTCGTCAAGCGTCCGCCCGCGACCACCGGGGATGCTGCCGCTGATCGGACTGCGGCGCTGGACGAAGGCAAATCCTGCTACCGGTTGTTCATCGCCGGGCTACTGGACGTCACCGACAACCTCGACCGTGCAAGCGGATCGGTGATCCCACCCGACCGCGTCGTACGCCGAGACCGCGACGACACCTACCTCGTCGTCGCCGCGGACAAGGGAACTGCGACGTTCTCCGACCTCGCCAATTCCGTTGCCGCCGAGTACGACTTCTGGCTCGGCGACGCTTTCGCGTCCGGCGGCTCGGCAGGGTACGACCACAAGGCGATGGGAATCACGGCGAAGGGTGCGTGGGAGAGCGTCAAGCGGCACTTCCGTGAAATCGGCGTCGACACTCAAACCGAGGACTTCACCGTCGTCGGCGTCGGCGACATGAGCGGCGACGTGTTCGGAAACGGAATGCTGCTCAGCCGCCACATCGGGCTGTTGGCGGCGTTCGACCACCGGCACATCTTCCTCGATCCGAACCCGGACAGGGCGGCGTCGTTCGCCGAACGTGAGCGTCTGTTCGGACTCCCTCGTTCCTCCTGGGCGGACTACGATTCGGCATTGATCTCGCGGGGCGGCGGAGTGTGGGACAAGACCGTGAAATCCGTTCCGATCAGCCCCGAGGCGCGCGCGGCGTTGGGGCTGGGGGACACCGTGACGTCGTTGTCGCCCCCGGAGCTGGTTCGTGCCATCCTCACTGCTCCAGCCGACCTGCTGTGGAACGGCGGAATCGGTACCTACATCAAGGCGTCCACCGAATCGAACTCCGACGTCGGCGACAAATCGAACGACGCTGTCAGGGTGAACGGCAACGAGGTTCGGGCCACGGTCGTCGGCGAGGGCGGAAACCTCGGTGCGACGGCGCTCGGACGCATCGAGTACGACCTCGCAGGCGGACGGATCAACACCGACGCCGTGGACAACTCGGCGGGCGTCGACTGCTCCGATCACGAGGTCAACATCAAGATCCTCCTCGAGTCGGCTATCTCCGACGGTGTGCTGGACCGAGACGATCGCGACGAACTCCTCGCGTCGATGACGGACGAGGTCGGCCGACTGGTGCTGTGGGACAACTTCATGCAGAACGAACTGCTGGGGACCTCTCGGTTCGACGCGCCGTCGTTGCTCACCGTGCACCGACGGGTGATCGAGGACCTGGAGGAACGACGAGGGCTCGACCGCGAACTCGAAGCGTTGCCCAGCGAACAGGAGATCCGCACGCGGAAGTCGGAGGGCCGCGGACTTACCTCCCCTGAGCTCGCGACGTTGATGGCTCACGTGAAGCTGAGCCTGGAAAGTGATCTGTTGGCCAGCGAACTGCCGGACAGCGACGTGTTCGCCTCGCGGCTGCCGAAGTACTTCCCGGACGTTCTTCGCGAGCCCTACGCGAACGAGATCACCTCGCACCCACTGCGTAGGCAGTTGGTGGCGACCACGCTGACCAACGAGACCGTCGATCGGGGCGGCATCACCTTCGTCTACCGACTCGCCGAGGACGCAGGCGCAACGGGCACCGACGCCGTGCGTGCGTTCGCGGCTGCGACGGCGATCTTCGGTTTGGACGAGCTGTGGAACGACATCCGGACGGCGGGTATGCCGACGGCGTCGTCCGACGAGTTGTTGCTCGAATCCCGACGGGTGCTCGACCGCGTCGCCCGGTGGTTGTTGACCAATCGACCGCAACCCCTTGCCGTCGGCGCCGAGATCAGCCGGTACGCAGGCAAAGTCGCATCCCTGAGTGCCGTCGTCGGCGAGTACATCGACACCTATCAGGCACGCAACGTCGAGGCCCGCGTGCAGGCAGCCGTCGAACGTGGTGCTCCGAGGGAGCTCGCGTCCGCGGTGTATCGACTGCTGGACAACTACAGTCTGCTCGACATCATCGACGTCGCGGACATTACCGAACACGACCCCGCCGAAGTCGCCGAGCTGTACTTCGCACTGGACGCGCACATCGGCATCGACTGGTTGCTGACATCGGTGTCCGGACTTGCCCGAGGGGATCGCTGGCATTCGTTGGCGCGGTTGGCGCTTCGCGACGACCTGTACTCCTCCCTGCGGGCGATCACCAAAGAAGTTCTCCTGGGCGGCGAACCGCACGAAAGTGCCTCGGAGAAAATCGCGGAGTGGGAATCGACCAACTCGTCCCGCCTCGCACGTGCTCGCGCTGCGCTCCGCGAGATCTCGGACTCGGGAACCCTCGACCTCGCTACACTGTCCGTCGCTGCGCGGCAGGTGCGCAGTATGGTTCCGTAGCATTTTCTGTCCGTAGCGTGCCATCGACGAAAGAAGGACGACTGCTGTGAGTGTGCCCGCCGACCATCTGTCCGACCATCGAGAGCCGCAGGAACGCATCGGTTTTCATACCAGCGTGGATGTTCGCTGGTCGGACATGGACGTGTACCAGCACATCAACCATGCCCGCATGGTGACGTTGCTGGAGGAGGCGCGGATACCGTGGCTTCTCGTCGACGGACGACCGACGGCGAACCTGCGGCACGGCGCGGTCATCGCGGATCTGCACGTGAAGTACCGCGGTCAGCTTCGACACGAGGACGGCCCCCTGGACGTCTTCATGTGGATCGACAAGGTGCGGGCCGTGGATTTCGTGGCCGGTTACGAGGTGCGCGCCAACGGTGCGTCGCTGGACACTCCGGCGGCCATCATCGCGTCGACTCAGATTGCAGCATTCGACATCGACACTCAGAAGCTGCGACGCCTCACCGCTGAAGAGCGCGAGTATCTCGAGAGCTGGCAGCGTGTTTGAGCGTGTACTCACCATTCCGGACCCGGTCGAACGGGAGAATCTGACTGCGTTCCTCGGCAAGGCGCTGCGCCTCGACGAAGCTGCGGTGGTGCGCTTGAGGACGCGTACCGACGGGCGGCTGTCGGCCTGGGCATCGACGGGTTTCGACGCGCTCGCCGTGCGGGTCGTCGCCGGATCGATCGTTCCGGACGACACCTCGGCGGCAGCCGATCAGCTGCTCGCGGCTCTCGGGTCGGCCGTCGACGGCAGAGTCGACCCGGGCTTCTCGATGGATTCGGCGTGGAAGGGCGCGTTGCCTCCCGACCAGGGATTCGAGCATGTCGACGACGTACCTGCTCGGGTCTTGATCGACCTCGCTCAGCGCGGTGCTGCGCTCGCGAAGGAGCACGGGAGCAGCCACGGTCCGCCGGTGTCGCTGCTCGATCAGCAGGTCCTGCACGTCGACGGTGCCGCGGGCGGAGTGTCGGTCACGATGAGAACGGTGTTCGCCCTCACGGCAATGGGTTTCGTGCCGCACACGGGGGAGGACCCGCTCAAGGCCGACGTCGACCTCGCGCGCATCGACTCGAACGAGATCGTGCGCGTGCGCGCCACCAAGGTGTGGCTACGCCTCGACGCGCGCTACGGCTCGGTCTTCTGCCGCCGAGAGAACGCGCTCTCCCTCACGGTGGAGCGCTGAAACGGCTCTAGACCAACCACGCTGCGGCGTCGGCGGGAAGTTGCCCGTCGACGAGAGGCGCGCTGGACATCAAGACCTCGCCCGGCGGGAGGGGGATCGGAACGTCGGTCGCGTTGAGGGCACAGATCAGCCCGCCCGGTCGTCGGAACGCAAGGCATCCGGGTGGGCTGCCGTACCAATCCACTCCGGTTCCGGCGAATTCCGGCCGCAGTGCGCGGAGTTCGAAGGCCGACCGGTACAGGCTCAGCATGGAGTCGACGTCTTCGAGCTGTTCTTCCACCGTGAGCGACGACCATTCCGTGGGCATCGGCAGCCAGGTCGCCGGGGACGAACTGAACGCGAACGGCGGCTCGGTTCCTTCCCACGGGAGGGGAACACGGCATCCGTCTCGGCCACGCTCGGTGTGGCCGGAGCGCTCCCACACCGGGTCCTGCAAGGATTCGTCGGGCAGGTCGACGTTGGGCAGGCCCAGTTCGGCGCCGTTGTAGACGAACACCGTTCCTGGCAGCGCCAATTCGAGCAGAATCATCGCCCTGGCGCGGGCTGTGCCGCGGGCGCCTCCGCCGTAGCGAGTGACTTCGCGGACGACGTCGTGGTTGGACAGCGTCCACGTCGGGGTGCCGTCGACGAGGGCCACCGCGTCCAACGAGTTGGACACTGCGTTTCGAATGGCTGCTGCGTCGAACTCGGCTTCGGCCAGGCGGAAGTTGAAGCCGAGGTGCAGCTCGTCGGGGCGAATGTACTCACTGAACCTGACGTTGTCCTGCACCCAGATTTCACCGACCGTCGTCGAGCCCGGGTATTCGTCCATGATCTTTCGGATACCACGGTGTATCTCGTGCACGGCCGGATTGTTGAACCGTGGATCGGTGTCGTCGTTCTTCATGAGCTCGTTCGTTTCCAGGCTCATGTTCGGAAGGCCTTCGGGCTTGGCCATTCCGTGTGCGACGTCGATCCGGAAGCCGTCGACTCCCCGGTCCAACCAGAAGCGCAGCGTCGTGGCCAAGTCCTCGAAAACCTCGGGGTTGGTCCAGTCGAGATCGGGTTGTTCGGCCGCGAAGATGTGGAGATACCACTGTCCCGGCGTTCCGTCGGCTTCGCGAATGCGGGTCCATGCGGGGCCGCCGAAGATACTCGGCCAGTTGTTCGGCGGCTCGGAGCCGTCGGGTCCCTTGCCGTCGCGGAAGATGTAGCGGGCTCGTTCCGGACTTCCGGGAGCCGAGTCGAGCGCTGCGACGAACCACGGATGTCGGTCGCTCGTGTGGTTGGGCACCAGGTCCATGGTGACCTTGATGTCGCGCGCGTGTGCCTCTTCGATCAGCGAATCCATCACCGCGAGGTCACCGAACAGGGGGTCGATCGCTCTCGGGTCGGACACGTCGTACCCGTGGTCCGCCATCGGGGACTTCATGATCGGGCTCAGCCAGATCGCGTCGATTCCGAGTAGTTCGAGGTAGCCGAGCTTGTCCCGAACGCCGCCGAGATCACCGACGCCGTCGCCGTTGGAATCGGCGAACGAACGCGGGTAGATCTGATAGAAGATCGCGTCCTTCCACCACGGTTCGGGCTGAGGTTCGAGTCGATCGGTCACAACGGTCAAGTCTGCCAAACGCGGACGCTCGACCTCGATCAGGGACCGGGTTGATCTTCGTCACCTCGTAAGGCTGGGGGCTCACGACCGGCCAAGATGCGGGCTCACGCCCGGGCGGACATGCGAGCGACGCTCAGGAAGGCATACCGTTTCCCCGGTTTCTCTCCCGAAAACAGCCGCTTTGTCCGATTGATGAGGTACCGTACCCGTCGAACCGGAACGAGGAGCACGAGGAATCACATGGCCGAGCAGTCGATCGAAGCAGTCCGTTTGAGTGAAGTGCTTCTGCAGGACAGTCCCATCGATCCGGACTGGATCCTCGAGGGCGAACCCCGCGCCCGCGTGGCCGAGTGGTCACGCAGCATCGACGGGACGACCACCACCAACGTGTGGGACTGCACGGCCGGTCGCTTCCGCTGGTACTTCTCGGTCGACGAGATCGTGCACATCATGGACGGCTCGGTGACGGTCTCGTCCGACGACCATCCTGAACGCACGCTGGTGGCCGGCGATGCGGCGCTGTTCCGCGCCGGCACCTGGTCCGAGTGGCACGTCCAGGACTACGTCCGCAAGCACGCAATTCTTCGCCAGCATCTTCCCGGCTCGCTCCTGCTCGCCCTGAAGTTCGCCGGCAACGTGCGTGGCGCACTCCGACGGGCGAAGGGACTCGGGCGCAGCGCCGCCCAGCCGACGACCGCGCAGCGCGAGGGATCTGCGCCTCGTCTGTGAGGACCGGTTCCTAGAACGGCGAGTTGACCATGGAGTTGGCTGCCATCTCCATGTAGTCGACCAACTGTGCCCGGTGCGTGGCGTCGAGGACGGAATCGTCTATCGACGCGATGGCACTGTGCATGCACCGCAGCCATGCGTCCCGTTCGATCGGGCCGATGTGGAACGGCGAGTGCCGCATGCGGAGGCGAGGGTGCCCGCGTTCGTCCGAGTAGGTGCGCGGTCCTCCCCAGTACTGTTCGAGAAACATTCGCATGCGTCGCTCCGCAGGCCCCAGGTCTTCCTCGGGGTAGAGCGGTCGCACGACGTCGTCCTTCGCCACTTCCTCGTAGAACTTGGCCGTCAGCTTGTAGAACGTGTCCGCACCACCGACCGCGTCGTAGAAGGTCTGTTGCGGTTCGGTCATCGGTGCTTCTCTCCAGTCGTTCGAGGTAGGGCGGGGTGCGGCCGGGTGGTGCCTACTTTGCCAGGTCGACGATCGCGCCGGCCGGTCGGCCTTGCGGGTACGGGGCCTGAATTCCGGCGTCGTCGAAGGCCTGGAGAATCTGGCGGTGGAGCCGTCGCTGCACCGCCCACTGCATCCCGGGCCTGGTCTTGACGGTGATGCGGATGGTGACCGTGTCGGCGCTCACGGCGTTGACGCCGAGCATCTCGGGATCCCCGAGCAAATCCTCCGCGAACGCCCCCGATTCGACGACGTCTATCGTCGCCTTCTCGGCCACCTCGCAGGCCTCGTCGAGATTGGCAGTGTGCGCGACGGGCAGGTCGAGAACCGCCACCGCGAAACCTTGACTCATGTTGCCCACGCGAAGGACCTCGCCGTTGCGGCAGTACCAGACGGTGCCGTTGACGTCGCGGATCGTCGTCACGCGCAGTCCGACGCTTTCGACCGTGCCCACTGCTTCGCCGAGATCGACGACATCACCGACGCCGTACTGGTCTTCGAGCAGCATGAAGATTCCGGAGAGGAAGTCGCGGACGAGATTCTGCGCACCGAAGCCGAGCGCCACTCCGACGATGCCCGCGGAGGCGATGAACGGGGTGACGTTCACTCCGACCACGTCGAGCACGGACAGTACGAACCACGTCAGAATGACGACGGACACGCCGGACTTGAGGACCGAGCCGATGGTCTTGGCGCGTTGGCGACGGCGTTCGGAGAGGATCGAGCTCTGCAGCGTCGACGGTGCACGCTCGCGCAGTGGTCGAAGAAGCGCAGGCGCCTTGTCCGACGCCGATCCGCTGCGACTGGTGAAACGGTCGATCAGTTTGTGCAGTACGAGTCGGAGGACCACCGCGAGCGCAAGGTAGCCGAGAACCTGTAAAGGTCTGTCCACCAGCCAGTCTCGACCGGTTTCGGTCAGTTCGAAGGCACGTGTGTCGAGAGACGAGCCCGTCAGGTAGGTCGATGAGTTCGATTCGAATACAGACACTTGCAGAGTCTACGGAAGGCGCGGATTCTCGCCACCGTGCTGGTAGCGGACCTGCTCGTTGGCTGTGAGTTCACCGATCGGTCATCACCGCGATCCGGAAAAGGGGTGTGCAGACCCGGCGTTTTCGTGTTCCACTGTGACACGTGTTCCGCGCAAGCCATGCGCGGACGCCGACGCTTTTGGGAGAACCGAAGTGAAGAACAAGCAACACCGACACCGACAACTCCCGCCCATCGATGTCCATGACACCGCAGACCAGCGGGAACGGATATCGGGGGCGTCTCCACTACATGTCGTTTCTCCTGGCGAGACGGTGTCTCCCAGCGACAACATGGTTCCTGCCTGGGTCAAGCGCCGAGTGCTGCTTCTGAACGCCACTTTCGAGCCCTTGACCGCGCTGCCGATGCGTCGCGCAGTGGTACTGCTTGTGTGCAACAAGGCCGACGTCGTCCACGACGACCCCTCCGGTCCATACATTCGATCCGCCGACTTCTCCGTTCAAGTGCCCTCGGTTATTCGTCTGAGGACGTTCGTTCGAGTGCCGTACCGGGCTCGCGTGCCGATGACGAGGGCTGCGCTCATGCACAGAGATCGTTTCCGGTGCGCGTACTGCGGCGCCAAAGCGGAAACCGTGGACCACGTCATCCCGCGGAGTCGTGGGGGCGAGCACTCGTGGGAGAACTGCGTTGCGTGCTGCGCCTCGTGCAACCATCGCAAAGCAGACAAAATGCTCAGTGAGCTGGGATGGACTCTGCGCGCGCAACTCGTTCCACCGAAGGGGCCGCACTGGCGTTTGCTCGCCAGCAACAAGGAACTCGATCCGTCCTGGTTGGCGTACCTGGGTGAGGGCGCGGCGTAGCGGCCGGTCTCGAATCGATCCGACCGGCCCCGCTGTCGCTTCGGGGTGAAAAGTCGACTAATCTCACACCCTGTGAGCATTCTCGAGACGATCCTGATCTTCGGGGTGATTCCGGCTGCGATCATCGGAATCATCGGAGCGTTGTCCTACGTGGGGGAAAGGCAGCCGGGTCTGGACATCACCCCGTACCGGTTGACCGACGAATGGACACGTGAACCAATTCTGTGGAGCGCGACCGACGAGGTGACACCGCACGGTGGCGGCCACGGCGATTCGCATGCATCCGCTGCAGATTCGATCGGAGGGTCGGCAAGTGGCAAGTGGTGAACTGGTCAAGAGTGACATCGACGCGGAGGACCTGCCCTACGGCTCGGCTCTGACGTCCAGCGGACGCGTGTCGGGTGCTCACGAGTTCGGAACGGCCAGCCCGGCGCACCTTCCGTTCGCCACGCAGGACCTCGTGTCCCTCGACGTCGCACTGACCGAGGCGACCCGGGCGACGCAGATTCGCTTCAACGTCTACCTCGGAGACCTGGGTGAGGACGTCGCCGCAGGTGCAGACGCGCTCTTCCCCGGAACGCCGGACGCAATTCGTTCCGTGCTGATCGCCGTGGACCCGAACCACAAGGGCATCGAGATCCGCACCGGACGCCGTGTCTCGGATCGCGCGACCGACCGGGTGGCGCAGCTCGGCATCACTGCCGCAACGGGGCCGTTCCGCGACGGCAACCTCATCGACGGACTGGTCAGCGCGGTTCGTGTCATGGCCGCCGCCATCGTGAGCCCGTAGCCGGATCGAATCGACACGAAGAAGGCGCCGCCCGGAAACCCGGGCGGCGCCTTCTTCTCGTTTCCAGCGCAGTGCTTACGTCACGTCGAACTCGCGGGCCGCGAGCGAGCGCACGATGCCCGCGCGTCCCTCGATCACCAGACGCCGCAGCGCGGGAGGCAGATCCTTCTCCAGGAACGCATCCGCAGCCGCGACCGAGTCCGCACTGATCGACCAGGAGGGGTACAGCCCGACCACCACGGTCTGCGCGACCTCGCTGGACCGCCTCGACCACACGCCCTCGATCGAGTCGAAGTACCGCGACACGTACGGCTCGAGGAGCTCGCCCTGTCCCGGTCCGGCGAACCCACCGATGATCGATCGCGCGGTGATGTTGGGGACGGAATCGTCGTCGACGACCGTCGTCCATGCATGTTCCTTGACCTCGCTGCTCGGCCGAACGGCACGCGCAGCGGCTGCCGAACGAGCTCCGGCCGCAGTGTTGTCGCGGGCGGCCTCGGCGTCGATCTCGGGCGACTCGATGCCGTGGCTGTCGATCGCACCTGCTGCAGCGAGCGCCGACACCAGACGCCAACGCAGGTCGGTATCCACCTCGAGACCGCCGAGCTCCTGGCCGTCGACGTCGCCGTCCAGGAGGCCGCGCAACACCGCGACATGCCTGTCGGACAAGGCCGAACCGGTCAGCGAGTTGACGAACGCCAGCTGGTGGTCCGAGCCTGCGTCGGCGGCGCGCGCGAGCTCGAGGAGCGTGTCCGCGAACTCGGGCTGACCGTGCTCCTGCGCCCACTGCGGCTCGGCGTAGCTCGTGATGGCCGTCTGCGCCTGGAGGAGCAGACGCTGCACGACGCCGACCTCCGTCTCCGCACCGATACCGCGCTGAACGAGCGCGACGAAATCGCGTGCACGCATCTCGGCCTGGCGAGTCATCTCCCACGCGGCCGACCACGCAAGGGTGCGGGGGAGTGATTCCGCGATGTCGCCGATACGGGCGAGCAGAACGTCGAGAGACTCCGGATCGAGACGCACGGCGCAGTAGGTGAGGTCGTCGTCGTTGACGAGAACCAGCTTGCCCCGCGACACACCCACCAGTGACGGAACGTCGGTGCTGTCCGACGCCTCCAGGTCGATCTCGACACGCTCGGTACGCACCAGCTTGTCGTCTTCTCCGTCGTCGTAGATGCCGATTGCGATCCGGTGCACTCGATGCTCGCCTGCGCCGGGTGCTGCGCCGCTCTGCTTCACCGCGAAGCGGGTGAACTTGCCGTCTGCGTCGACGTCGAAGTCAGGGCTCAGGGTGTTGAGTCCGGTCGTGCGGAGCCATTGGCTGCCCCAATCCGACAGGTCCCGACCGGACGACCGCTCCAGTGCGGTGAGGAGGTCGGAGAACGTGGCGTTGCCGAACGCGTGGTCGACGAAGTACGCACGCAGGCCGGCGAGGAAATCCTCCTTGCCGACATAGGCGACGAGTTGCTTCAGAACGCTCGCACCCTTGGCGTACGTGATGCCGTCGAAGTTGACCTCGACCGCGGCCAGATCGGGAATGTCGGCTGCGATGGGGTGCGTCGACGGCAGCTGATCCTGCCGGTAGGCCCACGACTTCTCGACGTTGGCGAACGTGGTCCATGCGTTGGTGTACTCGGTGGCCTCGGACTGGCACAGGACCGATGCGAACGTCGCGAACGACTCGTTGAGCCACAGGTCGTCCCACCACGTCATCGTCACGAGGTCGCCGAACCACATGTGCGCCATCTCGTGCAGAACCGTTTCGGCGCGGCGCTCGTAGGAGTATCGGGTGACCTTGGAGCGGAAGACGTAGTCCTCCAGGAAGGTGACGGCGCCCGCGTTCTCCATTGCGCCCGCGTTGAATTCGGGCACGAACAACTGGTCGTACTTGCCGAACGCGTAGGGGGTGCCGAAGTTGGCGTGGTAGAAACCGAATCCCTGCTTGGTCTCGGTGAACAACCTCTCGTGATCCATGTGCTCGGCAAGCGATGCGCGGCAGTAGATCCCGAGCGGGATGGTGCCGTGCTCGTCGGTGTAGGAATCCGTCCACTCCGCGTACGGGCCGGCGATCAGCGCCACCAGATACGTGCTCATCAGTGGGGTGGTGTCGAAAACGTGTTCTCCCGCAGCGGGTTCCGCGGCATGCGCAGCGTTGGAGATGACCTTCCAGCTGTCCGGAGCGGTGACCTTCAGATCGAATGTCGCCTTCAGATCCGGCTGGTCGAAGCAGGCGAACATCCGCTTGGCATCCGCCGTCTCGAACTGAGAGTAGAGATACACCGAGCCGTCGGACGGGTCGACGAACCGGTGCAGACCCTCACCGGTGTGGGAATAGACACAGTCTGCGACGACGACGAGTTCGTTGTCCTCGGCGAGGTCGTCGAGCGCTATCCCCGTCTCCTCGTCGTAGCCCGAAACGTCGAGGTCCACCCCGTTCAGAGTGGCGGATCTGATGCCGTCGGCGACGATGTCGACGAACGTCGATGCGCCCGCCTGTGCCGCGAACGCAATGGTCGTCGTCGACAGGAACGTCTTCTCGCTGGGATTGCCGGACCCGTCGGTGAGGTCCAGGACGATCGAATAGGTGGAATTGCCGAGCACGGTCGACCGTGCGGCAGCTTGATCGCGTGTCAGGTTGGGAGCAACCACGTCAGTCATGCACCTTCTCGAGTAGGGATCGTGTGATGACACCATCCCATCACGGCGCGGGTCGGGCATGCTTGCGTAGGGACGCGGCGCGGAATTGTTCTGCCGCATCCTGGGTTGTTCTCGGTCGACACCCACTCGTATCTCGACACGAAGGAGCTTCACGTGAGCGGCAGCGGACAGAAGGACACCGCCGATTTCTGGTTCGACCCCCTGTGCCCATGGTGTTGGATCACGTCGCGGTGGATTCTGGAGGTCGAGAAGGTCCGCGACATCGACGTCAACTTCCACGTCATGTCGCTCGCAGTCCTCAACGAGGGCCGCGACCTCCCCGAGCAGTACGCCGAGATGATGAAGACGGCATGGGGACCCGTGCGAGTCGCCATCGCCGCGGCCCAGGAGAAGGGCGACGAAATTCTGTCGCCGCTCTACACGGCACTCGGTACCCGTATCCACAACGGAGGCAACAAGAATTTCCCCGAGGTGATCGAGCAGTCCCTCGCGGAACTGGGTCTGCCTGCTGAGTTGGCGAAGGCAGCCGACAGCACCGAGTACGACGAAGCGCTGCGCACCAGCCACCACGCGGGCATGGACAAGGTCGGTCCCGACGTCGGAACGCCCACGATTCACGTCAACGGTGTCGCGTTCTTCGGGCCCGTCCTCTCCCGCATCCCGCGCGGCGAGGAAGCCGGAAAGCTGTGGGACGCCTCGGTCATCTTCGCGTCGTATCCGCACTTCTTCGAGCTCAAGCGCACCCGTCACGAAGACCCCGAGTTCGACTGACCCCAGGTGAGCGGAAATGTAGGTCAGGACCTATATTTCCGCTCACAGCGGGTCAGGCGACGATGCGATCGACGCCGTCGGACGTACCGAAGTATCGGTGCTTCCCACGGCTGAAACGCCACGCGGACCAGGCAGCCGCGGCGGCGTCGAGCGCGTCGTCGGCTGCGGGCTCGACCGGCAGTGATGCCATGGCGTCGTGTACGGACACCGGATCGAGCCACGTGGACAGTGCGCTCAGACGCTGGCCGACGCCACGCGCGGACTTCTTCGACACGAACGACGTATCCGGTGCCATGTGCCGAAACGAGCATTCCGGGTGCACTTCCACCACCCGTTCGGGGTCGAAGGACACGTCCTGCCACTGCCGGACCGAGGACATCAGATACCACGTCTGTTTGCTGATCGCCTTGCCGGTGATTCGTCTGGACACTGCGCACGCATCCTCGTAGGTCGTCGTGTCGAGAACAGCGCGTACCGGTGTATGGAAGATCGACGATCGCGCCCGCCCGAGAAAACTTTTCGCTTCCAGCTCACTGGCCCGGTACCCGCTCTCGGGCAACGACAACGGCATGTCGACCCCGACGACGTCGCACCGACGTGTCGCGACCAGCACCGCCTGCACGTCGGGCTCGACGGACATCCGCAGATCCTGGCCGTCGAACAGTGCCACAACCCACTTGCCTTTGGCGCCGTCGACTCCGGCGACCGTTTTTCGTCCCTGAAATCCCACCTGTCAGACTCTATGCATGCGCGTATACCTGGGTGCGGACCATGCCGGCCTCGAATTCAAGAACCAGATCATCGAACACCTCACCGCGACCGGGCACGAGCCCGTCGACTGCGGCGCTTTCGAATACGACGCCGTCGACGACTACCCGGCCTTCTGCATCGACGCGGCACGACGGGTCGTCGCCGATCCAGGTAGCCGCGGCCTCGTCCTCGGAGGCTCCGGCAACGGCGAGCAGATCGCGGCCAACAAGGTCCCCGGTGCCCGGTGCGCACTCGCGTGGAGCGTCGAGACCGCGCAGCTCGCGCGCGAGCACAACGATGCTCAGCTGATCGGTATAGGCGGACGCATGCACACCCTTCCAGAGGCCCTCGCGATAGTCGATGCCTTCCTCGGAACCCCGTTCTCCGGCGAGGAGCGGCACCAGCGTCGTATCGACATTCTGTCGGAGTACGAGCGGAGCGGCGACGCACCCGACGTCCCGGGCGGACAGAAGTTCGACGGCTCCTGATCGATGCCCGAAGGGCATACGCTGCACCGCCTCGCGCGGCTGCATCAGCGTAAATTCGCCGGCGCGCCCGTCGAGGTGAGCAGCCCGCAAGGGCGGTTCACCTCGGGGGCCGCGTTGGTCGACGGCCTGGTGCTCGTGAGGGCCGAGGCCTGGGGCAAGCACTTGCTGCATCGCTACGAGTCGGACCTGATCGTGCACATTCACCTCGGTCTGTACGGAAAGTTCACCGATCAGACGCTGCCGATGAAGGAACCGGTCGGTGCCGTTCGATTGAGGATGGTGGGCGAGGCTTTCGGTACCGATCTGCGCGGGCCGACAGCCTGTGAAATCTATACGGAGCAGCAGGTCGACGCTCTGCTGAGTCGACTCGGTCCGGATCCGATCCGGAAGGACGCCGATCCCGATCGAGCGTGGGATCGCATCTCCAGATCGAGGACGCCGATCGGCACACTTCTGATGGATCAGAAGGTCCTCGCCGGAGTCGGCAACGTGTACCGAGCGGAGATCCTGTACCGGCACGAGATCAACCCGATGCGTCCGGGTAAGGACGTGGATCGAAGTGAATGGGACGCGATCTGGTTGGACCTGGTCGACCTGATGAAGATCGGTGTACGACGCGGCAGGATCATCACGATCCGACCAGAGGACGACCACGGAGATTCCGGTTACGCTCCGAAACGACCCCGCACCTACGTGTATCGCAGGGCGGGGCGTCCGTGTCGAATCTGTGGAGCCGAGATTCTGCATTCGGTGATGCAGGCGCGAAATCTGTTCTGGTGCCCTGTCTGTCAGGCGAGCTAGACGGTCAGGCGAGCTAGACGGTAGGGCGAGCGAGCCGGGACGTCAGAAGTCGAACCCGCCGTCGAACATTCCGCCGCCGTCCCCGCCGAACGAATCTCCACCGAAAGAGTCGCCGCCGCCGTCCATGGCGCCGTACTCCTCGCCACCGCCGCCACCGGCGTCACCCGAGTCGCCGAACTCGCCGTTGTCGGCGCCGCCGCCTTCCGAACCGTCACCGGCTCCGCTCGCGAACTCCTGTTCGCCGTAGCCGACTCCTGCCATTCCCGAGAACATCGCCGAGAACAGGAACATCGATCCGACGCCCCAGGCGCCCGCGACGAGGGCGGGGCGCCACCACGGCTCGGAGTACCAGCCGGCCGGCACGGGACGGCCGGCGACCTTGCCGCCGGGGTAGTAGTTGGGCGTGCGGTCCGACGGATTGGGCGAGGCCTCGACGTTGCGGCCCTCGAACTCGACCTTGCGGTCCTCGGTGACCTGACCCGCGGACTTCTGGCCGTCGATGCCCTGAATTTCCGGACCGGGGTCCATGCCCATCGCGATCCGCGCCGCGCGGATGTAGTACAGACCTTCCAGCGCAGTCTGCTTGGCCAGCCGTGCCTGCTCGACCGTCTTGGCCTGGTCGATCTGCGATCCGGCCGCGATGTTGCGCTCCGACGCGTCGGCGAGTGCCTGCTTGGACGCGGTGTCGCTACCGATCAGGTTGTAGACCTGCCCGCCGAGCCGCTCGATGGACTGGCGAGCATCTGCCTTGGCGTCCTCCAGTGTGCTGGCCGACTTCGCCGCCGCGTTCTTCTGACTGCGGACGACCAGGAACACGACTGCTGCGACGATGACGACGACGAGTAAGAGAGCTTCCACTGTTACCGCTTCCTTGTGGGAATTTTTCAGGCACGTGCCCGATCGCCTCAGGACAAATCGGACACTTTTCACGATACGCGTGCCGATCGATGCGCGGGCGTACCGTCCGACGTGCTTCGATCGAGACTATGACCCCCGAACGTCAGTTGGAAGTGCTGGAACTCGAATGCTCGAGGATGGGGGCGGTGTCGCTGGACGACGTCTGCGCCGACGTCCCGACCATGCCGGACTGGACCGTCGAGAAGTTGATTCGACACGTCACGTTCGTCCATCGAATGGCGAGGTCCGCGTTGGATGCGCCTGCCGACGGCGGAATGGCGAATGTGCTTGCTGCGGTGGAGAAGCCCGAACGCGGACCTCGGGTAGTGGACGAGTACCGCGAGTCCGCCTCCCTCGCGCTCGACGCCTACCGCGACGCGCCGCTCGATCGCGCCGTCCCGACGTGGGCGGGCCCAGGCACCGCCGACTACTGGATTCGGCGCCAGTTGCACGAAATCGTCGTGCATCGATTCGATGCGCAGAACGGAATTCACATCCGTGGGGGAGCAGAGCCCGATCCACTCGATCCCGAGAGCGCGGCCGACGGAGTAGTCGAATGGGCCGAGGACTTCCTGACAAGGGTTCCGCTGGAACAACTTCCACAACTCGCGGGCCGCACCGTCCATCTGCATACCGTCGACGACACTGCCATGGAACTGTTCCTCGACTTCGGCGGTGACCGGGTGACGGTCACGCACGAGCACCGCAAAGGCGACGTCGCCCTGCGCGGTTCGGCAGAGAATCTGATGCTCGCAGTGTGGCGCAGGCGCCCGCTGAATGTGCTCGACGTCGTCGGCGACCGGTCGGTGGCAGAGGCGCTGTACGACGGTGTTCGGCTGTAGAGATTTCGGTGCCGGCGCGCCCGTCGGTGACATTCCAGCGAAGGGGAGCGAACACGAAAAAGCCCGCCGATCGCAGTGCGATCGGCGGGCTATTTCTGGAGCCGATGACGAGAATCGAACTCGCGTAGCCTGTTTGGAAGACAGGGGCTCTACCATTGAGCTACATCGGCGTGCATGCGACGTTGATGGGATCGCCATCGGCGCCGCTTGCGATTCGAAACTCTACATAACCTCGGATCGAGAATACAAATTGCCTGCATGTAGAGTCTGTCGAGACGGATGCGGTGGCCCGCCCACGGGTACCGCTGGTGTCTGCTGTTCAATGGAGCCTGTAAGTTGATCGGCGGGCGGCTTGAACAGCGTCGGTAAGACGGGGTGTGGCGCAGCTTGGTAGCGCATCCGCTTTGGGAGCGGAGGGTCGCAGGTTCAATTCCTGTCACCCCGACAAAGATGAGACCGGGTCCTCGAAGGGGCCCGGTTTCGCCGAGTGGTTCACTTCGCCGCTGGTTCGCCGTCGCACTTGGTCGCGGTATGTCAGCGAGTGACGGTGAATCGGACCGACAGCACAGCACGACCACCAGAAGGAGCATGTCCCGTGAAGAGCACCGTCGAGCAGCTCAGCCCGACGCGAGTCCGTATCAACGTTGAGGTGCCCTTCGAGGAGCTCAAGCCTGATTTCGACCGCGCCTACAAGGCACTTGCCCAGCAGATCCGCCTCCCCGGATTCCGTCCGGGCAAGGCTCCGGCCAAGCTTCTCGAAGCACGGGTCGGTCGTGGCGCAGTGCTCGAGCAGGTCGTCAACGACGCTCTCCCCGCCCGGTACTCCGAGGCCGTCAGCGCCGAGCAGATCAAGGTCATCGGCCAGCCGGACATCGAGATCACCAAGATCGAGGACGGCGACGAGCTGACGTTCACCGCCGAGGTCGACATTCGTCCGGAGATTGCGCTGCCCGACTACTCGACCATCTCGGTCGAGGTCGATCCGCTCGAGATCACCGACGAGGCAGTCGACGAGCAGCTCCAGTCCCTGCGTCAGCGCTTCGGCACCCTCACCGGTGTCGATCGCCCGGTCCAGTCCGGTGACTTCGTGTCCATCGATCTGTCCGCGACCGTCGACGGCGAGACCGTGGAGGAGGCGTCGGCCAACGGCCTGTCGCACGAGGTCGGTTCGGGTCAGCTCATCGAAGGCCTCGACGACGCCATCGTCGGTGTGTCGGTCGACGAGTCCAAGGACTTCACCTCCACGCTGGTCGCGGGCGACTACGCGGGCAAGGAAGCAGTCGTCACCGTCAAGGTGGTCTCGGTCAAGGAGCGCGAGCTTCCCGAGGCCGACGACGAGTTCGCGCAGCTTGCCAGCGAATTCGACACTCTCGACGAGCTCCTCGCCGACCTGAAGACGCGCGTCGAGCGGGTCAAGAAGGTCGAGCAGGCCGGTCAGATCCGCGACAAGGTTCTCGAGACGCTTCTCGAGACCGTCGAGGTCCCGGCTCCCGAGGCCGTCGTCAAGGCCGAGGTCGACAACCAGGTGCACGAGGCCATTCACGGTCTCGACCACGACGAGGCCAAGCTTGCCGAGCTGCTCGAGTCGCAGGGTTCGAGTCGCGAGGAGTTCGACAAGGACGTCAAGGAAGCGGCCGAGAAGTCGGTTCGCACCCAGCTGCTGCTCGATGCCATCGCCGAAGCGGAAGGCACGCAGGTCGGCCAGGACGAGCTGACCGAGCGGATCATCTTCCAGGCGCAGCGCTACGGCATCTCGCCGGAAGAGTTCATCCAGCAGGTCCAGCAGGCCAACCAGCTCGGTGCAGTCTTCGCCGACGTGCGTCGCGGCAAGGCGCTCGCATCCGTCGTCGACCGCGTGAACGTCACCGACACCACCGGTGCTTCGGTCGACACCTCCGAGCTTTTCGGTAGCCCCGCAGACGCAGAAGAGCCTGCAGCAGGCGATTCTGCCGAGGGTGAACAAGAGAAGTAACGCTGACAGCGAACGACGGCGGTTCCGGGACTCCGGGGCCGCCGTCTTTCGTTAGTGTCTGTATCAGGAACCAACGATCAGTATGGAAAAGGCAGGTACCGTGACTGTTCAGAATCCGGCGGCTTCGCACCAGCAGAGTCCCGTCATGACTTCGGCCGCTTCCGGCCTGAATCTCAGCGACTCGGTGTACGAGCGTCTGCTTCAGAATCGCATCATCTTCCTCGGTACTCAGGTCGACGATGACATTGCGAATAAGCTCTGCGCACAGATCCTCCTGCTGTCGGCGGAGGACCCCACACGCGACATCTCGCTCTACATCAACTCGCCCGGTGG
The DNA here is from genome assembly GCF_002259345.1 of Rhodococcus sp. 06-156-4. Classification (NCBI taxonomy): domain Bacteria; kingdom Bacillati; phylum Actinomycetota; class Actinomycetes; order Mycobacteriales; family Nocardiaceae; genus Rhodococcus; species Rhodococcus sp. 06-156-4. The sequence continues at coordinate 172,091 of NZ_NPGB01000020.1, read as the reverse complement.
TTCGGTGACCGCAGGTATGGCGATCTTCGACACGATGGAATTCGCCGAGTGCGACGTGGCCACCTACGGAATGGGTCTCGCCGCGTCGATGGGTCAGTTCCTGTTGTCGGCAGGCGCCAAGGGCAAGCGCTACGCACTCCCGCACGCGCGGATCATGATGCACCAGCCGTCCGCCGGTATCGGTGGTAGTGCCAGCGACATCGCGATCATGGCCGAGCAGTTCGCTCACACCAAGCGCGAAATGGCGGAGCTGATCGCGCTGCACACCGGACAGACCGTCGAGCAGATCACCGAGGACTCCGATCGTGACCGCTGGTTCACGGCCGCAGCAGCGAAGGAATACGGCTTCGTGGACCACGTCGTCTCGCGCGCACGGCAGGCAGGCGGAGTCGGCGAGTAGATCGCCCTTCGAACTCCGTCCCTCGAAACCTCACTTCTTGGAGAAACGATGACCAACTTGTTCGATCCCACTCAGATGCCGTCCTCGCGGTACATCCTGCCGTCCTTCGTCGAGCACTCCAGCTACGGCGTCAAGGAGTCCAACCCGTACAACAAGCTGTTCGAGGAACGCATCATCTTCCTCGGCGTTCAGGTCGACGACGCGTCCGCGAACGACATCATGGCTCAGCTGCTCGTGCTCGAGGGCCTCGACCCCGACCGCGACATCACGATGTACATCAACTCGCCCGGTGGATCGTTCACCTCGCTGATGGCGATCTACGACACGATGCAGTACGTGCGTGCCGACGTCGCGACGGTGTGCCTCGGTCAGGCCGCCTCCGCGGCAGCAGTGCTGCTCGCAGCGGGAACGCCGGGCAAGCGCGCAGCTCTCCCGAACGCTCGCGTTCTGATCCACCAGCCGGCCAGCGGCGGAATTCAGGGCCAGGTGTCCGACCTCGAGATCCAGGCGGCCGAGATCGAGCGCATGCGTCGCTTGATGGAGACCACGCTCGGACGCCACACCGGCAAGGACCCCGATGTCATTCGCAAGGACACCGACCGCGACAAGATTCTGACCGCCGAGCAGGCGAAGGAATACGGAATCATCGACACGGTGTTCGAGTACCGCAAGTTGTCCGCACAGAAGTAGCGGCAGCGGGTATCTTCGCAGGACGCGGCACGGAGGCCGGGGGTCGAGTCGATCTCGGCCTCCGGTACTCGTCGAGCGGGGGCCGAGGTAACGCTTCGAGGCCATCGAGGCGACAAATGGACAGTGCTGCGGTGGGTCGGTAGCGCTGTGGTGAGAGTCGGTTCCCGAGTTCCGCGAGAATTCGGACGACGAATCACCGGAAACAACTCGCCCTGATCTCCGGATCACGGGTACGGTCGCATCAGGGCTCAGGCGCTGTCGATCGAGAAGTTGCTCACGGTCGGGTCGGCATCCGTTGGGTGTCGCACGGCCAGACGCGGACAAGGAAGTAGGAACCTCGAACATGGCACGCATCGGTGACGGTGGCGATCTGCTGAAATGCTCGTTCTGCGGAAAGAGCCAAAAGCAGGTCAAGAAGCTCATCGCAGGTCCTGGGGTGTACATCTGCGACGAGTGCATCGACCTGTGCAACGAGATCATCGAGGAGGAGCTCGCGGAGTCGAGCGAGGTCAAGCTCGACGACCTGCCCAAGCCCTCCGAGATCCGTGACTTCCTCGAGAACTACGTGATCGGACAGGACACGGCCAAGCGCACGCTTGCTGTGGCCGTCTACAACCACTACAAGCGCATCCAGGCCGGAGACAAAGCGCGCGACGGCCGCGGCGAGAGCGTCGAACTGGCGAAGTCGAACATTCTGATGCTCGGCCCCACCGGGTGCGGCAAGACCTATCTCGCCCAGACGCTGGCGAAGATGCTCAACGTCCCGTTTGCGATCGCCGACGCCACCGCGTTGACGGAGGCAGGGTACGTCGGTGAAGACGTCGAGAACATCCTGCTGAAGCTCATCCAGGCCGCCGACTACGACGTCAAGCGCGCCGAGACGGGCATCATCTACATCGACGAGGTCGACAAGATCGCCCGCAAGAGCGAGAACCCGTCCATCACCCGCGACGTGTCCGGCGAGGGTGTTCAGCAGGCGCTGCTGAAGATTCTCGAGGGTACGCAGGCAAGCGTCCCGCCCCAGGGTGGCCGCAAGCACCCCCATCAGGAATTCATTCAGATCGACACCACCAATGTGCTCTTCATCGTGGCCGGCGCTTTCGCTGGGTTGGAGAAGATCGTGTCGGATCGTGTCGGCAAGCGTGGACTCGGCTTCGGCGCCGAGGTCCGCTCGAAGGCAGAGATCGACACGCAGGATCACTTCGCCGAGGTGATGCCGGAGGATCTGATCAAGTTCGGGTTGATCCCGGAGTTCATCGGACGCCTCCCCGTCGTGGCGTCGGTGACCAACCTGGACAAGGACTCGCTCGTCACCATCCTGTCCGAGCCGAAGAACGCTCTGGTCAAGCAGTACAGCCGCTTGTTCGACATGGACAACGTGGAGTTGGAGTTCACGAAGGACGCACTCGAAGCCATAGCGGACCAGGCGATCCTGCGCGGCACCGGTGCTCGTGGCCTGCGCGCCATCCTCGAAGAGGTGCTCAACCCCGTGATGTTCGACATCCCGAGCCGTGACGACGTGGCGAAGGTCGTCGTCACGTCCGAGACAGTGAACGACAACGTGCTCCCGACTATCGTTCCGCGCAAGCCGGAACGTCCCGAGCGCCGCGACAAGTCCGCGTAGCGCGGAACAAGCGACAGACGAGAAAGGCCCGGTCGAATCCGACCGGGCCTTCTTCGTGGATTCTGTCGCTCAGCCGATCATGAACGCGTGCGCGTCGGGATATGCGTCGAGCAGGGCGTGGCGCTCGGCCACCTCGGGATCGTGTCCTGGAACCACCAGGCTCGGAGAATCCGCGAGTTCGTTGATTCGGTCGAACGCGTAGTACATGCCTGGAACGTCGTGAAGGATCGCGAACGGTGAGTCGTTCTCGATGTTCTCGTAGAAGTGGCTCGCGTCCGAGGCGACGACAGCGTATCCGTCGGCTGTCTTGACGCGCACCACCTGCATTCCGGCCGTGTGACCACCGACGCGGTGTACGGATATGCCCGGTAGGAGCTCCGCGTCACCGTCGACGAGTTGCAGCCGGTCGCCGACCGAACGCAGGTGTGCAACATCCTTTTCCGAGTTCAGCCACTGTTCGCGAACGATCCGACGTGCCCATGGGCCGGTCCAGTACTCGAGCTCGTCGGCTTGAAGGACGTATCGTGCCTCGGGGAGGTCCGCGACGATTCCGGTGTGGTCGTAGTGCAGGTGCGTGAGGATCGACAGGTCGATCCGATCGGCGGCAATGCCCAGTGCTGCAACGAGTTCCAGCGGCGAACCGTGGTAGTTCAGGCCGTCCATCCCTGCGGCGGTCTCGGGCGAGATTCCGGCATCGATGAGGATCGTGTGCGATGCGGAGACGGCCAGCCACACGTAGTACGCCGTCGGGTGTGGTTCCTGCCCTCGCCCGTCGCAGTAGTGGAAATGTTGCTCGCGTGTACCGGTTCGCGATGCGTACTGCACCGCGTAGAGACGGAAGTGCTCGTCCGACGACGGCCGGATCGCGGCCGCCGTCGGGGAGGTGTGGTGGAAGCTCGTCATGAGAGGTCACACCGTCGTCGGGACGGCCGCTGCCTCTCTCTTGGTGAGTCCGAGCTTTTCGGTGGGGACTCGGAACGTTTCGCGCGAGGTTGCGACGATGGTGATGTTGATGGCACAGAAGACCGCCGTCACCACAGCCACCGGGAACCACGCTCCGATTCCGTCGCCGGCGATCGCGCTGGCGATGGTGGGTGCGAAACCTGCAATGGCGAAGCCGATCTGGGTGCCGATCGCCGTTCCGGACAGTCGGACCTTGGCGGGGAACATCTCGCCGTAGAACGCGGGCCAGACGCCGCCGGTGGCACTGTGGACGATGCCGAACATCACGATGCCGAATGCGAAGATCAGGAGGTAGTTTCCGGTCGAGATGGACCAGAGGTACCCGAACATCAGAACCGCGCAGCCGGTGGAACCGAAGATGAAGACGGGCTTGCGTCCGATACGGTCGGAAAGGGCACCGAAGAACGGAAGGGCGAACAGCGCAGCAACATTGGCGAGCACTCCGACCCAGAGCATCGGCGTGCGTTCCAGCCCTACCGTGTTCACCGCGTAGGACAGCGCGTAGACGCTGAAAATGGTACTGACAGAGGCGATCACGGCAGCGAACACGACGCGCAGCACTGCACGCCAGTGATCGGTGAGCAGAACCGAGAGCGGCATCTTCGGCTGTTCGCCGGTGGCGACCTCCTCTTCGAACACCGGGGTCTCGTCGAGCGAGCGGCGGATGAGGAATGCGGCGAGAACAACGAATGCGCTGAGGAAGAACGGGATTCGCCAACCCCAGGACAGGAGCTGGTCCTCGGGAAGCATGGCGACGGGGAGGAAGACGGCCGTTGCGAGGATCTGTCCACCCTGGGTGCCGCTCAGGGTGAAGCTGGTGAAGAACGCGCGGCGGTTGTCCGGGCTGTGCTCGAGAGTCATGGAGTTCGCGCCTGCTTGCTCACCGCCGGCCGAGAAGCCCTGGCACAGACGGAGAACGACGAGGATGATCGGGGCCGCGATGCCGATGGTCTCGTAGGAGGGGAGCAGGCCGACGCCGAGGGTAGCGACGCCCATCAGCAGGACGGTGGCAACGAGCACTCGTTTTCGGCCGTACTGATCTCCGATGTGCCCGAGGACGAGTGCGCCGAGTGGGCGGGCGAGGTAGCCGACGCCGAACGTCGCCAGGGCGAGCAGCGTACCGGTGGCAGCGCTCGAGCTGGGGAAGAACACTCGACCGAACACCAATGCGGCGGCGGTGCCGTAGATGAAGAAGTCGTAGTACTCGAGTGCGCTGCCCACCCAGGCTGCGGTGGCCGCGCGCTTCGGGTTGGCCGTGGCCCGCCCACCGGCGGGGTCGGGATGCTGCGTCACGGGATCGCTCATCTTCGGTCTCTCTTCGCGTGAAGGGGGAGTACACAAGGTCGACGGAGCCGGGTTCATCCCGATCGGACCGTAATGTACTAAACGGTTAAAACTGGGCGTCACTAGATACTGAACGTGACCCGGGCCACGTGTCAAGCCCTGATGCGGTATGGCCTACATGTTCGTGATACGAACACCGGCAGAGAGGTCGAAACTAGACCTCGGTCGAGGTCAGAAAAGCAATGATCATGTCGCCCAACATTCTCCGCAGATGCTCACGGTGCGCGGGGGCGGTGAGGTCGCGCCCGAACAGTGCTTCGAAGGTGTACCGGTTGGAGAGTCTGAACACGCAGAAGCTGCTGATGGCCATGTGCACGTCGAGAGCATCGACGTCGGTTCGGAACAATCCATCGGCCTGGCCTCGCGTCAGGATGCTCTCGAGCAGCTCGGCCGCAGGGTTGCCCAGGTTGCTGAGTGCCTCGGATTTGCTGATGTGCTCACCGCGAAGAATGTTCTCGGTGGACACCAATCGGATGAAATCCGGATTGTGTTCGTGGTGATCGAACGTGAGCGACGCGATCGCCCGAATCGCGTCGGTGGGGGAGAGTCCCTCGGTGTCGAGCTCACGTTCGCGGGCGCGGATCGCGCTGTAGGAACGTTCGAGTACCGCCTGGTAGAGGCGCTCTTTGTCGGTGAAGTAGTAGTAGATCATCCGCTTCGTCGTGTGCGTCCGCTCGGCGATCTCGTCGACACGTGCTCCCGCGTATCCCTTGTCCGCGAATTCGCTGGTGGCGACGTCGAGGATGTTGCTGCGCGTCAGATCGCTGTTTCGCCTGCGTTTGGGGCCCTCCGCGCTCGTTCTTGCTGGAGCGGAGTCGCTTCCCGGGCGCGTGGACGTCATGATCCGAAACTCTATCCCTGCAAAAAATCGTTCACGAAGTGTGGGGTAGCGGACATTCTCGTAGTACGCTCGAATAACTCACTAGTTCGTACATTACGAACACACGCACAATCGAGGGAGTCCGGAAGTGGACGATTCACTGGTCTGCGGTCTGATCGGCACGGGCATCGGCAGGTCGCTGACCCCGGCGATGCACGAACGAGAGGGTGCCGCGCACGGCCTGCGCTACGTCTACCGCATCGTCGACCTCGACGCCGTCGGCGCGACCCCCGACGACCTGGCACGTCTGGTCGGCACAGCTGCCGACCTCGGTTTCCGTGGCCTCAACATCACCCATCCGTGCAAGCAGATCGTCATCGATCACCTCGACGAACTGTCCGACGATGCGGCCAGGCTCGGGGCAGTGAACACGGTTCTGTTCGACGGTGGCAAGCAGATCGGTCACAACACCGACTGGTCGGGGTTCGGTCGAAGCTTCGAACTCGGTCTGGCCGGGGCGTCGACCCGGGACGTGGTCCTGCTCGGAGCAGGCGGTGCGGGAGCGGCGGTGGCGTACGCGATGGCCGAAGCAGGCGCTGGGCAGGTCACCGTGGTCGACGCCGACGGAGAGAGGGCGCGCGCCCTGTTGTCGTCGATGCAGGCAGTGTTCCCCGGAACAACGTTCGCCGCGGCTGCGCCGGCCGACCTTTCGCGACTGCTGTCCGCTGCCGACGGAATCGTGCACGCGACACCGGTCGGGATGGCCGCACATCCCGGTATCGCGTTCGATCCGACGCTGTTGCGACCGGACCACTGGGTGGCCGAGGTCGTCTACCGCCCTGCGGAGACCGAACTGTTGGCCGCCGCCGCGGCACGTGGATGCCGGACGCTGGCGGGGACGGGTATGGCAGTGCACCAGGCAGCCGACGCGTTCGAGATCTTCACCGGCAGAGCGGCCGACGCCGACCGCATGTCCGCGCACATGCGTGAGCTGATCTTGCTGGAGGAAGAGTCGGCACTGACCGGAGTGTCGTCGTGACCGCCCCGCGCACGTCCGTGGCCACGGTGTCGCTCAGCGGGTCGTTGCGAGAGAAGATGACGGCCATCGCCGACGCGGGATTCGACGGATTCGAGGTCTTCGAGGCCGACTTGATCGCGTCGCCGTTCTCACCGTCCGACATTGCGAAGCAGGCAGCAGATCTCGGGTTGAGCGTCGATCTGTACCAACCGTTCCGCGACCTGGACAGCGCCGACGACCGTCGATATCAGCGCAATCTCGGTCGGCTGCAGCGCAAGTTCGACGTGATGGAGCAACTCGGGTGCAATCTGCTTCTGGTCTGCTCGTCGCCGCTGCCCGGCGCGGTGACCGAGGACGAGCGCCTCGTCGAACAACTGCTGGGGGCCGCGGACATCGCGCAGGAACGCGGAATGCGGCTGGCGTACGAGGCATTGGCGTGGGGAACCCACGTCAACACCTACCGCCATGCCTGGGACGTCGTGCGGCGCGCCGATCACGACGCGCTCGGCACGTGCCTGGACAGCTTCCACGTCCTGTCCCGCGGTGACGACCCGGCCGGCATCTCCGACATTCCGGGGGAGAAGATCTTCTTCCTGCAGCTGGCCGACGCGCCGCGGTTGAAGATGGATGTGCTGCAGTGGTCGAGGCACCACCGGTGCTTCCCGGGGCAGGGCAACTTCGACCTCCCCGAATTCGGCTCCCGGGTGGTCGATTCCGGGTATGCCGGCCCGTGGTCCCTGGAGATCTTCAACGACGTGTTCCGGGAATCCGCCACCGGCCGCACTGCCGCCGACGCTCACCGATCGCTGTTGTATCTGCAGGAGAAAGTGGCCGAGCGCCGATCGCCGACCTCGTCGGCGCTGTTCGAGGCGCCGGCAGCGGGACCGATCGAGAACATCGTGTCCTTGCGCGTTGCCGCAGGTCCCGTCGAGGCGGGTGGACTCGGCCGGACCCTGCGTCATCTCGGGTTCGACATGACCGCCGCGCACAGTCGTCACGGTCTGCAGTTGTTCACGCAGGGTCCGCTCGCCGTCGCCGTGGACACCACCGTCGACAGCCTCTGGACGTCGCCCGGGGTGCCCGCGCATCTGCCCGCCGTGGCCCAGATCGGGGTGCGCAGCGACGACCCGGCTCAGTGGCAGACCCGGGCCCGAGCATTCGGTGTCTCCGCCGACTCGGTCTCGATGCCCGGCGTCGCCGGAACCGATCACGATGTTGTCAGAATGAGCGTCACCGACGCGACATCACTCGATCTTCGCAGTCGCGCGAGCGCGGGGGCGTGGCAGTCCGCATTCGATCTCGTTCCACGACAGCCGGATTCCCCCGCCGCTCCTATCGTCGAGTCGGTCGACCACATCGCCCTTGCCGTACCGGCAGACAGTTGGGACGGCATCATGCTGTTGCTGAGGTCGGTGTTCGGCATGACCCCGCACGAGGGCCAGGATGTGGTCGACGCCGTCGGCACCGTCCGTAGCCAAGCTCTGACGCTGCCGACGCAGAACGGTGTCGTTCGGCTCTCGCTGAACATGGTTCCCGGTCGGTCGTCGTCGACGGACACGCTCCCGGCGGCACGGCGAGGCGGAGTGAGCCACGTTGGATTCGCGTGTGCCGATGTGCTGAGCGCCGCCGAGCAGATGACGGCGCGCGGGTTCGGATCGCTGCGAATATCGCCGAACTACTACCTCGACCTCGCTGCACGGTTCGATCTGGATCACGAACTGCTGGCGCAGCTCGAGAAGCACGGAATCCTCTACGACGCAGACGGTTCGGGCGGCGAGTTCTTCCACTTCTTCACCCCCGTGGTGGGGGAGGATCTCTTCTTCGAGGTGTGCGAACGCCGAGGTGGGTACGACGGTTACGGCGAGGTCAACTCGGCAGTGCGGCTCGCGGCCCAGCTGCAGAGGTGAGGTGACGGACGTGGGATGGACGCTCCCATCCCACGTCCGAGGTCAGTCAACCGATGCGTTCGAATACTGCGGCGAGGCCTTGACCGCCACCGATGCACATTGTTTCGAGACCGTACCGCGCTTGTCGACGGTTCATCTCGCGCAGCAGGGTGGCGAGGATCCGTCCGCCGGTAGCGCCGACGGGGTGGCCCAGCGAGATCCCCGAACCGTTGGGGTTGAGCCGGGGGTCGTCGGGCTCGATTCCCCACGTGCGCAGTACTGCGAGGGTTTGTGCGGCGAACGCTTCGTTGAGTTCGACGACGTCCATGTCGGCGAGGGTGAGTCCGACACGGCCGAGTGCCTTCTCGGCGGCGGGCACCGGCCCGATGCCCATGGTGCGCGGTGGCACGCCGGCCACGGCCCAACTGACGAGCTTGGCCATGGGCCGCAGACCCAGTGCCGCGGCCTTCTCCGGTGTCGTGACGATGGCGAGCGCTGCCCCGTCGTTCTGCCCGCTGGCGTTGCCCGCGGTCACCGTCGAGTCCGGGTCGATTTTTCCTCGGATGGGGCGCAGTGTGGACAGCGTCTCGACGCTGGTGTCCGCGCGGGGGTGTTCGTCGGAGTCGACGACCAGCGCGTCACCTGTGCGCTTCGGTACCGAGACCCCGACGATCTCCTCGGCGAAGACGCCGTTCTTCTGCGCGGCAACGGCCTTGTGATGCGACAGCACGGCCAGTTCGTCCTGGTCGCGTCGACTGATCGAGAACTCGGCACGAAGATTCTCGGCCGTTTCGATCATGCCGCCCGGAACCGGAAAGTTCTTTCCGCCTGCGGTGACACGTGCGCGGGCGAGTCGATCGGACAGGGCCACGGCTTCTGCCTTGACGCCCCACCGCATCCCCGTTGCGTAGAACTCCGCTTGGCTCATGCTTTCCACCCCGCCCGCGAGGACGAGGTCACTGCCGCCGGACTGTACCTGCATGCACGCCTGGAGAACGGCCTGCAACCCGGACCCGCATCGACGGTCGATCTGCTGACCGGGGACCTCGATTCCCAGTCCGGCGTCCAGCGCGGCAACCCGTCCGATTGCGGGGGCGTCACCGTTGGGCGATGCCTGGCCGAGGATGACGTCGTCGACGTCCGATCCCGATATGCCGGTGCGCGTGACGAGTTCGGTGATCACCGTTGCCGCCAGCGATTCGGGCGTGACATCGCGAAAGACACCGCCGAATCGGCCGATGGGGGTGCGGAGAGGTTCGCAGACGACGGCGTCAGGCATGACGACTTCCTTTGTGATCGGTGGACTGTGATTGCACGCGGTAGAGATCTGTTTCGATCGCCGCCGTCGCGCGCAGCAGAGCGGGCAACAGATGTTCGCGTACGGCGTCCGCGCTGTGGCGGGCAGCTTGAGTAGAGACGTTCGCAGCCGCGACGACGTCGCCGGCGTGATCCCGTACCGGGGCCGCGATCGACCGCAGACCTTCCTCCAGTTCCTGGTCGACGAGGCAGTACCCCTGCGCGCGTACGGAATCGAGCTCTGCGCGCAACGACGAAACATCGGTGATGGTGCGGCCGGTGAGAGGGCTCAGCTCCACCCGGCGCAAGTAGGCGTCGAGTTTGTCCTCGGGCAACCCGGCGAGCAGGACGCGCCCCATCGACGTCGCGAACGCCGGGAAGCGAGTGCCGATGGTGATGGCAACGGTCATGATTCGGCTGACCGGAACACGGGCGACGTACACGACGTCGTCGCCGTCGAGGATCGACACCGACGAGGACTCGCGGACCTGCTCGGCGAGAGCTTCGAGGTGTGGGCCCGCGACGTCCGGCAACGACAGCGAGGACAGGTAGCTGTACCCCAACTCGAGGACGCGAGGAGTGAGCCAGAACATCGAGCCGTCGCTGCGCACGTACCCCAGTTCCACGAGCGTGAGCAGAAACCTTCGCGCCGTCGCCCTGGTCAGATCGGTCGTCTTCGCGACGTCCGACAACGTACGGCGCGGATGCTCGGCATCGAAGGCACGGATCACGGCGAGTCCACGGGCGAGAGATTGCACGTAGTCCGGCGACGGACCCTGCTGCTCGCTCGAACCGGGTTGGGTCATGTCGTCTCCGATCCCGTGTGTTCGGCCAGTGCCGTGTTGGCCAGCGCGAACGCCGCATTGCTGTTCGGTACCCCCGCGTACACCGCAGTGTGGAGGAAGACCTCGGCCATCTCGTCGGGATCCAATCCTGCCCGCAGGGCCGCCTTGATGTGCATGTCCAACTCGTGCTGATTGCCCACGGCGGTCAGAATGGCGAGTGTCAGCAGACGTCGGGTGCGGTGGTCGAGACCGTCGCGGGTCCAGACGTCGCCCCACGCGGTGCGGGTGATGAAATCCTGGAACGGCGCAGTGAACGCCGTGGTGCGCTCGATGCTGGCATCCACGTGTGCGTCGCCGAGTACCGCTCGCCGCACGTGCATTCCCGCTCGATGCGCTGCTGCACGGCCTGCGTCGTACGTGTCGCCGACGATGTGTCGCACGATCAATCGCGTGATGTGTCCCGCTTGTTCGACGTTCGCCAGATGCGCGGCGCCGGGGAGGACATGGAAGTCCGAGCGGGCGATACCGTCGGCGAGCACCTGCATGTCCGACGGCGTCGTTGCCGGGTCCTGCTCACCTGCCACCACCAGGGTGGGCGCACTGATTCGGCCGAGGTCTGCGCGGTTGTCCCACTGCGACAACGCTTCACACGCTGCGGCATAGCCTTCGTCGGACGTGGACGAGATCATCGATCGGTGATGCGCGGCGAGTTCACCGTCGCGAGCGATCAGTTCAGCGGTGAACCACCGGGCCAGTACGGTGTCCGCCAGCGAATCGGTCCCCGTCGCGCGCGCAGTTGCCGCGCGGTCGATCCAGGACTGCGGGTCTCCGAAGCGAGCAGACGTGCACAGCAGGGTGAGGCCGAGGACCCGCGCCGGGCGGTGCACGGCGATCCACTGTGCGATCGCGCCGCCGAGCGAGAGGCCGACCAGATGCACTCGGTCCCGCCCGAGCGAATCCATCACGGCCAGAACGTCCTCTGCCATGTCGCCGACCGAGTAGGGGCCGTCGGGTACAGGTGACGAACCGTGACCGCGAAGGTCGACGGCGATGACGTCGGCGAACTCGACCAGACCCGCCACCTGCGGGTCCCACATCGAGCGGTCCGACCCGAGCGATCCGACGAGCACCACTGTGGTGCCGCGGTTCTCGGGTCCGGGTACGAGGTCGTAGGACAGGTCGACGGTCATGCTGTTCCTTCGTGTCGAGCTCGGACCAGGTCGAGTACACGATCGACGATGTCGCCGGCATGGCCGAGATAGCCTGCCGGGTCCAGCAGTTCACGTACTTCGGCGGGTTCGAGGAATGCGGTGATGGAGGAATCGGATTCGAGGGGAAGGCCGGACGCGCATGCGGCGGTGACGATGGATCGTGCGTCGTCGGTGTGGGCCGCGAGTGCCGTGGTGACTCGTTCGGCAAGCAGAAGTCCGTGCGTGGCGGCGAGGTTACGGGCCATCGCGTCGGGATTCGCGCGTAGACCGGACATGCTCGCCGCCAATCGGTCGGCGGCACCCGCAGTCAGTCGAAGCAAGTCCGTCAGTGTCTCCCATTCCGCATGCCACGCCCCCGATGCACGTTGGTGATCGTGCGCCATCGCGGACAGAATCGTCGACACGAGGCCCGGCACCCGAACGGATGCTGCCCGTGCGGCGACGGCGGCGACGGGGTTCTGCTTGTGCGGCATGGCCGAAGAGGCGCCAGGGGCGGCTTCGGAGACCTCGGCGACCTCGGTGGACGCGAGGAGCGTGATGTCGAGAGCAGGCTTGCCGATGGCCCCCGCCGCGATCCCGAGGGCGGACGCGATCTCGCCGATCCGGGTCCGGTCGGTGTGCCAGGGAATGGTCTGCCGAGCGAGGCCCAACTGGTCGGCGAGAGAGTCGGCCACCTCGAAGCCGTGAGGGAACACGGCCGCCGACGTGCCTGCAGCACCGCCGAACTGGACCGACGCGGACGCCTCGACCCGGGCCAGATCGTCGTCGGCTCGCAGGAGGCCTGCCGTCCAACTCGCGGCAACGGCACCGAACGTCGTCGGAAGTGCCTGTTGGCCGAGAGTTCTCGCTGCAACCGGCGTGTCGCGATGTCGACGCGCGAGAGCGGCCCCCGCGGCGACGGCGTCGGCGAGGGATTCACGCACTGCAGCGAGAACGCGTGAGGTGAGAAGCATGAGAGCGGTGTCGACGATGTCCTGGCTGGTTGCTCCGGGATGAACCGCGCTGCCGGGGACGCCGTGCTCGGCCGCCGCCGCGCGCAGCAGTTTCACCAGCGGGATGACCGGATTGCCCCCGGCGGCGGACAGCGCACCGAGGTGCACGATGTCCACTGCTCCTGGTCGCCTAAGCTCGGACGCGACCTCGGTCACCTGTGCGGCATGCGCCGACTCGACGACGCCGTGCTCGGCGGCCGCACGTGACAGCGCCGCCTCGGTGTCCAGCATCGCCGTCACCCAGGCCTGGTCCGATACCAACGCAGCAGCGGCGGCAGCACCGAACGTGGGATCGAACAACGGTCCTCGCGTGGTGGTCATGACTCGCTTTCGTTCGTCACAGCTCGAAGAACGGAGTTTCGTCGCCGTTCGGGTTCTCGTCCTGAAGTACCACATTCAGGTGATATCCGGTGGGAGTCGCCGTCGCGACGAGCTTCGCGGCCTGGCGCGCGTCCAACCCCGACAACACCGGATCCGACGCGTTGGCCTCGGTCTCGTCGGGGAAGTAGAGGCGGGTGACGAGTCGCTCGAGCACGCCGCGAGCAAAGATGCCGACGTCGATGTGCGGGGCCTCGATCATGTCGTTCTCGGCGGGGAGGGCGCCAGGTTTGACGGTGTGGACAGTTGCGGTGCCGGTCGCGTCCGCGACAGCTCGGCCGAACCCGCGGAAACCCGCCGGAGTCGGTGTCCGGCGGCCACGTGGGTCGTCGGCGTGATCGAACCGGCCCGACGCATCCGCCTGCCACGTCTCGATCATCGCGTCGGCCAGCGGCGTGCGATTGCCGTCGAGGACGGTCACCGAGATGTCCACGGAGCCTGCGGTGCCCGCCGGAACCACGTCTGGCCCGTCCGGCCACGGCAACCCGATGTGCAGGTAGGGTCCGACGGTCTGCGAGGGTGTCTGGCCGAACGGGACCGTCGTGAAGTTGCTGCCCGGCGCAACCGGGTATCGAGGGGCAAGGGCGCCGCTGTCGGACACAGGCTCAGTCATCGTGGTCGTCCCCTTCGAACGGAGTGGCATTGCGTCCGCGAAGAACGATGTCGAATCGGAAACCCAATGCCCAGTTGTCCTGCGTCGCTTCGTAATCGAACGCGCTGATCATGCGGGCCCTGGCATCCTCGGGCGCCGAGTTGAAGATCGGGTCCTGGAAGAACATCGGATCGTCCGGGAAGTACATCTGCGTGACGAGGCGCTGCGTGAACGCCTGGCCGAACAGCGAGAAGTGAATGTGCGCCGGTCGCCACGCGTTGTGGTGGTTGCCCCACGGGTAGGCGCCCGGCTTGATCGTCGTGAAGCGGTAGTTGCCTGCCGAGTCGGTCAGCACTCGGCCGACGCCGTCGAAATGGGGGTCGAGTGGAGCGGGCCAGGTGTCACCGGCGTGACGATATCGTCCGCCTGCGTTGGCCTGCCATACCTCGACGAGTGTGTCAGGCACGGCTTTCCCGTCACTGTCGAGCACTCGGCCGTGCACGATGATGCGTTGTCCTTGCGCCTCACCGCCGTTCACGAGGGTCAGGTCGGCGTCCGCGGCCGTGACCCGTCCTTCGCCGAGCACCGGTCCGGTGATCTCGGTGAGGCGTTGGGACAGAAGGATCAATGGTTGCTTGGGGTGACGCAGTGCGGTGGTGCGGTACTCGGCGAAATCACGCGGCGCGTTGACGCCGGTCTGGTCGCGGTACGGGCCGGCCGGGTCGACGGTGATCGAGTGGTTCGGCGGTAGAGGGAGCATCGGTGGTTCCTCACGGGAAAGTTACGTGACGGTGCGCGGCGACCGCATGTTCGTGATGTGGACTTCTCGCCGCTATGCGAACGATCGTAGACCGCCGGTAGTGGGCCAGGCAACAAAAATACCCATAAATGTTCGCATGGTGGCGTGGTGTTCACACAGCGCACATTTTTGGGTATGGTCGGCGGCATGATGGACAAAGTGGTGGCGAGTGCCTCCGAAGCCGTTGCCGACATGCCCGACGGGGCGTCCGTCGCCGTCGGAGGATTCGGACTGGTCGGGGTCCCGGAGATCTTGATCGACGCGGTGCTGCAGCAGGGAGCAACCGACCTCGAGGTCGTCAGCAACAACTGCGGCACAGACGGATTCGGTCTGGGAATCCTGCTGGAGAAACGACGCATCCGTCGAACGATCAGCTCCTACGTCGGCTCCAACAAGGAGTTCGCCCGCCAGTATCTGGCCGGTGAACTCGAGGTCGAACTGACGCCGCAGGGAACGCTCGCGGAAAGGTTGCGGGCCGGGGGAGCGGGCATCCCGGCGTTCTTCACGCCCGCCGGCGTCGGAACGCAGGTCGCCGACGGTGGTCTGCCACTCCGGTACGACGGCAGCGGCGGAATCGCGGTGGCGAGTCCGCCCAAGGAGACGCGCGAGTTCGACGGGGTCACCTACGTCATGGAACGCGGCATCGTCGCCGACTACGCGCTGGTCCACGCGTGGAAGGGCGACCGGCACGGCAACCTGGTCTTCCACGCCAGCGCCAGAAACTTCAATCCTCCGGCCGCGGCCTCGGGTCGCGTCACCATCGCGCAGGTCGAGCACCTCGTCGAGCCGGGCGAGATCGCCCCCGACGACGTCCACACGCCCGGGATCCACGTCCAACGAGTGGTGCACGTCGGGCCGGTACACGTAGGAATCGAGCAGCGGACGGTGCGATCATGACTTCCCCGAAACTGACGCGTGAGCAGATGGCTGCTCGTGTGGCCCAGGAACTGAACGACGGTGAATACGTCAACCTCGGCATCGGTATGCCCACCCTCGTGCCGAACTACCTACCGACCGACATCACCGTGATCCTGCACTCCGAGAACGGGGTTCTCGGAGTCGGGCCGTACCCGACCGAGGACGAACTCGACCCCGAGATCATCAATGCGGGCAAGGAGACCATCACCGTTCTCCCCGGTGCGTCGTTCTTCGATTCCTCGCAATCGTTCGGGATGATCCGCGGCGGTCAGGTGGACGTCGCCGTACTGGGCGCGATGCAGGTCAGCGCCACGGGAGACCTCGCGAACTGGATGATCCCCGGCCACATGGTCAAAGGCATGGGCGGGGCGATGGATCTGGTGCACGGAGCTCGCCGAGTCATCGTCATGATGGAGCACGTGTCGAAGAAGGGCGAGCCCAAGATCCTCGACTCCTGCACTCTTCCGCTCACCGGCGTCGGGTGCGTTCAGCGAATCATCACCGACATGGCCGTGCTCGACGTGACGGCCGACGGCTTGAGGCTCGTCGAGACGGCCCCCGGGATCACCGAGGACGAGGTGCGCGCGGCGACGGGAGCAACATTCAGCGTGTGATGCGGTGCGTGTGCGAGTACAGGTTCATGTTCTCGCCACGTAGGAACCCGACCACCGTCAGGCCCGACTCGTCGGCGAGATCCACCGCCAGCGACGACGGCGCCGACACCGCGGCCAGGACGGGTATGCCCGCCATCACTGCCTTCTGGGCGAGTTCGAACGATGCGCGGCCACTCACCATCAACACCGTGCCTGCGGCCGGGATCCGATCCTGCGACGCAGCCCAACCGACGACCTTGTCGACCGCGTTGTGACGGCCGACGTCCTCGCGCAGCGCGAGCATGGTGCCGTCCGCGTCGAAGAGACCGGCCGCGTGCAGTCCGCCGGTGGAGTCGAACACCTTCTGAGATTCACGCAGGGTCCCCGGCATCGTGGCCAGGACGGACGCCTTCACGCGGACGTCGTCGCCGGCGGGGGAGAAACGGCTCTTCAGTCGGACCGCGTCGAGCGACCCCTTGCCGCACACCCCGCACGACGACGTGGTGTAGAAGTTGCGTTCCACACCGGGTTCGGGCGGTGCGACGCCCTCGGCCAGTGTGACGTCGAGGACGTTGTAGGTGTTCTGCCCCTCGTCGTCGACACCGTCGCAGTACCGCGCGACAGCGATGTCGTCTCGGCCCGAGATCACGCCTTCGGTCAACAGGAACCCGTGCGCGAGTTCCACGTCGTGGCCGGGGGTGCGCATCGTGACCGCGAGCGCAGACCCGTTCACCCTGATCTCCAGCGGTTCCTCCACGACGAGGGTGTCGGGACGGGATGACTCGTGAGAGCCGCGAATCCGGACGACCGGACGGCGAGCGGTTATACGTCCCATGAGTCGATTATGCGCCTCACTCGCGAAGCGCCCGAACCAGTGACACCAGCCTGGGGTGGTCGACCAGATCGTCCACCCATACCGCCTTGCCCTTGTGATCGGCGAGTGGAATCCGCCAATTCTTGTACTGCGTCTCGTCGGTGCCGGGTTGGTTCTGAATCCGGTTCTCGCCCACGAGATCCACGAGCGCTATCCCGAGCAGGGTCGATGGACTGCGCTGAAGCAGCCGGTACAGCGCCTCCACCGTCTCCTTCTCCGACGCGTCCGCGGCGAGAAGTCCTCGGGTCCGAGCAAGGTCGAGCACCGCCTCTCGCCCGGCGGCATCCTGCTCGATCTCGGCCTCCAGATCGCGCTCGAGCAACCCGAGACGCGAGCGGAGCGCAATATGTTCCCCGCGTAGGTATCCCACCGTCGGCGGCAGGTCGTGTGTGGTCACCGTCGTCAGGCAGAGTTCCCGGTAGTCCTCGGGCGGAATGGGGGCATCGCCGTCGTTCTCGAACCACAGGATCGAGGTGCCGAACAGTCCACGCCTGCCCAGATACTCCTGCACCCGCGGCTCGAACACCCCGAGATCCTCCCCGACGACGACCGCCCCGGCCCGCTCCGCTTCGAGCACGAGGATTCCGATCAACGCTTCGTGGTCGTACTCGACGTACGCCCCGTCCGCAGCGCTCGACGACTCCTCCGGGATCCACCACAGTCGAAACAGGCCGAGGATGTGGTCCACTCGAATACCGCCCGCATGCCGAAGCACCGTCCGCAACATGTCCCGATACGGCCCGTACGCCCGCTCTTCGAGCTCGTCCGGATTCCACGGCGGTTGGTTCCAGTTCTGTCCCTGCTGATTGAAATTGTCCGGCGGTGCGCCGACGGTCACCCCCGTGGTCAAGGCCGCCCCCAAGGTCCAGGCGTCCGCCCCCTGACGGTGCACACCGACGGCCAGATCGTGCATGATCCCGATGTCCATCCCCGCGGCCGTCGCGGTGCGCTGCGCGCGTGCCAGTTGCTCGTCGCAGATCCACTGAAGCCACTTGTGGAACAGGATCTTCTCGGCGGCAGTCGTGCGGAACTTCGACGCGAACGAGGTTCCCGGGTGCGACGCCTTGTCCGCCCATACAGCGTGCTCGGGTCCGTACTTCTCCGCGAGCGCGCACCACAGGGCGAAGTCGTCGAGGCCGCCTCCCTCACGTTCGCAGAACGCGTCGAACTCCGCCTGCCGGGCCGCGGATCGCGGAACCGCGAAGATTCTTTTGGCCGATTTCAGTTTCGCCCGGAACGACGGGTCACGATCGATGCGGCCGGTCCGCTTGTTGGCCCGCGCGAACGACCGAGCGGCTTCCCTGACCTTCGCGTACTGATCCCGAGGGAGGTACGCAGTTTCCGGAATGTCCTCGATTCGGATGTACATCGGATCGAAGAAGCGTCGAGTAGTGGGGAGGTACGGCGACGCCTCGACAGGCGGAACCGGCCTCTGCGCGTGCAGCGGATTGACCAGGACGTAATCGAAATCATGGTGACGGCCGGTGACGGACGCGAGGTCGGCGAGATCGCCGTAGTCCCCGACACCCCAGGATCGATCGGATCGGAGCGAGTACAACTGCGTCATCGATCCGAGCCGCTGCCTGAACCCAGCATCATTCCTGCCGGCTCCACTCCCGCCTTCTGGGTCGTTCCTGCCGGCTCCACTCCCGCCTTCTGGGTCGTACCTGCCGGCTCCACTCCCGCCTCGGCCCAGAAGGGCGTCGTTGGGCGACAGCCGCTGCGGCGTCGTCACGACCACGCCGCTCGCGGTCCGCTGTTCTCGGCCGTCCGGCGAGCTGACCGCCACCACGGTGTGCCAGCCGAGTGGGAGGTCGGCGGGAATCTCGAAGGTCGCTCGCCCGACGAGTGATCCGTCGATCTCGCGAGGCTCCACCCAGACCTGGCGCTGGACGAGCGATCTGCGCTCCCCGAACTCCGTCTCGAGGTGCACGTCCACCGGATCACCGTGTGGAACGTGTACGGCGATCGTCGCGTCACCGTCACCCTCCACGGTGACGACGACCGGAGGAAGCATGCGACGCCACGGCAACTGCTCGAGGTCGGCCATCGCCTGCCGAACCTCCGCCTCGTCGGACGCCGAGATTCCGCGCGCAGCGAGAATTCTGCGCAGTGTGTCCTCGGATACCTCGTGCTCTCGGCGATCCCAGCCTCGGTAGGCCGTCGACACTCCACACTCACGGGCAAGATCGCGCAGCAGCGCTGTGTAGGTCACGCTCCCGATCGTGCCAGCATCCACCGCCGTCGTCATGTCCGAACGGACGGCGCACATTCGCGGGGAGGATCTCGCAGGATTGAACGTGACGGCCCCGGGTACTCTGATCGCGGCGCGCACTCGAGCTGTGTGGCCTCTATGTTCAGCCCGAGGGAAACGACAGCGATTGTTGCGAAACGATGGATAGGGAGCGCGAATGACTGGCGTCGGCAAGATCGAAGAGCTGGAACGAAATTCCGGCGCACCGGTCGAGCTGAGGGTGGTCGCGGACGCCGATCAGCTTCCGGTGGTGCGCGCGGTGGCCGAAACACTTGCGGTACTGGGGGACTTCACCCTCGACGACATCGCCGACATCAAGCTCGTCGTCGACGAGGTGTGTTCGGAGTTGATCTCCGGCGCGCTGCCGGGTGCGGAATTGTCGTGTTCGTTTCTCGTCAGCGACGGTGGCATTCGAATCTCCACGACGTCGGTGGTGGACTCCGACCGCATTCCGCGAGGAGACAGCTTCGGCTGGCACGTGCTTCAGACCCTCACCGACTCGATCTCGCTTGCCGCGTCCTCGGTCGAGGGCGGCTCGTCGGTGGTAGTCGACGTGGTCAAGCGGAGGAGCAGCTCCTAGTGCCCGTGCCGTACGAAAAATCTACGCGGCGTCAGTCGGACGACTACAGCGAAGTCGTTCCTCTCATCCAGCAGATGCAGGCGATGGAGGATTCTCCTCAGAAGCAAGTGCTCCGCGACCGCATCATCACTCGCTGCCTACCGCTCGCCGAGCACATTGCGAGGCGCTTCGGTGGTCGAGGCGAAGCGCACGAGGATCTGCTCCAGGTCGCCCGGCTGGGTCTGGTCAACGCCGTCGACAGATTCGACATCGAGCGCGGATCCGACTTCGTCTCCTTCGCCGTCCCCACGATCATGGGTGAGGCTCGACGCTATTTCCGCGACGCGGGATGGTCGGTTCGTGTACCACGGCGCATGAAAGAACTCAACTCGATGATCTCCGGCGCTGTCGGCACGCTGTCGCAGAAGTTGGGACGAGCCCCGACCGCGAGTGAAATCGCCGCGGAACTGGACATCGACGTCAAGGAAGCAACGCAGGCCCTGCTTGCGCGCAGTGCCTACCAGACCGTTTCCGTCGACTCCGTCGTCAGCGACGACCGCCTGCCGCTGATGGACACGTTGGGCTCCAACGATCCCGAGCTCGAGAAGATGGAAAGTTACCTGACCGTCCGGCCCGCGCTCGAGAAACTGCCGGAGCGTGAGCGGCAGATCGTGATCCTCCGGTTCTTCGGGTCCATGACGCAGACACAGATCGCCGAGCGGATGGGTATCTCGCAAATGCACGTCTCTCGCATCCTGGCCCGGACTCTCACGCAGTTGAGGGAAGAGCTCGGACCGAGGTGATCCCACGCGTGTCCGGTCCGTAACATCGGCCGGGCATGCCTGGACTTCGATCACCGAGGAGCGCGCCCGTGCCACAGCGACCGACCGGAATTTTCGACGACCTGGATCGGTACGTCGCCGAACCGCGGGTCACCGATCTCGCCGTCGCACGCGACGGTCGTCGCGTCGTGGTCACGATCTCGCGGCCCGATTCCGCCGGATCGAAGTACGTCGGTGCCCTCTGGGAGGTCGACGCGACCGGTGAGTCCGACGCGCGGCGCCTCACCTGGAACGACGACGGCTCGAGCGGCCCGACATTCACCGCCTCGGGTGATCTCCTGTTCACTCGTCGGGCGTCGAAGGACGACGAATCGTCGGCGATATGGTCGCTGCCTTCCGGCGGAGGTGAAGCGTACGTCGTCGCCTCACGCGGCGCCGGCTTCTCCGGCGTCGTCACGGCAACGGCCGCACCGACGTTCGTGGCGGTCTCCGCCGTGCACCCGTCGGCTCGAACCGACGCGGACGACGATCGAATCCGGTTGTTGCGCAAGGACGGCAAGATCGACGCTGTCCTGCACACCGGTTATCCGGTGCGGTACTGGGACCACGACCTCGGCCCGGCAACGCCGCACCTGTTCGCCTCCGAGGACGGCTCGCCCGTGCGTCGACTCACCGACGCGGCGGCCGGCGCGTTGCAGGAAGCGTCGTACGACATCAGTGACGACGGAAGGTTTCTGGTGTCGACGTGGACGATCGCCGGCGCCCTCGCGACGTCGCGCACCGTCCTGATTCGCATCGACCTCGACACGGGGGAGCAGCGAATCATCGTCGACGACAGCGATGCCGACCTCTCGTCGCCTGCGATCTCCCCGGACGGTACGAGGGTCGCGTTCGTGCGCGAATCTCTGTCGACCCCCGAGGATGCACCGCGAGTGTCGTTGCACGAGTACGCCTTCGCCGACGGAACCGTGACCCAATCCGCACCCGGGTGGGATCTGTGGCCGTCCGAACCGGTGTGGCTCGCCGACGGTAGCGGCGTTCTCGTGGTCGCCGACGAGAACGGACGAGCGCCGATCTTCCTGGTGTCGGGTGGCGCGGCGCGCCGGGTGACCGACACCGATTCCGCCTACACGCATGTCCATGCCGCCGCGGACGGTGTCGTGTTCGCGTTGGAGGCGTCGTATCTCGAACCAGCGCATCCCGTGCGCATCGACGTCGCGACCGGCGAGATCACCCGGCTGCGCTCGGGACTGGACGCTCCGGACCTGCCCGGAACTCTGGCCGAGATCGAGACCACCGCGGACGACGGCCACCGGCTCCGTGGCTACGTGGCTCTGCCGCACGGCGCGTCCGACGCCGAGAAAGCACCACTCCTGCTCTGGGTGCACGGCGGGCCCCTCGGATCGTGGAACACATGGTCATGGCGGTGGAATCCGTGGCTCCTCGTCGCTCGGGGATACGCGGTCCTGCTTCCGGATCCGGCTCTGTCGACGGGCTACGGGCAGGAGTTCGTGCAGCGAGGCTGGGGACGATGGGGCAAGGAGCCGTTCACGGACCTCATGGCCATCACGGACGCGGCCACCTCGCGCCCCGACATCGACGAGTCCAGAACCGCGGCGATGGGCGGTTCCTTCGGCGGATACATGGCCAACTGGATCGCCGGCCACACCGACAGGTTCGACGCCATCGTCACCCACGCGAGTCTGTGGGCGCTCGACCAGTTCGGTCCCACCACCGACGTCGCGTACTACTGGCAGCGCGAGATGTCCCCGGAGATGGCCGTCGAGAACTCGCCGCACCTGTTCGTCGCGGACATCTCCACACCGATGCTCGTGATCCACGGGGACAAGGACTATCGAGTGCCGGTCGGTGAAGGGCTACGCCTGTGGTACGAACTGCTCAGTGAGTCCGGACTGCCCGCCGACGACGAAGGCAGGACCGATCACCGCCTACTGTATTTCCCGTCCGAGAACCACTGGGTTCTCACGCCCCAGCACGCCAAGATCTGGTACGAGGTGGTCACGGCGTTCCTGGCGGACCACGTGCTGGGTGAGCGAATCGAGCTTCCCGAGACGTTGGGGTGAAAGGGCGCGTGGGAGCGCCCCGGCGCGACCACTAGAATCGTCGGGTGACCAGTTCAGTGCCTGAGACCCCGGACAACGCAGCGGGGCAAGACGACAGCCCGCGGAGCAACCCGAGCGAGGCGTTGCCCAAGAGTTGGAACCCGGGTGAGGTCGAGGCCGAGCTGTATCAGGGGTGGGTCGACGCCGGATACTTCGAGGCCGACCCGAGCACCGACAAGCCTGCCTACTCGATCGTTCTGCCGCCACCGAACGTGACGGGCAGCCTGCACATGGGCCACGCGCTCGATCACACGTTGATGGACGCACTCAGTCGTCGCAAGCGGATGCTCGGCTACGAGGTGCTGTGGCTGCCGGGCATGGACCACGCCGGTATCGCCACGCAGACCATCGTCGAGAAGCAACTTGCGGCCGACGGCAAGACCAAGGAAGAGTTCGGTCGCGAACTGTTCGTCGACAAGGTCTGGGACTGGAAGCGCGAATCGGGCGGCACCATCCTCGGCCAGATGCGGCGCATCGGCGACGGTGTCGACTGGAACCGCGAACGATTCACGATGGACGACGGCCTGTCCGAGGCCGTGCAGACCATCTTCAAGCGCATGTACGACGACGGTCTGATCTACCGCGCCGAACGTCTCGTCAACTGGTCACCGGTGCTGCAGACGGCGATCTCCGACATCGAGGTCAAGTTCGAGGACGTCGAGGGCGAACTCGTGTCGCTGCGATACGGGTCGCTGAACGACGACGAACCACACGTGATCGTCGCGACCACGCGTGTCGAAACGATGCTCGGTGACACCGCGGTGGCCGTCCACCCCGAGGACGAGCGGTACAAGCACCTCGTCGGCACGACGCTGCCGCACCCGTTCACCGGCCGCGACATCCCGATCATCGCCGACGACTACGTCGATCCCGAATTCGGTACCGGCGCGGTCAAGATCACGCCCGCGCACGATCCCAACGACTTCGAGATGGGGCTGAGGCACAACCTGCCGATGCCGACCATCATGGACAAGACCGGCCGAATCGCCGACACCGGCACGCAATTCGACGGTCTCGACCGGTTCGAAGCCCGGGTGAAGGTGCGCGAGGCATTGGCCGAGCAGGGACGTGTCGTCGCCGAGAAGCGGCCCTACCTCCACAGCGTCGGACACTCCGAGCGCAGTGGTGAATCCATCGAACCACGCCTCTCCCTGCAGTGGTGGGTCAAGGTCGACGGCCTGGCGAAAGCGGCAGGCGACGCAGTCCGCAACGGCGACACCGTCATTCACCCCGCAAGCCAGGAACCGCGTTGGTTCGCCTGGGTCGACAACATGCACGACTGGTGCATCTCCCGTCAGCTCTGGTGGGGTCATCGCATCCCGATCTGGTACGGCCCCGACGGCGAGACCGTGTGCCTGGGCCCGGGCGAGACCGCCCCCGAAGGCTGGGTGCAGGACCCGGATGTTCTCGACACCTGGTTCTCGTCCGGCCTCTGGCCGTTCTCGACGATGGGATGGCCGGACGAGACCGCCGACCTGGCCAAGTTCTATCCGACGAGCGTGCTGGTCACCGGCTACGACATTCTGTTCTTCTGGGTCGCTCGCATGATGATGTTCGGCACCTACGTCTCCGGCGATGCGTCGGTGAATGCAGGCGCAGAGCCGGGCAACGTTCCGTTCAAGGACGTCTTCCTGCACGGTCTCGTCCGGGACCAGTTCGGCAAGAAGATGTCCAAATCCCGCGGCAACGGAATCGACCCGCTGGACTGGGTCGACCGCTTCGGTGCGGATGCACTGCGCTTCACGCTTGCACGAGGCGCCAATCCCGGGGCCGACCTGTCGGTGGGCGAGGACCACGCGCAGTCCTCGCGCAACTTCGCCAACAAGCTCTTCAACGCGACGAAATTCGCACTGATGAACGGCGCTGCGCCCGACGAGCTGCCGGCTCGCACCGACCTCACCGACGCCGACCGGTGGATTCTCGATCGGCTCGAGCAGGTCCGCGGCGAGGTCGACGCCGCGTTCGAGCGGTACGAGTTCAGCAAGGCATGTGAGGCGCTGTACCACTTCGCGTGGGACGAGGTCTGCGACTGGTACCTCGAGATCGCGAAGGTTCAGTTCGCGGACACCGCGCATGCGGAGTCGACGCGAGGCGTGCTCGGCAACGTGCTCGACGCCGTTCTTCGCCTGCTCCATCCGGTCGTGCCCTTCGTGACGGAGACGCTGTGGAAGGTGCTCACCGGCGGCGAGTCCGTCGTGATCGCGTCCTGGCCGACCGACAGCGGAGTGGACGCCGATCCGGTTGCCGCACGGCGTGTCTCGGACATGCAGAAGCTGATCACCGAGGTTCGCCGGTTCCGGAGCGATCAGGGACTGAAGCCGTCGCAGAAGGTCGCGGCGAGGATTGTCGGCGTCGAGGACGCCGACATCACCGACCAAGTGGCCGCGACCCGTTCGTTGGCCAAACTGACCGAACCGGACGAGAGCTTCAGCGCCACCGCCTCCGTCGAGGTCCGGCTGTCGCAGGCGACGGTCACCGTGGAGCTCGACACGTCGGGAACGGTCGATCTGGTCGCCGAACGAGCGCGATTGGTCAAGGATCTCGCGGCCGCGGAGAAGGAACTCGCCCAGACCACCGCGAAACTCGGCAACGAGGCGTTCCTCGCCAAGGCGCCGGATGCCGTCGTCGACAAGATCCGCACCCGACAGCAGATCGCCACCGAGGAGATCGCGCGCATCTCGGCGCGACTCGAAACGACGGGTGAGTAGTGACCGAATTCGATCAGCCCGCGAGCCAGGGCGACCCAGGGCCAGTCGATCTCGCCGAGTTGGCTCTCGTCGAGGCCGAGCTCGACAAGCGCTGGCCCGAGACGAAGATCGAGCCGAGCACCGCAAGGATCGCGGCGCTGATGGACCTTCTGGGCTCGCCGCAGAAGGCGTATCCGTCCATCCACGTCGCGGGGACGAACGGGAAGACATCGGTCACCCGGATGATCGACGCGTTGCTGACGCATTTCCATCGGCGCACCGGTCGGACGACGAGCCCTCACCTACAGGTGGCCACGGAACGTATCAGTATCGACGGCGCACCGATCTCGCCGCGACTCTACGTCGACACCTACAACGAGATCGCACCTTTCGTGGAGATGATCGACGCGCAGTCGCAGGCTGCCGGTGGTCCGAGAATGAGCAAGTTCGAGGTGACCACCGCGATGGCATTCGCCGCGTTCGCGGAGGCACCCGTCGAAGTCGCCGTCGTGGAAGTCGGATTGGGCGGCCGGTGGGATGCGACCAACGTCGTCGACGGTGAAGTCGCGGTCATCACGCCGATCGACCTCGACCACACGGAGTTTCTCGGCTCCGACCTCGCAGGAATTGCGGGGGAGAAGGCGGGCATCATCAAGAAGGCGCCGGAACGGCTCGTGCCGAGAGACACGGTCGCCGTCATCGCGGAGCAGAAGCCGGAGGCTCTCGACGTCGTCCTCCGCGCCGCGGTCGAGGCGGACGCAGCCGTCGCCCGTCAAGGGTCTGAGTTCCGTGTACTTGCCCGCCGGATCGCCGTCGGCGGTCAGCAACTCGAACTGCAAGGCCTCGGCGGCGTCTACACCGACATCTTTCTTCCCCTGCACGGCGAACATCAAGCGCACAACGCATCTCTCGCCCTGGCCGCGGTGGAAGCCTTCTTCGGTGCGGGAGCGGACAGGCAACTCGACGTCGAGATCGTCCGCGCGGCCTTCGGCTCCATCGTGAACCCAGGACGACTCGAGCGGGTGCGCAATGCACCGACGGTCTTCCTCGACGCCGCGCACAATCCGCACGGTGTGCGCGCACTCGCGGCCACGCTGGCCGACGAGTTCGACTTCCGCAAATTGGTGGGTGTCGTCAGCGTCATGGGCGACAAGGATGTCGACGCGATGTTGACCGCGCTCGAGCCCGTGTTCGACGAGATCGTCGTCACCCACAACGGTTCTCCGCGCGCAATGGACGTGGAAGAACTCGCCAACATCGCCGTCGCCAAATTCGGTGACGAACGTGTGGTGGTGTCGCCGACCCTGGCCGACGCGTTGGAAACCGCCATCGGCCTGGCCGAAGAGGTCGCCGACCCTGGTGAAGCAGTGTCCGGAGCGGGCGTCGTCGTCACCGGTTCGGTCGTGACCGCAGGTGCCGCCAGAACCCTGTTCGGAAAGGAACCGGTATGACCGAGGCGACCGGTGGGTTCAAACCGCCCACCAACGATCCGTGGAAGGGCTTCCGGGGAGTCTGCGCGGGAACCCTGATCCTCGAAATGATCGTGATCCTGCTGGCACTGCCGGTGGTCGCGACGGTCGGAGGCGGGCTCACGTGGTTCTCGACGCTCTACATCGTCGGACTCGCCGTCCTGATGATCCTCGCGAGCGGAATGCAGCGCCGCCCGCAGGGGATGCAGATCAACCTCGTTCTCCAGGTTCTCGTGATCCTCGGAGTGTTCATCCACCTGTCGATCGGAATCGTCGGGCTGATCTTCGCGGCAGTGTGGGCCTACCTGCTGTATCTCCGCCGAGACATCACGCGCCGAATCGAACGCGGAATGCTGTACGGCCAGCGGGACTGACGTCTCACGCGGGGGAAGTCGACGCCGAAGGTCGACGCCAGGGATGAGTGCGCGAGCACTGTCCACTACTGTCTGTGATCGTGACTGAGCGCACCCTTGTACTGATCAAGCCCGACGGAGTAGCCCGCCGATACGTGGGAGAGATACTCGGCCGCATCGAGAAGAAGGGATTGAGCATCGCAGCCCTCGAGCTCAAGACCGTTCCGACCGCGCTGGCCAGTGCCCACTATGCCGAGCACGAAGGCAGGCCGTTCTTCCCCGACCTGCTCGAGTTCATCACCTCGGGACCCGTCGTCGCCGCTGTCCTCGAAGGGCCACGCGCGATCGCGGCGTTCCGTCAGATCGCCGGAGGAACCGACCCGGTCGCCAAGGCCGTCCCCGGTACCATCCGCGCGGACCTCGCCCTCGACGGGCAGCAGAACCTCGTGCACGGCTCCGACTCGGTGGAATCCGCCGAGCGCGAGATCGCACTGTGGTTCCCCGGACTGTCCTGACCCGCTCGATACCGCAGCACGAACCGGCCCTTCGCCACGCCGCTGAGGACGCATTCTCGGCGGTGTGGCGGGCAGGCGACCCTCGGTGTGGGATACTGGCGAAGGTTGCTTACACAGTTTCAGTTTCACCGACCACCAGCATTCGAGAAATTTTCAGTACCAGCAGGACGATCGAACGCCGACACATCGGTGTTCTCGTGTCAGCAACCGGATGACACCTTCGCGTGCGATGCCCGTCATCGCTGCCGACGGCGAGCGGAAGCCTCCGCCGTCACAGGCAAGCTTGATGATCAGGCGCTCGTACCGGAGGACACCACAGCCATCCAGCCAGGCACCGTGCTCGGTGCACCGACCACAGACCGTGGCGGTGCCTCGGACACGGAGCGAGACCAAGAGCGTGACAAGACAACACTGACGTCAAACCTTTCGTCAGGACACAAGGATTGCCCTCGCGTGGCCGCGTCACACCCAGCAGTCGAAGGTGGACGCGCCCGGGGGCCCGAGGAGACATACGTGGCCGATCAAGCCCCGCCGGAAGATGTACAGAATTCGAACACGGGAAGTGCAAAAGGTGGCGCCGAGGTAGCCCCGACGTTCCCGGACCGCCTGCGCGTGCACGCGCTGGCGAAGATCATCGGGGTGACCAGCAAGCAAGTGCTGGCCAAGCTCGGCGAACTCGGTATCGAGGCCCGCAGCGCACAGTCCAGCCTCGGCCGCGACGTCGCCCAGACGGTCCACGCCTCGTTCGCAGAGCCGGCAGCGGTGACGCCCGCTGCTGTGGAACCCGCTGCTGTAGCACCCGAGGCGGTAGAGGCGCAGGTCGCCGAGCCGGACGTCGCAGAGCCGGACGTCGCAGAGCCGGACGTCGCTGAGCCTCGGTCCGCGCAGACCTTGTTCTCGACCGACGTGCCCGCCGAGAGCGCTGCGGCCGACGCTGCTGCAACCGACACTGCGGCTCCGGTGGCACGTCCGACTTTCTCCGGACCTCTCTTCCTCCAGCCCGAGGCCGTAGCCGAACCTCCTCGTGCGCGGCGTCGGAGCAAGAAGGCAGCTGGCCCCGCGGCGGACTCGTCGGCAGCAGACGCGAACCCGAACGCAGCGGACACGCAGGCAGTGACCGCGACTGCAGACGCCTCGACCGAGGAGTCCGAGGGCACCCGCCCCCAGGCAACCGACTCGCCGGACAGCAAGCCCGCTTCCGCAGACGCAGGCATCGACGAAACGCCGTCCGACGCGACCTCCTCCGTGGACACCTCGTCGGAGGACGGTTCCGACGACGGGGATGCCGACGACGACAACTCTCAGCCGCGTCGCCGCCGTCGTGGACGCCGAGGTCGCGGCCGTGGACGTGGTGACCAGGCCGGCGACAGCAGCCCGGACGACTCCAGCTCGAACGACGCCGATGACCAGGGTGCCGGCGATCAGGGCGCCGACTCGGATGCCGATGACGTCGCGGCTCCGTCCGAGCCCTCGGGGTCGGACAGTGACACCGACAGCAGTGACTCGGAGGACGAATCCACCGAGGATGACACCGCCGAGGACTCGAAGCCGACCGGTGAACGGCGCTCGCGTCGGCGTAGCAGGTCACGTGGCGGCGCCAAGTCCGCCGACGACGCATCGGCCGAGTCGGGTGACGACGATGTGCAGGACAACGGCGACGCGTCGGCCGAGTCCGACTCCGACGATTCGGACGACGAGCAGGATGCAGCCGACGGTTCGAGCCGCCGCAGGCGTCGTCGCCGTCGTCGCCGCAGTTCCGGTGACGCGTCGTCGGACACGGCATCGTCCGAGGACGACCCGCCCAACACCGTGGTTCACGAGCGTGAGCCGCGCACCAAGTCCCGCAACAAGGACGAAGTTCAGGGCATCACCGGATCGACGCGGCTCGAAGCGAAGCGCCAGCGTCGACGCGACGGACGCGACGCCGGCCGTCGCCGTCCGCCGATCCTGACCGAATCCGAGTTCCTGGCTCGTCGCGAATCCGTGGACCGCGTGATGGTGGTTCGCGAGAAGTCCTTCCCGGATCACGGCGACACCACACAGGTGGCCGTTCTCGAGGACGGCGTGCTGGTGGAGCACTTCGTCACCAGCAGTGCGTCGGCGTCGATGGTCGGCAACGTGTACCTCGGACGCGTCCAGAACGTGCTGCCGAGCATGGAAGCCGCGTTCATCGACATCGGCCGTGGCCGCAACGGTGTGCTCTACGCAGGCGAGGTCAACTGGGACGCCGCCGGTCTGGGAGGCAACTCCCGCAAGATCGAGCAGGCACTCAAGCCGGGCGATCAAGTCCTGGTGCAGGTCAGCAAGGACCCGGTGGGGCACAAGGGTGCCCGGCTCACGACGCAGCTGTCGCTGGCCGGTCGCTACCTCGTGTACGTGCCCGGCGGCAGCTCGACCGGCATCAGCCGCAAGCTTCCGGACACCGAACGCAAGCGTCTGAAGGAAATTCTCCGCGACATCGTCCCGTCCGAGGCAGGCGTCATCATCCGCACGGCTGCGGAGGGTGTCAGCGAGGAAGAGTTGGCTCGCGACGTGTCGCGGCTGCAGGCGCAGTGGGCATCCATCGAGGAAGCATCGGCGAAGGCCGAGTCCGGCAAGGGCAGCCAGCCGCAGACGCTCTACGAAGAGCCCGATCTGCTGGTGAAGGTCATCCGCGACCTGTTTAACGAGGACTTCGTCAAGCTCGTCATCGAAGGTGACAAGGCATGGTCGACAACGTCGACCTACATCGAAACCGTCGCCGCCGACATGCTACCCAAGCTCGAGCGCCACGTCGCCGAACCAGGTCAGCCCGACGTGTTCGAGGCCCACCGAATCGACGAGCAGCTCGCGAAGGCACTCGATCGCAAGGTGTGGCTCCCGTCCGGCGGCACCCTGGTGATCGACCGCACCGAAGCGATGACCGTGGTGGACGTCAACACCGGCAAGTTCACCGGCGCGGGCGGAAACCTCGAAGAGACGGTCACCCGCAACAACCTCGAAGCAGCCGAGGAAGTCGTCCGGCAGATGCGCCTCCGTGACATCGGCGGCATGATCGTCGTCGACTTCATCGACATGGTGCTCGAACAGAACCGTGACCTCGTTCTGCGTCGACTGACCGAAGCTCTCGGTCGCGACCGAACACGCCATCAGGTGTCCGAGGTGACGTCGCTGGGTCTCGTCCAGATGACACGCAAGAAGCTCGGAACCGGTCTGGTCGAGGCTTTCTCGACGACCTGTGAGCACTGCCAGGGCCGCGGAATCATCGTGCATCCGTTCCCGGTGGAGGCCAAGCCCGACGACGGTGCACGCTCGGGCTCCTCACGAGGGGACTCCGGTTCGCAGCGCAAGCGTCGTGGACGCGACAAGTCCGACAACGCCGGTTCCAACGGCAACGCCGGTTCCAACGGCAACGCCGGTTCCACCGGCAACGGCACGGGGAATGGCCACTCCCACGGCTCCGATCACTCCGAACCCACGGCTGAGCCTGCCGTCAAGCGAGCCCATCCGGTCGCCCTGGCAATGGCAGCGCACCACGACGAAGTCGTCGCCGACGTCACACCCGCCGACGTGGTGGAACACGACGCATCGGCGTCGACGGAGAACAAGGTCATCGACGCCTCGGACGTCGCCGCCGTACAGGGCAACGACGACGCATCGGTATCGGACGTAGCGGTGTCGGACGCAGCGGTATCGGACGTAGCGGTATCGGACGCATCGGTGTCGGACGCAGGGGCTCTGCAGGAGTCCCAGTCGAACGGCACGGAAGCGGCACCCACCGGCTCGTCCCGTCGAGGTGGACGCGGTGCACGCCGAAAGGCGTCGCGACCCACTGCATCGGCAGTAGTCGAAGACACAGGCGCAGCCGAAGCAGCAGAGTCGACCACGCACGTGGATGCCGAGACTCCGTCATCGGAAGCGGCAACGGATCGTCCCGCTGCCGAAGAGGCTGCGCCCGAACCTGCTGTCGCCGAGTCGGTTGCAGCGGACGAACCCGCAGCGTCCGAGGCTCCGGTCAAGGCCAAGCGCGGACGGCGAGTGGCTCGCAAGGCTGCAGCACCGACCGAGACCGGACCGGACGCGGGAGCAGTCTTCGTGATCTCGGCAACGTCGGACGGTACGGACGCTGCGGACGAGCCTGCGCCGGAACCGGTGACGACGCCTGCATTCGCCCAGGTGGATGCAGGGGACGTGCCGGAAGAACTGCCGGTGGCTCGGCCGCGGCGCCGCCGCAGTGCAGCACGACCGGCGGGTCCTCCCGTAGACGCATAGGGAACAGGGGACGGGCGGTTTGACCATGGCCGCCCGTCTGCCGTAACCTTGATAAGTCGCTCCCGGCGACACCGTTCTGCTGTGCCCTGGCTCCGTTCGCGGAAGGCAGGAGCGTTGATCGGGATAGATGCCGGGATGTTTGAAAGCAAGAACAAAGTAAGATCAGACCAGTCGTGTTGCCGTGGGCAGCGCGAGCAAGTTCGAAGAAGCAAGGGGTAGCCCTCCGATGGCAACGTACGCGATCGTCAAGACCGGCGGAAAGCAGTACAAGGTCGCTGTTGGTGACCTCGTCAAGGTCGAGAAGATCGAGGGAGCGCCCGGCACTGCTGTCTCGCTTGCTCCGGTCCTCGTCGTTGACGGTTCCGACCTGACCACAGATGCAGAGAAGCTGGCGAAGATCTCCGTCGCCGGCGAGATCGTCGAGCACACCAAGGGCCCGAAGATCCGCATCCACAAGTTCAAGAACAAGACCGGATACCACAAGCGTCAGGGACACAGGCAGAAGCTGACCGTCCTCAAGGTCACCGGTATCAAGTAACCAGTTCTTCTCAGCCGGTTTCTCACAGGGCGCCGGCGATCTTCTTACCCGAGGAGGGTACGCAACATGGCACATAAGAAGGGTGCATCCAGCTCCCGTAACGGTCGCGACTCGAATGCACAGCGCCTCGGCGTCAAGCGTTTCGGTGGCCAGACGGTCAGCGCAGGCGAGATCCTGGTTCGTCAGCGCGGCACGCACTTCCACCCCGGTGTCGGAGTCGGCCGTGGTGGCGACGACACACTGTTCGCACTGTCCGCAGGTGCCGTCGAGTTCGGCGCCAAGCGTGGACGCAAGACCGTGAACATCGTTCCGGTCGCAGTCGAGGCCTAGTCTCCGCTGCACCATCCGCGCCCGGGGATCGCACGCGATCCGCACGGCGCACCCCACGATCTACGACGAGGGCGGACCAGGGTCTAAGACACCCGGTCCGCCCTTATCGCGTTCGTGGGGCACAGACATTCGGTCACCTGACCGAGGAAGGATCGAAGGCAGCCATGTCACGATTCATAGACCGCGTGGTGCTGCACGTCAGCGCCGGTAAAGGCGGCAACGGCTGCGCTTCGGTTCATCGCGAGAAGTTCAAACCGCTCGGCGGACCCGACGGCGGCAACGGTGGACGCGGCGGCGGAGTTATCTTCGTCGTGGACAGCAGTGTGCACACGCTGCTCGACTTCCACTTCCACTCGCACGCCAAGGCCAGCAACGGAACCCAGGGCATGGGTGGCAACCGAGAGGGCGCCAACGGCGAGGATCTGATTCTGAAGGTGCCCGACGGTACCGTCGTCCTGGACAAGGACGGCCGCATTCTCGCGGACATGATCGGTGAGGGCACTCGATTCGACGCTGCGCCCGGCGGCCGGGGCGGACTCGGCAACGCAGCGCTGTCGTCCAAAGCCCGTAAGGCTCCCGGCTTCGCCCTCCTCGGTGAGGAAGGCGTCGAGCGCGACCTGGTGCTCGAGCTCAAATCCGTCGCGGACATCGGACTCGTCGGCTTTCCGTCCGCCGGTAAATCATCTCTCGTGTCGGTGCTGTCGGCCGCCAAGCCGAAGATCGCGGACTACCCGTTCACGACACTCGTGCCGAACCTGGGTGTCGTGTCCAGCGGTGACACGACCTACACCGTCGCCGACGTTCCTGGTCTGATTCCCGGAGCCAGCCAGGGCAAGGGGCTCGGTCTCGACTTCCTCCGGCACCTGGAGCGGACAGCGGTGCTCGCTCACGTGGTCGACTGCGCGACACTGGATCCCGGTCGCGATCCGGTCTCGGACGTCGACGCGCTGGAAGCCGAACTCGCTGCCTACAAGCCCGCGCTGCTCGGTGATGCGAGCCTGGGTGACCTGGCCGACCGTCCCCGCATCGTCGTGCTCAACAAGGCCGACATCCCGGAGGCTGCCGAGCTCGCCGAGATGGTGACCCCCGAGTTCGAGGCGCGCGGTTGGCCGGTGTTCACGATCTCGGCTGTGAGCCGAGAAGGATTGAAGCCCTTGATCTTCGCTCTGGCGAAGATGGTCGAGGAGTACCGGGTGGCGCACCCGCCTGCAGAGCCTCGTCGTGCAGTGATCCGTCCAGTGGCACGCAACGAGGACGGCTTCGAGGTCGTCAAGGATCCCGACGTGCCCGGCGGTTTCCTGGTGCTCGGTACACGACCCGAACGGTGGGTCGCGCAGACACAGTTCAGCAACGACGAGGCCGTGGGCTACCTCGCCGACAGGTTGGCACGTCTCGGCGTCGAGGACGCGTTGATCAAACTCGGAGCGGAGCCGGGCGCATCGGTCACCATCGGTGACGTCACGTTCGACTGGGAACCGCAGACTTCCGCCGGCGTCGACATCGTCCGCACCGGACGTGGCACCGACGCACGGCTCGATCAGGTCGAGCGCATCAGCGCGGACGAACGTAAGCACGCTCGTCGAGTCCGGCGTGGGCTCGACCCCGAAGAGTGAGGGAACGTGAGCGCTGAATCCGATTCTGCGTCAAGGGTATCGGCGACGAGAAGCACCATCGCGGGCGCCAAGCGCATCGTCGTCAAGATCGGATCCTCGGCGCTGACGTCCCTGGTCGGCGGCCTCGACGTCACGCGTCTCGATGCGTTGGCGGAAGCCGTCGAGACTCGTATGCGTGCCGGGACCGACGTGATCGTCGTGTCGTCCGGTGCCATCGGAGCCGGAATTGCGCCGCTCGGATTGACCAAGCGGCCACGAGACCTCGCGACCAAACAGGCTGCGGCCAGTGTCGGCCAGCTCGCGTTGGCGCATGCGTGGGGCACGTCGTTCGGACGTTTCGGTCGTACCGTCGGGCAGGTACTGCTGACGGCCGAGGACATCGCCAGACGCACCAATCACCGAAACGCGCAACGTACGTTGGACCGGTTGCGCTCGCTCGGAGCGGTCGCCGTGGTGAACGAGAACGACACGGTCGCCACCGCCGAGATCCGATTCGGTGACAACGATCGGCTGGCAGCCCTCGTCGCGCACCTGTCGGGAGCAGACGCACTGGTTCTGCTGTCCGACGTCGACGGTCTGTACGACGGCGACCCGCGCAAGGGCGACGCGACGCTCATCCCCGAGGTCGACAGCCCGGAAGACCTGGACGGAGTGGTTGCAGGATCCGGAGGAGCACTCGGCACGGGCGGAATGGCCTCCAAATTGTCCGCTGCGCGACTCGCAGCCGATGCTGGTGTGCCGGTCCTGCTTGCCGCTGCGTCCGACGCGAACGACGCACTCACCGATGCGGGAGTCGGAACGGCCTTCGCTGCCCGGCCGATCCGACTGTCGTCACGGAAGTTCTGGGTCCGGCACGCCGCGGATGTCGACGGCGACCTGCACCTCGACGCGGGCGCCGTGCGTGCCGTCGTCGAACTCAGGCGCTCGCTGCTGTCCGCCGGCATCGTCGGTATCACCGGCAACTTCCACGGAGGCGACGTCGTTGCACTGCGCAATCCCGCTGGAGCCGTCGTCGCCAGGGGAGTAGTGGCGTACGACGCGTCCGAGTTGTCCGGCATGCTCGGGAAGTCGAGCTCCGACCTGGCTCCCGAACTCCAGCGGCCAGTGGTTCACGCCGACGACCTGGTGTCCGTGGAGCTGTAGCGGACTCGGGGATTCATTCGAGCGGTGAGGAGCGCCAGGGGCCGGTTGTGGTTGTGGTCAGTGCGTTGGCGGCAGCGCGTCGAGCAGTCCGGTGAGAGTTTCCGAGCACCCGGCAGCGCTGACGATCGATGCGAATTCGTCGCCGCGGGTGGATCCACGGTTGACCACGACGATGGGGATGCCTGCTTTCGCGGCGCGGCGGACGAACCGCAGGCCCGACATCACCGTGAGAGACGACCCGAGTACGAGAAGTGCGTCCGCCGAGTCGACGAGGTCGAACGCTTCCGCGACTCGAGGCTTGGGGACACTCTCCCCGAAGTACACGATGTCCGGTTTCAGCACACCACCGCACGCCTCGCAGTCCACCATGCGGAAGTGGGCGGTGCTGGAGATGACAGCATCGGCGTCGGGGGCGATTTCCACGCCGTCGGCCGGCGCGACGCTGGCGAGAAAGCCGGGGTTTCGCGTTTCGAGGCGACGGGCCAGTGTGTACCTGGACACGAGCCGTCCGCAGTCGAGGCACGTCACGCGGGCGTAGACACCATGTAGGTCGATGACCCGTCGGCTGCCTGCCTTGGTGTGCAGCATGTCCACGTTCTGGGTGATGACGCCGGAAACGTTTCCGCGACGCTCCAGGGCCGCGAGAGCTCGGTGGCCGCGGTTGGGTTGCGCAGCGTCCATGTGTCGCCAGCCGACGTGGTTGCGTGCCCAGTAGTGACGGCGAAACTCGTCGTCGCCGACGAACTGCTGGAAGGTCATCGGGTTGCGCGGCGGAGAGTCCGGGCCCCGGTAATCGGGAATCCCGGAATCGGTGGACATACCTGCGCCCGACACGACGGCGACCCGCTTGCCGGTCAGCAGCTCGACGATGTCGTCGAGCCGGCTGGCAGAGGGGGCTGCGCGGACTGTCGTTGCCACGTTCTCCAGGTTAGCGCTCAGTATCCCTGCGTCGAGTCGATGCGCGCGGCAAGCGTCTCACCTGCGACGAAGCGCGCGACGTTGGATGCGACGTGGTCGGCGTAGGCAGCGTGACGTAGCGCGGTCGGGTTCGAGTCGTGCGGAGTGACGATCGCGTTCGGCAACGTCCACAGAGGATGGCCGTCGGGCAGCGGCTCGGGGTCGGTGACATCGAGGCCTGCGCCACCGATGGTCCGGGCAGTGAGGGCGTCGACCAGAGCATCGGTGTCCACGAGTGACCCACGTGCCACGTTGATCAGCCAGGAATGCTTCTGCAGCCGAGCCAGTTCCTGCGCGCCGACGAGGTGGCGGGTGGCCGGTGTCGCCGGTGCAGCGATCACGACGTGGTCGGTGCCGGGCCACACATCGGCCAGAGCGGTGACGGGCAACGTGCGCACTGCACCCGGCACGGGTCGGCCCGAGCGGTTCACCGCGACGACCTCCGCCCCGAGCGCGGTGAGCGGCGGGATCAACGCCCGGCCGATTCCGCCTGCTCCGAGGATCGTGACCGTCGACCCGCGCAGCGTGCCGACCTTGCTCAGAAATCGCTCCTGCTGCCAGGAGCGGGCTTCGAGGTGCTCGGGCAGAGCACGCACGCCCGCGAGCAGTAGTGCAAGAGCGTGTTCGGCGACGGTGGCAGCGTAGGCGCCCGCAGCGGAGGTGAACAGAACCGAAGAATGGGCGTCGAACACTCCGGCCTCGAACCACGCTTCGACACCCGCGGACGGCAGCTGCACCCACTCGACGGTCGACGGCAGAGCCGTCGGAAACCTCGACGGCCCCTCGGTCCAGACTAGGCCCGACGCGTCGGCCAGAGGCGCAACAACGGCTCCACCCCGCTCGATCGCAGAAACCGTGATGCGGTCCTCTTCGGGTCCGACGGCAACAGCATTCGAGCGGGGTGGAGTCATGAGAACAAACTTTATGCGGGAACTTCCACGAGCGGATAGACACCGTTCTCGTCGTGGGTCTCGTTGCCGACTACCGGCGGGTTGAACACACACAACATGCGCATCTGGGTGCGCGGCTCGACGGTGTGGCGCTCGTTGCCGTTCAGCAGGTACATCGATCCCGGACCGAGTTCGTACGTTTCGCCGGTCTCGCGATCGGTCAACGTGCCTTCACCCTCGATGAGCCAGACGGCCTCGATGTGGTTGGCGTAGTGGAAGTTGTTCACCGTGCCGGCCTGAATGGTGGTCTCGTGGAACGAGAAACCGACCTTGTCGCCGCCCAGGACGATGCGCTTGCTGCGCCAGTTGCCGTCCTCGCTCGAGATGTCGCGATCGGTCCCGGTGATTTCCTCGGTGGTACGCACGATCATGTGTTGTCTCCCTTCGACGAATGTGCAGCTCGATGGTGTGCAGCAGGATCGGATCCTGCTGGATCAGGAGCACACCTTGGCAGTAGCACCTGCGATGATGTCCAGTCCGCGATCGAGTTCTTCGACGGTCGTGGTCAGCGGCGGAAGCAGCTTGACGACCTCGTCGGACGGACCTGCGGTCTCGACGAGCAGTCCTTCGTCGTAGCAGAGTGCAGCGACCTTGCCTGCCTTCTCCGGCTCGTCGAACACGAGCGCTTGGACCATGCCGCGACCGCGGGTGGACACCCCGTCGTACTTGGCGCACAGCTTGATGAAGTTGTCCTGGATGTGCTCGCCCTTGGCGAGAACTTCCTTCTCGAACTTGTCGTCGGACCAGTAGGTGTCGATGGCCGTCTTCGAGGTGACGAACGACGGGTTGAAACCCCGGAAGGTGCCGTTGTGCTCACCCGGCGCCCACACGTCGAGCTCAGGCTTGAAGAGGGTGAGTGCCATGGGCATTCCGTAGCCGCCGATGGACTTCGACAGCGTGACGATGTCCGGGACGATGCCCGCCTCTTCGAAGGAGAAGAACTGGCCGGTGCGGCCGCACCCCATCTGGACGTCGTCGACGATCAGCAGGATCTCGCGGCGCGAGCACAGCTCGGCCAGTGCACGAAGCCATTCCGGACGAGCGACGTTGATGCCGCCTTCACCCTGGATGGTTTCGACGATGACTGCTGCCGGACGGTTGAATCCGCTGCCGGAGTCGTCGAGGACACGCTCGAACCACTGGAAGTCCTCGGTGACACCGCCGAAGTAGTTGTCGTACGGCATCGGGGTGGTGTGCACCAGCGGAATTCCGGCGCCGGCTCGCTTCATCGAGTTGCCGGTGACCGACAACGCGCCGAGTGTCATGCCGTGGAAAGCGTTGGTGAAGTTGATGATCGACTCACGTCCGGTCACCTTGCGGGCGAGCTTCAGAGCTGCCTCGACGGTGTTGGCGCCTGTGGGGCCGGGGAACTGAACCTTGTAGTCGAGTCCGCGCGGGTCAAGGATGTTCTTCTTGAACGACTCGAGGAACTCGCGCTTGGCGACGGTGGACATGTCCAGCCCGTGCGTGATGCCGTCACTCTGGATGTAATCCACCAGAGCGTCCTTGAGGATCTGGTTGTTGTGGCCGTAGTTCAGTGCGCCTGCGCCACCGAAGAAGTCGAGGTACTCGCGGCCGTTCTCGTCCACGAGGGTCGAGTTCTTCGCGGTCTTGAACACAGCGGGCCACTGACGGCTGTAGCTGCGGACGGCGGACTCGACTGTCTCGAAGACGTCGGGCTTCTCTGTGGTAACAATCTTTTCGGTCATGTTCTGCTTGTTCCTTTCGTTTGCGCGCACGGCGGCGGGGCCTACGGTGTAGAGCTCCTCGGCCTCGTGGCTATCAGGGAAATCATTGGGCGCGAACAGATCTGATTTTCCAATGTCGGTCCCTCGTGTTCGAGCGAGGGCCGTGAACAGTGCGATCGAGGCCTCGTTGTCGGGGCTGATCGTGGTTTCCAGGTGTGTGATGCCCTGGGGGGTGAGGCGATCGAGCAGTTCGTTCAACATACGACCGGCGAGACCTTTGCCTCGTTGATCGGCATCGACCGCAACCTGCCACACGAAAAACGTTGTGGGGGAGTCTTGCCGGATGTAGCCGGTGACGAAACCAACTGCTCTGCCGCCGACATCCGACACGACGGATGTTGCAGCAAAGTCCCTGCACCACAGGATGTACGAGTAGCTCGAGTTGAGATCGAGCACTCTCGAATCTCTTGCGATCTCCCAGAGCCGGACTCCGTCGGAAATCTTTGGACTACGAAACTTCACTGCGTCCGGCGCAGTGATTGAGGTCGCTCTCAGCTGTGCGGGCTTCATAGGAAATACAAACGTAACAAGGTGGCCATGGCATTTCATGTACCCCGGGAAATTGACGCTCTAAACCACCTTGCTTCCCCAGGTTAGAGCGTGATTGTGACGCTGGTCACAAATGTGTGATTCAGGGTAACGGCGAGCAGTTTCGGCTCCGATAACCTTCCGCCGATCCACAGTCTGGACTTAGTGTCCTCGGGGCGTCTACTTGGGGGTGGCAAGAGCGAACGGGAGCACGGCGTCCGCTCCGGCCCTACGCAGGGCGTCGGCGGCGCAGGTGAACGTCCATCCGGTGTCGGTCACGAGGTCGACCAGCAGTATCGGCCCGTCGACGCTGTCGAGGTCCGGGATGTCCCAGGAGTCCACGAGCCCCGCGACCCGAAAGGCCGAGTTGGAGGCCGTCACCACCGGATGATCTGGCCGTTGACCGAGAACTCCCAGGTCGGTGAGCCGGCCGATCCGTGCGAGCTCGCTCGCCACGGACCTGACGAGTACCGGGTGCGACGCGGATTCGAGGGCCAGGACAGCCGTCGGGCGGACCTTCCAATCCCACGATGCGAGGACCTTGATGCATCCATCGACCAACGACGACGGCGCTGCCTCGTCCGGACCGTCGAGGACGGAACGCAGGCGGTTTCCCCAGACGAGGTCGGTCAACCTTCCCAGGACGCGACCGGGTTCGTGCCCGTCGGTGATCTTTCCCGACAGTGAGACGCCGAGCTTCTTCATTCCGCTCGGCCACTGCTTGCGCGGGGGAAGGTCGAGTCCCGGGCGGTCCAACCTGCTGCGAGCCTGATCGACAGCAGCCTGTTCGACCTGTGCAGAGTAAGACTGGCCTGTGCAATTGTCGCATCGGCCACATCGGGACGGAGTGTCCGTCAGGTCCGGGTCGTCGAGTTGGCGCCGGAGGAAATCCATGCGACAGCCGTCGGTGCGTTGGTAGTCGACCATGGCCTGCTGTTCGGAGTCGCGAGCCTGTTCGAGCCGCTCGTAGCGCTCGGCGTCGTACGTCCACGGCTCGCCGGTCGCGATCCATCCACCACGAACACGCTGTACCGCGCCGTCGACGTCGAGGATCTTGAGGACCATCTCCAATCGACTGCGATTCAAGTCGACCAACGGTTCGAGGGCCGGTGTCGATTGAGGCTTCACCGGATCGAGAGTCTCGATCACCTGCCTGACGACGTGTTCCCGCGGAAACGCAACCGACGCGAAGTAACTCCAGATCTGCTTGTCCTCGTGACCGGGAAGCAGGATCACCTCGGCGCGATCGGTGCCGCGGCCTGCACGCCCGACCTGCTGGTAGTACGAGATAGGAGATGAAGGGGCACCCATGTGCACGACGAAACCGAGGTCCGGTTTGTCGAATCCCATCCCGAGGGCCGAGGTCGCGATCAGAGCTTTGACGTCGTTGTTCAGCAGGTCGGTCTCGAGCGACTCGCGTTCCGTCGTGTCGGTCTGGCCGGTGTACGCGGCAACGGCGAGGCCCTGATCGGACAGCAACGCGGCGAGGTCCTTGGCTGCGGAGACCGTCAGGGTGTAGATGATCCCGGAACCGGGCAGTTGCGCGAGATGCGACGCGAGCCACGCCGCTCGCTCGGTCGAGTTCTCGATCTGCACGACCGACAGATGCAGTGATTCCCGTTCGAGGCCTCCGCGCAGCACGAGGGTGTCACCGCCGCCGACTCCCAACTGTGCGGCGACGTCCGACACCACTCTGTCGTTGGCGGTCGCGGTGGTGGCCAGAACCGGAATTCCCTCTCTCAGTTCGGAGATCAAGGTCCTGATGCGACGGTAGTCCGGCCGGAAATCATGACCCCAGTCCGACACGCAGTGGGCCTCGTCGACGACGACCAGGCCCGCGTCGCCGGCCAGCGACGGTAGAACCTGATCGCGGAAGTCCGGGTTGTTCAGGCGCTCCGGGCTGACCAGCAGAACGTCCAGTCTGCCCGCTGCGACGTCGGCGTGGATGTCTTCCCACTCGGTCATGTTTCCGGAGTTGATGGTCGCGGCCTTCACTCCCGCACGCTCCGCCGAGGCGACCTGGTTGCGCATCAGTGCCAGCAACGGCGAGACGATGACCGTCGGGCCGAGGCCTTGTTCCCGAAGCAACTTCGCCGCGATGAAGTACACCGCCGACTTTCCCCACCCGGTTCGCTGGACGACCAGTGCGCGGCGTCGACCGACCACGAGTGCCTCGATGGCGACCCACTGATCCTCGCGCAGGCTCGCACCGTCCCCCGCGAGCTCGCGGAGCAGGCGCTCGGCGTCGGCGCGCAGGTCTGTCGGCGTGTGCGATGCGGTTGTCATGGCACCATCGTGCCGCACCGGTGTGACAAGGAACGACCGGACGAGGGTCGATACTCTTCTGCAGAAGGTGGTACGAGGAGGCGACATGGGCGACGGCGGAGGCCGCGATTCCGGCGGGGATCCTGGAGAGCGCGAAACGACGTCGACGCGTCCGTTGCATTCGAGCATGTCGGCG
Organism: Rhodococcus sp. 06-156-4; assembly: GCF_002259345.1. Taxonomy (NCBI): domain Bacteria; kingdom Bacillati; phylum Actinomycetota; class Actinomycetes; order Mycobacteriales; family Nocardiaceae; genus Rhodococcus; species Rhodococcus sp. 06-156-4. Next base: position 129,647 of record NZ_NPGB01000020.1, on the reverse strand, counting down.
CTGGCGTCGGTCTTCGTCGGCGGCGTCGTGGGAACACTCGCCCGTGTCGGTGTGGAGGAGGCGCTGCCGCACCGGCCTTCCGGGTGGCCGGTGGCAACCTTCGTGATCAACATCGTCGGAGCGTTCGTCCTCGGCCTCGTGCTGGAGAACTTGGCGAGGCGTGGACCGGATATCGGTGTGCGGCAACGAGTACGTCTGCTCGCGGGGACGGGGTTCTGCGGGGCGTTCACCACCTACAGCACGTTCGCGCTGGAAGCGGTGCTGCTGACTCGTGACGGACACTGGTCCACCGCATCGGCTTACGGGGCCGGGACCGTGGTCCTCGGCGGCGTCGCTGCCTGGGCGGGCATCGTCGCCGGAGCAGCCGGTCACCGCCGAAGGAGTGCTCGGTGATCGTCGTCCTCGTCGCTCTTGCGGGCGCACTCGGTGCGGTGACGCGGTTCGCCGTCGATTCGTGGTTCAGGAGTCGATTTCCGCGATCGGGGATTCCGTGGGCGATTGCGGCCATCAACGTCTCGGGTTCTCTCGTGCTCGGCCTTCTCGCGGGACTCGTTGTGTTGCAGGATGGTTCGACGGATCTTCAAGCTGTGATCGGAACCGGGTTCTGCGGCGGATACACCACGTTCAGCACCGCGAGTGTCGATACCGTCCGGCTCGTCCGCTCCGGGAAGCATGCGAAGGCCATCGGCTACGCCGTCGGCACGCTCGTGCTGTCGGTTGCGGCGTGTGCCGCGGGATTCGGGCTCGCCGGGCTTGCCTGACGGCCCGTAGCCAGGCTCATTCCTGTCCGACGCCTCGAATGTCCGTGCGTGTTCCCGACGAGGAACCGGCGCCCCGTCGCGTGGCTGCGAAAGCGCCTGCGGCACAGGCCCACCGGATTGCGTCGTCGGGGCCTGAGGACCACTCGGCGGCGAGCGCCCCGGTGAACGCGTCGCCTGCTCCCGTGGTGTCGATCGCGTCGACCGTGGGCGAGCGGAAGTCCGATGCCGACTCGGGGCCGCGGTAGTGGGCGCCTCGCGCGCCGAGCGTGGTGACGACGTGCGGCACTCGGGAGACGACGTGGGCCAACTCCCGTGCCTCGGCTTCGTTGACGACGAGAACGTCGACGGCCTCGACGAGCTCGTCCGGCAGGTCCTGCGCAGGGGAGGGATTGAGTAGAACGAGAGTGCCGTGGTCGCGCGCGTGTGTAGCACCCTCGACGACGGTCTCCAGCGGGATCTCGAGTTGACACATGAGGATGTCGGCCCCCGCGATGGCGTCACGCTCGGCGTCGGACAGGGCGATCAGTGACGAGTTTGCGCCCGCGACGACGACGATCGTGTTCTCGCCGTCACCGTCCACGGATATCGAGGCGACGCCGCTCGGTCCGTCGACGTGGCGGACCAGGGATGTGTCGATGCCGGCCTCGGTCAGAGTGTCGATCAGATCCTGGCCGAACGCGTCGGAGCCGACGGCCCCGAGGAAGGTCGTGTCGGCACCCGAGCGTGCGGCCGCCAACGCCTGGTTTGCGCCCTTGCCTCCTTGCGAGGCTGCGAAGGTGGTGCCGAGCAGGGTCTCACCCGGCTGAGGCAGCCGCGGCGTGAACGTCGTGAGGTCCATGTTGATGCTGCCGAGGACGGCAACACGGGTCGTTGGCATGAGCCGACGATATCCGCGACGTCCGAAGCCCAGCGAGGCGATTGGTTGCAGATTGTTGACAATCTGCAAATCCTGAACCACGATAGCTCGCATGACAGCTCCAGCTCGCACTCACCTCAGCCCCGCACTCAAGCAGGCCACACCGGTTGTCGTCGACTACGCGTCGGGCAGCTGGATCTACGGAACCGACGGAAACAAGTACCTGGACTTCACCACCGGAATCGGCGTCACCAGTACCGGGCACTGCCATCCGAAGGTCGTCGAGGCCGCGCGGGAACAGGTCGGCAAGATCATTCACGCGCAGTACACGACCGTGATGCACAAGCCGCTCCTGGAATTGACCGAGAAACTGGGTGACGTGCTGCCCGCCGGACTGAACAGCGTCTTCTACGCCAACTCCGGCTCCGAAGCCGTCGAGGCGTCGATCCGCCTCGCACGAATGGCCACCGGGCGTCCCAACATCATCGCGTTCCACGGAGGGTTCCACGGCCGAACGGTCGCGGCGGCGTCGCTGACGACGGCGGGCACCAAGTTCCGTTCCGGTTTCTCGCCCATCATGGGAGGCGTGCACATCGCGCCGTTCCCGTACGCATTCCGCTACGGCTGGGACACCGAGACGGCCGTCGCGTTCGCTCTGAAGGAGCTCGACTACCTTCTGGCGACGGTGTCCAGCCCCGCCGACACTGCCGCGTTCATCATCGAACCTGTGCTCGGCGACGGTGGCTACCTGCCGACCCCGCCCGCCTTCCTCGAAGGACTGCGCGAGCGCGCGGATCGACACGACATCGTCCTGGTCTTCGATGAAGTTCAGGCAGGTGTCGGACGCACCGGCAAGTTCTGGGGGCACGAGCACTCGGCTGCGCGCCCCGACATCGTCGTCACCGCGAAGGGACTCGCCTCGGGCTTCCCGATCTCGGCAATCGCTGCGTCCGAGGAACTCATGTCCAAGGCGTGGCCGGGTTCGCAGGGAGGGACATACGGCGGCAACGCCGTTGCCGCAGCCGCCGCAGTGGCCACACTCGACGTGGTGCGGGACGAGGGCCTCGTCGACAACGCAGCCGAGCAGGGCGCTGTTCTTCTCGATGGACTGAACGAGCTGAAGGGGCAGTACTCGGCCATCGGCGATGCTCGCGGCCTCGGTCTGATGCAAGCACTCGAATTCGTCGACGACAACGGAGCTCCCGACGCCGCGGCGGCAACCCGTGTGCAGCAGACCGCAATTTCCGAAGGTCTGCTGCTCCTCACCTGCGGGGGATTCGGAAACGTCGTCCGCATCATTCCCGCGCTCGTGGTCACCGACGACGAAGTCGCCGAAGGACTCGACGCGATCGCCCGGACCCTGAAGCGAGCATTGTGACCGTTCTCGATCCCGAACCCGAAGCCGCCGCGCGCGTGCTCGATGTTCTGCGGAGGACGGACATCGAGGTGGACGACTCACCTCGACGGCGTGCCGAGTACTCCTACGACGCCTCGAACTACCGCGTGCCACCTCTCGCTGTCGTGTTTCCGGCAACCGCGGACGAGGTCCGGACGGTGGTCCGAGCGTGCACGAATGCCCGCGTACCCATAGTCAGCCGGGGAGGCGGCACCTCCATGGCGGGCAACGCGATCGGCGCTGGAATCGTTCTGGATTTCTCCCGTCACATGAACCGGGTCGTGTCGATCGATCAGCAGGGGAAATCCGCTGTCGTCGAGCCGGGAATCGTCATCTCCGAAATCGCCGCCGCCGTGTCGGCGGAAACGGCAGGGGCGCTGACGTACGCACCCGATCCGTCGAGCAAGTCTCGTGCCACCGTCGGCGGCGCGGTGGGCAACGATGCCTGCGGCAACCACTCGGTGCGCTACGGACGGACGGCCGATCACACGATCGCCCTCGATGTCGTCACTTCGGACGGTCATCTTCTACGGGCCACACGGGACGGACTCGCCGCCGTGGATCCCTCCGATTCCCGGTCGGTCGAGGCCGCCACTCGGATCACTGCGGACCTGCGGTCGCTCGTCTCGGACCACATGGCGGATCTCCGTCTCGAGCTCGGTCTCATTCCGCGTCAGGTGTCGGGATTTCACCTGTCGACCCTGTTGCCCGAGAACGGATTCGACGTGGCGCGTGCGCTCGTGGGTAGCGAGGGCACCTGCGCGATCGTCGTCGCCGTGACGGTGTCTCTCGTGGAGGTACCTCCGGCTGCCCTGTTGCTCAGTCTGGGATACGAGGACGTCGTCGAAGCAGCCGAGGACGTCATGACGATTCTCGAATTCTCTCCCGCCGCGATCGAAGGCATCGACGAGAAGATCGTCGACACCATGCGGATGCGTCGCGGCGCGGACTCGGTGCGCGGCCTCCCGTCCGGCAACGCCTGGCTGTACGTCGACCTCGACGGCGATGACCCCACCGAGGTGGAGGACAAGGCCGAGCGTCTGCTCGAGCGACTCCGAGAACTGGGACGGTTGAAGGACGGTCGCGTCGTCGCCGACCCGTCCGAGCGGAAGTCGTTGTGGCGAGTGCGTGAGGACGGCGCTGGACTGTCGGCGCGACTGTCGGACGGCGCGAGCGGTATCACCGAATCCTGGCCCGGCTGGGAGGATTCGGCGGTGGCCCCGGAGAAACTCGCGGCGTATCTGGCCGACTTTCGCGACCTGCTGGCACACCACGGCTTGACCGGAGTGATGTACGGGCATTTCGGTGCCGGATGCATGCACGTGCGCATAACGTTCGACCAGCGGACGGACGAAGGCCGCGCGATCATGAACGCGTTCCTGCGGGATGCGGCAGCCCTCGTGGTCCGTCACGGCGGGTCGCTGTCCGGCGAACACGGTGACGGGCGCGCTCGCTCGGAGCTGCTGCCGGTGATGTACTCGACCACGATGCTGAGGGCGTTCGAGCGCTTCAAAGGCATCTGGGACCCTGCCGGACTGCTCAACCCGGGCAGTATCACCGACCCGGCGCCGATGATGAACGACCTTGCGCTGGCGAACATCCCGAAGCGGGAGTGGAAGACGACCTTCGATCTGCACCAGATCGGATCGGGCCCGGATCCTCGACCGGTCCCGCACCTCGACCCGTTCGTCCACGCCACACAGTCCTGTGTCGGAGTCGGCCGCTGTCGATCGAGCAGTGGCGGAGTGATGTGCCCCAGTTTCCGGGCGACCGGTGACGAGAAGGATTCCACCCGCGGGCGGGCACGAGTGCTGCAGGAGATGGTACGCAGCTCGAGAACCGTCGCCGAGGGATGGGCATCCACCGATGTCAAGGAGTCCCTCGATCTGTGCCTCTCCTGCAAGGCGTGCTCGTCCGACTGTCCGGTCGGCGTGGACATGGCGACCTACAAGGCGGAATTCCTCGACCATCACTACGCTGGCCGGGTGCGTCCGATGGCGCACTATTCACTGGGATGGCTTCCGCGATGGCTGAAGGTGACCGCGAGGATCGCTCCGGCACTCAATGCCGTTCTGACGCCCAGAATCGGTGTGCTGGCAGCGAAACTCGGAGGACTGACGACCGAGCGCGCGCTTCCGCGATTCGCATCACGCGCAGAACTGAAGGCGCAGACGACCGACTCGGTCCAGGGCGGTGACGTCGTACTGTTCGTCGACTCGTTCACGAAGGGATTTCGGCCGGAGATCGTCGGCGCTGCTGTTCGAGTCCTCGCCGACGCTGGCCGAACAGCCGAGTGCCGCAGCGACGTCTGCTGCGGGCTCACCTGGATCTCCACCGGGCAGCTTGCGACGGCTAGGAAGCACCTTGCTCGGACGGCGGACGCGCTCGACGACGGCACCGACCGTCCCATCGTCGTCACCGAACCGAGTTGCGCGGCGGCACTGAAGAAGGACCTACCGGAACTGGTGAACACCGACGCCGCACGACGCGTCGCAGCGCGCGTGCAGAGCTTCGCGGGCGCAGTGATCGACCAGGCGGCAGGCGGGTGGACGCCGACGGCGACGGTTCCGGACGCCGTGACCGTCCAGACGCACTGCCACGAATACGCCGTCTTCGGTGAAGCGACCCAACGGAAGGCGTTGGCCGCTGCAGGAATCGAGTCGATCGACGAAGCAACCGGATGCTGCGGCGTGGCAGGAAACTTCGGCTTCGAACCCGATCACTACGAGATGAGCATGAAGGTGTCCGAACAAGCCCTCGCTCCGGCCGTGCGTCGGGCGGGGGATCGACCGATCCTCACCGACGGTTTCAGCTGCCACATGCAGGTCCGCCAGCTCACCGACAACCACAGCGCCGGGGCCTCGACGCACCTCGCGCACATTCTCGATCCAGGCACCACCAGGAGGGACGTATGACCACATCACTGACCCGACCCGAGATCGATTCACCGACCCAGGTGTTCATCGGCGGCCACTGGCGCGACGCACACGGCGGAAAGACGTTCGACGTCGTCGATCCTGCGACAGGTGAGACCATCGCCACCGTCGCCGACGGCGGCGTCACCGATGCGGAGGCGGCCATGGCAGCCGCATCGGAAGCCCAGAAGTCGTGGGCGCAGACGGCTCCTCGTGAACGCAGCATCATCCTCCGTCGGGCTTTCGAGTTGATCGTCGAGCGCACCGAGAAACTCGCCGCGATCATCACCGCCGAGATGGGAAAGCCGCTGGCGGATGCGCGCGGTGAGGTCGCCTACGGCGCCGAGTTCTTTCGCTGGTTCTCGGAAGAAGCGGTGCGGATTTCAGGTGATCACACCCTGACCGGCGACGGGAAGAACCGCATCATCGTCACCCGCGAACCCGTCGGCCCGTGCATCCTGGTCACCCCGTGGAACTTTCCGCTCGCCATGGGTACGCGAAAGATCGGCCCAGCATTGGCCGCCGGGTGCACAGTGGTGTTCAAACCGGCCGAACAGACACCTCTGACCGCTCTGGCCCTGGCCGCAATTCTGGTCGAGGCGGGAGTGCCGGACGGAGTCGTCAACGTCGTACCGACGACCGACGCTGCGAGCGTCGTCGGTTCGTGGATGGCGAGCGGAGACGCGCGCAAGATCAGCTTCACCGGTTCGACCGAAGTAGGGAAGATTCTTCTGGCGCAGGCTGCACCGACGGTGATGCGTACGTCGATGGAACTCGGTGGCAATGCACCCTTTGTCGTCGCCGAGGGAGCCGACGTCGATCGGGCCGTGGACGGCGCGATGGTAGCGAAGATGCGCAACATGGGCGAGGCATGCACCGCGGCCAACCGGTTCTTCGTACATCGTTCCGTGGCAATCGAGTTCGCCGAGAAGCTGGGCGCGCGAATGGACGCACTGAACGTCGGCCCCGGCGACGGTGACGGAGTGGAGGTCGGGCCGCTCATCGACGAGGACGGCCGGGCCAAGGTGCAGCGCCTCGTCGACGACGCTCTGGAGCGAGGCGCCCGCGCAGTCGTCGGAGGTGCGCCGGACGACGGCCCGGGGTACTTCTACCCGCCGACGGTGCTCGATTCGGTGGATCCCGCATCGGATCTGATGTCGACCGAGATCTTCGGGCCGGTGGCCGCTGTGGTTCCGTACGACACCGAGGACGAGGTGATCGCGTTGGCCAACGACACCGAATGGGGACTCGTCGGATACGTGTTCACCCAGGACATCGATCGAGCGCTCCGGATGGGGGAGCGGCTGGAAGTAGGGATGGTCGGGTTGAACACGGGGCTCGTGTCCAACCCGGCGGCGCCGTTCGGCGGGGTCAAGCAATCGGGGTTGGGCCGCGAGGGCGGCAGGGTCGGTATCGACGAGTTCCTCGAGTACAAGTATTTTGCTATCCCGAGGTCCTAGCGGAGGAGAGACCAGTGCCAGGATCAAGAAGACTGACGCCGATCAACGCGCGCAACACGTCGATGGTGATCGCCGATCAGATCCGCGACCGCATCATCGACGGCTCCTACGCGCCCGGTGAGCAGATCAACGAGGCGAATGTTGCTGCCGAGTTGGAGATCTCCCGCGGACCGGTGCGAGAAGCGCTGCAACGGCTCAACCAGGAAGGGCTGTTGGTCAGCTACCGCAACCGCGGAGTGTTCGTCGTCGAACTCAGCAGCGACGACGTCGCGGAGATCTACGAGGCTCGCGCGGCGATCGAGGTGGGCGCCGCGTGGACTCTCGTGCACGGCGACGAATCGACATTGACGACAACTGCTGCTCGGTTGTCGGCGATCGTGGACCAGATGCAGCCCTACATCGATCGCGCGGACTGGTTCGGACTGGCCGAGCGTGACCTCGCGTTCCACACCGCCCTCGTGTCCGCGACGGCGAACAGTCGCATGTCGCGGATGTACGCGACGCTGGCGGCGGAGGCGCGCATCTGCATGGCCAACCTCGAAACCGCGTACTACCGGCCGGAGGCATTGGTCGAGGAGCACCAGTTGCTGGTGAACCTGCTGGTCGGCGGGGACTGGTCTGCGTTGGAGGCCGGCGTGCACGAGCACATGGACACCGCAATCCACGATCTGACGCGTGCGATGGCCGACGAGGCAACTGGTATCGCTCAATAGCTGGTCGAGGCATGTGCGCGCGGGTGAATCGGTGATGAATCGCCCGCGTGCACGAGCCGAAACGAAGAAGTAACACGGATTTCCTTGCGGCGGAGTGGACCTGGCATTTAGCCTGATTGTCAACAATCTGCAAACTGCAGATCGATTGAACGGACACATCTGACAATGCCTCGAAAGGGGGTACCAGTGAACGACTACTTCGCAGCCGAACTCACCAGTGCGGTCGGACCGAACCACTCCGAGGGCCTCGCCGAATACGCGGACCTGCCCAACAGCACGCCCATCACGTTCACCGACGACGAGTACTCCGCCCGCCTCGCCGCGGTACGGGCATCGATGGCGTCACAGAACCTCACGGCGCTCATCGTCACCGATCCGTCCAATCTGTACTACCTGCTCGGCTACAACGCCCTGTCGTTCTACACCCCACAGATGCTCTACGTGCCGCTGGAAGGCGAACTGTACTTCTTCGCCCGAGAAATGGACGCGAACGGAGCGTTCCGGACGTCGTGGCTTCCACAGGAGCAGACGTTCGGCTATCCCGAGACCTTCGTGCAGCGCAAGGACACCCACCCGTTCGTGTGGGTCGCGCAGCGCCTCCGGGAACTCGGTGTGGTGAACAACTTCTCGCACGGCCAAGTCGGTCTGGAGATGGACTCGTACTACTTCAGCCCCAAAGCGTTCGAAGCGTTGGTCAAATCCCTTCCCGAGTACCGATTCACCGACTCCTACGAATTGATCAACTGGGTGCGCGTGATCAAGTCACCCGCCGAGATCGACCTGATGCGCGGTGCCGCCAAGGTCTGCGAGTCCGCGATGTCGGCAGCCTACGACGCAGTGGTCGTCGGCGGACGACAGTGCGACGCAGCCGCGGCCATCATGAACGCACAGGTACGCGGAACGGACGACTTCGGCGGCGACCACCCCGCGATCGTCCCGATGCTTCCCACCGGCGCCGGCGCGGACACACCGCACCTCACGTGGTCCGACCAGAGGTTCATCGCAGGGGAGACCACGGTCGTCGAACTCGCAGGCGTCTTCCGTCGATACCACGTACCCATGGCACGCACCATCGTGCTCGGAAAGCCCAGCAAGCGACTCGACTACCTCGCGCGATCCACTGGAGAAGCGCTCGACGGAGTCCTCGCCGAAGTTCGACCGGGAACGACGACAACCGAACTCGCGCAGATCTGGAACGTCGGCCTCGCGAAACACGGCCTGCACAAACCGTCCCGCATCGGATACTCCATCGGCATCGCCTACGCACCGGACTGGGGCGAACGCACCGTCAGCATCCGAACCGACGACGACACCGTCCTCGCCGAGAACATGACCTTCCACATCATCGGCGGAATGTGGATGGACGACTACGGATACGAAGTCTCCGAAGCCGTCAGAGTCACCGACCGCGGAGTGGAAACCTTCACCTCGTACCCCCGCCGTCTACTGACGAAGGAGTGAACATGCACGCCACCTCGCTCAACCATTCCGCAGGCTCCACTCCTGTTACTCCGGGTCATTCCGCAGGCTCCACTCCTGCCACCCCGGGTCATTCCGCAGGCTCCACTCCTGCCACCCCGGGTCATTCCGCAGGCTCCACTCCTGCCATCCCGTGGGCACTGCGGACCGACAAACTCGTCGGATCGGTCATCGACTCGTCCACCTCCCTCCTCGCTGCGCAGAAGCACGACATCGTTCGATTCGCGATGGGTTCGCCTGCTGCAGAGACGGTTCCAGCGGCGGCGTTCTCCGAGATCGCGGCGCAGGTGATGACGACGGACGCCATGGATTACGCCGCCACCGAAGGCGATCCCGGGCTGATCGACGCCCTGCTGGAGTACCTCGACTCGGTAGGGGAGCCGACGTCGGCCGACCGAATCGTGATCACCTCGGGCGGGATGCAGGGGCTCGATCTTGCCTGCAAGCTGTTCGTGGATCCCGGTGACCTCGTCATCGTCGAGAGTCCGACGTACACGAACGGAACCGCGACGGTACTGAGCTACGGCGGCGAAGTGCTCGAAGCGCCGATGGATTCCGACGGGTTGATAGTCGAAGCGTTGCCCGAACTCGTGGCCCGAGCGGGACGCCCGCCGAAGATGATCTACGTCATTCCGAACTTCCAGAACCCGTCCGGCACCACCATGTCGCTGGCACGACGCACTCTGCTGCTCGAGCTCGCGCACAAGTGGGGATCGGTGATTCTCGACGACGATCCGTACGGGCTGCTTCGGTTCGAGGGCGAGAACATCCCGAGTTTCGCCGCGCTGAGTCCCGGGGACCCGCTGGTTTTCTCGGTACGTACGTTCTCCAAGATGATCGCACCCGGTCTGCGGGTCGGATGGGTCGACGCCGCACCGCAGGCCAGGCAGTTGCTCATCAATGCGAAGCAGGCAATGGACACGTGCACCAATCTGCCCAACCAACGAATGATCGCCGAGTTCATCCGCAGGGGACAGTTGACCGAACACCTACGATCGCTCGCCGCGGTCTATCGGCCGCGGAAGATCGCGATGCAGCGAAGCCTGGAGAAGTACTTCGGCGACAGGATCGAGACGACGGATCCCGAGGGTGGTTTCTTCCTCTGGGCCACGTTGCGCGGCACAGCCTCCGCCGTGTCCACGCAGGACCTGTTCGAGGTAGCTCTGGCTGAAGGTGTCGCCTACATTCCCGGTCCCGCGTTGTCCGTCGGCGGCAAGTTCCACGACTCGCTGAGGTTGTGTTTCGCGTCCTCGACTCCCGAGCGGATCGACGAAGGTGTGAAAAGACTGGCCGCAGCAGTGGACCGGGCGGTGGACACCATGTCCAGCGATCCCACTCGATGACCACGAAGGAAGTCACCGACTTCGAGAACTCTCTGCTCCGATCCATCGACACCGACGAGATCGTCTCTCTGGCTTCGGCGTTGATCGATGCCGGTGGTGAGAACCCAGGTGGTACCGAGGGCGGCGTCGCGCATGTTCTTGCCTCACGGTGCCGCGATCTGGGATTTCGAGTGGAAATGGTGGAGGTAGCGCCAGGTCGCCCGAATGTGATTGTCTCGATAGGGGAATCAGGAGAATCAGGGAAATCAGGGGATTCGGGTGTTCTGTTCGTCGGCCACTCCGACGTCGTTCCCGCCGGGGGTGGTTGGTCGACGGACCCGTTTCGTGCAACGACACGGGACGGTCGACTGTACGGCCGCGGCGCGTGCGACATGAAGGGTGGTCTGGCCGCCGTGGTCGTGGCGATGGCCGCGATCGAGCGCAGTGCAAGCGAACTCACTGCACCGATCTCGCTCGCTTGCCTCGTCGACGAGGAGGACACCGGTCTCGGGATCAGAGCGTTCGTGCAGAGGGACAACGCACCGAGTCGACCGTCGCCGAGATACTCGCACTGCATTGTCGCGGAGCCGACAGACCTCGTGACGATCACCGGGTGCCGGGGTGCGGCGAACCTGGAGATCGTGGTGACGGGCAGATCCGCGCACGCCGGGAGGCCGAGCAACGGTCGCAACGCGATCGCGGCCGCGGCGAAGATCGTCGGACTCGTCGAGAGGTCCGCAGTTCGGATGCGGCAGAGCCCGCACCCTGTCCTCGGTCCCGCGACCTGGAACGTCGGCACGATCGACGGTGGTACCGGAACCTCGATGGTCGCCGATCGGTGCGTCCTCACCGTCGATCGGCGGCTTCTGCCCGGCGAAGACGCACACGAGATCGCCCGCGAGCTGCGCCTCTCGATCGACGACGCCGGTATCACCGGTGACGGCATCGAAGTCTCCGTTGGCGTTTCGATGGAGATGCCTGGCTTTCTGACCAGCGAGAACAGTGACACAGCAGTCGCGGCGGTCGCTGCGGTGACCGACGCCGTCGGCTCTCGCGGGACCGACGTGTGGACCGCATCGTGCGACGGAGGTTTCGTCGCCCGAGATCTGGGTACGCCGGTCGTCGTGTTGGGACCGGGTGAGATCGAAACGCAGGCTCATCAACCCGACGAATCGGTGTCGGTCCAGCAATTGTGCGACAGCGCAAGGGCGTACGCATTGATGGCGTCCAGAATCGTTGCGCTACCTGCAGTTTTGTCCAGGTCCAAGGGGTAGTGCGAAAACGCGAACATCAGCTTCCGTAGTGTGAAACGCTGCGAAGTACCAACCCGACGCTCCACGTTTGTACACAAAGCGAGAGGTATTCCGGCCGTGACACAGTCGTCCAGCAGTGGGTCCGACAGCAGTGGGTCCGACAGTAGTAAAGCCAGAACAGGGGGACACGGAAGTCCTACCGGTTATCCGCCCGACACCTCCGAATTGAATCCGGAGGAGACCAAAATCCTGCACCGTGCCATCGGCGGTTCGGCACTCGGTAACGCAGTCGAATGGTTCGACTACGCAGTGTACGGCTACCTCGCGGTGTACATCGCGGCAAACTTCTTCCCGTCGGAGGACGGGGGAGCGAGCCTGCTGTCCACTTTCGCAGTGCTCGCGGCATCGTTCATCATCCGGCCTATCGGTGGCATCGTGCTCGGCCCACTGGGAGACCGCATCGGCAGGCAGAAGGTCCTGGTCCTGACGGTGACGATGATGTCGATCGCCACAGCGGCCATCGGCATTCTCCCCACATTCGACACGATCGGAATCCTCGCCCCGATCCTGCTGCTCGTCTGCCGACTGGTCCAGGGCTTCTCCACCGGTGGCGAGTACGGCGGCGCGGCCGTGTTCATGGCCGAGTACGCACCGGACCGTCGCCGAGGATTCTTCGGTTCGTTCCTCGAATTCGGCACTCTGGCAGGCACTGTCGCCGGTGCTACTCTCTGCACCCTGCTCAACCTCGGTCTCGGCGACGACACCATGGAGGCATGGGGCTGGCGCATTCCGTTCCTGCTGACCTTGCCGCTCGGCATCGTCGCGCTGTGGCTGCGGACGCGGCTCGAGGACTCTCCGGTGTTCTCCGAAGCGAAGGCAGACGGCGAAACGGTCTCCGAGGGTGCATCGGGCGGCGGTGCCATCGCGTCGCTGAAGACGACGATGACGTACTGGCAGCGCATTCTCATTCTGATGGGATTCGTGCTGCTGCTCAACATCGCGTACTACACGGTGCTGACGTTCCTGCCGTCCTATCTCAGCGACACTCTGGGCCACAGCACAACTCAGTCCAACTTCACTCTCGTGATCATCATGTTGATCATGATGGCCATCATCAACCCGATCGGATCTCTGTCCGATCGAATCGGCCGGAAACCGCTGTTGCTGGCCGCATGCGTCGGGTATTTCGTGTTCAGCGTTCCGCTGTTCCTGCTCATCATCAACACCGGCCTCGTCGGTCAGTCCATCGGACTGCTCGGACTCGGCATCCTGCTGGTGATCATGTGCTCGTGCGTCTCCTCGACCCTGCCGGCACTGTTCCCGACGCAGGTGCGTTACGGCGCGTTCGCCATCGGCTACAACGTCTCGACGTCGCTGTTCGGTGGTACTGCACCCCTGATCCTGACGTTCCTGATCGACAGGACCGGATCGAACTTGATCCCCGGCTGGTACATGATGCTCGCCGCGGCCATTGCGTTCGTGCCGATCATGCTGATGCCGGAAACAGCAGGACGTTCGCTGCGGGGCAGTCAGTGCCCGGGTGACAACGACGACGAGGTCGCGGCGTCCGGTGTGGAACTCGTGGGGTATAAGAAGTAGTGGTGGACAAGCCTGTTGTCGTCGTTCTCCATGCCGACGATCTGCCTGTCGGCATGGAGACGGTGTCCGCGGCGGCGGAAGTCCGATACGCCACCGCCGACACTCTCGCGGATGCCGTCCCCGGGGCGGACGTGCTGCTGCTGTGGGACTTCTTCTCGTCCGCGGTCGAGCAGGTGTGGAGCAGGTGCGACTCGCTGAAATGGATTCACATCGCAGCCGCCGGAGTCGACTCGCTCATGTTCGACGATCTGGCCGATTCCGACGTCGTGGTGACGAACTCACGCGGAATCTTCGACCGACCGATCGCCGAGTACGTTCTCGGGCAGGTGCTCGCCTTCGCGAAGGATGCAGCTGGTTCCGCTGCGCTCCAGCAGCGAAAGGAGTGGAGGCACAGGGAAACCGAACGCATCGACGACGCTCATGCCATGGTCGTCGGCACCGGTGCCATCGGTCGCGAGATCGGCCGTGTGCTGAGAGCCGTCGGAATGAAGGTGTCCGGTGTGGGTCGTACGGCCAGATCGAGCGACGCGGACTTCGGTGTGGTGCACGCCAGTTCGGACCTGGGCCAGGTCGTGTCCGACGTGGACTACCTCGTGCTCGTTGCTCCGCTGACCGACTCGACGCGAGGTCTGGTCAGCGCCGACGTGTTGGCTGCCACGAAACCCGGTGTGCGAGTGATCAACGTAGGTAGGGGAGAACTGCTCGACACCGAAGCGCTGCTGGTGCAACTCCGGGCAGGGCACATAGCAGGGGCTGCGTTGGACGTGTTCGAGATCGAACCGCTGCCGGCCGACAGCCCGATCTGGACCACCGAGAACCTCGTGGTCACACCGCACATGAGCGGTGACGCGCGCGGGTGGCGAGAAAGACTGTCCGAGTTGTTCGTCGCCAACTTCGACAACTACTCCCGGTCCGCGGACCTCGTCAACGTGGTCGACAAGAAATTGGGCTTCGTAGGCTGAATCACCACTTCTCGTCTTCTCTACCCGTCACTGTTGGAAGTTGTGCGGTGCCGGTCAGCTTCGCGCGTACTGATTCGGGACCGGTGGGCTCATCTCCGCACCCAACTCGCGGGCGGCACGGCGAGGCCAGTACGGATCACGCAGAAGCTCACGGCCCAACAGAACCGCTGTTGCTTCACCGGTGGACACGATGTCCTCGGCCTGCTTCGGCTCGGTAATGAGCCCCACCGCAGCAGCCGGGATGGTCGTCTCGTTCTGGACCCGCTTCGCGAAAGGCACCTGATACCCCGGACCGACGGGAATGTGAGCGCGTACGTTTCCGCCGCTCGATACGTCGATCAAATCGACGCCGTGATCCTGCAGCAGCTGAACGAGCGCGACGGTCTGATCCGCAGTCCAGCTCGGAGCCTCCAGCCCTTCGTCGTCGCCGAGCCAGTCGGTAGCGGACACACGAACGAACACGGGCAGATCCGCCGGCCACACCGCGCGTACCGCGTCGACGACCTCGAGGAGCAGGCGCGTACGTCCGGCGAAGTCGCCGCCGTACTCGTCGGTGCGCTTGTTGCTGGCGGCAGACAGGAATTGGTGGATGAGGTATCCGTGCGCTGCGTGGATTTCGACGACCTCGAATCCGGCGCGAAGGCTCCGCTCGGCAGCGGCGGCGAAGTCCGCGACGATGCCGGCGATGTCCTCGGTGGTTGCTTCCACCGGCGTCGAGTAGTCGCCGAAGGCGAGTGCACTCGGCCCGACTGTCGTCCAGCCGAGCGGTTCGTCGGCTGGGATCGACTCGCCACCGGCCCACGGCTCGGTCGTCGACGCCTTGCGCCCGGCGTGCGCGAGCTGGATGCCGGCTACCGATCCGAAGGAGTGGATCTGCGACACGATGTCCGCGAATGCGTCGGCCTGGCGGTCGTTCCAGATCCCGAGGTCGGCCGGGCTGATACGGCCTTCCGGGCTCACGGCGGAGGCTTCGGTGAGGACGAGCCCGACGCCGCCGATGGCACGACTGACCAGGTGCGTGCGGTGCCAATCGTGAGGGACTCCGACGTCGCCACCCTCCTTTGCCGCGGAGTACTGACACATCGGCGCCATCCACACACGGTTCGGGAACGTGACGCCCCGCAGGGTCAGGGGCTCGAACAAGGCGCTCAAAGGTTTCTCCTTCGTCGTTCACGAGACGGGCTGCCGGTCGAAGTGCAGACCCTCGAAGCGTGGCAACCGACGCGACGGCGTCGTCATTCCCGACTCCGTTGCGCCGACTCACCGACTGCAGGAACGTCCGTGCAGGACGGTTAGTGTGTAGTGCATGACTGCAGCACCCACCCACGAACAGGTGGACGAGCGTGAACTCGTTCATGCCGCGGCCAAGCGAGCGAGGATCGCCTCCCGCACCCTGGCCCTCCTCACCACCGCCGAGAAGGATGCTGCGCTCCATGCAGCGGCGGACGCAGTGCTCGCCGCAGCTCCACAGGTCATCGAAGCCAACACTGCGGACGTCGAGGCCGCACGTGCCGCCGGCACCGACGAGGGTCTGCTCGATCGCCTGAGGTTGACCGACGCTCGCATCGACGGAATCGCCGCCGGTCTGCGCCAGGTCGCCGGCCTACCGGACCCGGTCGGGGAGGTCGTTCGGGGCTCGACGCTGCCGAACGGTCTGGAGATTCGTCAACAGCGCGTTCCGCTGGGCGTCGTCGGAATGGTCTACGAAGCGCGGCCGAACGTGACGGTCGACGCCTTCGGTCTTGCCTTCAAGTCCGGTAACGCCGCGCTGCTGCGGGGATCCTCCTCCGCGGCACGATCCAACGCCGCTCTCGTCGACGCTATCGGGGGCTCGCTCGCAGCCGGCGGACTACCCGTCGACGCCGTGCAGCTTCTGCGTAGCTCCGATCGCTCCACGGTCACCCACCTGATCCAGGCCCGCGGCCTCGTCGACGTCGTCATTCCGCGCGGCGGAGCCGGACTGATCTCGGCAGTCGTTCGTGATGCGACGGTGCCGACGATCGAGACCGGTGTCGGAAACTGCCACATCTACGTGCACTCGGCCGCGGACCTCGATACCGCGGAGAAGATCGCCCTGAACTCCAAGACTCGACGCGTCAGCGTGTGCAATGCGGCGGAAACCATTCTGGTCGACCAATCGATTGCGGACGTCGCGGTTCCGCGTCTGCTGCAGGCATTCCAGGCGCACAGTGTCGTCGTGCACGGTGACCTGCCCGGATTGGTGCCCGCGACGGAGAAGGACTGGTCCGAGGAGTACCTGTCTCTCGACGTCGCGTTGAAGGTCGTCGACGGAATCGACGCCGCGATCTCGCACATCGACACCTACGGCACCGGACACACGGAGGCCATCGTCACCGCAGACCTCGGTGCCGCACGCGAGTTCACGACGCGAGTCGACGCCGCTGCCGTCATGGTGAATGCGTCGACTGCCTTCACCGATGGAGAGCAGTTCGGCTTCGGCGCCGAAATCGGCATCTCCACCCAGAAGTTGCACGCCCGAGGCCCGATGGGTCTTCCGGAGCTCACGTCGACCAAGTGGATCGTCTGGGGCGAGGGGCACACCCGACCGGTCTGATCGTGCCCGGAGTGACCGAGGTCCCGAAGCAGAACCCGAGAGGATTGACCGTGGATCGAGCATTACCGACGACACCACCTTTGTTCGCGAGCGTCGACGACGTCGTGACCAAGCTCGCCGAGACGGGATACCTCGCGAACAAGGCGACGGCGACGTCGGTGTTTCTCGCGGACCGGCTCGGTAAGCCGCTTCTCATCGAGGGACCGGCGGGCGTGGGCAAGACAGAGCTCGCGCGGGCCGTCGCGCAGACAGCGGGCGCAGAACTGGTGCGTCTGCAGTGCTACGAAGGCGTCGACGAGGCCCGTGCGCTGTACGAGTGGAACCACGCCAAGCAGATCCTCCGCATCCAATCCAGCACCACCGGGTCCGCCGGCTGGGACGAGACCAAGCTGGATGTGTTCTCCGAGGAATTCCTGCTGGCCCGCCCACTTCTCCAGGCCATCCGCCGCGAGGATCCGACGGTGCTGTTGATCGACGAAACGGACAAGGCCGACGTCGAGATCGAGGGCCTGCTTCTCGAGGTGCTCAGTGACTTCGCCGTCACCATCCCCGAACTCGGCACCATCACGGCGGTGCGGCGACCGTTCACGGTCCTCACCTCCAACGCCACCCGTGAGCTGTCCGAGGCCCTGAAGCGGCGCTGCCTGTTCCTGCATCTCGATTTTCCGGATGCCGACCTCGAACGCAAGATCCTCGCGAGCCGTGTACCCGAGCTCCCCGAGGCCATCGCCGAGCAGCTGGTGCGCGTCGTGCGCGTCATGCGGGCGATGCAACTCAAGAAGTTGCCGTCGGTAGCGGAGACGATCGACTGGGGACGTACCCTGCTCGCGCTCGGCATGGACACACTCGACGACGACGCGGTCCGTGCCACGCTCGGGGTCGTGCTCAAGCACCGGTCCGATCAGGACAAGGCCGCGGCCGAGCTCCGGTTGAACTGACATGCTTGCACCGCACGGGCTTCCCGGCCACCTCGTCGACTTCGTCGAGGCGCTGCGGAAGCGCGGCATATCCGTCGGACCGTCGGAGACCGTGGACGCGGGGCACGTGCTCGCGGTTCTGGATCTGCTCGATCGCGAAGCGCTCCGTGAAGGGCTGGCCTGCGCGCTGTTGCGGCGGCCCACGCACCGCGACACCTACGACGCGTTGTTCGACCTGTGGTTCCCTGCTGCTACCGGGCAACGCGACTCCGGCCGGATAGACACCGCCCTTCCGCGCACACCCGACGGAGACGTCGATTTCATCGCACTCCGCGAACTCATCACCGACCTGCTCGTCGACGGCAGCGAGGAGGCGATCGGCCTGACCGAGATGCTCGCTGCGCAGATGGTCGAGGAGCTCGGCCAGTACAAATCGGCGAACGGACCGTCGTTCTCGGCGTACCAGGCTCTCCGGGACGTCGCTCCGGACACATTGCTCAGCCGGATACTCGAAGGATTGCTCGGCAACGCCGAGACAGGGTCGAACCGGTCCGCGGGATCGTACGAGGACGAGGTCGCGAAGCGGACGGCCGCTCAGCGCATCGCCGACCTGAAGAAGATGGTGGACAAGGAGACTCGCCGCCGCGCCGCCGAGCGCCTCGGCAAGGAACGCGTCGCGAGCTACGGCGTTCCCAAGCTCGCCGAGGAAGTCGACTTCCTCCGAGCGTCGGACACCGAGATGGTCGCCCTGAAGCGGAGCGTCGCGCCACTTGCGCGGCTGCTGGCGAGCCGCCTCGCCGCGAGACGGCAGCGCAGCACGCGCGGCTCGATCGATCTCCGTCGGACGCTCAGAAAATCGATGTCCACCGGAGGCGTACCCATCGATCTCGTGCAGCGCAAGCCCAGGCGAGCGCGTCCCGAGCTCGTCGTGCTGTGCGACGTCTCCGGTTCCGTTGCAGGCTTCAGCCACTTCACGTTGTTGCTCGTCCACGCGCTGCGGGAGCAGTTCTCGCGGGTACGCGTGTTCGCGTTCATCGACTCGACGGACGAGGTGACTCGATTCTTCGACACCGGAAGCGACCTGGGAGCTGCCATGTCCCGGATCATGCGGGAATCCGAGCTGATCACCTACGACGGCCACTCCGACTACGGCAACGCGTTCGAGACGTTCGACGACAAGTACGCGCACACCGTCACCTCTCGAACCTCGGTGCTCGTCCTGGGCGACGGCCGCACGAACTATCGGGATCCGAAGCTCGACGCACTGGCACGAACGGTTGCGGTGGCCAAACACGCGTACTGGCTCAATCCGGAACCGAAGGGTCAGTGGGGGACCGGCGACTCCGCGGCGAAGGTGTACAGCGACGTGATCGGAATGTACGAGTGCCGATCGGCACAGCAGCTGAGCGACATCGTCTCGCGACTCCTTCCCGTCTGAGCACGGCAAGTAAGCTCGTCAATCGTGCACCGACAACCCGACGTAGTTCGCAGGCTGGGAGTGATGGGCGGAACGTTCGATCCCATCCACCACGGCCACCTCGTGGCAGCGAGCGAGGTCGCCAACAGCTTCGGCCTCGACGAGGTCATCTTCGTCCCGACGGGTACACCGTGGCAGAAGGAAGGCAAAGCCGTCAGCCCGGCCGAGGATCGCTATCTCATGACGGTCATCGCGACGGCGTCGAATCCACGGTTCTCGGTCAGTCGCGTCGACGTGGACCGCGAGAAACTCACCTACACGGTGGACACACTTCGTGACCTGCGCGAGCAGCATCCCAGCGCCGAGTTGTACTTCATCACCGGCGCCGACGCCCTGGAAAGCATCCTCACCTGGCAGAACTGGGAGGAACTGTTCGAGCTCGCCAAATTCGTCGGAGTATCGAGGCCGGGCTTCGAACTGGGTGTCGAGCACCTGGCGGATCATCTCCAAGACCTGCCGAAGGACGCCCTGACGCTGATCGAGATCCCGGCCCTCGCGATCAGCTCCACCGAATGCCGACTACGCGCCAGCGAGAATCGCCCGGTCTGGTACCTGGTTCCGGACGGCGTGGTCCAGTACATCTCCAAGCGCAACCTCTACCGACCACGAGGCGAACAGCGCCTCGACGGCTCCGTCACCATGTCGGAGCCTGCCCCCCAGAAGACACAAGCCGGTTCGACACACTCGAGTTCCACACAACGGGAGACAAGTTAAGTGACTGCTACAGACCAGGCCACCTCGATCGCACGTATCGCGGCACTCGCGGCCGACGACAAGCTGGCGAGCGACGTCGTGGTTCTCGACGTCTCGGAGCAGTTGGTCATCACCGACTGCTTCGTCATCGCCTCGGCGCCCAACGAGCGCCAAGTCAACGCGATCGTCGAGAACATCGAGGACAAGCTCCGCGAAGAAGGCTTCAAGCCCGTCCGCAAAGAAGGAACCAGGGAAGGCCGTTGGGCCCTGCTGGACTACGTCGACGTCGTCGTGCACGTGCAGCACAACGACGAACGGAACTTCTACGCCCTCGAGCGACTGTGGAAGGACTGCCCCAGCATCGAGGTCAACGGGCTCGGCGAGCGTCCCGAGACGTCCGAGACAGCAGGCGACGACGGTTCGGATTCCTGAGCAGTGACCGAACCGACGAAACGGCAGCTGATCCTGCTGCGCCACGGTCAGACCGAGTACAACGCAGGCGACCGGATGCAGGGACAGCTGGACACCGACCTCACCGAACTCGGACGATCCCAGGCCAAGACCGCGGCCGCAGAACTCGCGACCCGTTCACCGCTCCGCATCGTGTCCTCCGACCTGCGACGCGCCTACGACACCGCGGTTGCGCTCGGTGACGCGTCGGACGTAGTCGTCGACACCGATCAGCGACTCCGGGAGACGCACCTCGGCGAATGGCAGGGTCTGACCCACCTCGATGTCGACGCCGTCGCGCCCGGGGCTCGGGCCGCATGGCGCGCCGACGCGACGATGTCACCTCCAGGAGGCGAAAGCCGCATCGACGTCGCGCGCCGCAGCTTGCCCGTCGTGCAGGAACTCGTCGCAGATCTACCGGAGTGGGGAGCCGACGGGGCGAACGCACCCGTCGTCCTCGTCGCTCACGGCGGTCAGATCGCCGCCCTGACCGCGGCGTTGCTGGACCTGCCGGTGGACCGGTGGCCGGTCCTCGGCGGACTGTCCAACACGAGTTGGGTGCAGTTGAGCAGCCACGGAGAGGGCGAGAATCTCGGCTGGCGCCTCGACGTGTGGAATGCGTCGGCACGGGTGGCCAGTGACGTCCTCTGACGCTCCCGCCCCCGTTCTGTTGGTGCTGGCGGACTCGCTGAGTTACTACGGGCCCGAAGGCGGACTGCCCGTCGACGATCCTCGAATCTGGCCGAATATCGTTGCCGCCGAGCTGGGTTGGACGGTAGAGCTGGTCGCTCGGATCGGCTGGACGAGCCGGGACGCGTGGTGGGCGCTGACCCAGGATCCACGGGTGTGGGCCGCGATCCCCAAGGCCGGCGCCGTCGTGTTCGGTGTCGGTGGAATGGACTCGCTGCCGTCGCCCATGCCGACGGCGTTCCGTGAGCAGATTCGATACATTCGCCCGCCCGCGCTTCGCAGGATCGTTCGAACCGGATACCAGTGGGCGCAGCCGCGACTCGCGCACCTCGGGTGGCCGGTCGCTCTGCCGCCCAAACTCAGCGTCGACTATCTGGAACAGTCGCGTGCCGCGCTGGCCTACGTCCGCCCGGATCTACCGGTCGTCGGGACGCTTCCTTCCGTGCACCGCTCCGAGGCCTACGGCCGGGTCCACTCCGGGCGTCCGGCGGCGGAAAAGGCTCTGCGGCAGTGGAGTTCGAGCACCGGTGTCCCGCTCGTGGATCTTGCCGCCGCCGTACGAGCGAACATCGACTCCGGACAGGCGAACCCGGACGGAATTCACTGGGGCTGGGACGCCCACGTACAGGTCGCCGCCGCCATGCTTTCGGTGCTGAGAACGGTCACACCCGATCGGAGCGCACCGGCGTGACGGTCGTCGTGGTGACCGACTCGTCGGCATGCATCGGCTTCGAACGCGGTGGTTCGGCAATCGCGGTGGCACCGCTTCATGTGTTCGTCGACGGCGTCGACCTGCGGGAGGGCGTCGACACAATCCCCGAGGACTTCGCCGCGCAGGGCCCGGTGACGACAGCCGGAGCGTCGCCGTCCGAGCTGACCGACCTCTACGCGGACGCCCTCGATCGCAGTGGCGGTGACGGGGTTGTGGCCGTGCACATCTCGCGCGGACTGTCGAGCACGTGGGAGGCTGCGCGTCAGGCTGCAGCGGCCATCGGCGATCGAGTTCGCGTTGTCGATTCGGCCTCCGCAGGCATGGGGCTCGGCTATGTGGTGCTCGCCGCAGCGCGCTCGGCCGCGAACGGTGACAGTCTCGACGATGTGTACGACACCGCGGCGTCGATGTCGGCGAGAACGAGCAGCTTCATCGTCGTCGATCGTCTCGACCATCTTCGTCGCGGCGGCAGAATCGGTGCTGCCGCAGCACTGCTCGGTACCGCACTCGCGATGAAACCGGTGCTGCACCTCACCGACGGAAAACTGGTACTGGGCGAGAAGGCACGCACCTCGACGAAAGCGCTGGGCAAGCTCGTCGACACTGCTTCGAGGGTGGCCGAGGGCGCCGCCGGCTCGGGGGACGACGACCTCGCCATGACGGTGCACCACATGCTCTGCCCGGACCGTGCCGACACGGTGGTGTCCATGCTGCGCGAGCGCATCGCGCACCCGATCGACATCGATGTGGTGCCCTTCGGTGCTGTTCTCGGAGCGCACGTCGGGCCCGGCGCGGTCGGGGTAGTCGTCGCGCAGTAGCCGTCGTCGGACCGCCTCGGGGTGTGGGCCTGTCCACAGGCGCTGGGTTGTCCACAGGGCAATTCACGACCTGGGTTTCGCGGCTCGATGGGGTCGCCGGCCTCGCTACCGTCACCTCCCATGTCATCGCCGCGGGCACGGCCCATCTCTCGGGAGGCCGTTCGAGCCGATCGCAACGCCGGCGACCCCGAGCACACCGACGACTCCGACATCGCGGTACGGGAGGGACCGGACGGGTTCGGTGTCGACGACGGTCGCGACTCCGCTCTGTCCGCGTATCTTCCGGAGCGGTGGCGTGGAGCTCGCGTGGATCCCGGGCGCGCCGGTCTCCTCGGACTGTGCGGTGTCGGTTTCATCGTGCTGCTCGTCGCCGGATACGCGATGCTGCGGGACTCGCCGGCAGTCGCACCGGTACCGGCCCTTCCCGTCGTGCAGTCGGTGACGGAATCGTCCGTCACACCACCGAGTGCGACGGAGCCATCGGTGCCCGAGCCCCCGACGCGCATCGTGGTCAGCGTCGTCGGGCTCGTCGTGTCGTCCGGGTTGATCGACTTGCCGCCCGGTGCCCGTGTGGCGGACGCGATCGCTGCGGCCGGTGGAGTCCTGGACGGTGCGGACATGTTGGCGCTCAACCTCGCCGCCAAGGTGGCCGACGGTGAGCAGATCGTCGTCGGCGTTCTTCCTCCGGAAGGCAGACCGGTAGTCAGTGGCACCGTACGAGATTCGGCTGCGCCGCCCGGACCCGGTTCCTCGAACGACCCAGACACCGCCGCCCAGCCGGGTTCTGCGGAGAATCCAGCTGCCGGTTCCACGGCACTGGTGAACCTCAACACCGCGACCCTTGCCGAGCTCGACGCCCTCGACGGCGTGGGCCCGGTCACTGCGGCCAACATCGTCGCGTGGCGGGAGGTCAATGGAAAATTCGGCGACGTAGGGCAATTGGCGGAGGTCGACGGTATCGGCCCGGTGCGACTCGAGAAGCTCCGAACCCAGGTGACGGTATGACCGAACCGCAGATCCGAGCACACGACGTGCGCCTGGTGCCTGCGGCAGCAGCGGGATGGGGTGCGACCCTCGTCGGCGTTCTCGGTGGGTCGGTTCTCGCCGCCGTGATGGCGGTGATCTCGGGTGTCGTGGTGGCCGTTGTGCTGTGCTGCCGGGCGCGGCTCGGCGCGGCAGCGTCCGGGTTGATCGCGATGTCCGTCGTCTCGTGCTGCTACGCAGGCGCAGCGGCCGTACACGCCGCGGTGTTCGAGTCCAGTCCGGTAACCGCGGCGGTACAGGACCGCGCCTGGATCAGCGCCGCAGTGTCCGTCGTGGAGGATCCCCGACGGTCACGTTCGCCCGGACCGCCGATGGTGACGATCGCCGTGGAGCTCCGACGGATCGACCTCGCGGGCACAGCGATCGAATTGGGTGGCCGGCTGACGGTGCTCGCGCCCTCGGACGGATGGGCCCATCTGGTGCCCGGCCAACAGGTGCTGGTGAGAGGTCGATTGGCGGAACCGACCAGGCGCAACCTGACACTCGCGGTCGTCCGTGTGAACGGACCACCCCTGCACGTCCAGCCGCCGGGAACCGTCGCCCGCGCGGCGTCGTCCGTCCGGACCTCGCTGTCGTCCGCCGCCGCGGACGCTCTCCCTGCCGATCGCGCAGGTGTGCTTCCCGGGCTGGTGGTCGGTGATGTCTCCACGCTGCCCGAGGACGTCGAAACCGACTTTCGCGCAGCCGGACTGACTCATCTGACTGCGGTGTCGGGTGCGAACTTCGCGATTCTTCTCGGTGCGGTTCTGTTGCTCACCCGTGCGGCGGCGCTCGGTCCCAGGACCACGGTGCTGATCTGCGCGGTGGTTCTCGTCGCGTTCGTCGTCGTCGCGAGACCGTCGCCGAGCGTGCTGCGTGCAGCCGTCATGGGCGCTGTGGGTTTGCTCGCCCTCGTGACCGGCCGACGTAGGCAAGCGGTCCCCGCGTTGTGTACGGCCGTCCTCGGATTGCTGGTGTGGCTCCCTCAACTCGCGGTCGACGTCGGATTCGCGCTGTCGGTGGCCGCAACCGCAGGACTGGTCGTGGTGGCGCCGGTGTGGGTGGATTGGCTGCGCCGCCACGGTTGGGGACGCGGCGCCGCGGAGATCGTCGCGGTCGCGTCGGCGGCACATGCGGTGACCGCACCGATCGTCGCGGGCATGTCCGGAACCCTGTCGGTCGTCGGAATCGCCGCGAACATGGCCGTCGCACCCGTCGTGGCGCCGATCACCGTCGTCGGCGTCGTCGGTGCCGCATTGGCGCCGTGGGCCTCGGGACCGGCGTCCCTGGTATTGAGACTCACCGACGCGCCGCTGGCGTGGTTGATCCTGGTTGCCGGACGCGCGGGATCCGTCCCTGGCGCGAGCATCGGAACTCCCAGCGGCGCAGGGGGTGTGGCGGTCGTCGTGGCCGCGACGGCCGCAATCGTCTGCTCTCTGAGGATTCGATTCATGCGGTGGGTGATCGGGGGAGTGGGGGCTGCGGCGTCGATCCTGTGGATCGTCTGGTCGGTGTGAAGACGGAACCCCCGTCGCGGCAGGTGGAGGTGAACTGCGTCGGACCCACATGGCACGATCGTCGGTGTGAATGCGAACAGCCCGGTGGAACCTCTGCATCTCGTTCTCGGCGACGAGGAACTGCTCATGGACCGGGCAGTGGCGTCGATCGTCTCGTCGGTCAAGAAGTCCGCCCCCGAGGGGGACGATGTTCCCGTCACCAAGCTGCGGGCGGGTGACGCAAGTGGACCGGAACTTGCCGAACTTCTCAGCCCGTCGCTGTTCGCCGAGGACCGCGTGGTCGTGCTCGAAGCAGCCGCCGAGGCAGGCAAGGATGCCGTCGCGCTGGTCCTGGATGCGGCGGCCGATCCGCCCGAAGGCGCCGTCCTGGTGATCATGCACTCCGGCGGCGGCAGGGCCAAGGCGATGGTCGGGTCGCTGCAGAAGTCCGGTGCCGTCGTCCACGAATGCGCAAAGCTGACCAAGGCCTCGGAGAGGTCGGATTTCGTGAAGCGCGAGTTCGGCACGGCCCAGGTACGGGTGAACCAGGATGTCGTGGACGCGGTCGTGGAGGCCGTCGGTTCCGACCTTCGTGAACTCGCGGCCGCGTGCTCGCAGCTCATCGCGGACACCGCGGGCAAGGTCGACGTCGACGCGGTCCGCCGCTACTACTCGGGCAAGGCCGAGGTATCCGGGTTCGACGTCGCAGAGAAAGCCGTCGGCGGAGACGTTCCCGGCGCCCTCGAGGCGTTGAGGTGGGCCATGCATCGCGGCGTGCCCCATGTTCTGTTGGCCGACGCGCTGGCCGATGCCGTTCGAACCATTGCACTCGTCGGGTCGGCAGGTCGAGGTGACCCGTTCAAGATGGCAGGGGAACTGGGGATGCCGCCGTGGAAGATCAAGAAGGCGCAAGCACAAGCACGCGGCTGGACCGGTGCGTCCATCGGGCATGCACTCCAGGTGGTGTCGAAGCTCAACGCCGACGTGAAAGGCCAGGCAGCCGACGCGGATTACGCAGTGGAGAGCGCAGTGTCGGAGGTAGCCACACTCAGTGCGCGGTAAGAGTCACGCGAACGCGAAAAACCCGCTCGGTGAAGACCGAGCGGGTTCTTTCGACGAGAAAATCAGAGCTTGTTGACTGCCAGAGCCAGAGCCGACTTCTTGTTGGCTGCCTGGTTCTTGTGGATGACACCCTTGCTGGCTGCCTTGTCCAGCTGGCGACCTGCGCTGACGAGGATGGCGGAAGCCTTGTCCTTGTCGCCCTCGGCCTCAGCGGCGCGGAAGGAGCGAATGATCGTCCGCAGCGAGGACTTCACCGACTGGTTGCGCAGACGGTTGCGCTCGTTGGTGAGAATCCGCTTCTTCTGGGACTTGATGTTGGCCACGCGTAAAATCCTTCTGTCTTCGTCGGTATTCCGGTCAGGGCGGTCCATGCTGGAATGCCCGAAGTCTGCTGCCGAGCTGTGAAGCCCAGCGCCGAAGATCGAGAATACCAGCACCGACGGCAGAACCCAATTCGGCCTCCGTGTACACAGCCTAAGTGTTGTGCGTTTCCAGAAATTAACGCGTCCGGCGCGCTTATCTCCTGCCTCTGTAGCAACATTGCCGAGATGAGCCCGCGATCTGCAGCCACTGCCCAAGACAAGGCCAAGCCAAGCAAATCCAAGTCGGCAGCTCGCGAGAAACCGGAAGTGGACGGCGTCTTCGGTGGCTACTCCGACGTAGGAAAATACGGTTTGGCCTTCGACGAGATGTTCGACCCGGACGGCAAGACCCGAACTCCCTACAAGGGCATTCACACCGCACTCGAACCGTCGAGCTCAGCGGACCTCGACGCGCGCTCCGATGCACTCGGTCGCGCGTTCGTCGACCAGGGCATCACGTTCTCCCTCTCGGGACAGGAACGCCCCTTCCCCCTCGACCAGGTTCCGCGCGTCATCGCCGCAGGCGAGTGGTCGCGCCTCGAACGTGGCATCAAGCAGCGCGTCCGGGCGCTGGAGATGTTCCTGGCCGACATCTACGGAGACCAGGAGATCCTGCGCGACGGCGTCGTACCGAAGCGTCTGGTCACCTCCTGTGAGCACTTCCACCGTGAGGCAGTGGGCATCGTCCCGCCCAACGGCGTACGCATTCACGTCGCCGGTATCGACTTGATTCGCGACGCCCAGGGCACCTTCCGCGTATTGGAGGACAACCTGAGGTCGCCCTCCGGTGTGTCCTACGTCATGGAGAATCGCCGCACCATGGCGCGGGTGTTCCCCGATCTCTTCGCCACGCACCGCGTGCGCGCCGTCGGTGACTACGCCTCGCATCTGCTCCGAGCGCTACGCGCCTCCGCAGCGCTCAACGAAGCCGACCCGACAGTGGTCGTCCTCACGCCGGGTGTCGCGAACTCCGCGTACTTCGAGCACTCGCTGCTCGCCCGTCTCATGGGTGTCGAACTGGTCGAGGGCCGCGACTTGTTCTGCCGCGACAACGTCGTCTACATGCGTACGACGGAGGGTGAGCGCCAGGTCGACGTCATCTACCGCCGCATCGACGACGACTACCTGGATCCGATGCAGTTCCGTCCGGACTCGGTCCTGGGCGTCGCCGGACTGGTCAACGCCGCCCGCGCAGGCAACGTCGTCATCTCGAGTGCCGTCGGCAACGGCGTCGGCGACGACAAGCTGGTGTACACGTACGTCCCGACGATCATCGACTACTACCTGGGCGAGAAGCCGCTTCTCGCGAACGTCGACACGTTCCGGTGCTGGCTCGACGACGAGTGCGAGGAAGTGCTGGACCGGGTGGACGAACTGGTCATCAAACCGGTCGAAGGATCAGGCGGGTACGGAATCGTCTTCGGTCCCGACGCGTCGCCCAAGGAACTGTCGACCATCAGCAAGAAGATCCGAGCGGATCCTCGCGGCTGGATCGCGCAACCCGTCGTCCAGTTGTCCACGGTCCCGACGAAGATCGGCGGAAGGTTGGTTCCTCGCCACGTCGATCTGCGGCCGTTCGCGGTCAACGACGGAGACGACGTCTGGGTGCTGCCGGGAGGACTCACGCGGGTCGCTCTCCCCGAAGGCTCGCTCGTGGTCAACTCCAGCCAGGGCGGCGGCAGCAAGGACACCTGGGTTCTGGCAACTCGAACATCGCAGGAAGAGCAGGAACTCGCCGGCGAGGAGATCGTCAGCGAACCGCCCGAGGCTCCTCGGGCCGAACAGGGCCCGGAGTTGACGATGGACCAGCAACAGCAACAGCAACAGCAGCAACAACAGCAGCAACAACAGCTTTCGAACGGTGGTGGACGCTAGATGCTCGCGCGTAACGCAGAGTCGCTCTACTGGATCGGGCGGTACGTCGAGCGGGCGGACGACACGGCCCGAATCCTGGACGTCACGGTCCATCAGCTTCTCGAGGACGCGACGGTCGACCCCGATCACATCTCGCGTGTTCTACTGCGCGTCCTGGGGTTTCAGCACGAACCCGACGTGTCGCTCGACGTATGGTCGTTGACCGAGGTGGTCGCGTTCAGCCGCGAAGGGCGCGGATCGATCGTCGACTCCCTGTCGGGTGCTCGCGAAAATGCCCGCGGCGCACGGGAAGTGACGTCCACCGAGATGTGGGAGTGCCTCAACACCACCTACAACGGACTGGGTGATCGCATCCGGGCGTCGAAGCGCACCGGACCACACGAGTTCTTCAGTTACATCGAGGAGCGAGCGGCGATGTTCGCCGGGCTCGCCGATTCCACGCTGAGCCACGACGACGGATATCGCTTCCTCATCCTCGGTCGGTCGGTGGAGCGCGTCGACATGGTGGTGCGTCTGCTGCTCTCGCGTGCCGGTGATCGGCCGTCGTCGCCGGCGTGGGTGACCGTGCTCCGTGCGGCCGGCGCGCACGACACGTACCTTCGCACGTACCGCGGCGCGCTCGACGCGCAGCGAGTCCTCGAATTCATGTTGTTGGACCGGCTTTTCCCGCGTTCGGTGTTCTATGCGCTGAGCGAAGCGGAACGCTCGTTGGATCAGCTCGACCATCAGCCGAACAGCCGCGTCGGTGCGCGCGCCGAAGCGCAGCGTCTACTGGGCCGCGCGCGTAGTGAGCTCGAATTCCTCCGTCCCGGAGCGCTGTTGGACGATCTGCAGGACCGGTTGCTGGCGTTGCAGGAGACGTGCCGAGAGTTGGGCGAGGCCATTTCGAAGCAGTACTTCCACGCGGCGCCCTGGGTCGCGTGGACGGATGCGGGGTCGGGAACGTACGAGGATCAATTGGAAGGTGAACTGTGAGCTGGCGTATGCGCGTTGTCCACACCACGGGCTATCAATACGACGCTCCGGTGACGTCGTCCTACAACGAGGCGCGCCTGACACCGCGAAGTGACAACCGGCAGAACGTCATTCTGAATCGGGTCGAGACCAATCCGGTGACCAGAAGTTACCGGTACACCGACTACTGGGGTACGGCGGTGACCGCCTTCGATCTGCACGCACCGCACACGGAGCTGGAAGTGACGGGGTCGTCCGTCGTCGAAACCGATCCGTTCCTGGCGCCGGAGGAGAACGCGTCGTGGGAGGAACTCGCGAGCGAGCCCGTGATCGACCGCTTCAACGAAGTGCTCGACAACACCGTCTACGTTCCCAAGAATCGGCAGCTCGCGGCGATCGCGAAAAAGCTGTCCAAGGGGTTGCCGCCTCAGGAGTCGGTCGTGGAGATCGCGAACTGGGTGAACCAGGAGATGTCCTACGTTCCGGGAACCACAGGCGTACACACCTCGGCGGTCGAGGCCTGGTCCGAGAAGAAAGGCGTCTGCCAGGATTACGCGCACCTGACGCTGCTCCTGTTGCGTAGCCTCGGGATTCCCAGCCGCTACGTCTCCGGCTACCTGCACCCCAAGAAGGACGCCGTCATCGGTGCGTCGGTGGAAGGGCAGTCTCACGCCTGGATCGAAGCGTGGACCGGTGCCTGGTGGGGATACGACCCCACCAATGCCATCGCCGTCAACGAGCAACACGTCTCGGTCGGTCTCGGTCGTGACTACGCGGACGTGCCACCACTGAAGGGCATCTTCTCGGGCGGCGGATCCACCGCCCTCGATGTTGTGGTGGAGATCACAAGGCTGGCGTAACGTACTGCTCGGCAGGGTGGGAAGACCTATCGAGCAGGGGTGGGCAATGTCGACCGCACAGGAGTACGTCGAACCGGAAGTCATCTCGGACACGAAGAAATGCGTGGCCGAGGCGATAGGCACGTTCGTCCTCGTGTTCACCGCCGTCGGGACGGCGGTGTTCGCCGGCGACAAGGTCGGTAATCTCGGTGTGGCGTTGGCCTTCGGCCTGACGCTGCTCTTCCTGGTCTACGCGATCGGGCCGATATCGGGATGCCACGTCAACCCGGCGGTGACCGTCGGACAGGCGTTGCTGGGCAAGCTGACTGCGAAGGCCGCGGCGCTCTACATCGTCGCGCAGATCGTGGGCGCGCTGATCGCGGGTGCCGTGCTGTTCGCTGTCGCGAACAGCCTGCCCTCCTACGACCGTGCGGTGAACGGTCTCGGCGCCAACGGGTGGGGCCCGCACAGCCCGTCGGCGATCGAGGGACCCCTCGGAGGCATCCTCGAGAACGGATACGGTATCGGCGCGGCCATCCTCGTCGAAGTGCTTCTGACGGCGCTGCTGGTATTCGTCGTTCTCGCGTCGACCGATCAGATCTCCGATGTTCCGCTTGCCGGAGTGTCGATCGGGTTCACTCTCGTCGTGATCCACCTCGTGTCGATCCCGATCGACAACACATCGGTGAACCCGGCTCGCAGCTTGGCCGTCGCACCCTGGCAACCGGGCGCACTCGGTCAGCTCTGGGTGTTCATCGTGTTCCCTCTGATCGGCGGCGCGCTCGGCGCGCTGATGTACCGCGGAGTGTTCGGACGGTACGACAGGCTCGACTCCTGACCGTGCCGGTCAGGACCAGCTGTAATCCTTACGCAGACGGGCGGCGACGGCGTCGAACTTTCCCTTGGCCAGGATGGCGCCCTCACGCCGGATGCCGCTCTCCGGCACGTCGAGAACACGGTCGAGCCTGATCCAACTCGGCCGACCTTCCGCATCCCACGACCCCGACCCGATCGACACCCAATCCGGGTCACCGTCGCGCTTGTCCTGGCTGGACAGCATCAACCCGAGAAGGGTCTGTCCGTCACGGCCGACGACGAGCACCGGGCGGTCCTTGCCCTGACTCGCATCCTCCTCGTACGTGACCCACGTCCACACGATCTCACCGGGATCGGCCTTGCCGTCGAGATCGGGGGAGTACTCGACCCGACGCGCTCGATGGGCCGTCGGAACGGTCTTCGACGCCACCGGGCGACCCGGCGTGGGGCCGGGTGCCGGCGACGAGTTCCCGGCAATCGCGTCCTTGCCCTTCTGAAAGGCGCCGGAATTCTGCAATTGGCGAAACAGTCTCGGGCCCTCCCGTAGCGCAATTTTCCCGAGTTGCTTGCCCAATTTGCTCCAGTTGCCCGCCATGAGCGTCGAGTTTAGCGACCCGGCCCGCGGAACCCGTCGAGCCAGGACATGGGCGGGTGGGAGTGGAGCCTGCGCAATGACCTTGGTGGGGCAGGCGGGAGTGGAGGCTGTGGAATGGGCCTGTGGGACGATAGTCGGGTTCTCTCTTGCAAGCGCCAGCAAAGGATACGAGTGCCCAGCTTCGCCGACACGACGTTCACTGACCCCGCACGGATCAGGAACTTCTGCATCATTGCCCACATCGACCACGGCAAGTCGACGCTGGCTGACCGGATGCTGCAGCTCACGGGCGTCGTCGACGATCGGTCGATGCGTGCTCAGTACCTCGACCGCATGGACATCGAGCGTGAACGTGGCATCACGATCAAGGCGCAGAACGTGCGCCTGCCGTGGGTCGTCGATGGTGAAGAGTTCGTTCTCCACCTGATCGACACACCTGGTCACGTCGACTTCACGTACGAGGTGTCTCGTGCTCTCGAGGCGTGTGAGGGTGCTGTTCTGCTCGTCGACGCAGCGCAGGGTATCGAGGCTCAGACGCTCGCGAACCTGTACCTGGCGCTCGACAAAGAGCTGACGATCATTCCTGTGCTCAACAAGATCGACCTGCCTGCTGCCGATCCGGATCGCTATGCCGCGGAGATCGCTCACATCATCGGCTGCGAGCCGGACGACGTCCTGCGCGTGTCGGGCAAGACGGGTGTCGGTGTCGAGGAGTTGCTGAACGAGGTTGTCAAGCAGGTGCCTGCTCCCGTCGGTGACGCCGACGGCCCGGCCCGCGCGATGATT
The DNA here is from genome assembly GCF_002259345.1 of Rhodococcus sp. 06-156-4. Lineage (NCBI taxonomy): Bacteria > Bacillati > Actinomycetota > Actinomycetes > Mycobacteriales > Nocardiaceae > Rhodococcus > Rhodococcus sp. 06-156-4. The sequence goes on along the minus strand of NZ_NPGB01000020.1, from coordinate 96,791 downwards.
TTCGACTCCGTCTACGACACGTACCGCGGCGTCGTGACCTATGTTCGTGTCGTCGATGGTGCGTTGAATCCTCGCGAGAAGGTCACGATGATGTCGACGGGGTCGACACACGAGCTTCTCGAGGTCGGCATCGTGTCGCCGGATCCGAAGGCGACCAAGGGCCTGGGCGTCGGCGAGGTGGGGTACCTCATCACGGGCGTCAAGGATGTGCGTCAGTCGAAGGTCGGTGACACCGTCACCACGGCACGCAAGGGCGCGACGGAACCTCTGACCGGATACCGCGAGCCGCGGCCGATGGTGTACTCCGGGCTCTATCCCCTCGACGGGTCCGACTATCCGGACCTGCGCGATGCACTCGAAAAGCTGCAGCTCAACGACGCAGCACTGACCTACGAGCCCGAGACGTCCGTGGCGCTCGGCTTCGGTTTCCGTTGCGGCTTCCTCGGTCTGCTGCACATGGAGATCACCCGCGAGCGTCTCGAGCGAGAGTTCAACCTGGACCTGATCTCCACCTCACCCAACGTGGTGTACCGAGTTGAGATGGAGGACGGCGCCGAGCACATCGTGACCAACCCGTCGTACTGGCCGGAAGGCAAGACACGCGACGTGTTCGAGCCGATGGTCAAGTGCACCATCATCTCCCCGAGCGAGTTCATCGGATCCATCATGGAACTGTGCCAGGGGAGGCGTGGCGAGCTCGGCGGCATGGACTACCTGTCCGAAACGCGTGTCGAGCTCCGCTACACCATCCCCATGGCCGAGATCATCTTCGACTTCTTCGACATCCTGAAGTCGCGCACCCGCGGCTACGCCAGCCTCGACTACGAGGAGGTGGGCGAGCAGAGTGCGGCGCTCGTCAAGGTCGACATACTGCTGCAGGGCGAGGCCGTCGACGCGTTCTCGGCGATCGTGCACAAGGACGCCGCAGCCGCGTACGGCAACAAGATGACGACCAAACTCAAGGAACTGATTCCTCGTCAGCAGTTCGAGGTGCCCATCCAGGCTGCGATCGGATCCAGAATCATTGCCCGCGAGAACATTCGAGCGATCCGTAAGGACGTTCTCGCCAAGTGCTACGGCGGTGACATCAGCCGTAAGCGCAAACTGCTCGAGAAGCAGAAGGAAGGCAAGAAGCGCATGAAGACGATCGGTCGCGTGGACGTGCCGCAGGAAGCATTCGTCGCTGCACTGTCCTCCGAGTCGTCGGCGGACAAGCCCAAGAAATAGCAGCGGAGTAGTTTCACGGAGTGTGACGACGAGACTCCTGAACGAACTGACCATTCCGATCATCAGTGCGCCGATGGCAGGCGGACCGTCCACTCCCGAGCTCGCTGCCGCGGTCTCGCGGGCCGGAGGCCTCGGCATGCTGGCCGGCGCGCTGCTCGACTTGGACGCTTTCGCGGCGAAGGTGGATTCGCTGCGAGAGGTCCTGTTCGGCGTCAACCTGTTCCTTCCCGACGACCCCTCCGGTGCTGATGTCGACGCGTACGCCGATCGAATCGCACCGTGGCTGGAGAAGTACGACGCTCCACGCGGTGAACTGACCAGGCGTGACGATTTCTACCCGGAGAAGTTCCGCTGGCTGGTGCAGAATCCGGTTCCACTCGTGTCGAGTACGTTCGGGACGTTCGACGCGGCGGAAGTTGCCGCTCTCCACGAGGTCGGCACCGAAGTGTGGTGCACGGTGACCTCCGCACGCGAAGCCGGGGAAGCCGAGGCCAACGGCGTCGACGCGCTGATCGTCCAAGGTCCCGAGGCCGGTGGACACCGCGGAAGCTTCGACGGCTCGGCTCCCGAGGAACCGTTGGCGGAGCTGCTCGAGGTGGTGCGGCGGGCGTCCGCTCTGCCTCGTATCGCTGCGGGCGGCCTGATGGACGGCAACGACGTTGCACCGCTGTTGAAATCCGGAGCGGCGCACGCTGCTCAGCTGGGCACGGCGTTTCTGAACACGGCCGAAGCGGGAACGCGACCGATCCACCGCGAGCAGCTGACCGCCACCGAAGAGACCGCCGTGACCCGCGCATTCTCGGGACGCCCCGCGCGCGGAATCGTCAACGAGTTCATGCGCGATCACTCCGGTGACGCCCCGCTCGCGTACCCGGACCTGCACTACCTGACCGCTCCGATGCGCGCGAAGTCAGGTGCAGCCGGGGACCCGTCGGCGCTGTCGATGTGGGCGGGAACCGGTCACCGACGCGCACGCGCGGCGTCGGCGACGGACCTGATGGCGGAATGGGCGACCCAGTTGCAGTGAGTCGACCACTGTCGTTGTGCGTGGAAATGTAGGCCAGGGCCTACATTTCCACCCACGTCAGTTGGTGTGTGCCGGCTGGAAGTGGCCGGCGGCCTGGGCTTCCTCCGCGCGGATCACGTGGACGACCGCGTTGATCAGCGCCAGGTGAGTGAAAGCCTGCGGGAAGTTGCCCAGGTGCCGTCCCGACCTCGCGTCGATTTCCTCCGCGTAGAGCTTGAGCGGGCTGGCGTACCCCAACAACCGTTCGCACAGGTGCTTCGCGCGGACGAGCTCACCGATCTCGACGAGCGCGGATACGAGCCAGAACGAGCAGATGGTGAACGTTCCCTCCTCGCCCTCCAGACCGTCGTCGGTGGTGTCCACCATGTACCGCAGGACCAAGCCGTCGACGGTCAGTTCGTCGGCGATCGCCAGGACCGTTGCCCGCACGCGATGATCGTCCGCGGGGAGGAAGCGAAGCAGCGGCACCAGCAGCAGGGAGGCATCGAGCGACTCGTGTCCGTACCGCTGCGTCAGCACACCGCGGTCGTCGACGCCGTGTTCGAGAATGTCGGCCTTGATCTCGTCGGCGATCTCGTTCCACTGGTCCGCGTAGTCGGTCTCGCCGTGAATGGACGCGAGCTTCGCGCCCCGATCGAGCGCCACCCAACACATCACCTTCGACGAGGTGAAGTGCTGCGGCTCGCCGCGCACCTCCCAGATGCCGCGGTCCGGTTTCCGCCAGTTGGCGATGGCCTCCTCGACCTGACGCTTGAGCAGCGGCCACAGGGACTCCGGAACGTGCTCGCGTGACTTGACGTGCAGGTACACCGAATCCAGCATGGTGCCCCAGATGTCGTGCTGCTCCTGGTTGTAGGCACCGTTGCCGATTCGGACCGGCTTCGCGCCGTCGTACCCGGACAGGTGGGACAGCTCGCTTTCCTCCAGCGTCTTCTCGCCGCCGATGCCGTACATCACCTGCAGCGGATTGGCTTTGCCGTCCTCGGTCATCGACACGTCGGACATGAACGAGAAGAAGTCGTTCGCCTCACGGTCGAGTCCGAGGGTGTAGAGCCCCCACAGGGCGAACGTCGAATCGCGTACCCACGCATAGCGATAGTCCCAGTTGCGTTCTCCTCCAGGAGTTTCCGGCAATGACGTCGTCGACGCCGCCAGCAGGGCGCCGGTGGGTGCGTACGTCAACCCCTTCAGGGCGAGCGCGCTGCGCTGCAGGTAGCCGCGCCACGGGTGATCGGGGAAGCGGCCGATGGTGATCCACTGGCGCCAGCACTCGGACGTGCGCCACATCTTGTCCGCCGCTTCCTCGAACGTCTGCGGTGCGGGCAGATCCGACCAGGACAGTGCTACGAAAATGTTGTCGCCTTCGGTCATTCGGGTGCGTGCGCGCGCCTCGCGACCCTCGATGCCGATGCGGAGGTTGGTGGTGAGCTTCAACGTCGGTTGGTCACCGACCGAGCTGGCCTCGCACGTCGCCGTCGCCTCCTCGTACACCTTTCCCGTGTACTCCCAGCGGGCGGGCGCGCGGTGGTAGTCGAACGCCGGCTCGCAACTCATCTCGAGTTCGACGGTGCCGCTGACACACTTGACGGTGCGCAGCAGAATGTGTTCCGCATCCCAGTCCGACGGGGCCCGCTTGTGTGTTCGTGAGCGTTGATCGGTGTTGTGCCAGGGCCCCATCACCAATGCATCACGGACGACGAGCCAGCCCGTCTCGGTCTGCCACGTGGTCTCGACGATCAGTCCACCGGGCAGGTAGCGGCGCGCGGCGGGAACCGATTGGCCGTAGGGGCCGACGCGGAAGTGTCCGGCGCTCCGATCGAGAACGGCACCGAAAATGCTGGGGGAGTCGGGACGAGGAACGCACATCCACTCGACGGAGCCGTTGCGAGCGATCAGGCACGTTGTCTCGCAGTCGGAGAGAAACGCGTAATCGTCGATCGGAGGAAATGCGCTTCGGCCGGTGGTGATGGTCGACACCGGCGCTTCGGTACTCGACAACACTCCCTGCGGGTCAAGGCCGTCGCCGTCGGGAGAGCCTGGTCGGGGAATCGAATCGTCGGGCACGGGCACCACGGTGGAACGTTCGTCGAAGGCCGTCATCGCTCAATCATCGACGCCACCGGTGCCCGGCGTCCACCGGTGGCGATTTTCGGCGTGGCGCACGTGCCCTCTAGGCTGAGGTTCGTGCATGCAGTGGCAACGTGGTGGGACGGGATCGAGCTGTGGATCACCGGGCTGCCGTTCGTGCCGCAGTCGCTCGTCATCCTGCTCGTTCTGGTCCCGGCTGCGCTGGGATCGGCTCGGGTGTTCGATCGAGTTCTGGCTGCTGTGCTCCATGCCCTCGGACGTGACGCGCGTGCCGAGAAGGATGCGTCCGAGTCGCCCGTTGCGGAAGGTCATTGATGCCGAAGTCGAGGGTCACGCTGGCCCTGATCGCACTGCTCGTACTCGTCGTTCTGGCATGGTTTCTGACCAGGTGATCGCACGCGTGCCCGCGCAATTAGAGTCCGCCGGGTTCCTCTGCTAGATTTCTGTCCGTGTCTGCCGCTGCCGAGTACCGGGTCCGCCATGAACTGGCGTTGATCGCGGTCGGCATGCTTGCAGTCGCGGATATCGACTGTTGTCGATCCGCGTCCTGATTCGCCCGCCTGACCGGACCTTACCTTCCTGCGCCTGATAAATGTGCGCTACGAGGTCTCGGATTCCTCGTGCGTGCGCCCTGGACGCTTCACCGTGCCATCGGCTGGGTAAGAGCGACGCAGGTGGGCGCGGTCTTCGATTGTTCTACGGATCTCGTCAACGACCAATCAGATTCACATTCGATGAAAGGCACTTCTCGATGAGGCTCAACTCTCGATACCTGCTCACCACTTTCGCTGCCGTGGGAACGCTTGTTCTCGCCGCATGCGGCGGAGGATCGAGCGATACCGTCGGAGCCGAAGGCGGGTCGAGCAGCGGTTCGACACTGACGCTCGTCGGATACGCGGTGCCGAAGAACGGGTGGGACGCCATCGGGCCTGCGTTCGAGGCCACCGAGGGCGGCACGGACACGGCCATCAACGCCGATTACGGTGCGTCGGGCAACCAGTCTCGCAAGGTTGCCGACGGTGCTCCGGCGGACATCGTGAACTTCTCCGTCGAGCCGGATGTCACGCGCCTCGTGAAGGCCGGCAAGGTCGGCGAGAACTGGAACGAGAACGCTTACGGCGGTGTGCCTTTCGGCTCGGTCGTGACCCTGGTGGTGCGCGAGGGCAACCCCAAGAACATTCAGACCTGGGACGATCTGCTGAAGCCGGACGTTCAGGTGATCAGCCCGAGCCCGCTCAGCTCCGGTTCGGCCAAGTGGAACCTTCTGGCGCCGTACGCAGCCAAGAGCAACGGCGGTCAGGACAAGCAGGCAGGTCTCGACTACGTCCAGCAGCTCGTGTCCGGACACTTCCCGGTGCAGCCGGAATCGGGCCGCGCCGCCACGGAGGCGTTCCTGCAGGGACAGGGTGACGTGTTGCTGAGCTACGAGAACGAAGCGCTGCTGATCGAGGAGCAGGGCCAGCCCGTCGAGCACGTCGATGTGGCCGACACCTTCCGAATCGACAACCCGGTCGCCGTCGTGAACTCGAGCTCACAGCTGGAGAAGGCCAACGCCCTCAACGACTTCATCTACACCGACGAGGGCCAGCGCATCTGGGCCGAGTCCGGCTTCCGCCCGACCAACCCGGAGATCGCCGCCGAGTTCTCGGACAAGTTCTTCACCCCGCAGAACCTGCGTACCATCGACGATCTCGGCGGCTGGGACGTCGTGGACGCCGAACTCTTCGGTGACACCGGCGCAATCACGACGATCTACAAAGAGAACACCAAATAGCTGCCATGTCTGAACGTAGGGGAAGGAAATTCCGTGGCCCGGGGTCCGTCGGACCCTTCGGCCTCGGGGTCGCGGTGTTGTGGCTCAGCATCATCGTGCTGCTGCCGCTCGCCGCGCTCACCGTGAAATCGTTCGACGACGGCATCGTCGGCTTCTGGGATGCGGTCACGGCACCTCGCGCGATTGCGACGTTCGAGGTGACCCTGATCGTCTCGGTCGCTGCGGCGGTGGTGAACATGGTGCTCGGGACTCTCATCGCGTGGGTCCTCGTTCGTGACGAGTTCCCCGGCAAGCGGTTCGTGAACGCGTTGATCGATCTCCCGTTCGCGCTGCCGACAATCGTGGCGAGTCTCGTTCTGCTGTCGCTGTACGGGCCGGCGAGCCCGATCGGCCTGGTGTTCAACGCGACCAAGCCCGCAGTGGTCGTCGCACTGCTGTTCGTCACCCTGCCGTTCGTGGTTCGTGCCGTGCAGCCCGTGTTGATCGAGTTGGATCAAGAGGTCGAGGAAGCTGCGGCGTCGTTGGGCGCGAACAACTGGACGATCTTCAGGTCGATCATTCTGCCGGTTCTGCTCCCGTCCGTGCTGACCGGAACCGGACTCGCCTTCGCTCGGGCCATCGGTGAATTCGGCTCGGTCGTACTGATCGGTGGCAACATTCCGGGCGACACGCAGATCGCCTCGCAGTACATTCGCGAGTTGATCGAGTACGACCAGACCGTCGACGCCGCCGCGATCTCGGTCGTGTTGCTTGCTTTCGCGTTCGTGGTTCTGTTCGTCCTGCGCATCGTCGGCAATCGCCTGGCACGTCGTGAGGAGCAGATTCGATGAGGATCGGATTACCGGTCAAGCTGTCGCTCCGGTCGATTGCGTTGCTGTATCTCGCTGCCCTCGTGCTGTTCCCGCTCGGTGCCATTCTGTACCGCACGTTCGAGAACGGCTTCCTCGAGTTCTGGGGGTTGATCACCACTCCGGCAGCGCAATCCGCCTTGCAGCTGTCGCTGCTGATCGTGGCGATCGTCGTGCCGGTGAACGTGGTCTTCGGTGTCATCACCGCGCTCGCTCTGGTTCGCGGTCGGTTCCGCGGCAAAGGCGTGCTCGAAGCGATAGTCGACCTTCCGTTCGCGGTGTCACCCGTCGTCATCGGTGTGGCACTGATCCTGTTGTGGGGTGCGAACGGTTGGTTCGGTGGACTCGAAACCCTGGGTTTCACGGTCATCTTCGCGCTTCCAGGCATGGTCATCGCGACCATCTTCGTGACGCTGCCGTTCGTGGTTCGCGAGGTGGAGCCGGTTCTGTACGAGATCGGCGAGGAGCAGGAAGAAGCCGCGTCGACGTTGGGTGCGTCGTCGTTGCAGACGTTCTGGCGCATCACCCTGCCCGCCATTCGTTGGGGTCTTACCTACGGGATCGTGTTGACCGTCGCACGTTCGCTCGGTGAGTTCGGTGCTGTGATCATGGTGTCCACCAACCTTCCCGGCATCTCTCAGACCCTGACGCTGTTGGTTCATTCGAGGTACGAGGACTTCAACCAGCAGGGCGCCTATGCGGCATCGACTCTCCTCATGGCAATCGCCGTCATCGTGCTGTTGCTGATGACGACCCTCGACAAGAAGAGGACGAAGTAATGACCGTACAGAAATCGGACGACATCGAGATCTCCGTCATCGGTGCCAACAAGCACTACGGCGACTTCGCGGCCCTCGACAACGTCAGCATCGACATCCCCAAGGGTTCGTTGACCGCGCTGCTCGGGCCGAGCGGTTCCGGCAAGTCGACGCTCCTGAGATCGATTGCCGGTCTGGAACAGTTGGACTCCGGCCAGGTAATCCTCGGTGGGCAGGACGTGACGTGGATCAGCCCCCAGAAGCGCGAGATCGGGTTCGTCTTCCAGCACTACGCCGCGTTCAAGCACCTCAGCGTCCGGGACAACGTCGCGTTCGGTCTGAAGATCAGGAAGCGTCCCAAGGACGAGATCAAACGCAAGGTCGACGACCTGCTCGAGATCGTCGGACTGGCGGGTTTCCAGACTCGGTTCCCTGCACAGCTGTCCGGTGGTCAACGCCAGCGCATGGCATTGGCACGGGCCCTTGCCGTCGACCCTCAGGTCCTGCTTCTCGACGAGCCCTTCGGTGCACTCGACGCGAAGGTCCGTGAGGACCTGCGCACGTGGCTGCGGCGGCTGCACGACGAAGTGCACGTCACCACCGTTTTGGTGACGCACGATCAGGAAGAGGCGCTCGACGTCGCCGACCGGATCGCCGTTCTCAACAAGGGGCGCATAGAACAGGTCGGTTCGCCCGAGGATCTCTACGACCGTCCGGGCAACGATTTCGTCATGTCGTTCCTCGGGCAGGTTGCCAAGCTCAACGGTCAACTGGTTCGCCCGCACGACATCCGGGTCGGCCGAGACCCGTCGCTGGCTCTCGCTCAGGAGAACGGGACCGCCGAATCCGCAGGCGTCACGCGCGCCGTCGTCCAGCGTGTCGTGCATCTCGGGTTCGAGGTGAAGGTCGAACTCCAGAACGCGGCCACCGGAGAATTGTTCGCGGCGCAGATCACCCGCGGCGACAGTGAAGCGCTGCAGCTGAACCCCGGCGAAACCGTCTACGCCAGAGCGACGAGGATCCCGGAGATCGCGCCGACGGGTGATGCCGTGCAGACGGATCCGCTGGAGAGTGCCACTTCCAGCTAGCAGCAACGGATTTCGGCTCCATGGCGTCACGGTCCCGGCGCACGCGCGCCGGGACTGTAACGGCAGTCCGTGATAATCGCATCTCCACGTGACGTGGTCGCACCGCTACGCCCACCGTGACGAATTCCACCGGGAACCTCGGGATAGGCCCCGCTACCGTCGGGGTACATGCGAGAAATGTTCAGCTCTCACGCCCGACTGTCCTGGGTGCTCGCCGGCCTCGCCGGGTTGGTCGGTGCCGCAGCGTTCACCAACACCGGTGGATACTTCGTGACGTTCATGACGGGAAACACCGAGCGCGGCGCGGTCGGATTCTTCCGAGGTGAGAACGCCATGGCCGCTGCAGCGATTCTGCTGATCCTGACGTTCGTCGCAGGCGTCGTCATCGCGTCGCTGTGTCGGCGCCACGTCTGGCGCGATCATCCACACGGCGCAACCGTACTCACCACCATCGCGTTGGCGATCGCATCCGTGGTCGACGTCGTGATGAGCGGATGGAGCGCTCCGCAGGTGCAGTTCGTGCCGATCCTGTTCATCTCCTTCGCAATGGGCGCGCTCAACACGTCGTTCGTGAAGAATGGTGAAGTGTCGATCCCGCTGAGTTACGTCACAGGAACGTTGGTGAAGATGGGGCAGGGGATCGAGCGTCACATCAGCGGCGGATCGGCCAAGGACTGGCTCGAATACTTCCTGCTCTACGCAGCGTTCAGTCTCGGCGCTCTCGTCGGCGGAATCATGAGCCTGGCCATCACCGGCCCTCAGGTGCTGATCGCCGCCACCGTCGTCTGCGCGGTCACCACGCTCTACACCTACCGGCGGACGGTGGAGGACTCGTCGATTCTCGGTTGATATCGCGGTGCCTCGTCGAACCTGGACGACACCACGTCCGCGACGAGCGGGTGGTCGCCGAGCACATCGGCACGTAGGGCCGAGTTGTCGAACGCACCGAACACTCTGTCGATGAGCAAGCCCGGCGCGAGAAACCACGGGGCTACGACGACTCGGCGGGGCCCCGCCGCTGTCAGCCGCGCGACGGCGTCGGCAGGCGGGGATTCGACCCCGGTCGCGAAGCAGACCTGCGCACCCGACCATTCGGTTCCGTCCAGAAGACGTGACGCCAACGTGCGAGTGCGTCGATTTGCAAGCGAATCCGAGGATCCGACGGCGGCGACGGCAACGGCGACGTCGGGGTCGTCACGGTCGACGCCGGTGCCCAGTACGCGTGCGCGGAGCACGTCGACCAGCCGCGAATCGTCACCGAGTACATCGGCCTGAGTGAACGTCATCCACGGGTATCGGACGCGCGCCGCGTCGAGTATGCCCGGAAGATCGACGCGCGCATGGAACGCGCTGCCGAGCAGGAGCGGAACCACGACCGCAGACGAATGTCCCTCGGCCGCAACCTCACCGATGACGGTGCCGACAGCAGGCTCGGTCAGATCGAGATACGCCACCCGCACGTCCAGATCCGGACGGCGAAGTCGAACGCCGTCGACCACAGCAGCAACGGTTTCCGCGGAACGCGGATCGCGACTGCCGTGGGCGACGGCGATCAGGACGCTCATGTCAGGCCGGTACCGATTCCCCCAGCTCGACCGCGGACAGGGCGTCGCCGACGAGGCCGGCAGCAAGAGTGTTGCCGCCGGAGGGATCGATGAGCAGGAAGCTTCCCGTGTGCCGGTTGACGGCATAGTCGTCGGCGACGATCGGCTCGGCGACACGCACCGAGATGCGTCCGATGTCGTTCAGCTCCAACGATTCCGGTGAAGGATCGGCCGTGAGGTTCTGCTCGTCGAACTTCTCGACGAGTGTGCCGACGATGGCCTGGGTGGTGCGTGTGCCGTGCTTGAGCAGCAGGCGGGCACCGGGACGCAGGGGCTTCTCGGCGAGCCAGCAGACGGTGGCGTCGAATTCGCCGATCGGCTCGGGAGCGTCCTGCGGCGAGACGATGGTGTCGCCTCGGGAGACGTCGACGTCGTCGGCGAGGATCAGCGTGACGCTGCGCCCTGCGTGTGCGGAATCTAGTTCTCCGTCGGCCGTGTCGATTCGCTCGACGGTGGTACGGGTTCCGGAAGGCAACACGACCACCTCGTCCCCGGGGGTGACGGCTCCCGCCGCGACCTGGCCCGCGTAACCGCGGTAATCGGGGAAGTCGGCCGTCCGTGGACGGATGACGTACTGCACCGGGAACCGCAGGCCGACGCGATGTGGCTCGGCGTCGACGGGAACGGATTCGAGGTGCTCGATGAGCGTGGGGCCGTCGTAGTACGGAGTGTTGGTCGACCGGACCGCGACGTTGTCACCGTGCAGCGCGGACACCGGAATCTCGACGACGTCCTCCGACGCCCATCCGAGTGACGACGTGAGCGAGTTGAACTCGGCCGAGATGTCCGCGAACACCTGAGCCGGATCCTCGACGAGGTCGATCTTGTTGACCGCGAGAACCAGCTTCGGCACACCGAGGAGCGCCAGAACAGCAGCGTGACGACGAGTTTGTGTGATGACACCTTTGCGGGCGTCGACCAGCAGAATCACCAACTGCGCCGTCGACGCACCGGACACCGTGTTGCGTGTGTACTGAACATGGCCGGGAGTGTCGGCGAGCACGAAAGACCTTGCAGGCGTGGCGAAGTAGCGGTACGCGACGTCGATCGTGATGCCCTGCTCGCGTTCGGCTCGGAGGCCGTCCACCAGTAGCGACAGGTCGGGTGTGCTCAGGCCACGGTCGACCGACGCCCGAGTGACGGCGTCGATCTGGTCTGCCAGCACCGATTTCGTGTCGTACAGCAACCGTCCGACGAGTGTCGATTTACCGTCGTCGACGCTACCGGCGGTGGCGAGGCGAAGAAGCTGCGAACCAGATGTGGACATGCTCAGAAGTATCCTTCGCGCTTGCGGTCTTCCATGGCTGCCTCGGAGACGCGGTCGTCGCCTCGGGTGGCGCCACGTTCGGTGAGGCGGGACGCGGCCACCTCCGCGAGGATGGCCTCGTTGTCCGCCGCGTCGGACAGGACGGCGCCCGTGGTGGATCCGTCGCCCACGGTGCGGTAGCGCACCGACAGTGTCTGCAGCTCTTCGGCTTCCGTCGGACCGCCCCACACGCCCGGGGTCATCCACATGCCGTCGCGCTGGTAGACCGGGCGCTGATGGGCGTAGTAGATGCTCGCCAGTTCGACGTTGTCCCGCGCTATGTAGCGCCAGATGTCGAGTTCGGTGAAGTTGCTGAGGGGGAAGACGCGCACTTGCTCACCGGGGGAGTGTTTGCCGTTGTAGAGGTTCCACAACTCGGGGCGCTGCTTCTTCGGGTCCCACTGGCCGAATGCGTTGCGCAGCGAGAAGATCCGTTCCTTCGCGCGAGCGCGCTCTTCGTCGCGACGTGCGCCGCCGAAGACCGCGTCGAAGCGGTTCTCGGAGATGGCGTCGAGCAGGGGAACGGTCTGCAAGGGGTTGCGAATGCCGTCGGGACGCTCGGTGAGGCGGCCGTCGGCGAGGTAGTCCTCGACCTTCGCGACGTGCAGGCGCAGGTTGTACTTCGCGACGACGTAGTCGCGGAAGTCCAGCACCTCCTGCAGATTGTGACCGGTGTCCACGTGGAGAAGCGCGAACGGCAGCGGCGCCGGCCAGAAGGCCTTGATCGCCAGGTGCAGCAGGACCGTGGAGTCCTTACCGCCGGAGAACAGAATCACCGGGCGTTCGAATTCCCCTGCGACCTCGCGGAAGATGTGGATTGCCTCGGACTCGAGTGCGTCGAGAGTGTCGAAGCGCGCGCTGTCGACACGGGGGCGATCCGTTGCTGTGTTCACGGTCATGAGGCGTGCAACCCACATTCGGTCTTGGCCTTGCCGGCCCACCGACCGCTACGCGGATCGGCGCCGGGGGCAGGTTTGACGGTGCACGGCGCGCACCCGATCGATGGATATCCCTCGTCGACGAGTGGATTGACGAGGATGGAGTGTTCGTCGATGTAGCGCTGCATGTCGTCGTCGGACCACGCAGCGATCGGATTGATCTTCACCAGGCCGAATGCATCGTCGAACGAGACGAGGGGCGCGTTGGCGCGGGTAGGTGCCTCCACGCGTCGGATACCGGTGACCCAGGCGCTGTAGTTGGCGAGTTCCTTGCGTAGCGGAGCCACCTTGCGCAGTGCGCAGCATCGGTTGGGTTCGCGTGCGAACAGGTCTTTGCCTTCTGTCGAATCCTGCTGCGCCACGGTCTGTTCGGCACGCGCATTGATGACGTTGACGCCGTACACGGCCTCGACGGCGTCACGAGTGCCGATGGTTTCCGCGAAGTGGTAGCCGGTGTCGAGGAACAAGACGTCGACGTTCGGGTGTACCTGCGCGGCGAGGTGAACGAGAACGGCGTCCTGCATGTTGGACGCCACGATGTAGTCGTTGCCGAACTCTCGTTCGGTCCACTCGAGCAGCTCGACGGCATTGGCGCCGTCCAACTCCCTCGCGCCGCGCTCGGCGATCGATTTCAGCTGATCGACCGACAGGTCCAGTCTGGTAGTCATCGCAAATCCGCCTCGTCTGCTCGCACGGCCCACTGAGCGAACCGCTCGCCTTCGCCTCTGTGCTTCACGAAATTCCGCACCACTCGCTCGATGTAGTCACCGAGTTCGGTGCTGTTCACCTTGTGCTGGCGCAGCTTCCGGCCGAACGCACTGTCCAGACCGAGACTGCCTCCTAGGTGAACCTGGAATCCCTCGACCTGATTCCCGGCACCGTCGTCGACGAGCATTCCCTTGAATCCGATGTCGGCGATCTGGGAGCGCGCGCACGAGTTGGGGCAGCCGTTGATGTTGATCGTGACCGGTACGTCGAGCTCGGCATTGATGTCCTCGAGGCGAGCCTCGAGGTCCGGAACGAGAACCTGTGAGCGCTTACGAGTTTCAGCGAAGGACAGCTTGCAGAACTCGATTCCACTGCAGGCCATCAGGTTCTTGCGCCAGTGCGACGGCCGGGCAGGCAGTCCGAGTGCGTCGAGGTCCGAGATGAGCTGCTCGAGCTTGTCGTCGGGGACGTCGAGGACGATCAGCTTCTGGTAGGGAGTGAACCGCAGACGATCCGATCCGGCCTTCTCGGCTGCGTCGGCGACCTTGGCCATGATCGTTCCGGAGATGCGGCCGGCGATCGGCGCGACGCCGACTGCGTTGAGCCCGTTCTTGAGTTTCTGGACGCCGACGTGGTCGCGGGGGCGGGCAGGCTTTTCCGGCGCCGGGCCGTCGATCAGCTTGCGGTGCAGGTATTCGTCCTCGAGCACCTGACGGAACTTCTCGATTCCCCAGTCCTTGATCAGGAACTTCAGGCGAGCTTTGGTGCGCAGGCGGCGGTATCCGTAGTCGCGGAAGATGGAGACGACGCCTTCCCAGACGTCCGGCACGTCCTCGAGCGGCACCCACACGCCGACGCGCTGGGCGAGCATGGGGTTGGTCGACAGTCCGCCGCCGACCCAGAGGTCCAGTCCCGGTCCGTGCTCGGGGTGGTTGACTCCGATGAAGGCGCAGTCGTTGATCTCGTGCACCACGTCCTGCAGGCCGGAGATGGCCGTCTTGAACTTGCGCGGGAGGTTGGAGTACTCGGGCTTGCCGATGTAGCGCTCGACGATCTCGTCGATGGCGGACGTCGGGTCCAGTACCTCGTCCACGGCTTCGCCGGCGAGAGGGGATCCGAGGACGACACGCGGGCAGTCGCCGCACGCCTCGGTGGTCTTCAGGCCGACTGCCTCGATGCGACGCCAGATCTCGGGGACGTTCTCGACCTCGATCCAGTGGTACTGGACGTTCTCGCGGTCCGACAGGTCGGCGGTGTCGCGAGCGAATTCCTGGGAGATCCCGGCGAGGGTGCGGAACTGTTCGAGGTTCAGTGCGCCCGCGTCGCAGCGGATGCGCATCATGAAGTACTTGGCTTCGAGCAGGTCGATGTTCTCGTCACCGGTGAACGTGCCGTCGTAGCCTTGCTCGCGCTGGGTGTAGAGACCCCACCAGCGGAACCGACCGCGCAGGTCGCCCTTGTCGATGCTGTCGAAACCCTGCTTCGAGTAGATGTTCTCGATACGGGCGCGGACGTTCAGCGGGTTGTCGTCCTTCTTGGACTGCTCGTTGGCGTTGAGCGGTTCGCGGTAGCCGAGCGCCCACTGGCCCTCGGCTCGGCGCTTGGTCGGCCTGGCGGTGCGCTCCCTGGGGGCGACGCGCGCAGGCGTGGACGAAGCGGCGGACGTGGCCGCGTCGGTTGTCGACGACATCGGTGTGCTCCTGGATCTATCGGCTTCCGGGCCGCCGCGGGGAGAGGGCTGGTTCTCGCCGCGTGCACGCGCATCCGGACGGATCGTTCTGACTTCGAGTGTGGGTGTTCGGTCGAGCAGGCCGGCGCAGAGCTCAGCTACAGACTCGACAACAAGGACACGAGGAACTGCACACACGCTTGAGATCGACGTGGCGACGCGCCACGAGCGGGATCCCGGAGTCAGTCACGCCGACCATTGTGCCACGTCATTCCTGCTGGTCCGACCGCAGCAGGGCTATTTACCCACGATTTTCGGTAAATAGGCAGGCAGAGGGCCGGAAACTCGCGGCGCGCCCCCGACACGAGGCTGCGAGCCCGCGAGGTGATTCGGTGCGCTCGACTTCTGGGACACTGGAGCGGTGAACCTGCTCGCTGCCCCGCCCGTCCCACTCGACCTGCCCGACGAGGCGTTCGACGGAATCGGACAGCGGCCGTTCGGAATCTACGTCCACGTCCCGTTCTGTGCGACGCGCTGCGGGTACTGCGATTTCAACACATACACCGCCGGTGAGCTGGGGACCTCCGCATCGCCGGAGTCCTGGATGGACGGCCTGCGGCGCGAGCTCGACGCTGCGGCCGCCGTGATGGACGCGCGTTCCGGGCACGTTCCGACGGCCGACACCGTGTTCGTCGGTGGCGGCACGCCTTCTCTTCTCGGGGGAGCCGGTCTTTCCGACGTGCTTGCCGCCGTTCGCTCGAGCTTCGGCCTGACCGAGGGAGGCGAGGTCACCACGGAATCGAATCCGGAATCGACGTCGCCGCAGTTCTTCGAGCATCTTCGTGCCGCTGGGTTCACCCGGGTCTCGCTCGGCATGCAGTCCGCCGCCCAGCACGTACTGGCCGTTCTCGATCGCACGCACACGCCCGGCCGGGCGGTGGCGGCTGCGAAGGAGGCGCGCGAGGCAGGCTTCGAGCATGTGAATCTGGACCTCATCTACGGAACGCCGGGGGAGAGGGACGAGGACCTCGACGCGTCGTTGGCCGCGGTGCTCGACGCAGGCGTCGACCATGTGTCCGCCTACGCGCTGATCGTCGAGGACGGAACCGCGATGGCTCGCAAGGTCCGGCGCGGAGAACTCCCGATGCCCGACGACGACGTTCTCGCGGGCCGGTACGAGCGGATCGATGCGGTGCTGGACGCTGCCGGCCTGCACTGGTACGAGGTGTCCAACTGGGCGACCGGCGCCGATGCGGAGTGCAAGCACAACATCGGGTACTGGGACGGCGGCGATTGGTGGGGCGCCGGACCAGGCGCACACAGTCACATCGGCGGCACGCGCTTCTGGAACGTCAAGCACCCGGCCCGCTACGCGGACGATCTGGCGTCCGGTGCTCTGCCGATCGCGGGCAGCGAACGGTTGACGGCGGACGATCGCCACCTCGAAGAGCTGATGTTGAAGATCCGGTTGAGAACCGGCCTTCCCGCCGATGTGCTGAGCGAGACGGAACGCAGTGCAGCAGCGCAGGTGGTTGCCGACGGCCTCATGACGTTCGGGGACGGACGCTATGTGCTGACCGACCGTGGGCGCCTGCTCGCCGACGCCGTCGTCAGGGCGATTGCGGCCTGACCGGTCGGGTGTGGACCGTCAGGCGCCGAGGACGTCGTAGTCGAACACGCGGGCGTGCAACACGGTCCGGTTCCGGAGCGCAGCGCGCACTGCACGATGCAGTCCGTCCTCGAGGTAGATCACGCCCCGGTAGTGAACGGCGTGGGGGAACAGGTCGCCGTAGAACGTGGAGTCCTCGGACAGGAGTCTGTCGAGTTCGAGCACCTTCGTCGTGGTGACGATCTCGTCGAGTCGCAGCTGCCTCGGCGGGATCTTGGACCAGTCCCGCAGAGAGAGACCGTGCTCCGGATACGGCTTCCCGTCGCGTACGCCCTTGAAGATCATGCGGTGAACGTCGTCGAAGTCGAGTAGGTCACCGCACCACAGTAAGGCCTTGGACGGCTCGTGTTCGTCGCGGCTACTAGACTCAGACTGTTGACAACCGCGTGACCGAACGAACCGAAGGGGGGAACGTGTCGAGCACCGAGGACAGGCGATTCGAAGTTCTGCGTGCAATCGTCGCGGATTACGTCTCCACTCAGGAACCGGTCGGCTCCCGGGCGTTGGTGGAGCGTCACAATCTGGGCGTGTCGAGCGCGACCGTCCGCAACGACATGGCGGTGCTCGAGGCCGAGGGGTACATCGCGCAGCCGCACACCAGTTCCGGTCGTGTACCCACCGACAAGGGGTATCGGCAGTTCGTGGACCGCATCGCGGACGTCAAACCGCTCTCGTCCGCCGAGCGCCGGGCAATTCTGGAGTTTCTCGAGAACGGCGTCGACCTCGACGACGTGTTGCGACGCGGTGTGCGGCTGCTGGCCCAGCTGACTCGTCAGGTGGCGGTCGTGCAGTACCCGACCCTGTCGGTGTCCTCGGTTCGTCATCTCGAGATCGTCGCGCTGACCCCGGCACGGTTGCTGATGGTGCTCATCACGGACTCGGGCCGCGTCGATCAGCGGATCGTGGAACTCGGCGACGTCATCGACGACGACGAGCTGGCGCAACTGCGGCGACTGCTCGGTGGCGCGATGGAAGGCAAGCGACTGGCTGCGGCGTCGGCTGCCGTCGCCGAGCTCGCGGAGAACTCGCCCGCATCCCTGCGTGACGCCATCATCAGGTCGGCAACTGTTCTGATCGAATCGCTCGTCGAACATCCCGAGGAACGGTTGGTTCTCGGGGGAACCGCGAATCTGACGCGCAACGCGGCGGACTTCGCGGGCGACGCGGGCTTCCCCGGGTCCTTGCGCGGTGTCCTCGAAGCGCTCGAGGAACAGGTCGTCGTGCTCAAGCTTCTAGCCGTGACGCAGGACACGCGCACGGTCACCGTCCGGATCGGCGAGGAAACGCAGGTCGAGGAGATGCGCGGCACCTCGGTGATTTCCACTGGATACGGTTCGGCTGGCATGGTGCTCGGTGGCATGGGTGTGCTGGGGCCCACGCGGATGGACTATCCAGGAACAATCGCATCGGTTGCGGCCGTTGCGAGATACATCGGAGAAGTGCTCGCAGAACGCTGAGCACCTCCAGCTCGACTGCATCGGCTCGATCAACCAAGAACAGATTCGAAGAAAGAGACTCACGTGGCACGGGACTATTACGGAACACTCGGGGTCGGTCAGAAGGCCACCGACCAGGAGATCAAGCGCGCCTACCGCAAGTTGGCGCGTGAGCTCCACCCCGACGTGAACCCGGACGAGGCTGCCCAGGCTCGGTTCAAGGACATCTCGACGGCGTACGAGGTGCTGTCCGACCCGGAGAAGCGCCGCATCGTCGATCTCGGCGGCGATCCGTTGCAGCAGGGCGGCGGCGGAGGCGGTGGCTTCGGCGGCGCGGGCTTCGGCGGAGGTCTCGGCGACGTCTTCGAAGCGTTCTTCGGCGGTGGAGGCCAAGGCGGCGGGCGTGGTCCCCGTGGCCGTGTTCAGCCCGGTGCCGACTCCTTGCTGCGCACCAAGCTGACGCTCGACGAATGCGCCACCGGTGTCACCAAGCACATCACCGTCGACACGGCGATTCTCTGCGACGTGTGTACCGGTTCCGGCACCAACGGGGACTCCAAGCCGGTGCGCTGCGAGACGTGTGGCGGTGCCGGTGAGGTCCAGTCGGTGCAGCGCTCGTTCCTCGGCCAGGTCATGACGTCGCGCCCGTGCCCCACGTGCCGCGGAGCCGGCGAGACCATTCCCGACCCGTGCCGTAAGTGCGCGGGTGACGGCAGGGTGCGGTCGCGTCGTGAGATCTCGGTGAAGGTGCCCGTCGGCGTCAGCAACGGAATGCGTATCCGCCTCGCGTCACAGGGCGAGGTCGGACCGGGTGGTGGCCCTGCCGGTGACCTGTACGTCGAGATCGTCGAGCAGCCGCACGAGGTGTTCGTTCGCGACGGCGACGACCTGCACTGCACCATCCGCGTCCCCATGGTGGACGCAGCACTCGGAACATCGGTGTCCGTGGACGCCATCATCGACGGACCGACCGAGATCACGGTCGACCAGGGCACCCAGCCGGGGTCGGTCGCGGTGCTGCGCGGACACGGAATGCCGAAGCTCCGCTCGGGCGTCCGCGGCGACCTCCACGCGCACTTGGAAGTCGTCGTGCCCTCTCGCCTGGACAGCAAGCAGACTCAGGTGCTCGAGGACCTGAAGCGGTTGCGTGACCGCGACGCCGCCGAGGTCGTCACCACCGGATCTCAGCACAGCGGCGGGTTGTTCTCCCGGTTGCGGGAAGCGTTCAGCGGTCGCTGACGATGGCGGCTACCGTCTTCTATCTCGATCCGCTGCCCGCGGTCGGTGGCGTCGCCGTGCTGGACGGCAAGGAAGGTCACCACGCCGCCACGGTCCGGCGCATCCGCGTCGGCGAACGGATACTGCTGTCCGACGGTAGAGGCGGCCTCGCCGACACCGTCGTGACGGCTGCGGAGAAAAACCGTCTCGAGCTGTCGGTGAACGCTCGATCCGCAGCAACGCAGCCGACACCGACCGTCGGCCTGGTCCAGGCGCTACCCAAAGCAGAGCGCTCGGAGCTGGCGGTCGAACTGGCCACCGAAGCGGGTATCGATTCGATTCACCCGTGGCAGTCCGCGCGCTGCGTTGCGCGCTGGGACGGACCGAAGGCAGCCAAGGGCGTCGCGCGATGGCAAGGAGTCGCAGCCGCGGCGTCGAAGCAGTCCAGGCGGCCGTTCGTGCCGTCGGTGAGCGACGTGCAGGACACCGCAGGCGTGGTCTCCCTGGCGCGCGACGTGGTCGGACGAGGCGGGGTGGTCGCGGTGCTGCACGAGGCGGCAACCGCCGAGTTCTCTTCGCTCCCGTTCCGAACCGTCCCGGAGGTCCTGTTGATCGTCGGGCCGGAGGGCGGCATCGACGACAAGGAGATCGCTCGGCTGACGGATGCCGGGGCGACCCCGGTCATGCTGGGGCCCACGGTGTTACGGACGTCGACGGCGGCAGCGGTTGCGCTGGGTGCGATCGGGGCACTCACCGACAGATGGAGGCACGCGCCCCTCGACTTCGGATCGCCGGAATGAAGCGAACCACCATCGCCTACGGTGACCACCCGCAGCAGTTCGGACATCTGTATCTGCCCGAAGGTGATGCGACGGAACCGCTTTCGGTCGTCGTGGTCATCCACGGCGGCTTCTGGAGTGGGCAGTACGCGCTCAACCTGGGAACGCAGTACGCCGTCGAATGCGCGCGGGCCGGGTACGCCGCCTGGAACATCGAGTACCGACGTGTGGGTGCCGGAGGGCTCTGGCCCGAGATCAGCAGCGACGTGGCGTCGGCCGTCGCCGCGGTCGCCACTGTGGTGCAGGACAATTCACCGCGCACGCTGAATCTCGCCGACGTGCGTCTGCTGGGTCATTCGGCCGGTGGCCACCTCGCGGTCTGGCTTGCCGGGGAGCGGGACGTCGCAATTCGGCCGTCGCGGGTGGTGTCGCAGGCGGGTGTACTCGATCTGGTGTCCCGCGCCTCCTACGAGCCGATTCGGGCACTCTTCGACGTCGACTACGACGACGCGCCGCAGACCTACCGTGCGGCATCGCCGCTCCATCGCGTGCCGACCGGTATTCCCGTGCACTGCATCCACGGGGCCGAGGACGTGCAGGTCTCGGTGTCGCAGAGCGAAGAGTACGCACAGGCGGCACGTGCGGCGGGAGACCACGTGACCTCGGTCGTCGTCGACGGCGAGGATCATTTCGCATTTCTCCAGCCCGGTAGCCGATGCTGGAAGCACTCTCTCGCCGCGGTGGTGGAGTGACGCTGCGGGCGGAGTAATTGGAATGCGCTCACATCCAGGAGCGTTAAACTTCCAACAGCCGAGTTCGAGACCAGACAACCGAAAGCAGGCCATAGCCACCACGTGAGTGAACACAGCGATCTTCCTGCCGAACGCCAGGTTCGGTCGAGTATGGAATTGGCACCAGAAGCGGTTCCGCCGCTGCTGGGACCGTCGGACGAGAACCTACGCACACTCGAGCAGATGCTGAGCGCGGATATCCATGTGCGCGGTAACGCGGTGACGCTCAGCGGCAAGGTCGCGGACGTCGCGCTGGCGGAACGCGTGATCTCCGAGCTGGCGGCCGTCGTCAAGCGTGCCCAACCTCTGACTCCCGACGCCGTCCGGCGCACGGTGGCGATGCTCACCGAGGGCGTCTCCGAGTCGCCGGCCGAGGTCCTCAGCTTGGACATCCTCTCGCGCCGAGGCAAGACCATTCGGCCGAAGACCCTCAACCAGAAGCGGTACGTCGACGCCATCGACGCGAACACCATCGTGTTCGGCATCGGGCCTGCGGGAACCGGCAAGACCTACCTCGCCATGGCGAAGGCCGTGCAGGCTCTGCAGGCCAAGCAGGTCAGTCGAATCATCCTGACCAGGCCGGCAGTGGAGGCCGGCGAGCGTCTCGGATTCCTGCCCGGCACGTTGCACGAGAAGATCGATCCGTATCTGCGTCCGCTGCACGACGCGTTGCACGACATGATGGACGTCGAAGCCATCCCGAAGCTGATGCAGGCGGGCGTCATCGAGGTGGCGCCACTCGCGTACATGCGTGGCCGAACCCTCAACGATGCCTTCATCATTCTCGACGAGGCTCAGAACACCACTGCCGAGCAGATGAAGATGTTCCTGACGCGGTTGGGGTTCGGATCCAAGATCGTCGTCACCGGAGACGTCACCCAGGTCGACCTGCCGGGTGGAGCTCGATCGGGTCTGCGCGCCGCGAGCGAAATCCTGACCGAGGTCGACGACATCCACTTCGCGCAGCTGACCAGCAGTGACGTCGTTCGGCATCGGCTGGTGTCCGACATCGTCGACGCGTACGAGCGCTTCGAGTCCTCGCGCGAGAGCAACGACTCGATCGGCAACCGTGCGCAGCGACGCTCGGGTGGGGCACGTGCCGCACGCCGTTAGACTCATGGCTGCCCGAGCGGAGAATCGACAGAGAATGAGCGGTAGATGAGTATCGAGGTGTCCAACGAATCGGGGATGGATGTCTCCGAGCCGGAACTGGTGAGCGTGGCGAGGTTCGCGATCGCGAGTATGGACGTGCACCCTGCCGCCGAACTGTCGATGGTGCTGGTGGACTCGGCGACCATGGCCGACCTGCACATGCGGTGGATGGATCTCCCGGGTCCGACGGACGTGATGTCGTTTCCCATGGACGAACTGGAGCCCGGAGGCCGTCCCGACGCCCCCGAGCCGGGGCCGTCGATGCTCGGCGACATCGTGTTGTGTCCGTCGTTCGCTGCCGATCAGGCAGCCGCAGCCGGGCACCCGCTGGAACACGAACTCGCTCTTCTCACGGTGCACGGTGTGCTGCATCTGCTCGGCTACGACCACGCCGAGCCCGACGAGGAGAAGGAGATGTTCGGTCTCCAGAATCGCATCCTCGAAGAATGGTACGAGGATCTCCGGCGGACCGAGGAAGCCGAGATCCAAGCGGCTCGCGACGCACGGCTACTGGGCAAGACCGGGTTCTCCAGGGACGAGAACCTGTGAGCAGTGCACCCGCACTCATCGTTTCCGCAGTGGTGCTGGTGCCCGTCGCAGGTGTCTTCGCTGCCGTCGACTCGGCCCTCAACACCGTGTCGCGGGCACGGATCGAGGACATGGCCAAGGACGAGCGGCCCGGTGCAATCGGATTGCTCGAGGTGGTCGCGGACCGGCCACGCTACGTCAACCTGACGGTTCTGCTGCGCATTCTGTGCGAGATCGCGGCAACCGTACTTCTCGTCGGCGGCATGATGGACCTGCTGTCGGAAACACTCGCTCTGACGGTCACCGCCGTCGTCATGGTGCTGGTCAGCTATGTGGCGGTGGGTGTCGGCCCGCGAACGCTCGGTAGGCAGCACGCGTACTCGATCGCATTGTCCGCCGCGTTTCCGCTTCGAGCTCTCGGCTGGATACTCGGCCCGATCAGCCGGCTTCTCATCCTCATCGGAAATGCCATCACACCTGGACGCGGTTTTCGCAACGGCCCGTTCGCGTCGGAGATCGAGCTTCGCGAGCTGGTGGACATGGCCCGCGAACGCGGCGTCGTTGCCGACGACGAGCGTCGGATGATCCAGTCGGTGTTCGAACTCGGGGACACCTCCGCGCGCGAGATCATGGTGCCCCGCCCGGAGATGGTGTGGATCGAATCCGACAAGTCGGCAGGCCAAGCCACATCCCTTGCAGTCCGCAGCGGACACTCCCGCATCCCGGTCATCGGCGAGAACGTCGACGACGTCGTGGGCGTGGTGTATCTCAAGGACCTCGTCCAGCGGACGTACTACTCCACCGACGGTGGCCGCGGCGTCAAGGTCGACGAACTGATGCGGCCTGCGGTGTTCGTGCCGGATTCGAAGGCACTGGACAGCCTGCTGGCCGAGATGCAGCGCGATCGAAACCACATGGCCCTGCTGGTCGACGAATACGGTGGCATCGCAGGGCTGGTGACCATCGAGGACGTGCTGGAGGAGATCGTCGGCGAGATCGCCGACGAATACGATTCCGCCGAGGTCGCGCCCATCGAGGACCTGGGCGACGGCACCTATCGTGTGTCCGCCCGCGTCACACTGGAGGACGTCGGTGAACTGTTCGACATCGAGATCGAGTCCGAGGACGTGGACACCATCGGTGGCCTGCTCGGCTACGAGCTCGGCCGCGTGCCGCTACCCGGTTCGCGCGTCGAGACACACGGCCTGATCCTGATCGGCGAAGGTGGGGCGGACCCACGTGGGCGAGTACGCATCACGACCGTTCTGGTGGAACGAGTGCCAGCTCCCGAAGAGGACGACGAGCACGACACGGCAGACGACGACGATCCCAGCCACACACGGCGGGAAGAGCTGGGAGACGAAGAATGACCGACGCAGGCACCGAATTTCGATCAGGATTCATCTGTTTCGTCGGACGGCCGAACACCGGCAAGTCGACGCTCACCAACGCGCTCGTCGGCTCCAAGATCGCGATCACCTCGTCCCGGCCGCAGACGACGCGGCACACCATCCGCGGAATCGTTCACCGCGAGCACGCGCAGCTGATCCTCGTCGACACGCCCGGACTCCACCGGCCCAGAACGCTTCTGGGGCAGCGCCTGAACGACCTGGTCCAGGAAACGTACTCCGAGGTCGACATCATCGGGCTCTGCATCCCGGCCGACGAGAAGATCGGCCCCGGCGATCGGTGGATCCTCGAACAGGTGCGTCACATCGCGCCCAGGACCACGTTGATCGGCATCGTCACCAAGATCGACAAAGTCAAGAAGGAACGCGTCGTACAGCAGTTGATGGCGCTCTCGAAGCTCCTCGGCGAGGACAGTCACGTCATTCCGGTCTCCGCCGCGTCGGGTGAGCAGGTGGAGAAGCTCGTCGACCTGTTCGCGTCGGAGCTGCCGGAGGGCCCTGCCTTCTACCCGGACGGCGAACTGACCGACGAGCCCGAAGACGTCCTGATGGCCGAGCTCATCCGCGAAGCAGCGCTGGAAGGCGTGCGCGACGAACTCCCGCACTCGCTCGCCGTGGTGATCGACGAGGTCACCCCTCGCGAGGGCCACGACAACATGCTCGACGTCCACGCGATCCTCTACGTCGAACGCCCGAGCCAGAAAGCCATCATCATCGGCAAAGGCGGATCGAGACTGAAAGAGGTCGGCACCGCGTCGAGGCTGCAGATCGAAAAACTCCTCGGCACGAGGATCTACCTCGACCTGCACGTCAAAATCGCCAAGGACTGGCAGACCGACCCGAAGCAGATGGGCAAGCTCGGCTTCTAGAAGCCCGAGTGGCGAAGATGCGCTACCCCCGCTCCGTGGGACACTGGAGTACGTGAGGCTATACCGGGACAACGCAGTCGTGCTGCGCCAGCACAAGCTGGGCGAGGCCGACCGTATTGTCACGCTACTGACTCGTGACAACGGCATCGTTCGGGCCGTCGCGAAGGGGGTGCGCCGCACGAAATCGAAGTTCGGGGCTCGGCTCGAGCCCTTTGCCCACGTCGACTTGCTTCTTCATCCGGGTCGAAATCTGGACATCGTCACCCAGGTGCACACAGTCAACGCGTTCGGCGGCGACATCGTCAGCGACTACGGCTGCTACACCACCGGCTGCGCGATCCTCGAGACCGCGGAGCGGCTGGCCGGTGAAGAACATGCACCGGCGAAACGTCTGCACCAGCTGACCGTGGGCGCGCTGCGCGCGCTCGCCGATCGATCTCACCCTCCTGAATTGATTCTCGACGCGTTCCTGCTCCGAGCCATGGGCTTCTCCGGCTGGGCGCCGTCGTTGACCGAATGCGCGCGGTGTGCAGCTCCGGGGCCGCACCGAGCATTTCATGTCGCGGCAGGTGGGTCCGTGTGCGTGCACTGCCGGCCCCCGGGTTCGGCGACGCCCATGACCGGCGTCGTGGACCTGATGGTCGCCCTCGAACGCGGTGAATGGGACTACACGGAAACGACGTCGACGGCCGTTCGGTCCCAAGCCAGTGGACTGGTCGCCGCTCATCTTCAGTGGCACCTGGAACGCCAACTCCGGACGTTGCCGCTCGTCGAACGCACAGCGCCGCATCAGGTCGGGCCTGGTGCGGTTCGAGCAACCGGCGTCGGGCAGGATGAAGACCGTGATTCTCCGACGCGAACCGCGCAGTCAGTCTGACGGTGACAGGGCGATTCGGCCCCCTGATCCACACCCGTCGGGAGCCACGCCTCCGATCATTCAACCCGAACTGATTCCGCGTCACGTCGCCCTCGTCATGGACGGCAACGGCCGGTGGGCACAGGACCGTGGAATGCCACGAACCGCAGGTCACGAGCGCGGCGAGGCTGTGCTCATGGACACCGTTTGCGGATGCATCGACATCGGAGTCAAGTGGCTGTCGGCCTACGCGTTCTCGACAGAGAACTGGAAGCGCAGCCCGGACGAGGTGAAGTTCCTGATGGGCTTCAACCGCGACGTCATCCGGCGTCGCCGTGACGAGATGAACGAGATGGGTGTCCGAGTTCGGTGGGCCGGACGACGGCCTCGCTTGTGGCGCAGCGTCATCAAGGAACTGGAAGTCGCCGAGGAACTGACGAAGAAGAACACCGTCATGACGCTGACGATGTGCGTCAATTATGGTGGGCGTGCCGAGATCGCCGACGCAACACGAGAAATCGCGCGTCAGGTGGCGGCGGGAAAACTCGATCCCGAGAAGATCACCGAAGCCACCGTCGCCAAGTACCTCGACGAAGCAGACATGCCGGACGTCGATCTGTTCCTGCGTCCGTCGGGGGAGCAGCGCACATCCAACTTCCTCATCTGGCAGTCCGCATACGCGGAGTTCGTCTTTCAGAAGAAACTGTTTCCGGATTTCGATCGCCGGGACCTCTGGGAAGCGTGCATCGAGTACGCGTCCAGGGACCGTCGATTCGGAGGAGTGAAGTATGAGTGAGCCCACGACCCTGCAGTCGCGTGCCGAACTGGCGCTGTCGCAGTTCGCGACGGTCGTCGTCGGGGAGGAAGGCTCGCTCGGCTTCGACTATGCCGGGGCCCTGTGTTCCCTCCGCTCGGTGGCACTGTCGCCAGGGCTCGAGGTGCTGTCGCTGACGGCGGTGCTGGCGTGGGACCGGCCCCTCAAGGCCGCTCTGCACAAGAAGGTGGCGGACCGTAATGCGGACTCGCAGTTCGGGTCCATCTCGGTGAACGTCCACGAGAAATCGGCGGATGTGCTGCTGCGCTACACGTTTCCGGCGAGTGGCCTCGACGACGAAGCCCTGATGACCATGCTGGTGCTGGTCCTCGGGGGAGTGGAGAAAGCGCGCGAGGGCCTGCTTCCGTGACCTACTTGGCCCTGCACTCGTTGCAGGTGCCGAAGATCTCGATGGTGTGGCTGACGTCGGAGAATCCGTTGTCCTCCGCGACGCCCTGCGACCACTTCTCGACTGTCGGGCCCTCGACCTCGACCGTGTAGCCGCAATCACGACAGACCAGATGGTGGTGGTGGCCGGACGAGCACCGCCGGTAGACCGATTCCCCGGTGTCGATTCTGAGGACGTCGACGGTGCCGGCATCGGCCAGAGCCTGGAGAGTGCGATACACCGTCGTCAGCCCGATGCCTTCACCGCGCTTGCGCAACTCGTCGTGCAGATCCTGCGCCGACCGGAACTCGTCGATGTTGTCCAACAGATCCGAGATGGCACTGCGCTGCTTCGTTGCTCGGATCCCGACTGCGACGGGCTTGCGGGTTCTCGTGCTCTCCGGCATCTATCAGCCTTCCTCTGCGTGGGCGACAGCGTCGACGACGATGTGAGCCAGGTGATCGTCGACCAGTCGGTACAGCACTTCGCGTCCATTGCGTTCACCCTGTACGACACCGGCGGCCTTGAGCACGCGCAGGTGCTGACTGATCAACGGTTGGGTCACTCCGAGGGCGCCCACCAGTTCGTGGACGCACCTCTCGGATTCACGAAGTTGCAGCACGATCGCGATTCGAACAGGCGCTGCCAGCGCGCGCAGGATGTCGCCTGCGGCCGTCAGTGTCTCCTTGGCCGGGACCGGCGCGGGCGGCGCAGACACGAACGGATCATGCACGTGGGCTTCGGTGGAGGGGCTGTGTGCAGGCTGTTCGTTGCCGAGGTGCGAAGGGTCCGTCTCCAGGATTGCCAACAGATTCTCCTTCATGTTCAGGGCTCGCGTACCTGCTTCACAGTAGTCCAGCGATCGTTAATGCAAATCACTTCCATTTTGATATGCACGAGTGCGCATGTCAAACGCGAACGCGAGCGTTCGGAGAAAGCGGCCCTCGACCGATAGTCTTGACGCCTGTACAAGTCCCTCTCGCAAGACACAAGATGGAGAGCTCCGCCAGTGGCACCCAAGTCCAAAGTCGAAACCGTCGCCAACCTCGCCAAGCGTCGAGGACTCGTCTACCAGTGCGGTGAGATCTACGGCGGTACCAAGTCGGCGTGGGACTACGGTCCACTCGGCGTCGAGCTCAAGGACAACATCAAGAAGCAGTGGTGGCGCAACATGGTCACCAGCCGCGAAGACACGGTCGGCCTCGACTCCTCGGTGATCCTTCCGCGTGAGGTGTGGGAAGCGTCGGGACACGTCGAGACGTTCTCCGATCCGTTGGTCGAGTCGCTCATCACGCACAAGCGCTACCGCGCAGACCACCTCCTCGAAGCGTACGAAGAGAAGCACGGACGCCCGCCGGAGAACGGACTCGCCGACATCCGTGACCCCGAAACCGGCGACCCCGGCCAGTGGACCGAGCCCCGCGCATTCTCGGGTCTGCTCAAGACCTACCTCGGACCGGTCGACAACGAAGAAGGCCTGCACTACCTGCGTCCCGAGACGGCGCAGGGAATCTTCGTCAACTTCGCCAACGTCCTCACCACCTCGCGCAAGAAGCCGCCGTTCGGCATCGGCCAGATCGGCAAGAGCTTCCGCAACGAGATCACCCCCGGCAACTTCATCTTCCGCACCCGTGAGTTCGAGCAGATGGAGATGGAGTTCTTCGTCAAGCCCGGCGAAGACGACGAGTGGCACCAGTACTGGATCGACTACCGCATGAAGTGGTACACCGACCTGGGTATCGACCCCGAGAACCTACGCCTCTACGAGCACGCGCAGGAGAAGCTCTCGCACTACTCCAAGCGAACCGTCGACATCGAATACCGCTTCAAGTTCCAGGGCAGCGAATGGGGCGAGCTCGAAGGCATCGCCAACCGCACCGACTACGACCTGTCGGTCCACTCCAAAGCGTCCGGTCAGGACCTCAGCTACTACGAGCAGGCGACGGACACCCGCTACACGCCGTACGTCATCGAGCCCGCAGCCGGCCTGACGCGTTCACTCATGGCATTCCTCGTCGACGCCTACACCGAGGACGAAGCCCCCAACGCCAAGGGTGGCGTCGACAAGCGCGTCGTACTCAAGCTCGACCGTCGCCTCGCACCGGTCAAGGTCGCCGTACTGCCGCTCTCGCGCAACGCCGACCTGACTCCGAAGGCCAAGGACCTCGCACAGCAGCTGCGCGCCTACTGGAACGTCGAATTCGACGACGCCGGCGCCATCGGCCGCCGCTACCGTCGTCAGGACGAAATCGGTACGCCGTTCTGCATCACCGTCGACTTCGACACCCTCGACGACCAGGCGGTCACCATCCGCGAGCGCGACACCATGGCACAGGAACGCGTCGCCCTCGATCAAGTCGAGGCCTACCTCGCGGCCCGGCTACTGGGCGCCTAGTCCACCCCTCACCGCAGCTTCGGCTCGGTCGAGACCCGCACGTAGCACCGAATGAGCCGTTCGGTCACTCCAAGTGACCGAACGGTTCATTCGCTCACCGGACTGGGCGCTGTTCGCTCACGGGACGGGGCGCTGTTCGGCCACCGGAGGGGAGCTAGAACCGACCGCCGCCGCCACCGAAGCCGCCGCCACCACCGCCCCCGCCGAAGCCTCCGCCTCCGAAACCACCACCGCCGAAGCCACCGCCTCCTCCGCCGCCGCGGAGGACGCTGTTGATGAGGATGCCGCCGAGGACTGCGCCGGCGACGTTGCCCCCGCTGCTACCGCCTCGTGGGCGGTTGCGATTCTCCCAGTCCCGTACGTCGGCCTGCGCGGACTGAGATGCTCTCGATGCCAGTTGGGCTGCTGCCTGTGCGTGCTGGATTGCCTTGGCCGGGTCCGAGGATTCGAGTTGTCGAGCCGCAGCGAAGTGGCGCTCCGCTTCGGCGAGTCTGGTACGAGCTTCCGCGCCGACGCCGCCGCGTCGGGTGGAGATGTAGTCCTTCGCTGCGGTGATCTGGGATTGTGCGCCGCCGAGGTCGCGGGCCAGTCGTGAACGGAGCAGATCGTCCTGGGTCTTCGCCTCGGTGGCGTCGGCGATGACGGCATCGAGGTGCTGATCGGCAGCGACGAGTTGCGTGAAACTGCCGAGCGGATCGGTTGCTTTGGATTCTTCGGCGATGCGGAGTGCCTGCTCGGCCGCGGCGCGTGCGTTCTGAAGCTCCTGTCCGCCGTGCTCGGCGAGCGTGGCGGCATTCTGGATGTCGCGACGAACGTCGTCGATCGCTGCGGGCAGTGTGGCGATTGCATTGCGAATGTCGTTCTGCGCGTGGTCTACTCCGTCGAGCAGTGCCCGAGCCTGGTCGACGGCTTTTTCCGCGGTCCGGATCGCGGACACGAGCTCGCCCTGTTGGCCTGCGGGTTTCGTCGCAGCCTCGCGGCCGACCTCGATGTTGCGCTCGGCCAGTTCGATGTCCTCCTGGGCCATGGTGATGTTCGACGAGATCGAGGCGAGCGCCGGCTCCGCGAACTCGGTGTGCAGTGCCTTCAGAACGGCATCCGACTCGGGTACGCGCACGGTGAGTTCGACGACGGCCTGCGTCAGCGAGTCGAGCTTGGAATCTGCGTTGATCAGCAGGTCTCGCATCGACTCGAACTCGGCGACCCGCGAATTCAGTTCGTGATCGGCGCGGCCACACGAGGAGATGATCTGGATGAGCATCGAGCGTCGCTGTTCCGGTGTTTCCGGGATGGCGTCGTCGAGGCGTTGACGGATCTCGAACGCGGTTCCGAGCGCCTTCTTCGCCTCTTCGAACGCGTTGATGAACGGGGCGGAGGTGGTGTCGCCGAATTCCGAGCGCGCGATCGACAGTTCTTCCTCGCTCGACCGGACGGCGTTGTCGGTTTCGACGAGCATCGTGTGCGCTCTCGCGTCGAGAATTTCCAGGGGTAGAGCGGACAGTGCCGCGGTGTCGGTGGGGTCGATGTTGTGTGCAGCGTCGATTCCCGCTTGCCTGCGTGCTTTGTTGCGCCGCGAGGAGTAGACGACGGCGCCGCCTCCGGCAACGACCACGACGCCTGCGCCGATCAGCCACGGTGTACTGGACCCGCCGCTGCCGGAACTTGCGTACGCTTCGCCGAGCGATCCTGCGGCAACGATGGCTGCGCCGGACCAATCCTGTTCTCGCAGAGCGGGCTCGACGTCGTCGGTCCGAATGTCCGTCTGCTCGCTCGCGGTGATTCGGTCCAACGACGTGTCGACGGCGAGGTAGTACGACCGGTCGACGGTGGCGACCGCCAACAGCACGTCGCGCTGCCCGAAGTCGCTCGCCCGATAGGTCTGCTGGGCCCATTGCTCGGCCGACAGGTTGTCGAAGTCAGCGACGTACGTGACCCACAGTCGCAGTTGTGCCGAGTTGTACAGATCGTCGATCGCGGCCTGAACGTCGACGAGTTCCGATTCGTCGAGTGCACCGACCGAATCCGTTATCTGGCCGGCGAGCCTCGACGGCGCTTCCGCAGAGGCCGGGGCCGTCACTCCGATCAGGGTTGCCAACCCGAGCATCGACGTGAGAACAGTGACTGCGAAAAAGCGTCGGACCGTGAACTGCGTCATGAGATGAGAATCTACCGTCCGGTGGTAACACCGCGGCACCACCCATGACAGGTGTCACGGCAACAACGTGACGCTCGGACGAGGGATGAAAGGCCGAACGCGAGCAGGGTAGTTCTCATGACAACAACACCTGCGGTGCATCTCGAGCACCTGAGCAAAGCTTTCGGGAAAGTCCAGGCCGTCGCGGATGTGAGTTTGCGCGTGGAGCCCGGTGAAGTGGTGGCGTTTCTCGGTCCGAACGGAGCGGGCAAGACGACGACGATCGACATGATGCTCGGGCTGGCCAAGCCCGATACGGGTACTGCGCGGGTGTTCGGCCGCTCACCCGCCGAGGCGATCGCCGACGGGAGGGTGTCGGCGGTGATGCAGAGCGGAGGGCTCATCCGGGATCTGTCGGTCCGCGAGACGATTCAGCTGACCGCGTCACTGTTTCCTCGCACGAGTCCGGTCGACAGCGTTCTCGAGCGTGCCGGGATCACTGGGATCGCTGATCGGCGCGTGGCGAAATGCTCCGGGGGTGAGCAGCAGCGGCTTCGCTTCGCCCTCGCGTTGCTGCCGGAACCCGATCTGATTCTTCTCGACGAGCCCACGACCGG
This sequence comes from Rhodococcus sp. 06-156-4, assembly GCF_002259345.1. Classification (NCBI taxonomy): domain Bacteria; kingdom Bacillati; phylum Actinomycetota; class Actinomycetes; order Mycobacteriales; family Nocardiaceae; genus Rhodococcus; species Rhodococcus sp. 06-156-4. Next base: position 64,701 of record NZ_NPGB01000020.1, on the reverse strand, counting down.
AATGGATGTCGAAGGGCGGCGCGACTTCTGGAATGCGATTCGTCACGATGCTCGCGGCGGCCGCACGGTCATGTTCGCGACGCACTATCTCGACGAGGCCGACGCGTACGCGGATCGAATCGTGCTCCTGCGCCACGGCAGGATCGTCGCCGACGGCAGCGCTGCGGAAGTCAAGAACCTCGCCTCCGGTCGAACTGTCACGGCAACGGCCCGCGGTGTGGATCAGACTGCGCTGCTGCGTATTCCAGGTGTGGACCACGTCGAGATGCGCGGCGAGCGAGTGATAGTCCACGGTAAGGATTCCGATGCCGTCGCGCGGTATCTGTTGACGTGCACCGACGCCGTCGACGTAGAAATCGTCTCCAAGAACCTCGAGGATGCATTCCTCGCTCTGACAACCGATCTCGTAGGAAGTGCGACATGACCACAGCAACCGCTCCTCGCCCGACCCTGGCTCTAGGAGGGTTCAGCCTCACGTTTCTCGGACTGGAGATCAAAAGGTTGTTCCGCAATCGGCGGACCATTGCCTTCACTCTCGTCATGCCACCGGTGTTCTTCGTGATCTTCGGTTCGCAGTCGGATTTCAAGTCCGACTATTCCTTCGCGCACGGCAACGTCACCGCGTACATCGCCATCAGCATGGCGGTCTACGGTGCGATGCTGGGCGCAACCAGCGGTGGAGCGATGGTGTCCGTCGAGCGGGCGCAGGGCTGGAGCAGACAGCTCCGGCTGACACCGCTGCGTCCGGTCGCGTACATCGTCACCAAGATCGTGGTCGCGATGACGATGGGCCTCGCGTCGGTGGTGGCGGTCTTCGTGGTGGCCGCGTTCGTCGGGGCGGACATGCCGATCTGGATCTGGATCACCAGCGGCCTCATCGCGTGGCTCGGAAGCGGCGTGTTCGCAGCCTTCGGACTGTTCATGGGATACCTGCTGCCGTCCGAGAACGTGATGCAGGTCCTCGGTCCGCTCCTCGCCGTCCTCGCGTTCGCCGGCGGACTGTTCGTACCGCTGGCAGACAGCGGATGGTTCCCCTTCGTTGCCAAGTTCACTCCGCTCTACGGGCTCGCGACGGTTGCCCGTGCGCCGTTCACCGATCCGACGACGGGGACGCTCGTGGTCGCTCTGGCCAACCTGGCCGTCTGGGCCGGTCTGTTCGTACTCGGTGCCGCCGTGTTGTTCCGCCGAGACACCAAGCGTGTCTGACCGATCCGCTGTGCGTGGAAATGTGTCCCCTGGGACACATTTCCACGCACGTACTAGCGTGTTCGCCATGACCCGGTCAGACACGGACGACTCCGAGGGACTTGGACGGACGTTCCGTTTCGGCTGGGTCTTCGGCATGATCTGGCTGTTCTATCTCGCGTACCCGCTGGGGGAGTCCCTGGCGCTGCCCAGTCTGGCCGGGAAAGTGGCGGGCGTGACCGCCGTCGTCGCGTTCGGTGCTCTGTTCGTCGTCACGTTCTGGGCATTTCGCACTGCGCGACGGGAAGGACCTGCGCTCGCCCGTGGATGGGCTTGGGCGAGCCTGGCCGGCATGGCGGCACTGACGCTGTTCCTCGCGGTACTCATCGGAAGTCAGGCGTTCGGCGCGACCATCTACATGGCGGTTCTCGCCATGATGACGTTGTCCACCCGTCAGGCGTGGGCGGCTGTTATCGCACTGGTCGCCGTCGTCGAACTTCTGCCCCGCATCGTTTCGTCCTGGGATCCCGGTTCCTTCTTCGCATTTCAGCTCGTGATCAGCGCAGTTGCGGCCTGGGGAATCACTCAGGTCTTCAAGCGCAACCATGAACTCGCCGAGGCACGGCAACAGCTCGCCGACCTCGCCGTCGTCGCCGAGCGTGAACGAGTGAGCCGCGATGTCCACGACATTCTCGGGCACTCGCTGACCGTCATCACGGTGAAAGCAGAACTCGCCGGGCGGCTCGTCGAGATCGATCCTGCCCGGGCGGCCGTCGAGATCGCCGAGGTGGAAGCTCTCGCTCGGGAAGCACTCGGCGATGTCCGTTCCACCGTCGGGGCCATGCGCACGGTCGACGTCGCAACGGAACTCGCGTCGGCGCGGTCGGCTCTCGACGCGGCGGGGATCGATGCCGTGTTTCCCACCGATGCCGACGTGGTCCCTCTCCGCAACCGTGAACTGTTCGGGTGGACTGTGCGCGAAGCGGTCACCAACGTGATCCGGCACAGTGGGGCCCGGCAGTGCACGGTGGTCGTCGAACCCGGTCGCATCGAGATCTCCGACGACGGCGTCGGCACGTCCGGAAGGATCTCGGACGACGGACACGGCCTGCGAGGGCTCGCCGAGCGCGTGAAGGCGTCGAACGGCTCGTTGAGCGTGGGGAAGTCAGCTGCGGGTGGATTCCGGGTGGAAGTGGTGGCGGCATGAGTATCCGGTTGCTGTTGGCAGACGATCAGGCTCTCGTCCGAGGCGCCTTGGCGGCGCTGCTGGACTTGGAATCCGATCTGGAGGTCGTCGCGGAAGTCGGGCGCGGCGACGAGGTGGTTGCGGCGGCCGTGGAGCATCGCCCGGACGTCGCACTGCTGGACGTAGAGATGCCTGGCCTCGACGGCATCGCAGCGACTGCAGAACTGAGAAAGCACTACCCCGGTTGCCGAGTGATGATCGTCACCACTTTCGGCCGGCCCGGATATCTGCGACGCGCCATCGACGCGGGTGCCGATGGATTCGTCGTCAAGGACACCCCGGCGCGCCAACTCGCCGACGCCGTCCGGCGCGTTCACATGGGCCTGCGGGTGGTCGATCCCACTCTCGCAACCGAGACGTTGACCGACGGAGTGTCCCCGCTGACGGCACGTGAGCAGGAAGTTCTCCGTGCTGCTGCCGAGGGAGGAACCGCAGGTCGAGTCGCCGCTGCGCTCCATCTGTCGGAAGGGACGGTACGGAATCACCTGTCCGCGGCAATCGGAAAAACGGGTACGACGACGCGAGCCGAGGCAATCCGAGTCGCGCGGGAACGGGGATGGTTGTAGGCCGCCCCGCGTGCCCAGGCGCCTTCTCGCGGGTCGGGCTGGCAAACTCGAGGAGTGAACTCGACTGTCGACCGCGATCCGTACGGCGATCCCTACGGGGAGACGTACGAATACACCGAGCCCGAACCCGCGCGGCTCGGGTTCTTCGGCACGCTCGGTCGCTGGACGACGAGGCTCGTCGTCGGCGTAGTTCTGATGGGACTCGTCGTCGTCGGCGGCACCGCGGTGCGGGTCTGGCAGGTGGCCCGGATCGACGACCACACGCCTGCACAGGCGATCGTGGTGCTCGGCGCAGCGCAGTACTCGGGCACTCCGTCGAGCGTGTTCGAGGCTCGATTGTCACAGGCAGCCGCGTTGTACGAAGAAGGGGTCGCACCGGAAATAGTGACCGTCGGCGGGAAGCAGGAAGGCGACCTCTACACGGAGGCTGCGTCCGGCCGTAACTACCTCATCGATCAGGGAGTGCCGGCGGACAAGATCATTGCCGTCGAACAGGGCTCGGACACGCTGGAAAGCATCGAGGCGGTCAGCGAAACGCTTCGCGCACAGGGTAAGTCGTCCGTCGTGCTGGTGAGCGATCCGTGGCATTCGTTGCGCACGCGCACCATGGCCCGCGACGCTGGACTCGAAGCGTGGACATCGCCCACCCGCACCGGCCCGGCCGTGTACACCCGCGAGTCCCAGGCCCACGGAATCGCGCGTGAGACCGGTGCGTTGCTGTGGTATCAGCTGACGCACTTCACCGCGGACTTCTCCTACACGGCAGGGCAATGACAGTGAGCGACTACACCGACCACGACATCGAACGATTCGTCACCGAAGCACCCAAGACCGCCGGGCTGGACAGCGGGCAGGAAAACGCGTCGCATCGCAGTCAGTTCGCGCGCGACCGAGCACGTGTGCTGCACTGCGCGGCATTGCGCAGGCTCGCCGACAAGACACAGGTGACCGGGCCGCGCGACGGCGACACTCCGCGCACCAGGCTCACACATTCACTCGAGGTCGCACAGATCGGTCGCAGCATCGGGGAAGGACTCGGCGCAGACCCCGACCTCGTCGACCTCGCCGGTCTCGCCCACGACATCGGGCACCCGCCCTACGGGCACAACGGCGAGAAAGCGCTCGACGAGGTCGCCGCGAACTGCGGCGGGTTCGAGGGCAACGCGCAGAACCTGCGCATCCTCACCGGAATCGAGCCCAAGATCCTCGATTCCGACGGCACCAGCGTCGGGCTCAATCTCACCCGCGCATCGCTCGACGCCGCCATCAAGTATCCCTGGTTGCGCCCGTCGCCCGGCGCGAAATTCGGTGCCTACGATGACGATTCCGCCATCCTGGACTGGGTACGCGACGGCGCACCCGACCGTCGCAAATGCCTCGAAGCCCAATCCATGGACTGGGCCGACGACGTCGCCTACTCGGTTCACGACGTCGAAGACGGCGTCATCGACGGCCGCATCGCACTCCGGTCACTCGGCGACCGGTCCGAGCAACGAGAGCTCGCCGAACTCGGTGTTCGCGAGTTTCGCGGCCTCGACCAGAACGAGCTCGTCGAAGCCGCCGAACGCCTGTCCCGCATGCCGGTGGTCCTCGCTGTCGGTGAATTCGACGGCACCCTCGCCGCGTCGGTCGCGTTGAAGCATCTGACCAGCGAGCTGGTCGGGCGATTCGCCACCGCAGCCATCGACGCCACCCGTCAGAAATGGGGAACCGAACCCTTGTCCCGGTACGACGCGGACTTGGTCATCCCGCCGATCGTTGCGTCCGAGGTCGCTCTGCTGAAGACGATGGCCTTGCGCTACGTGATGTCCGACGCGAGCCACAAAGTGCGGCAGGCACGCCAACGCGACCGCATTCACCGCGTCGCCGAATGGGTCGAACGATCCGGGCCGGGTGAGCTGGACCCTATTTTCGTCCCCGCCTGGAACGACGCGCAGTCCGATGCCGAGCGCACCCGAGTCGTGGTGGACCAGATCGCGTCGTACACCGAAAGCCGCCTCGAACTGATCGACAAGCGCAGCCTCGGAGCTCAGGCCAGCTGGGGCTGATCCGCTTCGTCGGAGTCGTGGGACAGGACTAGACTGCCCTTCGTGGCCGGCCGAATTCCTGAACGTGACATCGCCGCCATTCGCGAACGCACACGGATCGAAGACGTCGTCGGTGACTACGTCTCTCTCAAGCGCGCGGGCGGCGACTCGATGAAGGGCCTGTGCCCCTTCCACGACGAGAAATCTCCGTCGTTCCACGTCCGACCCAACCACGGGCATTTCCACTGCTTCGGCTGCGGTGAGGGAGGTGACGCCTACTCCTTCCTCCAGAAGATCGAGCACATCTCCTTCGTCGAAGCCGTCGAGCAACTCGCCGACCGGCTGAACTACTCGATCACCTACGAGGGCGGAGGGCCATCGGTTCAACGTGACCGGGGCACCCGAGCGCGGTTGATCGCAGCCAACTCGGCGGCCCAGGAGTTCTACGCCGCGCGTCTGCGTGAACCCGACGCCCAGGCCGCTCGGGACTACCTGACCGAGCGCAACTTCGACGGCCAAGCCGCGCTGGCGTACGGCTGCGGATACGCGCCCGACGGCTGGGACACCCTGACCAAGCACCTGCTGTCCAGCGGCTTCGAAGCCAAGGAGATCATCGACGCGGGCCTGGCGACACCCGGTAAGCGCGGAACACCCATCGACAGGTTTCGGCGACGGTTGGTGTGGCCGATTCGCAGTCAGAGCGGCGACACCATCGGCTTCGGCGCCAGGAAACTGTTCGACGACGACACCATGCCCGGCAAGTACATCAACACGCCGGAAACCATGCTGTACAAGAAGTCTCAGGTGCTGTTCGGGCTCGACATGGCACGCAAGGACATCGCCAAATCGCATCAGGCCGTCATCGTCGAGGGATACACCGACGTCATGGCCATGCACCTGGCAGGCGTCAAGACCGCCGTCGCCTCGTGCGGCACCGCCTTCGGTGAGGACCACCTGGCGATGCTGCGTCGACTCATGATGGACGACAGCTACTTCCGCGGCGAGGTCATCTACACCTTCGACGGCGACGACGCAGGCCAGGCGGCCGCGATGAAGGCTTTCGAGGGTGATCAGAAGATTGCCGGACAGACCTTCGTTGCCATCGCGCCCGAGGGCATGGATCCCTGCGAGCTGAGGCAGAAATCCGGCGACCCCGCCGTACGTGACCTCGTTGCACGCCGCACCCCGATGTTCGCCTTCGTCGTGAAATCGCTTCTGCGTGAACATGATCTGGACACGCCCGAAGGTCGGGTCGAAGCGCTGCGCAGAACCGTCCCCGTCGTGGCGCGGATCAAGGACGCATCGCTGCGCGACGAATACGCGCGCCAACTCGCCGGCTGGACCGGTTGGGACGACACCGCGATGGTTCTCGCACGGGTTCGAGACGAAGCCAAGAAGGGTGCACGCGGAGACACGAAGAAACGCACACCGTTCGACAAGCGCCAGGCGCCCCCGGCGGAGGTGCCGGCCGGCCCGACGCGTCCACACCCCAAGGATCCGTCCCTGTGGCCTCAGCGTGAGGCGTTGAAGTCCGCGCTGCAGAACCCGGCGATCGCCGGGTCGGTCTTCGACTCACTGCCTCCCGAGACCTTCACTCACCCCGCCTACGCCGCCGTCAGCGCAGCGGTGACCGCCGCAGGGGGGACCGCCGCAGGCCTCGGCGGAGGGGAATGGGTCGACGCCGTCGCCAAGCGGACCGAAACTGCGGTCGTGAAATCGCTCGTGATGGAGCTCGCGGTCGAGCACATCCCGGTGGCGGACATCGCGCTCACGCGGTACATCGGCGGGGTACTGGCTCGTCTACAGGAAGTCTGGGTGGGGGAGCAGGTCGCCGAGCTCAAATCCAAGATGCAGCGCATGTCACCGCAGGACAACCAGGACGAGTACTACGCGCTCCTCGGCGACGTCATCGCCCTCGAACAGTACCGACGAAGCCTGCTCGAACAGGCCATCGGCAACGTCGAGGACGACTCTGCGGCCGGCTAACGCTTACGCAGCTGATCCTGGGGGATGTAGAGCTGCGTCTCGTCGTCGATGGGCTTCATCGGCTCGAGCTTCGGCTGCGTGTTCAGCGAATCCGACAGCTTCTGCCTGCTGACCTCGATGACCTTCTTGGTCGCCGGGCTACCCGCCACGGCGGAAGCCGTCTTACGAATCTGCTCGTAGCGACCACGACCAGCCTTGGCTCCGAGCACGTACGCCGCCCCAGCAGCCAGAACCAAACGAATCATCACAAGTCCTTAGATCAGTGTTGTGCACGCGTCCCACCATCCTGCCTGACGGGGCCCGAGCAGGGCGATTTGGTACTCCCATGGGGGTGTGCGCTATTGTTTCTCTCGGCCCGCACGAGAGTGCGAAGCCACTGAGTAATCCCCTGTAGCTCAATTGGCAGAGCTTCCGACTGTTAATCGGACGGTTGCTGGTTCGAGTCCAGCCGGGGGAGCTCGAGACCCCCATCCAGTTCCTGGGTGGGGGTTTTCTGCTGTCGAGGGCGCACATTCACCCACCTGTTGTGCGTACGCAGACCTGCGCAACGCACAACAGGTGGGTGAATTTCGTCGCGGGTTGTGTTCCTGCGTCGATGGCAGGGAGAGTGCGATGCGTGCGGTCGACCGAGTGCCCTGAGTACCAGGGTTCGTTCTACTCCGTGGACTTCGCCGCCGATGTCGACGGTGGAACCGGCTTCGAGCCCGACGTCGTGAGGGCGTATCTGGAAGTCGAAGGTGATCTGTCGGGCTACCTGTTCCAGTGCGTGACCTGCGGTGCACACCGGCTTCATGTCGACTCCTGTTGAGGCAGTGCCGGATACAGGTTCAGGACGAGAGGAATAGGCTGATCTCGTCGGCGATTCGGTCGGCCTCCTCGGAGCCGACGGCGTGCGACGCCTCCGGGTAGACGACGACGGTGCCGTTGCCGAGTGCACGTCGCGCGACCTCCTCGGCGTCGGAGGCGTCGTGCATGACCGATCGTCCGGCGAGTATCGCGAGGACAGGCATTCGGAGGCCTTCCAGGTCGCTCTCGGGGATCAGCGACGGTTGCGGCAGCTTGATCGAGTAGGCGCTCATGGCGGTTTCGATCATCCGAGCCACGGCGTTGTCCTCGACAGGTGCGCCGCCGGCTGTGTACGAGGCGAACGAATCCCGCCAGGACTTGGGTAGCCACGAGACAGATGCCGGGATGGCTCGAACCGCCGTCCCGAGCGGGATGGTGGCGAATGTGTACGCCGGGTCGATCAGCATCAGGGAGGCAACACGGTCGGGGTAATGGGTTGCCAGGTTGGTCGCGGCCCATCCGCCGATGGACAGGCCCAGTAGGTTGAATTCGTCCTCGGGGAGTTGTTCGAGAGTCTGGTCGAGCCAGGCCGCGTTGTCGTCGTCGTTCTCGATCGGGACCTCTTGCACACTCATTCCCGGTTCGCCCAGCAGGTCCAGTGCGTACACGTCACCGAGTGCGAGCAGCGAGGGCATGTTCGTGGCCCAGATAGGGCTGGGTGACGATCTACCGGGAAGCAGCACGAACGGGTGCTCCGTCCTGGTCGGTCCGGTGCCGTCGAAGCGGTAGACACGAACGAATCCGAATTCCGTTCGTACGTCCAGGGTTCGGTCAGGCGTCGGCATGTCCTCCCAGGCGCGTTGGTAATCGGCCACGAACTTCTCGTGCTTGTCCTTGGAGTTCCAATGACCGACGGGGCTGGGGGTGCGGAGGGCGAATGCGCCCGCGGTCACCGTTACCGCCACGACGAGTGCCGCAATCACCCATGCTCGACGCCTTCTCCTGGGGCGGGTTGGCGATGGATCGTCCATGACTACCTCTCATTTCTTGACCTTATGGTCAAAAATTGGTCGATGTCGGTAACCTTACGTCATGTCTGCGCGTATGTCAGGGGCCGATGGACCGACCAGAATCGAGCGCGAACGGCGTGCGCAGATCATCGCCGCAGCTGTCTCACTGGTCGCCGAACACGGATATGCCGCCGCGTCGTTGGCGCGGATCGCCGATGCCGCGGGGGTCGTCAAGGGCACGGTGGTGTACCACTTCACCACCAAGGATGCGGTGCTCACGGCCGCATATCAGCATGTTCTGACCGCGCTGGTCACACACGTCGGCGAGCACGTCGACGCGTCGCCGCCACCGGAACGCCCCGAGGCATACGTGCGCGCGATGATCGGATACCTGGCGGATCATCCGGATCACGCACGAACCATGGTGCAGGCCGGACTGGCAGCTGCGAACAACGGCGCGTCCCGACACGAGAGGCAGGAGCGCTGGCGTCCCCTTGCGGGACTGTTGTCCGAGGCCAGGGGTGACGACCGGGGACCGGGACGGGACGAGCGCACACTGGCGATCCTCGCGGGAGGGATGATCGATGCGGTCGTCGACGAATTCCTGGAGGACCCCACCTTCGACACGGGGTCGGCGGCGTCGGAGATCGTCGAGATGGTCGGCAGCAGGCTCGGAGCCGACTCGTGAGGCGCCGCGATGAGTTTTCATGCCCAGCGCGGTCGACACGAGCATGACAACTCACACTTTCACCGTGCCCGGTGCAACTCTGACGTACGACGTCGTCGGTCCGTCGAGCGAAGACGCGGTACCGCTTCTGTTGATCGGTTCACCTATGGACGCAAGCGGATTCGGAACCCTGGCGTCGCACTTCACCGACAGGGTGGTGGTCACCTACGATCCCCGCAACACCGGTCGCAGTACATGCGAGGACGACACCGCCGCAGTGACAGCCGCTCAGCACGCGGACGATCTCCGCGCGCTCCTGTTCGAACTGGGCTCGGACACGGTCGATGTCTTCGCGACCAGTGGGGGAGCAGTGAATGCGCTGGCATTCGTGGCTGCCCACCCCGGACTCGTTCGAACGCTCGTCGCACACGAACCACCGGCCGGTGCGACGCTGCCGGACCGCGACCACATCCGCGCCGTCTGCGAGGACATGGTCTCCATCTACGACGCGCAGGGCTCCGGCCCCGCGATGGCTGCATTCATCATGCTGGTGATGCACCGCGGTGAGGTCGACCATGACTACCTCGATCGACCGGCGCCGGATCCATCGCAGTTCGGCCTGCCGACGGACGACGATGGATCGCGCAACGACCCGTTGATGTCCAACATGCGCGGCGGCGTTGTGGATTTCGCGCCCGACGTAGACGCGTTGAAGACGTCCGGTACCCGCATCGTCGTCGCCGTCGGTGAGGAATCCGGCGGTCCGGTCGACGGTGAATTAGCCGGTCGCGCTGGATATGCCGTTGCTGCGCTGCTGGGCCGCGACGCCGTCGTGTTCCCCGGCGGACACCAGGGGTTCTGTGGCGGCGAGTTCGGCCAGACCGGCAGGCCCGTCGAATTCGCGGCAGCGCTGCGTTCCGTCCTGGATTGATCAGGTGTCGGATGTCGGCGCAATGGACGGCGCCGGTTCCGCTGTCGACGACGGTCGCGTCCGAGAACGGCTCCCGACGTCCCGCGATCGTGAGCGGTATCGTCCGGGCGGGATCTGTCGTTCGCGGCGAAAGGCACGACTGAAAGCGAATTCGCTGGCGTACCCGAGATCGGTTGCGATCGTGTCGAGGGAGTCGTCGGTATCGCGTAGCCGTCGGGCTGCAAGATTCATGCGCCAGTCGGTCATGTACTTGCCGGGAGTGGTTCCGGCGAAGACGGCGAATCGCCGCATCAAAGTCTGTTTCGACGTCGACACTTCGCGCGCCAGCGACTCCGTGGTCCACGGACGGCCGGGCTCCTCGTGGATCTTGCTGACTGCCGAGTAGAGCAACGGGTCACGAAGAACGCCCCACCAGGACGCCGACAGTTCCGTGTCGGTCGAGAGCCAGGCTCGCATGACTTCCACCAGGAGGACGTCGACCAGACGGTCCAGCAACAGATCCGTGGCGGGTCCAGGTGCGGCAAGCTCCCTGCCGAGGATGGTGACGATATCGGACGCACTCGCGTCGAGTTGCGGCGCAGAGAGATGAAGTACGGGAGGTAGAACCGCGAAAACGGGAACGGGAGCCGCGAAATCGTAACTGTACGAGGCTCCGAGGATGTGGGTCCGAGTGCCGCCGTTCCCGAGCGCGAGGGCCGCGCCGCGGAGCCTGGCATCGACCGCGGCCGCATTGTCGCAGGAGTGCACCGGAGCCGACGGTGCACTGGCGAGCGTATGACCTGAGCCCTGGGCGAGCACTACGACGTCGCCAGGCATCAACATGCGGGGTGTGTCGCCGTCGACGATCAGGTATGCGATCCCGGCGGTGACTGCATACACGACGGCATCACGGTCTCCCGCCCACTCCACACCCCATTCGCCTGCGGCAGTGATCCGAGCGCCTGCACTGCCCCGTACCGACGAGACCGACAACATCTCGGAGAGAACATCCACCTGTCGAGATTAGCAACGGCGTACCGAAATACTCATAACGATTGTTCGAGTGGTTCATTCGGGTATTTTTCGGGGAGTTTCAGCCATGGATGCGTCGTCGTTGCGGTTCTAGCGTGGATCTCAGCCGCGAGCACACAGCCCGCGGCCTGGATGAGAGAAGTCTGATGAGCACACACGACAACACGGTTCCCGATGGCCTCGTTCCCAACGACGTACTGAATTCGACCACGCCTGTCGCGGTGTACGGTTTCGCTCGCGCCAAGGCAGGAAAAGAAGAGGCACTCGCACGCCTCATCCGTTCGATCGTTCCCGCCGTACGCGCCGAACAAGGATACGAGCAGTACTCGGTGCACACCACGCCGGCGCAGCCGGGTGCGTTCGCGTTCTACGAGCGATGGTCGACCGGGGCAGATATCGCCCGCCACCTCCAGCAACCGTTCATGCAAACCTATTTCGGTGCGCTCCCCGAACTCGTCGAGGGCGACCTCGAGGCCGAATGGCTCCGGCCGTTGAGCGACTGAGCCGCACCGCCAACTCGGGCTGATCAGGTGTCGGATGTCGGTGAGATGGACGACGCCAGCTCCACCGTCATCGTGACACCGCCGCCGGGGGTGTCCGACACAGAGACCGACCCGCCCATCGCGTCGACGAAACCGCGGACCACGGACAGTCCGAGGCCGACGCCGGTGGTGTTGTCGGTGTCGCCGAGGCGCTGAAACGGCTCGAAGACAGCGTCTTTCGAGCCGAGCGTGATCCCCGGGCCACAGTCGGCGACAGTGATGATCGTGCGGTCGCCGACGGTAGCGGCGCCGATCCGGATCGTGGTGTCGGCGGCGTGCCTGGCTGCGTTGTCGACGAGATTGGCCAGTACCCGTTCGAGCAGAATCGGGTCGGCCGCGACGGTGGTGTCACCGACGTCGACGACGAGGTCGGGTGTGCCTCGCGTAGTGGAGTCGCACGCTGCTCGCACCGTGTCCTCGACCCGAACGGTCGACAGCGTGGGCCGAACGACACCGGCGGCGAGGCGAGACGAATCGAGCAGGTTCCCGACGAGAGCGGTCAACGTGTCGGTGGACTCGTCGATCGTCGCGAGCAACTCAGCGGTGTCGTCGGCGGAGAATTCGACGTCGGTGCTGCGCAGGCTGGAGACCGACGCCTTGACAGCGGCGAGGGGAGTTCGAAGGTCGTGGCTGACGGATGACAGGAGGGCCCGCCGCAAGCGGTCACCCTCCGCCACAACCGATGCTGTGCTCGCTTCCTCGGCCAGTTCGGCTTGACGGATGAGTCCCGCCGCCTGGTTCGCGACCGCTGCGAGTACTCGTCGATCGTGTGCACCGGTTTTCGATCCGGCCAACAGCAACGCGAAATCGGCGTCCGGCGTCTCGATCGCGGTGTCGGCCGAGGGGGCGTCGATGGGCGCGTCGCTACCGACGGATTCGACGACGTCGCCCGACCGTCGAATGATCGATACTGCACGCTGCGAATAGGTTTCACGGACTCGCTCCAGCAAGGCGTGCAGGTCGCCGCCGCGCAGAACCGTGCCTGCGAACAGTGTCAACAGCTCGGCCTCCTGAGATGCACGTTTCGCCCGCGCGGCACGGCGAGCGGCGACATCGACCAGGAAGGCGACGGCGACGGCCATGATCAGCAGCACCACCGTCGTGACGAAATTGTCCGGTTCGGCGATGGTGAAACTGTAGCGGGGGTCGGCGAAGAAAAAATTGAGAAGCAACCCGGCTATCAGTGCCGACAGCGCCGCTGCGGCAACTCCACCGAGCAAGGCGACTGCAAGAACCACCATGAAGAACAAGGCACTCTCGCCGCCGAGGTCGAGATAGGGGTCCACGAGCAGCATCGCCAGCGCCGACAGGAACGGGACGACGACGGCTGCCGCCCAGGAGATAATCCGCCGGTGCGTCGGATCGGGTCTGATCAGTCGGGACAGACGCCACCCGCGGCTGACCTCGTCGTGCGTTACCATGTGGACGTCGATCTTCCCCGACTTCTGGATCACGGCAGCACCGATACCCTCGTCGAGAATGCGGGCCCACCGAGAGCGTCTCGACGTTCCGATCACCAACTGGGTTGCGTTCACGCCGCGGGCGAACTCCAGCAGGGTGACAGGAACATCGTCGCCGACGACACTGTGCATGCTGGCTCCGAGACGCTCGGCCAGTGCGCGGACCTTACCCATCTGCGGCGCCGACACTCCGCTGAGCCCATCGCCTCGAATGACGTGCAGCACCATCAGATCCGCGGACGACTTCGATGCGATACGCCGCGCCCGACGCACCAGCGTCTCCGATTCGGGTCCACCGGTGACCGACACGACGACCCGCTCGCGCGCCTCCCACGTCTCGGTTATCCGGTGTGCCGTTCGATATTTGGCCAGGGCCGCATCGACCTGATCGGCGATCCACAGAAGGGCGAGTTCCCGCAGCGCAGTGAGGTTGCCCTGCCGAAAGTAGTTGCTCAGTGCTGCGTCGATCTTGTCGGCGGCGTAGATGTTCCCGTGCGACAGGCGGCGTCGAAGTGCTTCGGGAGTGACGTCCACCAGTTCGATCTGATCCGCGGCTCGGACCACCGAATCGGGGACGGTCTCGCGCTGCGGGACGCCGGTGATGTGTTCGACGACGTCGTTGAGACTCTCGAGATGTTGGACGTTGAGAGTCGACACCACATCGATCCCGGCGGCAAGCAAGTCCTCGACATCCATCCAGCGTTTGCCGTTTCGGCTGCCGGGGGTGTTGGTGTGCGCGAGCTCGTCGACGAGGACCAGACCAGGTCCACGCGCGATGACGGCGTCGACGTCGATGTCCAGCGCTTTGCTACCGCGATAGTCCACGGTGCGCATCGGGACTATCTCGATTCCCTCGAGCAGGGCTGCGGTGCGCGCGCGGCCGTGGGTTTCCACCACGGCCGCAACGACATCGCATCCGCGTTCCTTCCTGCGATGCGCTTCGCCGAGCATCGCGAAGGTCTTCCCGACGCCAGGAGCGGCGCCCAGATAGATGCGCAGTTCACCGCGGGCGTCGGGGGACATCAGCTGCAGCCGGGGGCGGTCAGACCCAGCGCGACGTTGAGCTCCGGCACGTCGACTCGCTCGTTGCCGAGGAAACCGAGTTGGCGTCCCGAGGTGTACTCGTCGACGAGGGACTTCACCGTGTCCTGACTCAGCCCGTTCACCTCTGCGACTCGGGCGATCTGGATTGCCGCGTAGGCGGGGCTGATGTGTGGATCGATGCCGGATCCGGATCCGGTCACTGCGTCGGCCGGAACCTGATCCGGGTCGACGTTCTCACGTTCGGCGACCTGCACGCGTCGCTGCTCGACGAAATCGGCGAGCGTCTCGCTGCTCGGTCCCTGGTTCGAGGGAAGTGCGGCGGCGGGATCACCCGGTGCGAACGCGTCCTCGTCGGCCACCGATCCGGTGACCCGGGTGTGGAAGAACGGATCCGGCATGCCGTCCTCGACTCGAGGATCCACGCCGATCAAGCTGCTGCCGACCACGCAGCCGGCGCTGTCGGTCAACGGCGACCCTTCCGCGGAGTCCGATCCGAGCCTGCTCACCGCCCACACTGCGGCCGGGTACCCGACGCCCAGAATCACCGTGAGTGTCAGCAGGACGGCGAGTCCGGCGACGATCTGACCGAAGAACCTTTGAACGAAGCGCATGTCAGCCTATCCCTGGGATGAAACGAACGACGAGATCGATGAGCCAGATACCGATGAACGGGGTGATCACACCACCGACTCCGTAGACGAGGAGGTTCCGCCGAAGCAACGTCCCCGCGTTGGACGGCACGTAACGAACGCCTTTCAGCGACAGGGGGATCAACCCGATGATGACCAGTGCATTGAAGATCACCGCCGACAGAATGGCCGATTCCGGCGTTGCCAGCCCCATGATGTTCAGCGTGCCGAGTTGCGGATACACCACGCTGAACAGTGCCGGCAGGATGGCGAAGTACTTCGCGAGATCGTTTGCGAGCGAAAAGGTCGTCAGCGCTCCCCGCGTGATCAGCAGCTGTTTTCCGATCTCGACGACCTCGATGAGTTTCGTGGGATCGGAGTCGAGATCGACCATGTTGCCGGCTTCTTTGGCGGCCGATGTGCCGGTGTTCATGGCGACGCCGACGTCCGCCTGCGCCAAGGCAGGAGCGTCGTTGGTCCCGTCACCCGTCATGGCCACGAGGCGACCACCCTGCTGTTCTCGGCGAATCAGTTCCAGCTTGTCCTCGGGGGTGGCCTCGGCCAGGAAGTCGTCCACCCCGGCCTGTGCGGCAATTGCTTTGGCGGTCTTCGGGTTGTCGCCGGTGACCATGACCGTGCGGATTCCCATTGCGCGTAGTTGCGCGAAGCGTTCCGCGATTCGAGGCTTGACCACGTCCGACAACTCGATCACGCCGAGGACATGCGCCGAGTCGTCCCGTCCGGCGGAGGCGACGACCAGGGGAGTGCCGCCCATCTCCGCGATCGAGGTGACGGTCTCCTGTGCGTGGAAATGTAGGCCAGGGCCTACATTTCCACGCACGTAAGAGTCGACCCACGCGAGGACGGAATCCGCCGCCCCCTTGCGGATTCGAGTGCCGTCCAGGTCGATTCCGCTCATTCGCGTCTGTGCGGTGAACGGGACGAACTCCGCTGACTTCTCCGATTCGGTCGGGTGCAGGGGCAATCCGAAATCGAGCGCGCACAGATCCACGATGCTGCGCCCCTCCGGCGTTCCGTCCGCGAGGGAGGACAACCGGGCGGCCGCAGCCAATTCGTCGGCCGTGACGCCTGGAATCGGATGGAGCCCGGTGGCGCGGCGGTTTCCGTAGGTGATCGTGCCGGTCTTGTCCATCAACAGAGTGTCTATGTCGCCTGCTGCCTCGACGGCGCGCCCGGACATGGCCAGCACGTTGCGCTGGACCAACCGGTCCATCCCGGCAATCCCGATTGCCGACAGCAGGGCGCCGATGGTCGTCGGGATCAGGCAGACGAGCAGCGCGATCAGTTTGACGGGATCCTGCGCCTCACCCGCGTACGCGCCCATGGGGCCGATCGCGACGACGGCGAGAAGGAAGATGATCGTCAGGGACGCCAGCAGGATGTCGAGCGCGATCTCGTTCGGGGTCTTCTGCCTCGAGGCGCCCTCGACGAGAGCGATCATCCGATCCACGAACGTCTCGCCCTGCGCGGACGTGATCTCGACGACGATACGATCCGAGAGAACTGTGGTGCCACCGGTGAC
This sequence comes from Rhodococcus sp. 06-156-4, assembly GCF_002259345.1. Taxonomy (NCBI): domain Bacteria; kingdom Bacillati; phylum Actinomycetota; class Actinomycetes; order Mycobacteriales; family Nocardiaceae; genus Rhodococcus; species Rhodococcus sp. 06-156-4. The sequence continues at coordinate 48,068 of NZ_NPGB01000020.1, read as the reverse complement.
CGCGGACCGGTCGCCGCCCGATTCACGTACTACGGGTGCGGATTCGCCGGTGATGGCGGACTCGTCGACCGTCGCGATTCCCTCGATGACGTCGCCGTCGCCTGGGATGACCTCTCCTGCGGAGACGACCACGTGATCCCCGACGCGCAGGTCCGTACCCGGAACTTCCTCGATGCTTCCGTCGGTTGCCCGACGCTTGGCGACGGTGTCACGTTTGACGGCTCTCAGGCTGGCGGCCTGTGCTTTTCCGCGCCCCTCGGCGACGGACTCGGCGAGGTTCGCGAACAGGAGGGTGAACCACAACCATGCCGCGACGAGCCACGCGAACACCGACGGGGACAGCACGGCGAGGACCGTGCAGACCACCGATCCGACGAAGACGACGAACATCACGGGGTTGCGTGCGAGATGCCGGGGATCGAGTTTGGCCGCGGCGTTCGGCAGCGAAGTCCACAACTGACGTGGACTGAAATATCCCGACCTGACCGGTGACGGTGACTCGTCGACGTCGGATTCGTCTGCGAGGAGCGGGGAGGTGGTGATGGTCATTGCAATGCCTCTGCTATCGGGCCCAGAGCGAGGGCCGGGAAGAATGTCAGTGCCGCAACGAGAACCACGGTTCCCAGTACCAGGACCGAGAACAACGGACCGGTGGTGGGCAGGGTTCCAGGATTCGGTGCGCTGCGCCGCTGGGTGACGAGTGATCCGGCGAGTGCCAGGACGAAAATGATCGGGAGGAAGCGACCGAGCAGCATCGCGACGCCGAGCGATGTCTGGAACCAGTCGCTCGTGACGGTGAGCCCACCGAAAGCGCTGCCGTTGTTGTTGGCAGCGGAGGCGAACGCGTAGAGCACCTCCGTGAAACCGTGGATGGAGCCGGGAGTGCCCGGTTCACCGGCGTTGCCCTGAAAACCGGTGGTGGACGACAGGATCACGGTGATCGCCGTACCGGTGAGAACCAACGCGGGCATGACGAGCACCGACAGTGCGGCGAGGGTTATCTGGCGTTGGCCGATCTTCTTACCGAGATACTCGGGTGTTCGGCCGACGAGCAGACCGCCGACGAAGACTGCGATGACGGCGAGGACGAGTAGGCCGTACAAGCCGGTTCCCACACCGCCCGGGGCGATTTCACCCAGCAGCATGTTCAGTAGCACCGCACCGCCGCCCAGTGGGGACATGCTGTCGTGTGCGGAATTGACCGCGCCGGTGGACGTACCGGTGGTCGCCACGGCGAACAACGTGGATCCAGGGATGCCGAAACGAACTTCCTTGCCTTCGAGCATCACTCCGGCGGCTTGGGCAGCCACACCGCGTGCGCCCGATTCTGCAGCAGCGGTCACCGCGAGCAGGGCGCCGAAGAGAACTGTCACCACGGCGAGCAGTGTCAGGCCTTGCTTTCGATCGCCGACCATGGTTCCGAACGTCCGGGTCAATGCCACCGGGACGAGCAAGATGGAGATGATCTGTACGACGTTGGACAACGGCGTCGGATTCTCGAACGGATGCGCCGAGTTGGCGGCGAAGATGCCGCCACCGTTGGTACCGAGTTCCTTGATGGCTTCCTGCGATGCGGCAGGAGCCAGCGCATTACCGGCCGTCGACCCGTCGAGTCCGGTGGACGCGAAACTGCTGGCGAAGGACTGCACAACGCCCTGGGTCAACAGGATCAGGGCGACTACGAAGGACAAAGGGAGCAGGATGCGAAGTGAACCGCGTACGAGGTCGACCCAGAAGTTGCCGAGTTCACCGCCCGTCCGTACGCGGACGAATCCACGGACAACTGCGATGGCCACCGAAAGCCCGACGGCCGCCGACACGAAGTTCTGCACGGCAAGTCCTACGGGCTGAGTGAAGTTCGACATCGTCGTCTCCGGCACGTAGGACTGCCAGTTCGTGTTGGCCACGAACGATATCGCCGTGTTGAACGCAACCGAGGGACTGACGCCGGGTAGGCCACCGTTCAGCGGGAGCACGCCCTGAACTCGTTGCAGCACATAAAGAAAGAACGCACTCGCAATCGAGAATCCCAGAACGGACAACGAGTACCCGATCCAGGTCTGCTGCGACCGTGAATCGATCCGACACAACCGGTAGATCCAGGTCTCGACGCGGAGGTCCGCCATCGCCGGTGACCGCACCACGGTCGCCGTCCCACCCGAGGCGGAGGCGACGTCCGGTGCTCGGTCGCTGTCGTGCGCGAACACTTTCGCCATGTAGTCGCCCAGCGGGACGTAGGCGGCCGCGAGTACGACTGCCACGACGCCGATCTGAAGGGCAGAAGCCAGAGCAGAGTTCATCGCCGTCAGAACCTTTCGGGATCGACGAGTGCAACGAACAGGTACACGATCGTTGCGGCCGCGATCACCAGCAGGATCACGCTGATTGCGCCGTCGAGTGTCATTTGGACACCCCGTTCGAGGCGATGGCCTTCAGGATCAATGCGCACACACCGAATCCGCCGGCCATGACCACGAGGTAGCCGAGATCAGCCATGAATTTCTTCGCCCTCTTTTTCGTAGCGTTCCGGCGGCCCAGTGCCTGCCGGTCGACTGCATGTCTACTGCCGTGTGTGCGCCGCGGAACGGATCCTTACGGATCCTTTACGGGACCGAACCGAGTTCTGACGCGAACAAGACGGCAGCGATGAATTTCGAGCGACACGACGGTCGGTACTGCAGACGACCTCGAAGGAGAAAGAACATGGGCACGATACGGCTGGAACTGTTCGCAACGCTCGACCTCGTGGCTCAAGCGCCGGGAGGCCCCGAAGAGGATCCCACCGGGTTTCCCTTCGGAGGATGGCAAGCACCTCTCATGCACGAACTCACCGGAGCTCAGGTGCAGGCTGCGTACGAGGGAACCGACGCGTTACTGCTCGGGCGTCGAACGTACGACATCTTCGCCGCGTACTGGCCGCACCAGGAAGGTGGTCAGGACGATTCGATCGCGACATTGTTCAACCGCGTCCCCAAGTACGTGGCGTCGCGCGGCACGCCCGATCTGTCGTGGAACGGTGCCACGCACCTGGGCTCCGACCTGGCGTCGGCGATAGGGGAGATCAAGAATCGGCACCAGGACATCAAGGTCGTCGGGAGCCTGAACTTCGTGCAGACGCTGGTGCGCGAGAAGCTCTTCGACCGCATCGATCTGTGGCTGTATCCCATAGTTCTCGGAGTGGGCAAGAAGGTGTTCGACGGTGGTGCGGTCCCCACCAACCTCGAGTTGCTGGCTCCGCCGGAGGCCACGGACAACGGCGTCACCTACCTCCAGTACGGGCGACTCGACGGCACGCCGCAGACAGGCGACATGTCCGCCGAGCGGCAGTGATTCGGAAGGCCCGGATGCACGTCAGGGTGCCCCGGACTTCTACCGGGACACCCTGCGCGGGCTCGGAGTCGGGGTGGTGTCAGGACACGATCGCGTCGGCTTCGATCTCCACGAACAGTGCTTCGTCGATGAGTGCGCCGACTCCGAGAAGCGTCGACGCCGGACGAATCGAGGCGAAGATCTCGCCGTGGACTGCGGCGACTTCCTGCCACAGCGACACATCGGTCAGGTAGATGCGGGTGCGGATGACGTCCTGCAGCGAACCACCCGCCTCCACGAGCGCGCGTTCGATGGTCTCGAGTGCGGCTCGGGCCTGCTCGGCCGCGGTTGCTCCCTGACCTGTGGTGCCGGACACCGCAATGTGGTTGCCGATCCGGACTGCGCGGCTGTACCCGATCTTGGGTTCCCACTCGGACCCGGACGAGATGTTCTGTCTTTGGCTCATGGGGCCCAATTATGCTGCTCTACTTGTAAAACCCGTCGCGCAGGTTGATTCCGTGCTCCACCCACACCTTGAGGGCAGCGAGCATTCCCGTCCAGCCCTGGCAGTTGCCGAACGCGCTCTTCGCACCGGCAGGCGTCGGCCTCCACGAGGACTCCGTGATCGTCACGAGTGTCCTGGTGTCGTCATCGAGCGGCTCGAACTCGAAGGTCGTCGTGGTGCTCCCGTCGTCGGAGGACGTACCTTCGCCGTCCCACCTGATCACGATCCGGTTGGGTGGATCGGCGTCGATCACCTGAACGGGGAACGCGCCGGGAAAGTCGTGGAAATCCCAGGTCACCTCGGTGCCCGCGTCGAGTCGCCCGCGTGCACCTCCGGTGGTGAAGTACCTCGACAGCTGCTCGGGGTCGGCGACGGCCTCGTAGACATCGGCGACGGGTCGGGAAATTCGTCCCGACACGGTGAAGGACAGTTCGGTCAGATTCTCGGACATGTTGTATTTTTACAACATGACGGCTTCCGGGCGCAAGGGTGACGACGACGACCGCGTGTTCAAAGCGCTTGCATCGCCGCTACGTCGACGTATGCTGGACGCCCTGAAAGAAGCTCCCCGTAGCACGGGCGAACTGTGTGCGCTGTTTCCCGACATCGACCGGACGACAGCGCTGCAGCACCTGCGAGTCCTCGAATCCGCCGAACTCGTGACCGGTCGCAAGATCGGCCGCGAGCGCCACCTCGCATTGGCGCCGCTGCCGATCAAGCGAATCTCGGACCGGTGGATAGGGGAGTACACCCGCGCCGCCGTCGACCTGCTGGGGCGCCTCGACGAGTCGTGACCGAGCCGGGGTCAGACCACAGGCGCGGTGACGGCGGCCAGTGCCTCCTCGATGACGGACACGACCGCGGCCGGCTCGGCAATCATGACCAGGTGAGGTGCACCGATCTCGACGACGGAGCGCAGCCCCGCACGTTCGTAACCGAAACGCTCCACATCGGGGTTGATGGTGCGGTCGTTGCTGCTCACGATTCCCCAGCCCGGCTTGGTCTTCCACGCTGCGACGGGCGCCGCTTCACCGAATGCCGCTGCTGCCAAAGGTCGTTGAGACACTGCGAGTACTTCGGCAGTCTCCGGCGGAATGCCGGCGGCGAAGACCTCGTGAAACGAGTCGATCTTCACCGAGACGTCGGTACCGTCCTCGGAGCCCGCGACGGGGAAGGGTGTGTAGACGAGATTGGCAGCGAGGTCGGAGTCGGGGAACCTCCCCTGCAGCTCACCGAGAGATTCACCCTCCTCGAGGGCGTAACCCGACACGTAGACCAGGCCGACGACGTTGTCTGCGGCGCCCGCCACCGTGATGACAGCGCCGCCGTACGAGTGCCCGGCCAGGAGGACGGGTCCCTCGATCGACTCGACGATGGATCGGATGTACGCGGAGTCTCCGAGGAGGCTGCGGTTCGGCACCGCGGGCACGAGAACGCGGTAGCCCTTGTCGATCAACCGTCGTGTGACCGGTGTCCAGCTTGACGCATCTGCGAAAGCGCCGTGAATCAGTACAACCGTGGGAGTGCTGGCCATGATGGTGCCTTCCGGAAGACGAGAGAACGGTGTGTTCTTACCGAAACTCTCGTCTCCCGGGCCGACGATGTCGTCGCGGCTGGCCGCCAGATGCCCTGCGCGCTGGTGGGGGTTCGCCCTACCTGCCAGCAGGGGTGGTATCCGTCTCATCGGTCCGATTCGACGATTCCGTTCAACACCTCCGGTGCCATTCCGAATCCGACGAGTCGGTTCAACGGGATCGACGCCATCATGCGCACCATGTCGACGCCCAGTGCGTCGTCGGAACCCGATGGTGCGGAAGGGAACATGTCGGCCAGGGCGGGAGCGGTCCGCGGGTCGGCGAGTGCTTCTCCGAGAGTCGAGTTCATGGTCAGCGGGATCTCGACGGAATCGCCGGAAATTGCCACCGTTGCCGACGCGCGGATATCGCGACTCGACGCGCCGACGTCGACGGTGTAGTCACCGTCCTCGACGGCCCATCGGTCCGTTCGAGTTTCCCAGTAGGCGAGTGCGGATCTGTCGAGGTGAACCTCGACGCGCTCGTCGGCACCTGCATCCAGCTCGGAGGTGACGGCGAACCCTTTCAGCTCGCGGGGCGCTCGAACGAGCGTCGAATCGGGCTTGCCCACGTAGACCTGAACGACGTCGCGGCCGGACCGGGAACCGGAGTTCGTGACGGTGACCGACACGGTAACGCCGGAGTCCGTCACGGACACGTCGAGATCGGAGTATCGAAACTCGGTGTAGGACAATCCGTGTCCGAACGGATAGGTCACCTCGATCTCGCGGGCGTCGTACCAGCGATACCCGACGAAGATGCCTTCCCCGTAGCGGACGTGTGAATTCTCGCCCGGGAAGTTCAGATAGGCCGGCACGTCCTGGATTCTCTCCGGGACCGTCTCGGTCAACCGGCCCGACGGATTGACGACGCCGAACAGTACATCCGCGAGAGCGCCGCCTGCTGCCTGGCCGAGTAGGGCGCCGTCGAGGATCGCAGGGACGATCGTCGAAATCGGCTGCAGGCGAAGAACACCGCCGTGGGACAGTACGACGACGGTTCTCGGCTGCGTCCGCGCGATGGCTGTGATCAGGTCCAGCTGATCGTCGGGGATGTCGATGTCTTCGCGGTCGAATCCCTCGGACTCCTGACGTGCGCCGAGTCCGACGAACACCACGGCCACGTCCGCGTCGGCGGCAGCAGCGACCGCGTCGGCATGCAGTGAAGCGTCGGCATGCGGTGGGTTGTCGGTCGTCGTGAAGCCTTGGTGGTATGTGACGGACGATGCGTGCCGCCGGATTTCGTCGACTGGCACGTCGAGGTGGGTGGGATTGACGTGCGAGCTGCCACCGCCTTGATAACGCGGCTCCTGTGCGAACTCGCCGATCACGGCTATCCGGTGATCGGGTCGCAGAGGGAGAACGTCGCGGTCGTTCTTCAGCAGAACGACGCTCCGAGCAGCTACTTCGCGTGCCAGGGCATGATGAGCATCGAGGTCGGGCGCGGTGGCTCCGTCATTGCGGCGCACGCGTCCTGCGAGTCGAGCGACGGCCTCGGCTGCGCGGTCGACTGCAGCCATCGGAACTGCGCCGGACTTCACGGCCGACTCGACCTGTGCATCGGTTGCGCCGCCGCGGCCGGGCATTTCGAGGTCCAGACCGGCCGCAACCGACGTCGGACGGTCGGCGACGGCACCCCAGTCGCTGACGACGACGCCGTCGAAACCCCACTCACCGCGCAACACGTCCGTCAGCAGCCACGTGTTTTCGGAGGCGTAGACGCCGTTGATCTTGTTGTACGAGCACATCACCGTCCACGGGTTCGCGGTGCGCACGATGTGGGAGAAAGCGTTCAGGTAGATCTCGCGGAGCGGCCGCGCATCGACGTCCGAGCTCGACCGCATTCGATCGTGCTCGGTGTTGTTCAGCGCGAAGTGCTTCAGCGACGCCCCTACGCCGGTTCTCTGCAGACCGCTCACCCACGCCGCACCCAGGACACCTGCCACGACAGGGTCCTCGGAGAGGTACTCGAAGTTCCTGCCGCAGCGGGGGTCTCGCTTGATGTTCACGCCGGGGCCGAGAAGCACGTCGACATCGAGGGCGCGGGCTTCGACGCCGAGGGCCTCGCCGACGCGACCGACCAGTTCGGGGTCCCAGGACTGGCCCAGTCCCACAGCGGGCGGAAAACATGTTGCAGGGGCGCTGCCGGCAAGTCCGAGGTGATCCGTCGCCCCGGTCTGCTTTCGGACGCCGTGTGGGCCGTCGGTCAGCATCAGCGACGGCACGGATCCGGCAGCGCGGGTGGTCCAGAAGTCCGCTCCGCTTCCCAGCGCAATCTTGTCGGCAAGCGACATGTCGGTGATCTCGGTGTTCTGGTCCATGGCTCGCCTCGTCGTCGAAAGGAAGTGATACCAAAACAGTACGTCGCTCGGTTTTGGTCTGCAACGGACCCGCCGTACAGTTCTCCTCGTGGCTCGACGAGGTGCGTACTCGAAAGGGGTGGCCAAGCGGGAGGAAATCCTGACGACGGCCCTCGAGATCGTCGCGCGCGATGGCTACAGCAAGGCCACCGTGCGGGAACTGGCGGACGCCGTCGGACTGAGTCAGGCCGGTCTGCTCCACTATTTCGGTACCAAGGAAGTGCTGTTCACCGCGATTCTGCAGCGACGCGACGAGGTGGACGTCGACCGCGCGCTCGGTGACCCCGGCGAGGATTCCTTGGTCGAATTGGTCGAGCACAATGCGGAGGTGCCGGGCCTGGTGCAGCTGTACTCGCGATTCGCCTCCGAGGCGGCCGAGAAGGATCACCCGTCCCACGAGTTCTTCCGTGAGCGCTACCGGTTGTCTCGCGCCGGGCTTGCTGCCGAGGTCGAGCGCATGCAAGCGTCCGGTGAACTACCGTCGGATCTCGACGCCGAGCGCATCGCGATCATGATGTTCGCCATGATCGACGGACTGCAGACGCACTGGATGTTCGACCCGGAGCTCGACATGGCGCAGCATGTGTCCTACTTCTGGGAAGTACTGCGACGGGCCGGTAAGTAGTTTCCGAATCAATCAAATAGGTAAGCTCACCGCATGACGTCCACACGGTGGCTCGATAACTCCGAGCAGCACACATGGCGTGCCTATCTCGACGCGACCCGCCTGCTGGTGCGCGCGCTCGACGGGCAATTGACTCGTGACTCGGGCATCTCGTTCGCCGACTACGAACTACTGGTCGTGCTGTCCGAGGCGCCCGGTGGCAGGCTGCGCATGAGCGAACTCGCCGACGCCGTGACCACCACCCGCAGCGGCGTCACGCGCGCAACCACCAGGCTCGTGGACGCCGGTTGGGTGCACCGAGTCAAATGCGACGACGACAAGCGTGGGATGTCGGCCGAACTCACCGACGCGGGGATGGCAAAGCTCGCCGACGCCAGCCCGGGACACGTCGCTGCCGTGCGGGAGTTGATGTTCGATCGCCTGACAACCGAAGACGTCGCGTCACTGGGACAGACATTCGATCGCATGAGGTCACACATCACCGGTTGACAGGTTCGATCACGAGCGCGGCTTGCCTGTCGACCACAGCACCCACAGGACGAGCAGCGGTTGGAACAGCAACCGGACGAAACGCTTTCCGTCCGAGTCCAGGCCGAAACCATCACGCTTGTTGACGAACTGGGCGATGTTGCCGGGAAAGATCGCGACGAAGAACGCTGCGACGAGGCGACCCAGCAGAACTCGATCCTTCTGCACGACGGCAAGACCGGCGCCGAGCATGATCTCGACACCCCCCGACGCCATCACGACGCCGTCCTCGTCGAGGGGGATCGATTTGGGCACCTGCGCGCGGAAGGTGTCGCGGGCCCAGAACAGGTGGCTGAGGCCGGCGAAGACGAGGATGCCCGCCAGCGAGTAGCGGGCAACCGTGCGAGCGGGGGTGGTTTCGGGAAGTTCGGTTCTCGACATGCCCGGCCGCATACCCCGCACCGCGTGCAGTCATTCCTCGATCGTGGTGATCGGCTCCGCGGAGTCGGCGGTCAGGTGTCGTCGCCGGGGCGGGGGACCGGGGTCTCCCAGCGTCGGCGACGCTCGTCGTCGGTTTGGTCCCACCAGGGTGTGCCGCGTTCGCCGAGCGCAACCTTGGAGGCCTGAACTCCTGCCCGTGACTCCGGGGCGCCGCCCGTTGCCTTCACGTCTCGACGCCACGCCATGAGTATCGACCGTAGCTCCGCGGCTCGGTCCTCCGGAATTGCCGGGTCGGTTGCCCTCCATCGGCGACCGTTGATCACGACGTATCGACCGTCTTCGGTGCGCTCGGGGCCATCGGGCATGAAGTCGACGGTACGCATTGACATGCAAGCGCGTACTTGCCTATTGTTTTCCCATGCCCGAGGACTCGGGGACTCCCGAACTGTTCAAGGCGTTGTCTGATGCCACCCGTCGAGTGATTCTGGACGAATTGGTGCTCCGCGACGAGCAGACGCTGTTCGAGTTGTGCACCCGACTCATCTCGATCCACGGGTTTTCGTTGTCCAGGCAGGCGGTGTCCCAGCATCTGGACGTGTTGGAGGCTGCCGGATTGATTCGCTCGGAACGCAAGGGCCGCTACAAGTTTCACTATCTCGACACGTCACCGCTTCGCTCGATAGGCGACCGATGGCCGGTCGCCGGAGAACAGGAGAAATCATGAAGATCTACATCACCAGCCTCATGGTGTCCGACCAGGACAAAGCGCTTGCGTTCTACACCGACATATTGGGATTCGTCGTCAAGCACGCCATTCCGCTGGGCGAACACAAGTGGCTGACGTTGGTCGGTCCAGGCAACGAAGACGGCCCCGAACTCGGCCTCGAACCTGCGGAACACCCCGCGGTGAAGCCATTCCGCGACGCCCTGATGGCCGACGGCATTCCTGCCACGTCTTTCGCCGTCGACGACGTCCGCGCCGAATACGAGCGTCTTGTCGGCCTCGGCGTCGTGTTCACGCAGAAGCCCACCGACATGGGCCCGGTCACCGTCGCGACGTTCGACGACACCTGCGGCAACCTGATTCAGATTTCCAGCTACGCAGGCTGAGATGGAGCGCAGGCGTGGCTCGGGCGTCTAGAACGCGTCCCCGGTGCGCCACGCCATCTCCTGCAGTGTCCACGTGTTGTCGTCGGGATCGGCGAATGCCGCGTACTTCACCCCGCCCCCCACATCCTGGACGTCGTCGACCCGAACGCCGCGGTGTTCCAACTCGGCCCGCGATGCCTCGATGTCCGCGACGACCAGATGCAGCCCTTTGGTGGAACCGGGAGGCATCGAGTACGCACCGAGCCCGGTTCCCATGCTGATCGAACATGCCGACCCGGGAGGGGTCAGCTGAACCACGCGAACACCCTCCGCGGGAGTGACATCCACGTCGGCGACGAACCCGAGCTTGTCCACGTAGAACGCTTTGGCTCGATCGACGTCGCTCACCGCGATAGGGATCAGTTCCAACTTCATGTCCATGTGTCCTCCTCGAGCCCGGCACCTCGGCAGAGCCTAGCGCTGCTCTACCGGCCGAAGTCGATCTCGTCGGTCGAAACCGTTCCGGCTTTCCTTCCCGGGGCGCGCTGGTTGTCCCAGTACAGATTGGTGTGTGCGATCACCTGTTCCGGGCTCGGCGCACCCCACTCGGTCAAATCCTCCGTGGTGTGCGCGTCACCGACCAGAACGGTGTCGTAACCGCGGGTGAGCGCGCCGTGCAGTGTGCTTCTGATGCAGAAGTCCGTCTGGGCGCCCGCGACGACGATCCTGCCGACGGCCGACGTCGCGAGGACGGCGTCGAGATCGGTGTCCTCGAACGAGTCGCCGTACGTTTTGTGAATCACGGGTTCGGACGCGTCCCGTCTCAACTGTGGCACGTACTCCCAGCCCGAAGATCCCACGACGAGGTCGTCGGCCGAGTGCTGAACCCACACCACCGGCGCACCAGCGAAGCGTGCCTTCTCCACCAAGTCGACGATGCGACCCACCACGGTGTCGGAATCGATCGACGCCGCCATTACGTCGACCTGAACGTCGACGACGAGCAGCGCGGTACGCGGGCGGTCCTTCCACATCGTCATGCGACGACGATACTCAGTACACGTCGCGGACGTACCTCTTCTCGGCCGACAACGACTTGACGTAGGCGTCGGCGCTGGCTGGAGCGAGCCGACCATGCTGAGCGACAATTCCTTTGAGTGCGTTGTCGACGTCCTTCGCCATGCGTGACGCGTCGCCGCAGACGTAGAAGTGTGCGCCCTCCTGGAGCCACTTCCACAGCGTAGGACCGTGCTCGACCATCCGATCCTGCACGTACACCTTGGATGCCTGATCCCGAGAGAACGCGACGTCGAGGCGCGTGAGGGAACCGTCGTCGAGCATCGTCGTCAGCTCGTCGCGGTAGTAGAAGTCCGTTGCGGCATGTTGCTCACCGAAGAACAGCCAGTTCGGGCCGGTGTGGCCGAGAGCGCGCCTCTCGTGCAGGAAGGCGCGGAAAGGGGCGATTCCCGTCCCTGGTCCGACCATGATCATCGGTACGGTCGGGTCCTCCGGGGGTTTGAAATGCGCCGACTTCTGAACGAAGATTCCCACGTCCTCACCCTCGGCGTGGTCGGCGAGATACGTCGAACACACACCGCGACGCGGTATGCCGTGCACGTTGAACCGCACCGTGGACACGGTCAGTTGCACTTCGCTCGGGCTTTCCTTCGGGCTCGACGAAATGGAGTACAGCCGCGGCTGCAGCGGCTTCAGTACCGTCAGCCACTGGTCCACGTCCGCTGTCACCGGAGCGTGAGCCAGTACGTCGATGGACTGCCGACCCCACATCCAGTCCGCGAGCGCACTCTTGTTCTCCGGCATCAGCATTCGTTCGAGGTCGGCGTCGTTGGTGCGGGAGTGCACGAACTTCAGCAGGTCCGGTGTGGCCTTCGCGATCTCGAGCCGGTCGCGGAGAGCGATGCGAAGCGGCATCGACTCGTGCCCGGCAAGGTCGACGACGGTGTCTCCGTCCAGACCCGTTGCGCCCAGCCATTCCTCGACCAACACGTCACTGTTGCGCGGCCAGACGCCGAGCGCGTCACCCGCCGAGTAGGTGAGCGTGCCTTCCGGCAAGTGGAATCCGAACTGCCTGACGTCCTTGCTCGAGCCGGCCGCGCTCAGTGGGGTGTTTCGTACCAGTGCAGTGGGCAGCGGCGCCTTCTTGCCGTACGACGGCGCTCCGGCGGCCGATGCTGACGTCGGAGCGATCACGGCCGGCGGGACGGGCTGCGATGCCGTGTTCAGCTTGGCCAGCACCCGTTCGAGCCACATCGCCGACGCTTCCTCGTGGTCGGGTTCGCAGTCGACTCGGCCCACGAGGCGTTCGCCGCCGAGATCGGCCAATCTGCTGTCGAGTCGACGCCCGTTGCCGCAGAAGTCGTCGTAGTTTGAGTCTCCGAATGCGAGGACCGAAAAGCGGTGTCCGGTCAGATCCGGGGCGTCGTCCCCGCTGAGTCCGTCGAGGAACGTCGCGCCGTTGTCGGGTGCGTCACCGTCACCGGTCGTGCTGCTGATCAGCAGCACGTCTGTGTACTGCGACAGACGAGCGGCCGGAAAATCGTCCATGACGTGCTCCGTCACCGCGATGCCGGCGTTCCTCAACGCATCCACGCTCGAGTAGGCGAACTCCTCGGCCGTGCCGGTCTGCGACGCCCACAGGACGAGCACCGCTGCCTTGCCCGATGCATCCCGCCCGAGCGCGTCGCTCCCCGCCTGTGCGTCCAGTGCGGCTACGTCCTGGCGCGAGAACAGGCCTGCGAGCAGTCCTTCCACCCACGCTCGGGTCTCGGGGGAGAGGGGAGTAGTGGCGGGCAACATGGGAGTGCCGGCCAACGAACCGTCCGCGCGGAGACCGGCGAGAAGGCCTGCGATGTAACGCTGTTCGTGCACGGGAAGTGGTAGCGCCGGTCCGGCGTGATCGCCGACCAGGCCGGCCAACGCGTCGATTGCCGAAGGCGAAGCCGAAGCGGGCACGGAGTCGCTTTTCTCGACGGCCCCGGCAACCTTGGTCAACGTCACGGCGCACACCTTGAACTCGGGCTGTTGGGACAACGGATCGATCGCGTCGTTGGTCACGGCGTTGATGGACAGGTATTCACCGAAGGAGTCGTTCCAGTGGAACGGCGCGAAGCAGTCTCCAGGTCGGACGCGATCGCTGATCACGGCAGGCAGCACTGCTCGGCCACGCCGGGACGCTACTTCGATCCGGTCGCCGTTCGCAGCGCCGAGCCGTTCGGCATCGAGGGGATGAAGTTCGACGAAGGGACCAGGGTTCAGCTTGTTCAGTTTGGCCACCTTTCCGGTTTTCGTCATGGTGTGCCACTGGTGCTGAAGTCGGCCGGTGTTGAGCAGGAACGGGTAGTCGTCGTCGGGCATCTCCGCCGGTGCCATGGACGGTCGAGCGAAGAATTGCGCTCGGCCGGTCGGCGTCGGAAATGACAGGCGCGGAACCGATCCGTCGCTCAGCACGCGCTGAGTCTGGCTGATTCCGTCGTTGACGTAGCGAATAGGATGCCGGTCGGCGTCGTCGTCCGGCGGGCACGGCCACTGCAACGAGGTGGCGCGCAGACGGTCGTACGTCGCTCCGCGCAGGTCGTACCCGGTTCGCGGATTGGAGAACTGTTTGATCTCCTCGAAGATCTCCTCGGCGCTCGAATAGGTGAAAGCGTCGGCGAATCCGAGCTCGCACGCCATCGCTGCGATGATCTGCCAATCCGGCAACGCCTGCCCCGGAGCGTCGACGGCCTTCTGGAACAGTGTGAGGTTGCGTTCGGAGTTGATCATGACACCCTCCGATTCCGTCCACAGTGCGGCGGGAAGGACGACGTCGGCGTATCCGTTGGTCTCGTTGTCCACGAACACATCCTGAGTGATCACCAACTCGGCACGTTCGAGTCCGGCAATGACTGTCTTCCTGTTTGCCACCGAGGCAACAGGATTGGTGCAGATGATCCAGCATGCCTTGATGTCGCCGTCGGCCATGCGTGAGAACATGTCGATGGTGCCGCCGCCGACCTCGGTGCGGAGTGTTCCCGGAGGAAGGTCCCACCGGTTCTCCACGAACGTCCGATCCTCCTCCGACAGCACGGACCGCTGACCCGGTAGGCCGGGGCCCATGTACCCCATCTCGCGGCCGCCCATGGCGTTCGGCTGACCGGTCAGAGAGAACGGACCACTGCCGGTACGGCAGATCGCACCGGTCGCCAGATGTAGATTGATCACGGCGTTCGTGTTCCAGGTTCCGTGCGTCGACTGGTTCAAACCCATTGTCCAGCAGCTCATCCAGTTGCCGGCCTCGCCGATCCACGTCGCGGCCGTCCGTAGTGCCTGCTCGTCGATGCCGGTTCTCCTGCTCACTTCGGCCGGCGTGTACTCGGCGAGGAAGCTCTCCATGGCGTCCCAGCCGTCGGTGAACTCGTCGACGAACTCGCGATCCACGTGACCGTCGGCGACCAGAAGGTGCAGGAGACCGTTCAACAGGTCCAGGTCGGTTCCGGGGGTGATCTGCAGATGCAGGTGAGCTTTGTCCGCGGTTGCGTTGCGCCGAGGATCGACCACGATCAGCTTGGCGCCCTGCTTGACCCTATCCATCATGCGTAGGAACAAGATGGGGTGACAGTCGGCCATGTTCGCCCCGGTGACGAAGAACACGTCTGCGTGATCGAAATCCTCGTACGAGCCGGGAGGGCCGTCCGCTCCCAACGATTGCTTGTAGCCGGTACCTGCGCTGGCCATGCAGAGCCGCGAGTTGGACTCGATCTGGTTGGTTCCGATGAAACCCTTGGCCAACTTGTTCGACAGATACTGCGCCTCGAAGGACATCTGCCCGGACACGTAGATCGCAACGGAGTCGGGTCCGTGTTCGTCGAGGATCGCCCGCAGCCTCCGCGCCGTCTCCTCGATCGTCCGACGTGTGTCCGCAGGCATCGGATCGTCCCCACGCCTGGCTCTGGTCAGCGCAGTGGTGAGGCGCCCGGGAGCCAGCAGCATGTCCGACGTCGTCGAACCCTTCGTGCAGAGTCGGCCGAAGTTCGACGGATGAGACTTGTCTCCGACGGACTTCTCGACCGTCGCCGGGCCGTCGGGTCCCCGGCTGATCTGCAACGTCATTCCGCATCCGACGCCGCAGTACGCGCACACCGTCTTGACGGTGTCCACACTGACGTCGACTGTTTCTGTTGCCACGAACCCACGATCATCGTCCGAGGATTCCCATCGATGACCTGTCGGTTAGGCCGATGTGACGTTGTCCTCACGGCTGCCCGGTGCACGACGTGAAGTCGACCGGATCGGATCCGGACGAATCCGATGAATGGGATATTTCCGCTGGTAGACGCTTTGACTTGCGCGAGTACTCCTGCGAGAGTAGTTCCGTGTCGTCCATCCGCCTGTTCATCCTGGGGTCTCTTGCCCAGCGTGGTGAGATGCACGGCCATCACCTCAAATTGCTGGCCGAGGAAGAGCACGTCCACATGTGGACCGACATCTCCGTCGGCGGGCTGTACGGCGCGCTGAAGCGGTTGCATGCCGAAGGTCTGATTTCCGATGTACGCACCGAGCAGGAAGGCAACTTCCCAGCTCGCCAGGTGTACGGCATCACCGAGGCCGGTCGCGTCGCACTGAGCGAACTCAGACGTGACGGACTGACCGACTACGTGCTACGACCCGATCCGTTCGACCTGGCCCTGAGCAGGCTCGACCCCGACCGTCTCGACGAGCTTCCCGGCATCGTCACCGGGCGCATCGCGATGCTGAAAGAACTACTGCACACCGCCCGAGAAGCAAATGCACGGGCGCGGCCGTACTTGTCGAGGGCCGAGACGTTCGCTCTGGAACATCGCGAGAAACGCCTGCACGCAGAAATCGACTGGCACGAAAGCCTCGTCGACGCCTTACCCGACCTCGTCGCCGAGGAACGTGCACGCACACACTTTCCGCCACCACGTCACACACCGCCATCACACCGATCGAAGGGCTCTTCCACACCATGACCGAAATCAACTCACGAGCCTCGGCACCGGCCGCGGTGGTGCCGCGCCGCTCATGGCAGGCGCTGGTGGTGCTGCTGCTCGGAATGTTCATGGCGCTGCTCGACACCACCATCGTCAACGTCGCACTCCCGACCATCGAAACCAGTCTCGACGCGTCCGAGGCCACGCTGTCCTGGATCATCTCCGGGTACGCCCTCGCGTTCGGGCTTGCGCTCATTCCAGCTGGAAAAGTAGGTGACCGAATCGGTCACAAATGGGTGTTCTTCGCCGGATTGGCACTGTTCACCGTGGCCAGCTTCGCATGTGGGTTGGCTCAGAACGACATTCAACTCGTCGTCGCCCGTATCGTCCAGGGACTGGCCGGTGGCATCTTCGTCCCCGCCGTGACCGCGTTCATCCAGCTGCTGTTCCCAGGGCAGGTGCGGGGCAAGGCCTTTGCGATCATGGGCGCAGTCATCGGCGTCTCCACCGCGCTCGGTCCCATAGCAGGCGGTCTCATCATCGAGGCGTTCGGAAACGAGAACGGTTGGCGCGGAGTGTTCTGGGTCAACCTGCCCATCGGCATCGTCGGACTGATCGCCGCCGCGGTTCTGCTGCCGAAGCGATCCGAGACGGAGACCACGCCGCAATCCGGAATCGACTGGGTGGGCCTCGTTCTCGTCACCGCAGGTCTCGTCGCGCTGCTCGTACCGCTGATCGAAGGCCAGGACCAGGGCTGGCCACTGTGGACGTATCTGACGCTCGTCGCAGGTGTGCTGTTGATCGCTGCGTTCGCCGTATGGGAAGTCCGATACACACGACGCGGACGCAACCCGCTGGTGCCGCCCAAGCTTTTCACCCACCCGGCCTTCACCGGTGGCACCATCCTGGCGCTCGTGTACTTCGCGTCGTTCACCAGTATCTTCTTCACGCTGTCGCTGCTGTGGCAATCAGGTCTGGGCAACTCCGCGCTGTCGTCGGGAGCAGTGATGCTGCCGTTCGCAATCGGAAGCATCATCGCGTCGTCGCAGAGCAACAAGCTCACCCAACGCCTCGGGCGCACAGTATTGCTGCTCGGGACGTCGTTCGTCGCCATCGGTCTGATCTGGATCTGGATCGTTCTCGCGACCACCGAGGCCGCAGACCTCACCAACTGGAAACTGCTGCTGCCCTTGTTCATCGGCGGACTCGGCAACGGCGCCTTCATCGCACCGAACGCGCAGTTCATCGTCGCGACGGTCGACCGTCAGGATGCGGGAGCGGCCAGCGGCGTGATCTCGACGATGCAGCGCATCGGCAGCGCCGTCGGCATCGCGGTGATCGGCAGTGTCCTCTTCGGATCGCTGACGATCACCGGCCCCGACACCGTGGCCAGCGGATTCATGCACGCCGCGTCCGTCGCAATGGCCGTCAGTGCGGCATTCGGTGTCGCGGCACTGCTGCTCGTCTTCGCTCTGCCCAAGCGAGTCGACGCACCAGGGCCACCTGTCCGGAGTGAGTGACCCCTACTAGGGGAGGCTGCGCTTGTGCGCTTCGATCACCGATCGCGCAAGCGCAGCGATCTTCACGTTCATGTCCTGCGACGTCTTGCGCAGCATCTCGAACGCCTGATCGTCGCCGACGTCGTGCGTCGCCATCAGAAGGCCGATCGCCTTGCCGATCTCACGGTTGCTCTCCAACCCGGCACGCAGGGTGCTGGCTTCCTCGCCGCTCGCGATCGCCGACACCGTCACCGCGGCGAACGCCGAGATCACGATGGCGCGATCCGCGACGGCACCGTCGAACGCCCCAGGGGTGTCACTGAACAGGTTGAGCGCGCCCACCTTCTTTGTGCCCAGCAACAACCGAAAACCCATCGCTCCGCGGACCGGAGTCCGCGTCACCACGCCTCGCGCAAGCGCCGGCCACTGCGTCGGCGACAGGAAATCGGGTTCGATCTGAGCAGATTCCTGCTCGATCGCGTCCAGACACGGGCCCTCGCCGGTGGCGCGCTCGATGTCGTCCACCGTCCGCGCCACCTGATCGGACGCACCCACAGTGACCGGCTGACCCCGCTGAACGACCATCAAACTCGCATGGTCACACCCGTCGACCAGCAGCGTCGCAGCAACACAGATGGCTGAGTACACCTCGTCGGCGCTGGTACCGCGATACACGATGTCCGCAAGAGCCGCGAACACCGTCGCCGGATCGGTCGACGCGATTCCGTTGGCGTGTAAATCACCGGTCATGAACACTCCGATCGGGGTGTGCGGATATCGCACAGGGTCTGGTGTCGCTGCCCTGGACTCGAGAAGCTGCATTCGACCGTCAAGGATACCGAGTGGTCACAGTGGATCGATCACCCGGCGCACAGGGGCGCCGGCGCATCCTCGGCAAACGGTTTGCCCGGAGGCTCGATGTAGGCAGCGTACAGAACCACGGGGACGTCGCCGAGGTTGGCGCCCTGATGGACGTGGCTGGCGTCGACCTCCTCGGCAACAACCTGACCCGCAGGCGTCGACACCCTGGTGCAGTCGTGCAAAGTCCTTGTCAGAACACCGGATTCGACGTACGCGTACACCGGACCGTCGTGATAGTGCCATCCCGTGGTTCCGCCGGGTGCAATGGTGATCCGGCGCGCAGTGAAATCGGTGCCGGCGAACTCTGCGCTGCCGGCGATCAGCGGAAACGAAACATGAGCCAGAGTTTCCGCTGTCACTCCGGCCGGAGGCGTCGCACCGGCAAGAGCAGGGGAGAGGCCGGCCAACGCGACACAGGACACGCCTACCGCGGCACAGCGAGAAAGCACGGACATGTGGTTCACCTCTCGTGGAAGGGCCGACCCGCACCCAGCGTAGATACGCAGGTCAATCGCGGAGTCGGTATCGAAATTTCCGCGGCCGAGAGCGGAGTCGGGAGGAGTGACCGACGCGATCGTGAGGCTGGGTAACCTGCAAGGGTGGACGAGCCAGCGCATGCCCCCGATTCCTCCGTCTTCGAGTACGGAGTGGACGGGCCCAAGGTCATCCTCGCCGGGATCGACGGCTCCGATTCGGCCTGGCGTGCCGCAGCCTATGCCGCCGGACTGTCTCGCCGGCAAGGCTCGCTGCTCGTCCTGGTCTACGTCCAACCCATCGCAACCGCCGCCTGGGGCCAAGCCGGAATCTCTCTCGTCGAAACCGGCAAGGAAATCGCCGACGAACTCCTCGCCTACATTCAGAAGTCGACCCACGACACCGACGCGATCCGGTGGGAATTCCGCACCGCGACCGGTGACCCCTTCAACGGCCTCGTCGCCGTCGCCGACGAACTACGCGCCGACGCCATCGTCGTCGGCGCCTCCGAGCACGCAGGCCATCGAATGTTCGGATCCGTCGCCGTGCGATTGGTCAAAGCTGGGCGATGGCCGGTGACCGTGGTGCCGTGAAGCTTGCCGCTGATCCAGGCAACGGTGGACATATCGAGCTCGATCAGCGAGAGAACGGAATGAAGCGTCGAACGTAGCTGCGGCGAATGGCATACCGGAGTGCTCTGGTCAGCGCTTCGTCTCGAATTCCAGCGTCTTGCATTGCGGCGAGACCTTCCCGCAAGAACGTGCGCTCACCCTCGCTGACATACATGGTCCGGACAGCTTCAGGACTTATGGATCCGGGGAGCGTGGGGCTCTTTACTCCCGCTGTCCTGAGACCGAGCTTCGTTCGAACGCACTTGCCGCATTCTCCGCAATTGAAAGCCCCGTCGGTGTTGAGCCAGCACACACGCAAGTTGTTCATCGCAGTGTCCGAACTGCTGATTCTCCTGATCTTCCCGAACCGGCCGACGTCGAGTTCGTGGTGCTCGAACGACACCGAGTCGCTGGACCACAACGGGTCGAGGGACGGGTGCGAGCCCCACGGGTGCAACTGATCGCGACTGTAGGACGAGGGAATCACAACCGTCCCCAAGTGTTTCGACAGTGCAAGTCCGACGTGGGCGAGCGACGGCCCGTGAAAGACGTGCCCCCAATCGAGAGCCAAAGGGTCCCCGAGTGCCGACCGGACCGTGGTCTGGACCTCGATGAGGGGCTTACCGAGTTCTGCAGCAGAAGCGCGGGCGCCGGTCAACGCTTTCCGGGCCAGTTCGGAATCGCCGACAGCGATATCGAAACCGTGAACGAAAATCAGGTGAGTTATGCGATCCGCTTGCGTGATCGCCGAATAGAAACTGTCGACGCCACCACTGAAGAAACAGCCGACGCCGGTCGCCCGCTCAGGAAGCGCCCTGGTGGGCGGTGATTGCGCTGCAGAAACTTCGATCCGACGATAGGTCCTGTACCAGTCGGCCAACACTTTCTGGGCCTTCGTCGCACCATCGAGAGCCGTCGGGTCTACCGTCCCGTCGATGACGAGATCTCGGTGCCGACGCATACCCGCTGCCAGCGCCGGCGCAAGCCACGGTGTCGCAGAGTGATCCAACGTGTAGTTCGACTGCGTGGAGACGTCGAAACTGCCGCCACCGGGAACATCGATGACCGCGGATGTCTGCTTCGCCGACGCCGACTGGACTCGGACGCGTATTGAGTTCACCGGCGAATTTTGACACGAAACCATATGGTTTTACCGAGGCGTGTCGGTGCGCGGTGGACCAGACGTGGGGCGGGCGGGGCTCGAACCCGCGACCAATGGATTATGAGTCCACGGCTCTAACCGACTGAGCTACCGCCCCATCTCGCGCGAGGCGAGCGGTTACGAATGCTACAACAATCACACAGCTGCGATGGTGACCGGGATACCGTTCAGAACTGCGTTGGCCGAGACCGCGTCGACCTGTTGAGGGTCGGTGATGTCGTTGACACTCGGACCCTTCACGGTCGATGCGACGGACAGTTCGACGCCTGTGCGTTGGTGGCCGAAGCCGTGGGGCATGCTGACCACTCCGGGCATCATACGATCCGATGCGAGCACTTCGATGCTGACCGAGCCTGCTGCGGACGTGACCGTCACCAGCGCCCCGTCGCCGATCCCGCGTGCGCGCAGGTCGTCGGGATGGGCGAGCAGCTGGTGCCGTGGCTTGCCCTTCGTCAGTCGAGCGGTGTTGTGCATCCAGGAATTGTTGCTACGTAGGTGCCGTCGGCCGATCATGAGCAACTGACCGTCCGCGGGCACGGACGCCGTCGTCAACATGTCGTGCACGGCAGGCAGATCGCCCACGACGACATCCTGAACCAGCTGAATGCGCTTGTCGCGGGTACGCAGTTTGGCCGGGAGCCCGGGCCTCAACGGGCCGAGGTCGGTGCCGTGAGGGGACTTGGACAAGGCCCGGACCGACAGTCCCTTCCTTCCGCTGCGCAGCAGTACATCCACCGTTCGACGCGGCGAGAGGCGTAGACGTGCCTCGGCCACAATCGATTTCGGTGACAGGCGTCGTCGAACACGATCCACCGGAGACTGTTCCAGCGCAGCTTGATACCGGATGCCCAGGTCGCGGAAAATCTCCCAGTCCGCCTTCGCGCCCGGTTTCTTCGGCAACACCGCGGGCATGAACTTGGCCGTGTTGCGTACCGCGAAGGTGGAGAAGATCAGATCGTAGTGATCGCGTTCCAACGACATCGTCGGAGGAAGGATCACGTCGGCGTGACGCGAGGTCTCGTTGATGTAGAAATCGAACGACACCATGAAGTCCAGATCGGCGAAGGCCCGGTCGAGAGTGTCGCCACCGGGCATCGACAGCACCGGGTTGCCGGAGAACACCGCCATTGCACGGATACGGCCGTCTCCGGGAGTCGTCATCTCGTCGACAAGTGTGGAACTGGGGAACTCACCTGCGAACTCGGGCAGGTCACGCACCCGTGAGCGCCACTTGTCGAAGTGGCCGCGCCCCACGATCTTCCGCTCCACCAGATCGATTGCGGGATCCGTCAGAAGCGCCCCGCCCACGCGGTCCAGGTTGCCGGTGACGATGTTGAGGACCTGAATTGCCCACTGACACACGGTCCCGAACTTCTGCGTGGACACGCCCATCCGTCCGTATGCGACGGCAGACTCGGCGCCGGCGAAGCGGGTTGCCAGATCGTCGATGGCCTCAGCCGCCATGCCGACGACGGGAGCGACGGCTTCCGGTGTGAAATCTCGTACGAGAGAAGCGATCTCGGAAACTCCGTCGACGTAGTCGGCAACGCGGGTCGCGCCTGTCTCGAGAACGACGTTGACGAGTGCGAGCAGTAACAACGCGTCGGTGCCGGGACGTACGAAATGATGCTCGTCGGCGACGTCAGCAGTTTCGGTTCGACGCGGATCGACCACGACGAGTGTCCCCCCGCGGGCTTTCAAGTCTCGAACACGCTGCGCGAAATCCGGAACGGTCATCATCGATCCGTTCGACGCCATCGGGTTGCCCCCGAGAACCAGAAAGAAATCCGTCCGGTCGATGTCCGGGATGGGGAGTACGAGTTGATGCCCGTACATGAGGTGATTGACCAATTGGTGGGGGAGCTGATCCAGCGACGTCGCCGAGTACCTGTTGCGGGTCCGCAGCATCGCCGTGAACGGAATACCGTGGGTCATCGCGCCGAGACTGTGCACGTTCGGATTGCCCTGGTAGATCCCGACCGCGTTGGCGCCGTGATCCCGGCGCGTGGACACCAGGCCGTCGACGACGATGCGGTAGGCCTCGTCCCATTCGATTTCCTGCCACCCCGAATCGGTGCGGCGTACCGGCTTGATCAACCGGTCGGGATCGGCATGCAGGTCGATCAGCGACAATGCCTTCGGGCAGATATGACCGCGGGACAACGGGTCCTTCTTGTCACCGCGAATCGAGGTCACGGCGTTGTCGTCGACCGTGAACTCGAGACCGCACATCGCCTCGCACAGATTGCACGTCCCGAACTCGACCGTCATCTCGTTCTCCCATCGTCCCGGTCACGCCCAGAACACTCAGCCTGCAGGCTCCACTCTCGCCTCTGTCAGGTCGTTTCTGCTGGCTCCACTCTCGCCCGGCCGAGCTTAACCCGAACGCGATACCCGGCCGGGCGGTATCGTTTGCCCTGTCGGCGGATCTGTCGACCACCACATGCACTACACGTCTGGGGATCTTCATGGACTTTCGCACAGCAACGATCAGAGGTACAGCAGTCCTGGGCGCCGTCGCCGCAGGATCGCTGGTGTTCGGTTCGGTGGCCAGTGCTGCCCCCTCCGACACCATCGTCAACTCGCCGTGCTCGTTCTCTCAGATCGTCGCCGCGACGTACGCCGTGAGCCCGGAGGAAGGCGCGGCCCTCGCATCGTCGCCCCTCTCGTCGTCCTTCGCCGCGTTCCTTGCCGCGCCGCCGTGGCAGCGTCAGATCTTCCTGTCTTCGCAGCCGGCCGTGGTCGATCGCGTCAACGCCTTCTTCGGCGGGCCGGGCTCCGGATTCGTTCGTACTGTGTTCGACACCTGCACGCAGTACTGACAGCGAATTCGGGACCAGCCGGGGGCACACTAGAGTTGCCCACGTGCACAGTCTGGATTTGATCGCAGGATGGCCCGTGGACAATGCGTCGGCGACGGTGGTGTCGACGGCCGGGACGCGAGAACACTACGGCGACCAGAACCGGATCTACGAGTTGGCGTCGGTGACGAAACTCCTGGTGGCGTACGCGGCGTTGGTCGCCCTCGAAGAAGAAGCCATTTCGCTCGACCTGCCCGCCGGACCCACTGGCTCGACGGTTCGCCATCTGCTCGCGCACACCTCGGGTCTGGCGTTCGCCGAGCAGAAGGTGCAGGCAGATCCGGGAACGAAGCGGATCTACTCCAGCGCGGGATTCGAGGTCCTCGCGGACACCATTGCTGCTGAAACGTCGATCGCGTTCACGGACTACCTCGACGAGGCCGTCTTTCAACCGCTCGGGATGACCGACTCGACGCTCCCGGGATCGGCCGGACACGGCGCACGGTCAACGGTGCAGGACCTGGAGGTCTTCGCCTCCGAACTCCTCACGCCGACGCTGGTGTCCGCGGAGACTCTCCAGGCTGCAACGTCCATCCAGTTCGACGGGCTGCCGGGAATCCTGCCCGGATACGGCAACCAGAAGCCCAACGACTGGGGGCTCGGATTCGAGCTTCGGGACGGCAAAACTCCACACTGGACCGGGGCTGCGAACTCGCCGCGAACGTTCGGACACTTCGGTCAGTCCGGAACGTTCCTGTGGGTGGACCCGGATGCAGGTCTGGCAACGGTGGTACTCACCGACCTTGCGTTCGGGGAGTGGGCCAAGCCGCTCTGGCCGGAGTTGTCCGACGAGATTCTGCACAACAACCCCCGCTAGTCCATCGCGACACGCCGGTGCACTGGCGCAACAGGGGTAACTCGGGGCACACTGGTACATGCACACGCGTGTACGAGACACATCGCAGCAGATCGAGGTCGTTGGGGAAGACGTCCCTCGTCGAAGCTGGAGGTGTTTCTAATGCGCGAGTCCAACCAATTCGCGGATGCGACGTCGGGTGTTGTGTACATCCACTCGTCGCCTGCCGCGTTGTGCCCGCACGTGGAATGGGCACTGTCCGACGCCCTGAACTGCAGGGCCAACCTGAAGTGGTCCGCGCAGCCGTCCTCGGACGGACAACTGCGCGCGACGAGCAACTGGGTCGGCCCGGTCGGTACCGCCGCCTCACTCGCAGGGATTCTCCGTGCGTGGCAGATGCTGCGCTTCGAGGTGACCGAGGACCCGAGCGACGGCGTCGACGGTGAGCGATTCGCCCACGTTCCCGGCCTGGGTCTGTGGCGTGGGACGACGAGCGCCAACGGCGACGTCATCCTCGGCGAGATGAGGCTCAAGTCGATGATCGACGGCAATTCCGGCAACCTCGCTGCCGAAATCGAACACGCCCTCGGCAGCAGCTGGGACGAGGCCCTCGAGCCCTATCGAACGGGCGGCGCAGGCGCCGAAGTGACCTGGCTGAGCCGTAACGCCGGCTGACCGACTCACCGCACCGGCCGTCGCACGTCCGGTAACGTGACGACCGTGTCCGAGGTGGGCATGTGGGTTGGTATGTGTGGCTGAGTAGTGAGACAGGGTGGTTGGGATGTTGTCGACCGGTAAGGTCATCCGATTCGACGAATTCAAGGGTTACGGATTCGTTGCTCCGGACGAGGGCGGCGAGGATGTGTTCATCCACGTCAACGATCTGGATTTCGACAAGCGGCTGCTGGCGCCCGGCGTGCGCGTCGAGTACGTCGTCGAGGAAGGCGACCGCGGTCTCAAGGCCGCCCAGGTTCAGATCATCGATTCGCCGAAGCCGGTAACTCGTGCAGCGGTTCCTGCGGTCGTCCCCAATGCGGAAACGACGGAGTACGACGACGTCGTGTGCGACGTTCTGTCGCTGCAGGAGTTCTCGGCCGAACTGACCGAAGGTCTGTTGCGTGCGAACCGCGGACTGACTGCCGAACAGATCCTCGACGTCCGGCAGGTCGTCATGCGAATCGCGCAGTCGCACAAGTGGCTCGAGGGCTGAACGAGTCGGTGGAACGAACGTCTGTGCCCCGGCGACCGAAGTCGCCGGGGCACAGTGCTGTTCGCCCCTGATCAGAGCGGAATGTTCTTGTGATTTCCGCGAAGTGCCGGTGCCGAGGACAACGCCTTCGCGACGATGGAGCGCGTCTTCGCCGGATCGATGACCTCGTCCACGACACCGATGGCCACCGCTCGATCGACACCGCCGGCAATCGCCTCGTGTTCTACCGTCAAACGGTCGTGCAGCGCATCACGCTCGGTGTCGGGTGCAGCGGCCAGCGCCTTCTTGTGCAGAATGCCCACGGCCGCCTTGGCGCCCATGACCGCGACCTCAGATCCGGGCCACGCGTAGACCGCCGTCGCACCCAATGCTCGGGCGTTCATGGCGATGTAGGCCCCGCCGTAGATCTTGCGGGTCACCAGCGTCACCCGAGCGACCTTCGCTTCGGCGAAGGCGTGGAGAAGCTTCGCTCCCCGGCGTACGACGCCTTCCCATTCCATGCTCACACCCGGCAGATAGCCGGGAACGTCGACGATGACGACGAGCGGGATGCCGAAGGCGTCGCACAGGCGAACGAAACGCGCTGCCTTCTCGGCGCTCTCGGAGTTGAGGCACCCACCCAGCCGGATCGGGTTGTTGGCGATGACGCCGACGGTACGTCCACTGAGACGACCGAGACCGACGACGATACTGCGAGCCCAACCGCCCTGAAATTCTTCGAAGGTCGACTCACCCTCGACGTTGTCCAGAAGTTCGTCGATGATCGGATGCACGTCGTAGGCACGACGATTCGACTCGGGCAGCAGTGCGCGAAGATCGGTGTCACCGTGCTCGGCTGCCGCGATGTCGAAGGTGCCCTGTTCGCTGAACATCGATACCAGCCGGCGTGCGCGGGTCAGCGCATCCAGTTCGTCGTCGGCGACGATATGGCACACGCCCGACTTCTTGAAGTGGGTGTCCGGGCCGCCGAGCGACGCCATGTCGACCTGCTCGCCGGTGACGCTGCGAACCACGTCGGGACCGGTGACGAACACGCGTCCCTCGGGAGCCATGATGACGACGTCGGTCAACGCTGGACCGTACGCGGCGCCACCGGCTGCGAAACCGAGAACGACGGAAATCTGTGGGACGAGGCCGGAAGCGCGGACCATGGCCTCGAATACGAGGCCGACGGCGTGCAGCGCTTCGACGCCCTCGGCAAGGCGGGCACCGCCGGAATGCCAGATTCCGACGATCGGTGCGCGGCGTTCGATGGCGACGTCGATGGCGTCGACGATGTGTGCGCAACCGTCGACACCCATGGCGCCACCCATGACCGTGGCGTCGGAGCAATAGGCGATCGTGTGGACGCCGTCGATGTCGCCTGCAGCGGCGAGAAGGCCGGACTTGTCACGATCGTGCAGAGGAGTCATCGTCCCGGCGTCGAACAACTTCTCGAGGCGGGTAACGGGATCGCGGGGGTCGGTGGACTGACCTGAGCGAGTGGCGGGGGACAGGATGGTCATCGCGTTCTCCTTCTACATGCCCCTCGCACGATCGAAGGGGCGATCCCCGGACGGGAGCGAGAGTGCGCTCCCGCCCGGGTGCTACGACGGTGTCGAGCCGGTTCAGGCCCGACCGAAGGCGAGCGCGACGTTGTGCCCACCGAATCCGAACGAGTTGTTGATCGCGTAATCGATTTCGAGGCTGCGGGCTTCGCCCTTGACCACGTCGAGATCGATTTCCGGATCCTGGTTATCCAGGTTCAGCGTGGGAGGAATGATTCCCTCGCGGACCGAGAGAACGGTCAGCACCGATTCGAGGGCGCCGACAGCGCCGATCGAGTGTCCGAGAGCGGACTTCGGCGCGTACACCGCTGCATGGGTACCGACTGCCTTGTTGATCGCGAGCGCTTCGGCGGTGTCACCGATAGGTGTTGCCGTTGCGTGCGCGTTCACATGCTTGATGTCGGACTTCTGCAGACCAGCGTTCTCGATTGCCCGCTGCATGGCACGAGCAGCACCCTTGCCCTCCGGGTCGGGTGCCACGAGGTGGAAACCGTCCGAAGTGATGCCTGCGCCGAGCAGCCGGGCGTGAATCGTCGCCCCACGAGCCTTGGCGTGCTCCTCGGTCTCGATGACCATGAGTGCGCCTGCCTCGCCGAAGACGAATCCGTCGCGATCCTTGTCGAACGGTCGCGACGCGCCCTTGGGGTTGTCGTTGTTGGTGCTCATCGCTCGCATCATGGAGAAACTCGCGATCGGCACCGCGTCGATGTATCCCTCGACGCCACCGGTGACCACCATGTCGGCGTCACCCATGACGATCATCCGCCACGCATGCGCGATGGCTTCCGATCCGGAGGAGCATGCCGACACAGGCGTGATGACGCCTGCCTGTGCCTTCAGCTCCAGGCCGACGACCGCTGCGGGTCCGTTCGGCATGACCATCTGAACCGCGAGAGGAGACACCTTGCGGTAGCCGCCCGACTTCATCTTGTCGTTCGCGTCGATGAGGGAGTCACCGCCGCCCAGACCGGTGCCGATCGACACTCCGAGACGGAGCGGATCGACCTCGGGGCTGCCGGCGTTCTTCCACACCTCGCGACCGAGAACCGTGGACAACTGCTCCACGTAGCTCAGCCTGCGGCACTCGACTCGGCTCAGAAGCGTCGCCGGGTTCACCGCGAGGTGTCCGCCGATTCGAACGGGAAGGTCGTACTCGGCGACGAAATCGTCTTCGAGCACTCCGATTCCGCTCTCGCCGTTCAGTAGACCCTTCCACGTTGCGTCCACATCACCGGCGATGGACGTGGTCGCAGCGAGGCTGGTGACGACGACACTCGGGAAGCGTCCGTTGTTGGTGGATGGGTTGGTCACGGTCCGACTCACTCGCTCGCGGAGTCGTCGAGCTTGGCCTTGATTGCCTCTGCGGCTTCCGGGTTCTCCGCTTCGAGCTTCTGGATGTACGACACTGCGTCACCGACGGTGCGAAGACCGGCGAGGTCCTCGTCGGGGATCTTCACGCCGTACTTGTCCTCGGTCTGCACTGCGATCTCGACCATGGACAGGGAGTCGATGTCGAGGTCGTCCACGAAGGACTTGTCGATGGTCACCTCGGAGGGCTCGATACCCGTGACCTCCTCGATGATCTCTGCAAGTCCGGCGATGAGGTCTTCCTGGCTGGCCACTTGAGTGGCTCCCTTCTTGTTGGTGTCTATCTTTTTCGGGTCGGCACGCCGTGAATCGGCATACCGAAGTCATGGGTGCGCACTCGTACGTTCATCGAGCGAGTGCGCGGCGAGGCTGCCTGTCATCGGCGGCCGCGGGTGCGGTCAGATCAGGTCCGCCAGCTTGGCGATGTCCTCGGGTGTCTTGAGGCCCAGGTTCGGTGTGCCCTTCAGTTCGCGCTTGGCGATACCGACGAGCGTTCCGGCCGGCGGCAACTCTGCCACAGCCGTGACGGCGGCGTCACGCATCGTCGCGGTGCAGAGGTCCCACCGCACAGGCTTGGTGACCTGCGCTGCGAGTTTGGTGAGTGCGTCCGCACCGTTGGTGACCGCCTTGCCGTCGGAATTCGACAGCAGGGTGCGGACAGGGTCGGACGGGGTGATCGCGGCGGCAGCAGCGGCGACTGCTTCCTGCGCGGGCGCCATGAAGCGAGTGTGGAAAGCACCGGCCACGGGGAGCGAGCGGACCCGTGCCTTCTCCGGCGGGTTGGCGGCCAGTTCCTCGAGCGCGCTGTGCAACCCGGCTGCAACGATCTGCCCGGCAGCATTGATGTTGGCGGGTTCGAGTCCCAGCTCCTCCAGCCGAGCGAGCACAGCGGCCTCGTCTCCGCCGAGCACAGCGGACATGCCCGTCGGCTCCAGAGCGCACGCCTTGGCCATCTCGGACCCGCGCACGGCAGCGAGGGTGACGGCTTCGTCGGCGGAGATGACGCCGGCGACGGCGGCAGCGGCAAGCTCACCCACGGAGTGTCCGGCGATGAGCGCGTTCTGCGGCAGCAGGTCCTGGCCGGCGATCTCCTCGAACGCGAGGAGAGCCGCCGCGACGACGAGGGGCTGGGTCACCGACGTGTCGGTGATTTCCTCGGCCGTCGCGGTGGTACCGAGCCGTGCCAGGTCGAGTCCGGACGCCTTGGACCACAGGGCCACGCGGTCGGCGGCTCCGGGTAGTTCGAGCCATGGCAGAAGCATGCCGGGTGTCTGGGAGCCCTGGCCGGGCGCAAGCAACGCAATCACATCGTTAAGAGAACACCGTGACTACCCGTTTGGGAGATGTCGCTCTCGATGAACTCTTACCGCCCAATTTGTAGGGTCCCAACAAATGCTCGGCCGGAGTCGCGACATCGCCACGGTCCGCATTCGCGTTACGTGACGATTTCCCCGAATGTGACGTGTGGGATTTGTGGGGCTGGATAGTGCGGTTCGTGATGCGTTTGAGTCAGTCTGCCCACCGTTGCCGCAACTCGAAGCACGTACGCATCCCTCGGAGTCGTGGGGTCGCGGCCCGTGACCTCTGTGATTTTCTTCAAGCGATACCGCACCGTATTTGGATGAACAAACAGCAAACGTGCACAAGTCTCGACAGCGCCCCCGCTGTCGAGGTAAGCGTCCAACGTGTCGGCAAGGCCGGGGCCCGCGCTCGACAGCGGGTGCACGATCAGGTCGTTCAGAGCGCTGATCGCAGCCGAGTCACCCAACAGTGCGCGCTCCGGCAGAAGCTCGCCCGCGTGCACCGGACGGGGCGCACCGCGCCACCCCGCAACGGCCTGCATACCCGCGAACGCCTCCACCGCGCTGGAATGCGCGGCGCCCAGAGTCCTCGTCGTGGGCCCGATGACGACCGGGCCGTCGGAGAAATTCTCCAACATGTCCGCCAGAAACGCCGCGCTCGCAGAATCGTCCACGAGCTGCCCACTGACCACCATCACCAACCGAGTGCCCTGAACTACCGCGAGCGCCGCTCGACCGTGCTTCTGTGCGACGGCGTGAACGGTGCCGACGACCGACACCCCCTGATCGTCCGGCGGTGTACCGACGAGAACCGTCGCCGGCGCTGTCGCGTCCCAGTTGAGCGTTGCGGCACGCGAGAGCATGTCCGAACCCGTGTCACCTCGCACCACAGCGTCGACGACGAGAGCTTCCAGGCGGGTGTCCCATGCGCCTCGGGACTCGGCGGCACTCGCATACACCGACGCCGCAGCGAAACCGAGCTCGCGTCCGTACCGCAGGACAGCCTCGGTCAGTGCAACGAGCTGCTGATCGTTTCGAGCCAACGCAGGAAGCCACTGCTCGAAGAACTCCATCGCGACCCGCACCATGTCCACCGTCTGGCGAAGCGTCAACCGTCGGGCCAGATCCTGCGGGATCACCTGAAACGCGTCCAGGCTGAAGCGGATATCACTCTGCGGGTTCTTCAACCACTCCAGGAAGTTGTCCACCGCCGTCTGGATCAGCAACTGCACACTCGCACGCTGCGCGGCATCGAGACCACCGAAGAACGGCAGCTGATCCTGCATCGCGGTCACGGCCTCGGTGGAGAGCCGCCCCGAGAACTGCTTGACGCGCCGCAGCAATGCGTCGGGAAGGGGGTCGCGCTTCTGGCGGGCCGACGTCAACGCCGTCACCGGCAGATGCACCTCGTTGTCGGTGATGTATTCCTCCCCGGCGGCGGATGCCGTTCTGTCGCCGACTCCGGGCGGTGTGTCACCGGCGCCGGTCGGCGTTCTGTCTGCGACCACAGGAAAAACCTACGCCCGTCCACTCGTCCGCGGGGAAGCGGTACGAATGGACGGGCGCACTGGTGGTCTCCAGTCGGTCGTTACGCCGAGCCGGTGTCCGCGAACGACGTGGGAGCCGCCGTCACGTCGTCGATCTTGTACTTCTCCGCGGCCTCGACAGCCTTGGACTTGTCGATCTCACCCGAGGCCGCGAGAGCGGACAACGTCGCGACGACGATCGACTCGGCGTCGACGTTGAACACCCGTCGAGCCGCGGGACGCGTGTCCGAGAATCCGAATCCGTCGGTTCCGAGGGTGACGTAGTCGCCCGGAACCCACTGGCGGATCTGATCCGGAACGGCCCGCATCCAATCCGACGCCGCGACGACCGGTCCGGCAGCGTTCTGCAGAGCCGTCGTCACGAACGGGACGCGCTTGTCCGCACCGGGATTGCGAAGTGCTTCCTGCTCGGCTTCGACACCGTCGCGGCGGAGCTCGCCCCACGACGTCACCGACCAGACCGCCGACCGGACGCCCCACTCGTCGAGCAGAAGCTCACGAGCCTTGCGGGCCGACACGAGACCGACGCCCGACGCGAGGAGCTGTGCCTCGGGTCCGTCGCCGTCCTGCGGAGCCTCGAACCGGTAGATGCCCTTGAGGAGGCCCTCGACGTCGAGGTTCTCCGGCTCGGCCGGCTGCACGTACGGCTCGTTGTACAGGGTGATGTAGTAGAAGATGTTCTCGCCGCCGAAGCCGTCCACACCTTCGGTGCCGCCGTACATCCGTCGCAGACCGTCCTTGACGATGTGCGCGATCTCGAAGGAGAACGCCGGATCGTAGGCGACCGCGGCCGGGTTGGTCGACGCCAACAGCAGCGAGTGACCGTCCGCGTGCTGCAGACCCTCACCGGTGAGGGTCGTACGTCCCGCAGTGGCGCCGAGGACGAAGCCGCGGGCCATCTGGTCCGCCGCTGCCCACAGGCCGTCACCGGTCCGCTGGAAGCCGAACATCGAGTAGAAGATGTACAGCGGGATCATGACCTCGCCGTGCGTCGCGTAGGACGTTCCGACCGCCGTGAACGACGACGTCGAGCCGGCCTCGTTGATGCCCTCGTGCAGGATCTGACCGACCGAGCTCTCCTTGTAGGCGAGCATCAGTTCCGAGTCGACCGACGTGTACAGCTGGCCGTTGCGGTTGTAGATCTTCAGCGACGGGAACCAGGAGTCCATACCGAACGTGCGCGCCTCGTCCGGGATGATCGGCACGATCCGGTGGCCGATCTCCTTGTCGCGCAGCAGCTCCTTCATGACGCGCACGAGCGCCATCGTGGTGGCGACTTCCTGCTTGCCGGAGCCCTTGAGCAGCGTCTTGTAGGTGGCATCGCCCGGCTGCGGAAGCGGCTTGGGGCTGACCCGACGCTCCGGGACGAACCCGCCGAGCTTGTTGCGACGATCGAGCATGTACTGGATCTCGGGAGCATCCGCACCGGGGTGGTAGTACGGCGGCATGTACGGATCCTTCTCGAGCTCCTCGTCGGAGATCGGGATGTGCTGCAGATCGCGGAAGGTCTTGAGGTCGTCGAGCGTCAGCTTCTTCATCTGGTGCGTGGCGTTACGACCCTCGAAGTGCTTGCCGAGCGTGTAGCCCTTGATGGTGTGCGCCAGGATGACCGTCGGCTGGCCCTTGTGTGCCATCGCAGCGGCGTACGCAGCGTGGACCTTGCGGTAGTCGTGACCGCCGCGCTTGAGGTTCCAGATGTCGCCGTCGGAGAGATCCTTGACGAGCTCCTTGGTCCGCGGGTCGCGGCCGAAGAAGTGGTCGCGCACGTAGCCGCCGTCGTTGGCCTTGTACGTCTGGAAGTCGCCGTCCGGCGTCGTGTTCATCAGGTTGACCAGTGCGCCGTCGCGATCGGCGTGCAACAGCGCATCCCACTCGCGGCCCCAGACGACCTTGATGACGTTCCAGCCTGCGCCGCGGAAGAACGACTCCAGTTCCTGGATGATCTTGCCGTTACCGCGGACCGGGCCGTCGAGGCGCTGCAGGTTGCAGTTGACCACGAACGTGAGGTTGTCCAAGCCCTCGGTCGCGGCGACGTGTGCGAGGCCGCGCGATTCCGGCTCGTCCATCTCGCCGTCGCCCAGGAACGCCCAGACGTGCTGGTCCGAGGTGTCCTTGATGCCGCGGTCGTTCAGGTAGTGATTGAAACGCGCCTGGTAGATGGCGTTCATCGGACCGAGGCCCATCGACACCGTCGGGAACTCCCAGAAATCCTGCATCAAACGCGGATGCGGGTAGGACGGCAGTCCGCCACCCTGCGTCTCGTGGCTGGCTTCCTGACGGAATCCGTCCATCCGCTCGGCCGGGATACGACCCTCGAGGAACGCGCGGGCGTAGATGCCGGGGGAGGCGTGGCCCTGGATGAAGATGTGGTCGCCGCCGCCCGGGTGGTCCTTGCCGCGGAAGAAGTGGTTGAAACCGACCTCGTACAGAGCGGCCGAGGACGCGTAGGTCGAGATGTGTCCGCCGACGCCGACTCCTGGCCGCTGAGCGCGGTGCACCATGATCGCGGCGTTCCAGCGGATCCACGCGCGATAGCGGCGCTCGACCTCTTCGTCACCGGGGAACCACGGCTCGTTCTCGGTCGGGATGGTGTTGACGTAATCGGTCGAAGTCAGGGACGGCAGCGCAACACGTCGTTCTCCTGCGCGCTCGAGCAGACGCAGCATCAGGTAGCGCGCGCGGTTCGGACCCGACCGCTCGAGGAGGCCGTCGAACGATTCGATCCATTCGTTGGTCTCGTCGTTGTCGATATCGGGCAGATACGAGGCGACACCCTCACGGATGACGCGTACCCGACCCTCCGAGCCGGTGGGCCCGCTCGTCTTGCCTGCAGATTGTGTGTTCTGCCGATCGTCCTGGTTCAACTCGGACAACGTGTGTACTCCTCCATGTGGCGGTCGCTCGGTGCGGCGGCCGGTCCATGCAACTCGCGCTCTGTGACGGCGAGCTACTTCTCGGTTTCTCGGTGACTCCGCTCAATCCTCCTACATATGTTTCACCGACGTAGTACGGAGTCCCAATACCCACCAGTAGAAATTTATGTACGCAATTTCGGCGCGGTCAGCTTGCGCGAACGGGAGAAACACTGTTCGCTTGCACTACTTCACCCACTATGCAAGGAGGTCACCACCGTGGTCGCCGCGGCGGACGCTCAGAACTACGCTCAGAAACTTGGAATCACCCGCGACTTGGTCGTTCAGGAGCTGGGCTGGGACGAGGACACAGACGACGATCTGCGGGCCGACGTAGAGGACACCATCGGCGGTGAAACCCTCGACGAGGACTCCGACGAAGTCATCGACGTGGTGCTGCTGTGGTGGCGCGACGGCGACGGTGATCTGGTCGATGCACTGATGGACGCCATCGGTCCGTTGTCGGACGACGGATTCGTCTGGGTCCTCAGCCCCAAGACCGGCCTTCCCGGCCACGTCGAGCCCAGCGAGATCGCCGAGTCCGCCCCCACGGCGGGACTGACTCAGACGTCGGCCGCCAACCTCGGTGACTGGATCGGCAGCAGGTTGGTGCAGCCGAAGACTCGCGCGGTCAAGCGCTAACGATCCGTCGACAAGGAAGTTTGATTCCATGCCACTCGAGGTGGGCGCGGAGGCGCCGGACTTCACCCTCAAGGATCAGAACAATCAGGACGTGACGTTGTCCTCGTACCGAGGCGACAAGAACGTACTGCTCGTGTTCTATCCACTCGCCTTCACCGGCACGTGCCAGGGCGAGCTGTGCAAGGTTCGCGACGAACTACCCAAGTTCGAGAACGACGACACCGCGATCCTTGCCATCTCGGTCGGTCCACCGCCGACGCACAAGATCTGGGCAGCAGAACAGGGGTACACATTTCCCCTGCTGTCCGACTTCTGGCCACACGGTTCGGTCGCACAGGCCTACGGGGTGTTCAACGACAAAGCAGGCTTCGCCAACCGCGGAACCTTCGTCATCGACACCGACGGCATCATTCGTTTCGCCGAGATGAAAGAGCCCGGCGAAGCGCGTGACCAGACCGCTTGGGAAACAGCTCTCAGCACAGTCCGTACGTGAGTGGAAACTAGGCGATGGCCTACATTTCCACTCACGTGGGCTGACCTGCGGAATTGTAGATTCCCGGCGGACAGGATAAGTTTTTCTCCGTGTTCCGGTGGCCTCGGTCATCGGGATCCGGGCGTATAGCTCAGCGGTAGAGCTCTGGTTTTACACACCAGCGGTCGGGGGTTCGAACCCCTCTGCGCCCACCACATTTCGTCGATCGTCTGGGTTCGACGACCGGTCTCGCGCTAGTCGGCAGTCAATCGATCTGCCGCATAATGCTTTACAGGCCTACCGCCCTGAGTAGTGCTGTGTGCAGAACCTCAGTCCGTCGGCTTCGTTGTTCCGGCAATGCGGTCCGCCAGACGCGCACCCTCTTCGATGAAACGGCGGCGCCCCAGGGTCGTGAAGGATCGGTCGTCGGACAGGAACGCCGACGCGAAAATCTCGATCTCGGAGATCGTCGCCACCGCGATGACTCCGGCTTCCGCAGCCGGCACCTTCCCTCTGACCTTCTTCGCGGCTGCCGCCAGGACGGGAATCAGAACCAGCGCGTTCTCGCGCCGAATCGCCTCCACTTGCTGGCTCGCGCCGCGGGAGGCGACGAAATACACCGTTGCGGCTGTTCGGTTGTCGCCGAGCCACTTCACGAACGGCGCGACGAGTGCTCCCATTTGCCGCTCGGGAACAACGACCTCCGTTGCAATGCGTTCCACTTCGTTCACGTAGTCGGCGGCGAACTCCCGCAGACCCTCGAGAAGAATCTCCTCACGGGAGGGGTAGTGGTAGTAGATGGCCGCAGATGTCATGTCGGCGGCGGCCGCGATGTCGGCGACAGTGATCGAATCAGCGGGTCGAGCGGCGAACAGTTCGAAAGCGGTGGAGACTATGACGCCCCGCCGCGACGGACGGTGAGCGGGCCGCTTGACTGTTGCCGACATTCGATCTCCTCTGTAACGGGGTCATGCAACACTAGTGCTTCGGCGAACGAGAGGTGAGACTTCCAGGTGAGCGAGAAGGGGGCGGGCGTCGGCATGGGCAAGAAATCACCGCACAGACCATCGAGGCGGCACGAGATCGTGTCGGCGGCAATCAAAGTCTTCGCAGCAAAGAGCTTCTCGGACGCGAGTATTCAGGACGTCGCGCTCGAAGCAGACGTCGTTCCATCGGCCGTCTACTACCACTTCGCGGGTAAGGACGAGCTGTTCGAGCTGGCCATGCGGCAGGTGCTCGACATGGTCGACGCTGTCGTAGCCCAGGTTCGTGCCCAGGAAGGCGACGACGATCCGTCGCTCGAGGCCGTGATCCTCGCCGTGTGGAAATGGGTCGAGTCGCATCCCGACGAGTCACGCCTGCTGCACTACCATCTGCCCGGTGCCACGGCTGAGGCGTCGGTGCTACGACGTGAGTTCGAGGAAGCTCACGTGCAACGCGCGTTCGAGTACCTGCCGCCCAGCCCCACACCACTGAGCCGGCGCGCTGCCGCGAGTCAGCATGCCACGCATACCCTGTCCACTCGCACGCTCATCGAACTGCTGATGATCGTGCACGCCCTCCGCATGGACGAAGGTCCGTTGAGCAAGCACGCATCCAAGAGTTTGAGCCGTGCCGTGGTGACGGTCGGCCAACGCATCATCGTCGGCGCGGGGGCGGCTGACGATTCCTGAGGTGCAGGCGCTCGTATCGAACGCGCTCGTCCTCGAGTGCCGCCGTCTTGCGATCGCTCTGGAGATTCGATGGGAGACCGTGTAATTCGAGCCGGCGGGCGCGGTTGAGCTCCATGAACGCCACGGTGTAGAAGAGTGCGAGCAGCACGCTCAGCAACACCATCGCTCCGCGCAACCACAGTGCGCCGGGAAACAGCACGAAGAACCCGATGAAGATCGGGAGGAACGGAATCATGGATCGGAGAAGGTGTCTCGGAACGGCCCCTCGCCCGATCAGGTCGTTGCGGACCCAATCCTGCATGGACATCGGAAGCCTGCGCCCGGCCACGTAGCCGAGCCACTGCAGAAAGTTCGGTCGTGTTCGTGGTGTCGTGCTCATTGCAGCGCCCCTGCATCGATAGCGGCTCGGTTGATGCGCCCGAGCACCGTGCGAAGTTCTTCGAGTTCGGTGATCTCCACTCCGAGTCGTTCGACGACGGCAGGGGGAATGTTCTCCGCCTGCGTCCTCAGTTCGGCACCGTCTGCGGTCAACTCGACGGCGAGCTGACGCTCGTCGCTACGGCTGCGGGTTCGAACGAGG
Source organism: Rhodococcus sp. 06-156-4 (assembly GCF_002259345.1). Lineage (NCBI taxonomy): Bacteria > Bacillati > Actinomycetota > Actinomycetes > Mycobacteriales > Nocardiaceae > Rhodococcus > Rhodococcus sp. 06-156-4. Next base: position 10,231 of record NZ_NPGB01000020.1, on the reverse strand, counting down.
AGACCGGCTGCCTCCAGCCGTTTGAGCAACGGGGACAGGGTGGGGGAGTCCAGTTGCAATGCCGCTGCGATTTCTTTCACCGACCGCGGCGAGGACTCCCAGAGCGCCAGCATGACCAAGTACTGAGGATGAGTGAGCCCCATCGGCTCCAGGAGGGGCCGGTAGACGGCGAGAACGGCTCGGTTGGCAACCGCCAGTGCGAAACAGACCTGCCTGTCGAGAGCGAGTGGATCGTCGTCGGACACGCTTTTGATAGTACACGAATGGTTAGTGCACTAACTATTTACTGCTTGTACTGCCAACGTCGAGCCCAGAGCGACCATGAACGCTGCGATCGCGCCGTCGAGGACCCGCCAGGCCATCGGTTTCGCAAATGCCGGTTGCAGAAGGCGGGCACCGTATCCGAGCGCGGTGAACCACAGGACGCTGGCGGTACACGCACCGATTCCGAACCAGATTCGCGCGGTGTCGTACGTTGCCGCCACTGATCCGAGGAGGACCACCGTATCCAGGTACACGTGCGGATTCAGCCAGGTCAGCGCCACCGCTGTAGCGAGGACGGTGCCGATCCTGGCCGGTTGCGACGCACGATCCGCGGACATGGCGGACGGGCGCAGAGCGCGACGCATCGACAATGCGCCGTATCCGAGAAGGAACGCAGCGCCGCCCCAATAGGCGATCGTCATCAAGGAGGGGGAGTTGTCGACGAGGAAACCTGCCCCGGCCACGCCGGCCGCGATGAGGACGATGTCCGACGCCGCGCAGACCGCGACGACGGGAAGCACGTGCGTCCGCGCGATCCCCTGCCTCAGAACGAACGCGTTCTGAGCTCCGATGGCCACGATGAGCGACAGGCCGAAAGCCAGGCCCGCGAGGGTAGGACCGAGTGCGCACGTCATGAAGCAAAGATTAAGAACGGTCAGATCTGAAGTACAGCGAATATATCTTCACCATGATTAGTATTACTTATGCGCGAACCCGACCTGTCGCAGCTTCACGCTCTCGCCTCCGTCGTCTCCGAGGGCTCGTTCGATTCCGCAGCCACGCAATTGCACATCACTCCTTCGGCGGTCAGTCAACGGATCAAAGCGTTGGAGACATCGGTGGGGACGGTGCTGGTTCACCGCTCCAAGCCGGCCCGGATCACCGAGGCGGGGATGCCCTACCTGCGGCTGGCGCAGCAAATAGGAACGCTCGTCGCAGAGCTGACTCCAGGCGCGCCCGCGTCGGTACCGATTGCCGTGAACGGTGACTCGCTCAACACTTGGGTTCTTCCTGCAGTGGCACAGCTGTCGCACCGCATGGAGTTCGACATCAAGAGAGAAGACCAGGACCACTCCGCGGAATTGCTACGTCAGGGAGTTGTCGTGGCGGCGGTCACCACGTCGGCGGATGCCGTCAAGGGGTGCTCCGTGACCCGACTCGGGGTGATGAAGTATCGGCCGATGTGCTCGCCGGAGTTCCGGGACACATGGTTTCGCGACGGACCGTCGGGCGACGCATTGTCCCGTGCTCCGATGATCGTGTTCGACCGCTCCGATGATCTACAACACCGATATCTCGAACAGTGGGGTGTGACGAGGCGTGCAGGTCCCACGCACTTCGTGCCGTCGTCGGCCGACTTCGCCGAAGCGGTGAGGCTCGGAATGGGCTGGGCCGTCCTGCCCCGACAGCAGATCGACAGAATGCGCACAGGAGTGGACGTCGTCGACCTCGCGCCGGGCACCGGCGTCGACGTCACGCTCTACTGGCAGCAGTGGACGTTGAAAACGGCCGCTTTGGCCGAGTTGGCGTCGGTGATCGCCGTCGCGGCGGCAAGTTCGCTGGACTGACCGCCCGGACTGGACGCGGGAGGAGGCGTGTTCATCAGCAAAGAACGCTCAAAAAGTCATCAAGTCGTAAATCTTTCCTGAAACAGGATCTTGGTATATGTTCTCCGGACAGAATAAGTCCGTGCGGTTTGTTGTTATTCACAGCCTGCACGGACGGGTCTGTGTTGTTCACGGGAGCTGTCAGCCCGCCCTTGTCCCCGCCCGCCCCTGGGCAAGTCGAAGCGAGTCCGGCTAGTGGTCGAAATAGGAACCGAACCACCGAACACGGTGCCCACCGAGCGCACGTGGTCGCTCTCGGCATGGCCCGTTCGGGCCAAGGTCGCGGCCGTCGTCGCGCTGCCGTTGATCCTCGCAATGGGTTTCGGAGCCCTGCGCATCCAGACCGAACTGTCCGCCGCAGCCGATCTGTCTGCCGCTGCAGACAATTCACGAATCGTGGCGCCACTCCTCGCCCTCGACCGGGCCGTCGGAGATCTTACGCTGAGCGGTGTGCCGGGCTCGGGCGAGGAAGCGCAATCCGGTCTCACCGCCGTGCGCGACGCACTCGGAACCAGCGGTGACCAGGATGGCGGAGGCCCCGAGGCAGGCGCCCTCGTCGACTTCGAGAGCGCCGTCTCCGGCGCGGAGCAACTGAGCGACAGGCTGCGGCAAGGCCCGGTAGCCCCCGTCGAGCGCGTCGGTGTCGCATCGGCCGTCACCGAATCGATCGCAGAGCTGATCGCCGACGGCCTGTCCGTCGAGAGCGCCGAGCCTCGAACCCTCACGTCCACGATCGTCGACGCCATGTCCGGCCGTCGCGCCGCGCAGACCCAGCAGCTACTCGTCTCCACCCCCGACGTCACGATTCTCGACGAGGTCAACCGGGCCGCGGGCAGTGAGGCCGCCGACATCGCGGCACTCTCGACCGTGCTCGGTCCGGAGTCCGCCGAAGTGCAAGCGCTGCAGGCACAATTCGACACCAGGCTCGGAATGTACTCCGCGGCGGCAAGCGGTGGGCCCACCAATCCGTTCCTCTCGGCCGGACAGTCCACCGACATCTACACCTCCATCGCGGACCGCTACGCAGGCCGCCTCGTCGAGACACTGACATCCGAGGCCACCGAGAGTCGATCGGTGGCGCTGCGCGACACTGCCCTCGTACTCGGCTCGGTCCTCACCGCGCTCGTGCTCGCGCTGATCGTCGCCCGCTCTCTCGTCCGCCCCATCCGCAGGCTCCGGTTGGGCGCTCTCGGTGTCGCTCGACGCGCGCTCCCGGCTGAGATCGAAAGGATCAGATCCGGTGGACACACCCCGGAGATCGTGCCGATTCCCGTCCACACACAGGAGGAGATCGGCCAGCTTGCCCGCGCAGTCGACGCCATCCACGAGGAAGCGCTGCAGCTCGCCGGCGAACAGGCGCGACTTCGAGTGCAGGTCGGCAACATGTTCGAAACGCTCTCTCGCCGAAGCCGATCGCTCGTCGATCAGCAACTGGCCTTGATCGAAGAGCTGGAACGCGACGAGGACGATCCGCGCCGCCTCGACAGTCTCTTCCGCCTCGACCACCTGGCCACCCGGATGCGCCGAAACGGTGCCAACCTCATGGTGCTGGCAGGCACCCCGTCGCGCCGAGCACAGGGTGACCGCCCCGTCGCACTCGACGCAGTGATGAGCGCGGCCGTGTCGGAGGTCGAGGACTACCGCCGCGTGCTCATGCTCGATGTGCCGGAAGCCGCACTGACCGCGGCAGCAGCAGCCGACATCGTGCACCTTGTCGCCGAGTTGATCGACAACGCGCTGCGCTACTCACCGCCCGACAGTGCCGTCGCCGTCACCGCCGCGCGCGCCGTCGAAGGCGGAATCCTGCTCGAAGTCGCCGACCGCGGGCTGGGAATGCCTGCAGCGGACATCGACGAAACCAACGAACGGCTCTCCGCCGGCGGTGAAGTCACGCCCGAAACTGCGCGTCGAATGGGCCTGTTCGTGGTCGGACGTCTCGCCCAGCTCCACGGAGTGACGGTACGACTACGCGCGACACAGGTGCAGGGAGGAGCGTCGGGAGTGACTGTCAGCGTTCACATCCCCGTGTCACTCGTCGTGACGGCATTCCCGACGGCCGAGAACGTCCGCGCCAACCGCAGGGATCTGTCGGCCGGTCGATCGGCATCTGCGCTGCCACCGCGCAACGGGGCGCCTCCGAACACCGCGACGGACGCCGAAACCGCCACGGAACGCACGGGTCCGGTGTCGCTCATGGCGCTCGACGGACTCGCGACGGCCGGAGTGCCGTCCCCAGGTGCCGACGCACAGGCGCCTGCCGAGCAGAACGGATACGTCGCCCAGACGCGGAACGGTCGGTCCGACACGAAGGACGTCACCTCCGCATCGCTGCCCCGGCGTCGTCCAGGCGCGAGCGGCGTCGACGAACACATCGCCCTGTCGTCCGGCAGAGCAGAATCGGCCCCGTCCGGCGACATGGCAGCCGTCAGAAGGACCTCGGACACTTCGTCGTTCTTCGGCGCCCGCCCGGCGGCACTCGCGGCGAAGAACGACACCGCACAGGGTACCGAGGATGCGACCCCACCACCGCCGGATCCGCTGGCACCGCCGACCCAGGCGATGCCGATCTACCAGCGAATGGTCTCCGAGTGGCTCGTCGACCCTGCTACCGGACAAGGCCGTTCGCGCACCTGGTCGTCACCGGCGGACGCAGGCTGGGCCGCCGCCGAGAACGCCGACGACGCACGCGCACGCACCAGAACGGACTCAGGGCTGCCGCTGCGTAAGCCAGGTGCCCGCCTGGTCCCGGGCGCCGTGGACACCGGACGAACCCCGACGCACAGCCGTAACGACGCGCCGACGTCGTCGCGCACACGGTCACCCGACGCCGTACGCGAGAAACTCACCAGTCACTTCACCGGTGTCCGCACCGGGCGCGCCGAAGACGTCACCGGCCGACACAGAACGGAAGAAGGCGAATGAACCACCCCATCGCGTCGACCCCCGATCGGTCCCTGGACTGGCTCGTGTCGAACTTCGCACGCGACATCGTCGGAGTCGCGCACTCCGTCCTGGTCTCGGCGGACGGGTTGCTGATGGCCACCAGCGAACAACTTCCTCGCGAACGCGCCGAGCAGCTGGCCGCGGTGACGTCCGGGCTGGCGAGCCTGTCCTCCGGCGCAGCGCGACTGTTCGACGGTGGTCCGGTACTCCAATCCATCGTCGAGATGGAGAACGGGTATCTGCTGCTGATGAGCGTCGGCGATGGATCGCACCTAGCCGCACTGACGGCGGCATCGTGCGACATCGGCCAAGTCGGTTACGAGATGGCCGTGCTGGTCGATCGTGTGGGCAGTATGGTGCAGCCGGCCGCGCGGATACGAGATCGGTGATGCACGGTGGCACCGTCGGAAATACCTGAAGTAGACGACGCGCTGGTCGAGGTCGCCTCACCCGATCGATCGGGCGCATCCGAGTCGACCGACGAGTCTGCACCCGAAGCTCCTGTGAACGTGGACGATTCGGACGAGTTCGACGCCGCGGCACCAACTCCCAATCTGGTGAGGCCGTACACCCTCACCGCGGGCCGAACCCGATCCGAGGTCTACCTTCCTCTCGAAGCTCCCGTGCACACCGTCTCCCCGGTCGTGACGAGTATGTGGCCGCCCAGCGACATGAGATCGAAAATCGTCGCGCTGTGCACGGAGAGCCCGTCCGTGGCCGAGATCTCCGCGCGCCTGAGCCTGCCCCTCGGTGTCGCCCGCGTACTCGTCGGCGACCTCGTCGAATCTGGAACATTGCGTGTGTCGGCGACTCTCGACGACGACGCCACCGCGGCCGAGCGCCGCGAACTCATCGGAAGGACACTTCGTGGACTACGCGCACTCTGACACGAGAGGTCGGACAGCGGCTTCGACGAAGATCGTCGTCGCAGGTGGATTCGGCGTCGGCAAGACGACACTCGTCGGCGCGGTGTCGGAGATCGTGCCGCTCCGAACCGAAGCGATGATCACCGACGAATCCGAAGGAATCGACGAACTGGACTCCGCGGGCAGTAAATCGACCACGACCGTTGCCATGGACTTCGGTAGAATCACACTCTCCGACGACCTGGTGCTCTACCTGTTCGGTACTCCGGGCCAGCGGCGATTCTGGTTCATGTGGGACGACCTGGTTCGCGGAGCCATCGGTTCGATCGTCCTCATCGACACGCGTCGTCTCGACGACTGCTTCGCGGCGATCGACTACTTCGAAGCTCGTGGACTTCCCTTCGTCGTCGCCGTCAACGAGTTCGACGGTGCGCAGCGTTTCGAGATCGACGACATCCGCGAAGCGCTCGCGATCGCCCCGTTCGTGCCGATAGTCAAAGTCGATGCGCGACGCGCGGATTCCGTACGCGGCGCCCTCATCACCCTCACCGAGTACGCCCTCGACCGCGTGCACTCGGCAACCTAGGAGCAGCACCATGGATCATTCACACGAGATGCAGCATTTCTCGATGGGCATCTGGCTCGTGTTCCTCGCCTACGGGGTGTCCGTCGTGGGCTGTGTCGTCGGCCTCGCCTGCACCAGGCAATCCGCGGTCGTCTCGTCACCACGTGCTCGATTCGGATGGTTGGCGATGGCGGCGGTCTCGATCGGGGGCATCGGTATCTGGTTGATGCATTTCATCGCCATGCTCGGATTCACCGTGACCGGCAGCGTCGCACGGTACGACCTTCTGTGGACCGTCGTCTCGGCGTTGCTGGCGATCGGAGCGACCCTCGTCGGACTGCTCATCATCGGCCGCAAGGTCAACATCTGGACGCTCCTCGTCGGTGGCGTCGTGATGGGAATCGCCGTCAACGTCATGCATTACACCGGAATGAACGCGGTCCGTATCCAGGGCGCGGTGTCCTACGACATGACTCTCGTTGCTGTCTCCGTGGCCATCGCCGTCGTCGCAGGCACATTGTCCCTGTGGTTCACCCTGGTCCTGCAGAAACCGATGTTGTTGTTGGCCGCAGGTCTCGTCATGGGCGTCGCCGTCGTCGGAATGCACTACACCGGAATGGCCGCCATGCGCGTCACCGTCGACCCGGACGCACCTGTACCCGCGGGGCTCGAAGTGTTCGGATTCCTGTTCCCGGTCTTCGTCATCGGACTCCTGGCGCTCGCGGCACCGATCGCTGCGCTGTTCACCCTCACCGACGACGAAGACGACGACATCGAATCGATGCAGCTCGACCAGCCGCATGCAGCCTCTCGCGTGAGCTAGGACAACCTGGCGCAGATCGCGCGGCCCGCGTCCGTACCCGACCTCCACGCACTCTCGACACGAGGCGGCCCCGACGGACTCCACTGATCGCCCGCGAAGTACACGGTTCCGTTCGCGAGATCGACCGAACCGAAAGTCGAGTCGTGTGCCTGCGCCGGCTTCGCGAAGGTCCACCGATGAACGTGCGTCCACGACGGTGCCGGCAGCCCGGTCACAGATCGAACCGCCGCCACAGTCTGCGCCACCGCCGAGTCCGGGTCACTCAGATGCGCACGGGCAAATTCCGCAGTGGTGTGTGCGACGAGTACCGGCGCCGAGTCGCCCCGCCGCGCTCCGTCGTCGGCGAGGAACTCGATCACGGGATGCGCATTGACGAACGCTGCTTTCTCGAACGGCAACGGCATGTTCTCGAACCCGGCGACCAGGGTGAGAGCCGCGTCGTAGCTCACCGGGTCCGGCACGTCGGCGAGTCTCGATGCCTGCGGATCCGGCATCGCCAACACGACGATGCCGTCGGGAAGTGTGGTGAGCTCGGTGGATTCGGCCTTGATCTCGCCCGGGCCGGCGGCGCCCAACACGTCCCTGACCAGTGAACGCAGCCCGCCCGGAGTTGCCCACCTCGTCGGACCTGTGGTGGTGGTGGTGTCAGCGTCGGGAGCCAGTACTCCGAACGTGTCGGTCCACGGCCTGGCCAGACCGGCTGCTTCCCACGCCTCGACCAGCTCGGCGAAACCGTCGTCGCGGACGGTGAAATAGCCCGCGCCGATGTCCACACGGCGACCGTGCAGTTGCGGAGACGCCATCCGCCCGCCCACCGCACGGCCGCGATCGACGAGACGACACTCGACGCCGCCGTCCCTGAGCGCGACCGCGCATGCGGCGCCGGCCATTCCCGCGCCGACGATGGTGACCGGAGTTCGCCCGGTGCTCACGATCGGCTCGTCGTCGACACCGAGCGCCGTCCCGAAATCCTCATACGCGAGACACTAGTCGTTCCACGGTCCACGACGTGCGACGTCCGCCCAGTCGACCAGGTTCCAGAACGCCGTGACGTAATCCGCCTTGACGTTCTTGTACTGGAGATAGAACGCGTGCTCCCACATGTCCAACAGCAGTAGGGGAGTGATCCCGACAGGGACGTTTGCCTGCTGGTCGTAGAGTTGGAAAGTGAGCAGTCTCCGCCCCAGTTCGTCCCAGCCGAGAACAGCCCAGCCGGAACCCTGAAGTCCGTTCGCCGCAGCGGTGAACTGTGCACGGAACTTGTCGAACGACCCGAACTGATCGTCGATGGCGGCTGCGAGTTCGCCGACCGGCTTGTCACCACCATCCGGGGAGATGTTGGTCCAGAACTGACTGTGATTGCGATGCCCGCCCAGATGGAACGCAAGATTCTTCTCGTGCAGGAAGATCCGTGAATGATCGTCGGATTCACGTGCAGCCGCAAGCTGTTCGAGTGCGGTGTTCGCGCCCGCGACGTAGGCCGCATGGTGCTTCGAATGATGAAGCTCCATGATCTCGCCGCTGAGGTGCGGTTCGAGGGCAGCGTAGTCGTACGACAGTTCGGGTAGTACGTACTTGTCGGTGGTCATGATCTCGCTTTCGGGTCTGTTCGATCGGTACATGACCATCCTCGAACCTCGACCGCACTCGAGGTCAAGCCCAGCGCCGTACTGGTTGTGCGCGTGGGCTGTGGACGTGAGCGGTCAGAACACGGTGCGATACAGATCTGCGATCTCGTCGGCCGTCGGCACGACGGGGTTGTTGCCCGGCGATCCCGACGCCAATGCCTGCTCCGCCATGAGCGGAATCAGACTGTCCCACTTGGCTTCGTCGATACCGTAGGTGCTCGGGCGTGGAACCTCCACGTCGGCGCACAGAGTGTCGATGAACTCGATCAGCCGCGCGGACGCGATGTCGTCGGAATCCGTGCGTTCGGCCGCCCCGAGCTGGCGAGCGCACTCGGCGTACCGGTCGCGAGCCCCGGGGATGGAGAACGCAGTGACGGCGGGGAGCAACATCGCGTTCGACAGGCCGTGTGCGACATGGAAGTGCGCTCCGATCGGTCGGCTCATACCGTGAACCAGACAGACACTGGCGTTGGAGAACGCCATACCCGCCTGAGTCGACGCATGCATCATTGCCTCGCGCGCTTCGGTGTCGGAGCCATCCCGATACGCGCGCAACAGAAACCGGCCGATGGTCCGCATCGCGGACAAAGCGAGTCCGTCGGAGATCGGGTTGGCTTTCTTGCTCACATAGGCCTCGATCGCGTGGGTCAACGCGTCGACGCCGGTGTCCGCCGTCAAGCGGGGCGGCATGGATGCAGTCAACTCGGAATCCACGATCGACGCTATGGGAAGAAACGACAGGCCGGGACACAACATCTTCTCGTCCGACGTGACGTCCGTGATGATCGTGAACTGCGTTGCCTCCGAACCGCTTCCGGCGGTCGTCGGGATCGCGATGATGGGTAACGCAGGCCCGGTGTACTGGCGTGGCGCCTTGTAATCGCGCATCTCGCCGCCCTGCTTCGACAGCACCGCGAGGGCTTTGGCCGTGTCCATCGGGCTGCCACCGCCGAACCCGATGACAGCATCTGCGTCGTGAGCTGCCGCTGCGTCCAAGCCCGCGTGCAAGGACTCGGTGGTGGGGTCCGGGACCGTGCCGGAGAACAGTGCACCCTCTTTGCCTGCTCCGGCAATGATCTTCAGAAGCCGTTCCGCGGAGCCGTTGCTCACCATGAACGCATCGGTGACGAGCAGGGGCCGATGCACGTTCAAGTCGGTCAGCACGTCACCGAGGCTCTCCACTGCTCCTGGCCCGAGCTTGAGAAAACGCGGGAACGAGATGTTGGCAACCATGTACTACTCCTTTGTAGATACGTCAGCGCACTTACCTGCACACTATCGGCCACCGACGCGGCCTGACCCCCGTCGTGAGTGGAAATGTAGGTGCTCTCTGGTCGCTTCGCGGGCTCCGCTCCTGAGCCCTGGCCTACATTTCCACTCACGTGGGGTCTAGTTGTTTTCGGGGAATCCGAGGTTGATGCCGCCGTGGCTGGGGTCGAGCCAGCGGGAGGTGACGGCTTTGCCGCGGGTGAAGAAGTGGATTCCTTCGGTGCCGTGGGCGTGGGTGTCGCCGAACAGCGAGTTTTTCCAGCCGC
>NZ_NPGB01000036.1:0-415112 GCF_002259345.1 Rhodococcus sp. 06-156-4 | reverse complement strand
CCGCAGCCGCCTCACCACCGTGATCTCCTGGCTGACCGCGTTCTTCTCCCGCGGACGAGGCCAGCTGGCGATGACCGAGCAGCAAGTCGACGCCAGGCGTGCGATGTGCTACACCACTTCAGGTTTCGCGAGCCCTTCAATTGAAGCGATCGAGGTTACGGCCGTCGAGGTGCGGGTCGGCGAAGCGCATGTGGGCGGCGGGCATTCTCCGGCGGACGGCCACGCCGACCTCAAGTCGAAATAGTCAGCTTAGCTGCCTAAAATGTCAGATAAATCTCCGAATGATACGAACAAGGGCCATATAGTAGTAAGCATTACTGTCTAATTCGAGAGGCTGCTTCCATGAATGAGCGAGTTGAGCGTCTGCGGGAAGACATCGTGCTCTTCAACCGGGCGATCCGAGCGACGATCTCGGGACACCTCTTGAGTCCTACCCAGCTGCAAGCTCTGTCTAATCTCGATCACGTCGGTGCGATGAGCGCTCGCACGCTTGCTGACATCGAGCACGTCACACCTCAGACTGTAGCCAGGACCGTGGCGCTGCTCGAAGAGCAAGGTCTGGTGTCTCGCAGTCAAGACCCGACGGACGGACGCGCACAAGTTATTTCGATAACCGAGGAAGGGCGTGGAAAGCTGCTGGCCGATCGCAGCAAGCGGAGTGAATGGCTGGCGATCGCCTTGAACGAGCACTGCACCGACGTCGAAAGAGAAGTCCTCTACGCCGCCGGAACTTTGCTACGACGGTTGTCTGTTGCCACTGACGTCAGAGCCCGGACGCCGCAATCGTGAGTCTCGACGAGCGGGCCCAACAGAACTGGCCTTCTGTTCCCCTGAAGGTGAGTAGCGCCGTAGCTTCCGGAACCGTGTTGCAACCGCTCAACTCATCGATGATCGCTGTCGCTATCGTTGCTATCGCAGCACAATTCGGCACCGACGCGCCTGTTTCATGGGTCATTTCGGCCATGTACATCACCACGGCGGTGTGCGCGCCGATGGCAGGTCGTCTCGGCGCGATGCTTGGTGCGCGTCGGGTATTTCTCGCAGGACTCGTGTTCGTCGCGGTCGGATCCGCCGTCGGTGCCTTTGCGCCGAGTATTGGTTGGTTGATCGGCGCGTATGTGCTTCTGGGGGTCGGTATATCGGTTCATATGCCCAACGCCATGACTATGGTGCGTGCCTACGGCGCAAAGTATCGATCCGACTCACGCACTGCACTCACCACGATTGTGATGTGCGGTCAGTCGGTCGCTGCACTGGGCCCCACCGTGGGCGGCTTGTTGGTGGGTGCTTTCGGGTGGCAATCGATTTTGTGGGTGAACCTCCCGTTCGTGGGGCTGAGCGCAATCGCGGTTCTTTGCGTGGATGTCGGCACAACCGCAAACGAGCGCGTCTCGATCAGGAATGTTGTTCGAACCTTGGATGCTGCCGGTATCGGCTTGTTCGTTGTCTCGGTCACATCGCTGATGTTGTTTCTGATATCGACCAGGGGATCCCCTCTCTGGTGGACGCTACCGGTCATATTCGTGACGTCTGGGTTGTTCGTCCTGCGGGAGTGGCGAACCGAAGATCCATTTCTCGACGTGCGTGCCCTGGTGGGTAATCGCGCACTGGCAGCAACGCTTGGAGGCGCTCTTGTTACCTACACTTGCTTCTACTGCGTGTTCTTCGGAATTCCACAGTGGTTGCAGGCATCGCGCGGCATGACTCCGATCGAGACTGGTCTCACCATGTTGCCGGTGGCGGGTGTAACCGTGCTGTCTACGATGCTCGGTGCTCGAACTTACGCGAGATTCGGCGGTCGCCGAACACTTTTCGTGGGCACTACGGCGATGCTGATAGGCGGCGTTCTGATAGCAACCGTGGAAAGCAGCGCCGCTCCGATTGTCGTCCTACTGCTCGTTGCCGGTGTTCTCGGAATTCCCAATGGCTTCAACAACATCGGAAATCAGAACATAATAAACTCGGTGTCATCGGTGGCAGAGGTAGGAACTGCCATCGGAATGTATCGAACCGTGGCTTTCATCGGCGCAAACTTAGCTGTGGTCACGCTGCAGCTTACCTCGGGTCCGGTGATGGATGATCGGGGTCTGCACAGAACAGGAATGTTCATAGCTGTGTCCGCGGTGGTTCTCCTGATAGGAATGTTGCTCTACCGTAGAAGGAAGCCGGGTTTGTGCCCGTGACTCCGGTGCCCCCTGTTCGGCCTGATCGACATCCACGCCGAGGATTCATTGCTGCCGCAGTGTCTTTCACGACCATCTTCGCCGCCGGCGGAATTGCGATCCCGTTGTACGACACCTATCGCGCCGAGGATGGAGTCACCAACACCGATCTCGCGCGGGTTGCGGTTGTATACATGCTGGCCGCTGTGGTTGGGCTCGTTGTCCTTGGGCGCCTGTCCGACTACCTCGGCCGCAAGGCTGTATCGATTGCTGCCCTCCTGGTGGCTGCTGCAGGGTGTCTAGTTTTCCTCACCGTCCACAGTGTGGTGGCGCTCATTGTAGGACGCGGTCTGCAAGGGCTTGCTGCTGGTCTGGCCTCGAGCGCATTGGCTGCGTATGCGGTCGATACTGCGCCGAAGAGGCCGGCCTGGCTCCTCCCCGCAGTGACCAGTGCCGCTACTACGGTCGGCCTTTCGGCAGGGGCGTTCACCTCGGGTGTCCTCGTGGAGTTCGGTCCCTCGCCGCGAATGCTCGTGTTTGTTGTCTTCGCTGCGATGCTGATTGCCGCCGTGGTGTGGATCTTCTACGGTCCTGAGACCGTCACTCGACGGAAAGGGGTTGTGCGTTCTCTTGTTCCGGCGATGACCCTGCCGGCCAGCGCGCGTCCCTACCTGCCTGCTTCGGCGGCAGTTTTCGCCTCCACCTGGGCGCTCGGTGGCTACTACCAATCGTTCGGACCGTCCGTTGCGGCCGACGATCTGAGTTCGGACAGCGCCGTCGTTGCCGCCGCTGTATTCGCGTCCTACATGGCGCCGGTGATCCTGGGCGGGCCGGTAACGACGAAGCTGACGCCGATCGCCGCGCAGAGGTTCGGCATGATCCTCGTCTTCGGGTGCGCTGCCGGGCTGGTGACGGCGCTGTCCCTTGGTAATACGTTGCTGTTCATCGGATCCGGTGTCGTCGGTGGTATAGGGATGGGAGCCGGCATGTCTGGAAGTATGAGGCTCCTGCTCCCGACAGCTGGTTTGCATGAACGTGCGGGGCTTCTTTCGGTGATCTACGCCCTCTCGTACACCGGCGCAGCGCTGCCGAGCCTGATTACAGGACAACTGGTGCGATTCAGGTCGCTGCTCGATGTGACCGTTGGATACACCGTGCTGGTCGGCGCGGCACTGGTTCTTGTCTTGGCTACGGGCCGAAGGTCGACCTGAAGAACGCACAACGGCTGAACATCAGCGGCCGAAGGACGAACACCAAATCTCCTGTCGGGCGTGTTCAGCACGGGAAGCGTGCTCGAGGGTGTGACTGTTTGACAGTCCGACGTTTGACTGATGTACTTGTTTTTACAGTGAGTACAATCACGTGCATGTAGGTAAATGACAGGTTGAGTCCGATCGTGGCGCAATTCAAATAGCCAAGCGAATCCCGATACGTCGTCGCAACAGCGAAGATCCTGTCCGTCGTCTGCAGTCCGATGGACGGTGAGCATCGGCGATAAGACGCAGATTCTGTGCACACACCATTGACGAATCCAGTAAGGCAGATATGAAATCAGCTTCAACGAACGCGGCAGAAGACCAGACATCGTCGCCGGAAAAGACGAGCTTCGCAAGGTTGGGAACCGCCCTGTTCTTGGGTACGGCTTTGGAGTGGTACGACTATTTCGTGTACGGGGTGGCAGCCGCTCTGGTGTTGAACAAACTTTTTTTCCCCTCCTACAATCCGACCGTAGGAACCTTGTTCGCTTTCGGCACATTCGCGTCGGCGTGGCTGATGCGCCCGCTCGGGGCCTATATATTCGGTCACCTCGGCGATCGCTACGGCCGACGAACAGTATTGTTCATCACCCTCATCGGTATGGGCTTGGCTACGATAGCGACGGGCTTGCTGCCGACCTACGACCAGATCGGCTTCTGGGCGCCCTTGCTTCTCGTGTTCTTCCGCATGATTCAGGGCTTGTCGGCGGGCGGTGAGTTCTCCGGCGTTGCTACCTTGTCGATCGAGCACGCGCCCGCACATCTGCGTGGGCGATACACCAGCGTCGCGCAGATGGGCATTCCGGCTGCCTTGGTCGCTGCCAACCTCGTCAGCTTGATCGCTTACTACATGCCCGAGGATGCGCTCGAGAGTTACGGCTGGCGTATTCCGTTCCTGGTCAGCGCATTGATCTTTCCGATTGCGCTATACATTCGGCTCAAACTCGAAGAGTCGCCGGTGTTCGAGGAGAAGAAAGCCAACAAGACGCTCGTCAAGAATCCGGCTAAAGAAGTAATCCGTAACCACTGGCGAACCATGCTTGCTCTGGGCTTCGCCAACGGAGGTCTCGGTGCGGCGTTCTATGCCTACAGCACTTACGCGGTGAATTTCGGTTCAGCAGAGGTCGGTCTATCGAGGACCACGGTTCTGCTTGCAGTGATCGTGGCCGGACTGGTCCACCTGTGCTGTGTGGGGGTTGTCGGCTGGCATTCGGATCGCTTGGGTCCCAAACGCATTTTCCTGTCTGCACTGACGTTGTTGGCGATCGCGCCGATACCGGTGTTCTGGATAATTCACACCGGTAGCGCCGTTGCCATCGTCGCAGCAATGATCATCGGCCTAGGGATCGGTCACGGAGTTGCGTACTCGGTGACCGCCTTGATCTTCACTACGGTGTTTCCGCCGGAGCTACGCTACACAGGTTCTGCGTTGACCTATCAGGTATCTGCAGCGCTTCTTTCCGGGCCTGTACCAATTTTCATGACTGCCTTGGTGGGCGCGGGCGGTGGTTCCTTCTGGTATGCGGCGATTTTTCTGACCGGTATCTGCACTGCAGGTCTTCTCGGCGCTGTTCTCATCGATCCCGCCGTCAACAAATCGCATGCCGTGGCCGCGGCACGTGGCGAGGTATAACCAAAACAGACGCGCCGCGTGGAGTGCCAGCTGCTGCTAGAGAGGAAAGTCCCGGGTCTGACTTTTGGAAGTCGGACCCGGGACTTACTTGTCGGCGAATTCAGGCATCGTGACAAATCGAGAGAATGTGGACATGTGATCAACCGGATATCGAAAACAGGAGCGCAACTATGGTAGATGAACGGTTTTTTCGCGTATCGGACTCAGGACGGCCTGAACACTACGGAGCTATCTACGAACCGCAAGCGAGCTGGCTTTCGCAACAGCGACCCGAACCGGTCATCGAACCCGAGCTTAAGATGGTCGACTCGCATCACCATTTCTGGGATAACCCATACATCTACGATGTGGCAGATTTGTCCGAAGACGTGCAGAGCGGACATCGAGTCACATCGACTGTGTACGTCGAGTGTGGAAACGGCTATCTGACGACCGGACCCGAGGAGTTGAGACCCGTCGGGGAGACTGAAAAGGTGGTGTCGAATACCAGTCGGACCAGCCCCGGCGGATTCCCCGTACTCGCTGCAGGCATTGTGGGTTTCGCAGATTTGACGCTGGGTTCGAGGGTCGGTGCGGTCCTCGATCGTCATCTCGATGCGGGTGACGGGAGATTCAAAGGTGTTCGTTTCAGCACGGGATGGGATTCCAGTTGCGAGATAGAGAATACCCAGGCCGCGAAACGTCCGAGAATGCTCTCCGAAGAAGGTTTTCGGGCAGGATTGGCTGTACTAGCGGAGCGGGACCTTTCTTTCGACGCGTGGCTGTTCCAAAATCAGCTCGACGAGGTTGCGGACGTAGCCGACGCGCTTCCGAAGTTGAGAATTGTCGTCGATCATTGTGGAGGCCCACTTGGGTATGGCCCCTATGCGTCGGACCAGCAACTTCACTTCAAGAGGTGGCGTGAGGCAATTCGGGCCTTGGCGGAACGGCCGAATGTGTCCTGCAAACTCGGTGGACTCCTGGCGCGGGGTGCAGCTTACGACTACGTGTCTGCGGCGACACCACCGACGTCCGATCAGCTCGTTACTTCATGGAGTCCGTGGATCAATGAGTGCATCGAAGCATTTGGAGCGAATCGATGCATGTTCGAAAGTAATTTTCCTGTGGAAAAAATGGGTGTAAATTACTCGACCTTGTGGAATGCATACAAGAAAATGACGATAAGTGCTTCGGATGCGGAAAGGCACGCGCTGTTCGGTGGCACCGCACGTGATTTCTATCGTCTTGACTGTTAGGCGACCGCCCGGTAATCGATTCACTGAACATCGGCGATGGTCGGTGCGAACTCCGCACCGACCATCGCCGCTGTTCAGAAAATGCATGGATCGGTCTTGGGCCCTTCACTCAGCCCCGGTTGAATATGTCGCGCAGTTTACGGCCCCACTCGGCAATCAGCTCCCTGGGCGTATTCTCCTCGGTGAGGACACGCATCTGGGAGGTGTTGATGGTGCCCGCCAGGCCGTCGATGGGACTACCGGCGTCTCCGTCGCCATTGAAGACTTGCTGACCCTCAGGCGACAGCAGATAGTCCATCACGATTTGGGCGTCGTCCTGGCGCGGAGATTTTTCGAGAACTCCCGCGATGAACGGTGAGGCAAATCCATCCTCGATCAGCGTCGCTGCCACTGGCGCACCCCTGTTGACGAGGTCGCGGACAACAGCAGGGCTGGCGGTGTATGCGACGCCGATCTCGCCGGATGCGACGGCTTGAGCCATCGGGATCAGAGATGGGTAGAACTTCGGGTTCTGCTCTGCCAACTCCGGTAGGTAGTCCATACCGTTCTTGTCTTGCAGATACTGTAAGTACGCTGCCAATACCGCGCTCATGGTGTCTCTGACACCCACCCTGTTGGCCACCTCTGGCGCAAGTAAGTCTTGCCAGGTCTTGAACCCTGCCGGAAAGGTGTCCGTGTTCCACAGGATCATGCTGAACGGTGAGTAAAAGACGATCGGGGCGAAGCCGTCGACACCCCAGTCCGGGTAGCTTTCGGCGGATGCGCCTTGGACCGGTACCAGGTTCTCCTTGTTGCGGAGGAACCATGAATCACCGGACATGATGAAAATGTCCGCACCGTCGGCGCCCGTGGCGATCTCGGCGTCCACCTTGGGCACTAGATCGGACGCTCCACGGGTGATCTTCAGGTTGATGTCGGGATGAGAAGCATTGAAGGCGTCCTCCAGTCTCTGGTTCTGAGATGGTGCGGCGACGCTGTAGACCCGAACCGTTCGACCGTCGTCACCCATCAGTTCTGAAAGGGGTGCACACGCTGTCAGTGCAGCAACCATGATGGAGGTGGTGGACAAGGTGACCAGTCTCAGAATTTTTGTCATCGTCGTAGACTTCTTACCCTTAGAATTTCTCGAGCGCACGACTGCCTCCGAATAGCATGGCGAAGAATACGCCGAATGCGGTTATGACTGTCATTGCAATGGCGATTACCGCTACCTGCGGATATCCGCCGGCATCGTACTGCTCGAACAGAACGACCGACATGACGTTCACTTCCGCGGAGCGAATCAAGAGGGATACGCCGAACTCGTGGATCAACAGGACAAACATAATTGCTGCGGACGACGCCATTCCTGCGCGTCCCAGGGGAAGAATTATTCGAGTAAAAGTCCGTATCGAACCAGCCCCGCTTACACGGGATGCTTCCACAGTGGTGCGCCCTAAGGCCACGAGCGTCGCGAGTTGATACCGTACAGCGTACGGCACCATGATCGTCAAGTACGCGAGTACGAGACCGGTCTTGGTTGCATACAGGCCGATCGACGGACTCGAATAGGCGAAGAGGAAGCCGAATCCGAGTAGAGCGCCCGGCATGGTGAGTGGAAGACTGGCGAAGACATCGAGAATTGCAGGTAGGGGTCGCCACAGACGGTCCTTGTTGTAGATCGCTAGGGCCACCAGCGTCCCAATCGGTAGCACCAACAGGACTGCGCTCACCGAAGCAAATGTGCTGTTGAAGATGGATTGCACGAAAACTCTGTCCTGAAAGACCAGCGAGAAATTCTGCAAGGTGAGCGCATCGAAGGAAATCGATCCACTCCAGAACGGAGACAGCGCGACGAACGCCAATGCGACGAGGGGGGCAAAGGCCGACAGGGCGGTGAACACGATGACGGTCGACGCAGCAGCAGTGTTCGCCCATCGGCTGGATTTCACTTGGTTGGGCGCGCTTACAGATCCTACGAAACGATCCTGGTTGCCGATCAGGCGACGTTGTAGCAGGACGAGACCGAGTGCGACCGCGATCAGAGGAGTTCCAAGTGCAGCGACTACGGCGTACTCGATCGGATACTGAGCCGAGAGTTCGAACATTCGTACGGTCAGAACATCTAGGCCCTCTCTGCGTCCGAGAATAAGTGGCCCGGTGAATTGCCCTAGCGCAAGGAGGAAGCACACCGCGCCGGCGTACACGAAAATGGGTCTCAGCAGAGGGATAGTGACGGTGAACAGGATCCTGAGAGAACCGGCGCCGTTGACCCTCGCCGCGAGCATGTAGTCGTGGCCGAGGTTCCTCAGACCTGCGTACACGAAAAGGTAGACAAATGCAGCAAGATTCACGCCGGTATAGACGATGATCCAAAACTGGTTGTACACATTGATCGGACCTGACTCGCCGCCGAAAAACGGTGTTGCCCGTAACAACGTGTTCACGTATCCATTCTCCGGAGAAAACAAGAATACGAACCCGACCACGTGCGCAACGCCAGGAATGATCATGGGGAGGATCGGCATGAATGCCAGGTACTTGCGAGTACGGGGTGATGTCGCGTTCATGCACAACGCAAGGCCGGTGCCAACGACAAGGGCGATGACCAAAGCCCCTATGCCGAGGATCAGCGTCGTGAGAAACATCTTGCCTACGCCAGGCAGTTCGAGCATGCCCCGGATTCCGGCTGCGCCGTCGGCAAATGCCTGCTCCTGCAATGGAACAATTGGAAGCAGCACGATTGCGCCGACAAGGACAGTCAGCATCAACCAGGGGAGTTGGCGACGCAATCGACGTCCCGCAGCAATCGGACGTGCACTGCCGGCTGAGCTGTTCACAGCGGGAGGCGTTTCCGACGGCCGCTCGGCGAGACCAGTGGTCATCGGGTGGCCTCTGTGGCGTCGTGCGCAGATGTCCGTGCCCAGTTTGCGACCAATCCCTCGGTCTCGGTGTTGTAGCATCGAGCGTCCTGAATGTCGAAACCGACGTCCACGGGGTCGCCTGTTCTAGCGGAGTTGGAGCGGTTGTGTACCCGCGAGAACAACCGGATGCCACCGACCTCGATGACGCATTCGGAAGTTTCGATACCGGGCAGCAGTTCGACTACACGCCCGTTGGGGATCCATACTGTCGTGCCATCCGAGCGTGCCTCGGTATCGGCAACAGGGCCATCTTGGCCTCGTCGGACCAGTATGTGTTCATCTCTGAGCCGGATGGAGTGTGTCCCACGAAGCGAATCGACTGTGAGTCCTGTGATCGGGCTGCCGATGATCTCCGAGCCGCCGGACTGCGCGTTCAGTTCCAGTTTGTTTCTGGCGCCC
Organism: Rhodococcus sp. 06-156-4; assembly: GCF_002259345.1. Classification (NCBI taxonomy): domain Bacteria; kingdom Bacillati; phylum Actinomycetota; class Actinomycetes; order Mycobacteriales; family Nocardiaceae; genus Rhodococcus; species Rhodococcus sp. 06-156-4. Next base: position 405,524 of record NZ_NPGB01000036.1, on the reverse strand, counting down.
AAGAAGTCCGCTACGTACTCGGTTGCCGGAGCGTTGTAGACCTCTGCAGGATCCCCGATCTGTTCGACTTGTCCGGACCTCATCACCGCCACACGCGTACCGAGTGCGATCGCTTCTTCCTGATCATGGGTGACGTGAACTGCCGTGAATCCGAGCGTTCTGTGCAGCAGTCGCAGTTGAGCTCGGAGTTCGACGCGGAGTAGCGCATCCAGATTGCTGAGAGGCTCGTCCAGAAGGAGTAGAGCCGGACGCGGCGCCAGGGCTCGAGCGAGCGAAACGCGTTGTTGTTGGCCGCCACTTAGCTCCGGCGGGTATCGGTCCGCGAGGTGGCCACACTGAACGATGTCGAGTACTTCTTCGACTCTTCCGTCCTTGAGTGCGGCACCAAGTCCGCGAGACTTAAGTGGGTAGGCCACGTTGTTTCGCACTTTCATGTGAGGCCATAGAGCGTAGTTCTGGAACACCATGCCGACGTCACGGCGGTTCGCTGGAACGAACACGCCCCTGGATGCGTCGACGACGCACGTTCCCCCGAGCTCGATGCGGCCTGCGTCGGGTTGGTCCAGTCCCACCAGTGACCGAAGGAGTGTCGTCTTCCCGCATCCGCTCGGACCGAGGAGTACCAGCAGTTCTCCATCTGTTACCTCGAGATTGATGTCGCGAAGTACCTGAGTCTCCTGGCCACGTCGACCGAAGGATTTTGCCAGTCCGTTTACCGATACCAGCGAGTTAACCTTCGGTTTGCCTTCCTGAATGAGGCGTTCGTCGATTACAGCTGATGGCATAGTGCTTCCTTCCGATGTGAGGCGCGGCACACACAGGCAATCATGGTTAGACAGTTTACGCAACGTCTAATAATAAAATGTCGGACTTATACGGCGCTGGGAGCACTGTTGTAGTTGCGTCGAACTGATCTCGCCGGGAGGACGTGGAAAGCGAACGACCGCAAGTTCAGGCAATGCGGCACCGACGATCAGGATCGCGAGATCAGCGCGTGCGCGGGTTGAATCGAACTGTGGACGCTCTGACCCAAGGGGCCGACCGGGATCTGTACAAGGCGAAGCCGAATGTAGAAATTTTGCGGACACATCCGTGGCTTCACTCTCGCTTGTATCGAGCAATCGAATCTATTACTCGTGTGACCTGCCCTGCTAGTTCTGAACGCTGTCGGAACCATTCCCGTGGAACGTGCGGTCCAGGAGCTGAAGCCGCACCCCTACTTCCTCGGGAAGACATTCTGTCGCTCGACGGAGGGGCGCTGGGTTGCAGTCCCTCGAGCTCCGCCGGAGACGGGAGCGCTCTAGGCGATCTGACATTCAGGCAAGTCCGGCTCTACACCCCGACTGACATGCTCCAGATGGCGCTCGCGCAGCGGAGGGGGACAACAAGGTGAACGTGGTCGACCGCGCGAGCGAAGACCATCCTTAGTGAGTCGATGTGGGGCGTCCACCGACATCGCGGTTGGCTGGAAGGCGCGAGTGAACGTGGAGTGCGGGTCAGGCTTGTAGAGACAGGCCCGCCAGCGTGCCGAAACGAGAGATGTCGGCCGAGGTTCTTTCAAGTCGCCGAACGTAGATCAGTGCCCCGAAATTCGCGCTTGGTCAACGGGCACCTGGCTTGCACGCGGATGCGCCACGACTATTGGGGGCGCGAGGGCAGGAATACTGCTGCGATGACGGCGCCGACTGCTGTGACTGTTGCTGCGACGTAGGAGCCTGCGGCGAGACCGTCGAGAAATGCGGTGTTGGCAGCGGTGGCGATTGCGTCCGCTGTGGACGAATCGCCCGCTGCGCGTATCTGTTCGGAGGCGATGACGGCGCCGCCTATGGAGTCTTGTACGGCGGATGTGGCGTCGTCGGGCAGGTTCGATGCGGTGTCGGTGGCGGTCAGGCCGGAGGTGTACAGCGAGGCGTAGACGCTGCCGATGACCGCGACGCCGAGGGTGCCGCCCACTTCTCTGGTGGCGTCGTTCATGCCGGAGCCGATGCCTGCTTTCTCTTTCGGGACGGCGCCCATGATGGCTTCGGTTGCCGGTGCCGATGTCAGGCCTAGTCCGAGTCCGAGGGGAATCATCTGACCGGCGATTTCGAGGTAGCTGGTGGCGGTGCTGAGCGTGGAGATCCATGCGAAAGCCGAGGTGAACAGGATCAGGCCGACGGAGACGACGATTTTGTTGCCGATGCGCACTGCCAGGACTGTGCCGAGGACGGAGCCGACAGCGATCGATGCTGCGACGGGTATGAACTTCAGGCCCGTCTCCAGTGGACCGTATCCGCGTACGAGTTGGAAGTACTGCGATATGAGGAATATGAAGCCGAACAACGCGAAGTAGGCGAAGGTGACCGACGCGCTTGCGGCGGTGAATCGCATGTTGACGAAGAGGGTGACGTCGATCATCGGGTCGTTGTGATTGCGTTCCCACAACACGAGAGCGACGAAGAGCGCGGCTGCGAGGGTGAATCCTGCCAATGAGGCGATACTGGCCCAGCCGTGTTCGGGGGCTTCGATGACGGTGTAGACGAGGGTGCCGACGGCGAGCACGGACAGGACGAGGCCGCCGACGTCGATACGCGGTGTGCTCGGGTCACGAGAGGTCGTCACGATGACGAGCACTGCGGTGATGGCTCCGAGGGCTGCAACGGCAAGCGCCAGGAAGACGCTGCCCCACCAGTAGTGTTCGAGTAGCCAGCCGCCGAGGATCGGTCCACCTGCGACGCCGACTCCGGTTGTTGCGCCCCAGACTCCGATCGCTTTTGCTTTGGCTGCTCGTTCGGTGAAGACGTTCGAGAGGATGGACAGGGTCGTCGGGTAGACGAATGCGGCACCGAGGCCCATCAGAGCTTGCCAGGCGATCAACTGTGCGGCGCTGTCGGCGAACGAGGCCCCTACTGCTCCGCCGCCGAAGATCGACAGGCCGAGGATGAGGGCGCCTTTGCGGCCGTAGCGGTCACTGAGGCTGCCGAATGCGAGGACGAAGGTCGCGAACAGGAGATTGTAGGCATCGACGATCCATTGGAGCTGTCGGTTGTCGGCGCGCAGTTCGAGCGCCAGAGAGGGGAGCGCGACGTTGATGGCGGTTGTGGCGAGGCTGATGGCCAGCGTCGCCGAGCACAGCACGATCAGTACCGGTAGGCGGGAGGGGGCTCGCAGTTGCAGTGGGGAGGTCACTGCTTGATTATTTCAAGTAAAAGGTTCAGAAAGTCAAGTGTATGCTTCGATCGTGAAGTCCTACGGTGAATTCTGTGCACTCGCTCGCGGTCTCGATGTAGTGGGTGATCGATGGACGATGTTGGTGGTGCGGGAGTTGCTGATCGGGCCGAGCAGATATTCGGACTTGCATCGGTCCCTGCCTGGTATTGCCACGAATTTGCTGGTTCAGCGGCTTCGCAGTTTGGAAGCCGCGGGAATTGTGGTGTCCACCGAGGAGGCGGCGCCGGTGTCGTCGCGGGTCTACTCGTTGACCGAGTGGGGTCGAGGTTTGCAGGCGCCGTTGGTCGAACTCGCCAGGTGGGCGTCGCCGCTCATGTCCGCCGGTGCAGGCGCGGATCACAGCCGCGGTCGCTGGCTGGTGTTCTCGGTCATGGCGCTGTTTCCGAAGCCCGATGCCCTCCCTGCGAAGAAGCGGTTTCCGACGGTCACTGCGCGCATCGACGCGGATGGTGAAAGCGTGCTTGTGACGTCGGACGTGTCGGGAGTGAACGCGACCGTCATCTGTTCTGGTGCGCCCGCTGATGTCACCGTGACCGGAACGTCGGAACAGGTTTTCGCGACGCTGTCGGGTTCGACCGCGCGGCGCTCGCAGGCTGTGGTGTCTGGACCGGAGACCAAAGTCGGACTGCTACGTCAGCTGACGGCGCTCGCTCTGACGGCATAGCCTGCGTCACCGCGTCGCGTCTGGCGCGACGAGTCCGATAGCGTGGTGAGCAGGTCGTCGAGCGACTGGAAGAACTTGTCCCGCAGGGACTCGCTCGGTGAGCGCGGGTCGCTCGCTCGAGCCTGTTTCGGCGCGTTGTCCCGGGCTTCATGACGGTGATGCGTGCGAAGCGAGTTCTACTGCTCGCGGGATCACATTGTGGCGAAACCCGATTCGGTCGGTGATGGGACGGATGAGTCCGGGTATGCGGGCGGCGAGGGCGTTCGAGCGGGTGGGGACGATCATGTCGGATCGATTCTCGATTCCTGTCACCGCGGCGGCGACGACGGTGTCCAGTGGGATCATCTTGAACAGGCCCGCGCGGTTGCCGCCCCACAACGTGGTGGCCACTGGGTCCGTTTGCACGGCGTCCATCATCGGTGTCTGGAAGAACGTCGGGTGAAGGCTTCCGATCCCGACGCCACGGTGACGCAGTTCAAGGCGAGTCGCGTCGCACAGCGCCCAGACGCCCGCTTTGCTTGCGACGTACGGGCCGTTCAGTGGCGAGTGGACGAAGGCGGCCATCGAGGAGATCGCCAGCAGATATCCGCGCCGCTCGACGACGTGGGGCAGCGATGCTTTGAACGTTCGCCAGACTCCACTGAGGTTGACGTCGATGATTCGTTCCCACAGGGCAGGGTCCATCGATTCGAGCGGTTGCACAGCGGCGATGCCCGCGTTGGCAATCACAACATCGACTCGCCCGAAATGTCGGGCCGCCGAGCCGACCGCCGACTGGATGCTGTCGAGGTCGGTGACGTCCACGGCCCACCCCCGGGCAACGGCCGCCGGGCCGAGAGTGCGAGCTTGTAGGGCTGCCGCGTCGCCGTCCAGGTCGAGAAGGGCCAGATTGGCGCCGCGCGAGCGCAGTGCTGTCGCCAGGGCGGAACCGAGTCCGCCGGTGGATCCTGTGATGACGACGGTGCGGCCGGCAAGGTTGTAGTCGATCACGCTCGTGTGCCTTTCGTTTCGGTGTCATTCTTTTCGGTGACGGGAACGTGCCGACCCAGGAAGTCGAGTTGGTCGGCGATGTTGCGCTCGAAATCGGCACCGACGTAGATGTCGAAGTGGCCGGCGTCGTAGAGCTTTATCTCCGCGCGTGGAGAGCGTGCGGCGTACCGCTGGGTCGGGATCGGCGGTGCAACGCTGTCGCGCTCGCAGATGGCGTAGAAGATCGGGCACTTCACTTTGCTCGCACTGCGTCCCGGGAAATGGCGGACGATGTCGAGTCCGAATCGAGCTGCGACGTCTCGGCGTACATCCAGGCCCGGTGGGATCAGCGCAGTGATACCGGCAGCGCTGTCCGGACTGGTCATGAGGGAGGTCGACCCAGGCGGGCCGTAGGTGTCGATCATCACCGACGGTCGGCCGAACCTGGCCCCGACGGCATCACGCACCGCGCGGGCGGTCACTTTCGCGGCGACAGGGAGGGGGATGGCTCGTGCTGCGGCGAGGCCGTCGGTGAACGGGCACTGAGTGATCACTGCGGCGACATCGGGGTTGCGTGCGGCGGTGACGATGACGTGTCCGCCGCCGAAGGAGGTTCCCCACAACACGATCCGGGCGGGGTCGACGGTGTCCAGGGTGCGCGCATGGGCGATTGCGGCGTCCCAGTCGCTCAGTTGCGTATCGATGTCGAGAAGTTGACGTGGCTCGCCGCTGCTTTCACCGAAGTGGCGGTAGTCGAACACGAGGCACAGGTAGCCCATGGCGGTGAACCGTCGAGCGAAGGCGTCGAGTCCCATCTCCTTGATTCCCCCGAGGCCGTGACCCATCACGATGATCGGACGGCATCTGCCGCCCTGGTGGGGCTCGTCGGTCGGCGCGTACAACCAGGCGGCGCACTGGCCGTCGCCGGACGGGAATCGGTCGTCGGTGCGTGTCATAAGCACACAATATGTAAGAGGTTCCAAAAATGGAAGTAGTTACATGAATTGAATGGGCTACAGTTACGCGGTGATGGCCGAAACGGGAACGACGCGCACTCAGCGGCGCGCAGCTGCCAACCGCCGGTCGGTGCTGGAGGCCGCACGCGGCATCATCGCTGCTCATGGCGTCGGGGCGCTCACCCTCGAGGCGGTGGCCGAGCAGGCGGATGTTGCCGTACAGACCATCTACAACCGTGTCGGGGGCCGCTCGGCGCTACTCACCGCAGTGGCGGAGGAGGCGCTCGACGAAAGTCGCGTCTACATGGACGCTGCGTACGAATCGGAAGGGACGGTGGAGGAACGCCTCCTGCTGGTCGCCGCCGCCTACGCACGGTTCGCGCGAGAACGTCCTCACGAATTCCGGATTCTGGTCGAACCGCCCGACGAATCCGACGCCGTCGAGCGGATCGCAGCGCTCACCCAGGCTCAGAACGCCCGCCTCGCAGAGGTTCTGAGGGAGGGCGCCCGATCTGGATCGGTCAGAGCAGACTTGGATCCGGACGACCTCGCCACCACCCTGTGGGCGGCGTTGAACGGTCTGCTCTCGCTCGCCTGGCGACCAGGAAACCTGGGAGCCGATCCCACGACGATCGACAGGCTCCTCGCCGTCTACCTCATGGCCGTTCGCGACGGGCTACGGGACCACGACCCGAGCTAGCAAAGTCCCCGCGCGGGATGTGCTCCAACTCTGGTCGAGGTTGAGTTGGACCGGGTGGGGTATGTGTCGGCATGGACGATTCCCCCGAAACACATGCGGACGGTGATTCCGGGGCCGATCAATCCACCCCGGTGTTTCAGCCGCCTCGACTTCGAACCAAGGACGATCGTGCCGCAACGCGGCTGGAGCTGTTCTTCGATCTCGCTTATGTTCTGGTTGTTCATCAGCTCGCGATCGGCTTGAAGGACGACCTGGGGTGGCACGGGGTAGCGGTGTTCACCGGACTGTTCGCTGTCACGTGGTGGTCGTGGGTGACGACTACGTTGTACGCCAACAGATTCGACACGAACGACGTTCTCTATCGGGTGCTCAAACTGGCCGCGACGTTCGCGGTCGCGGTGATGGCGGCGAGTGCGACCACGGCCATCGGTGGTAGCGGCACCGTCGCGTTCGGCATCGGATACATCGCGACCCGGGTGCTTCTCGCCGGGCTCTACTTCCGTGCGTGGCGGCATATCGCCGACGTACGGGCCACCATCGATCTCTATCTCGCGGCGACGGTCATCAGCATCGTGATCTGGACGATTTCGCTGTTCGTTCCGTCGCCGCTCACCTACGTCCTGTGGGCGGTAGGCATCGCTGTCGAGGCGGCTGCTCCGTTCGCGGCGACCCGGTGGGGTCAGAACGTGCCGCTTCACCTCGACCATCTTCCGGAACGCTTCGGACTCTTTGTCATTCTCGTCCTGGGTGAATCGGTTTCGGCCGTCGTGCTCGGGATGCGTGACACTTCGTGGGCCTGGTCGTCATTGTCGGTGGCAGCACTGGGATTCACCATTGCGGCTGCCGTGTGGTGGATGTACTTCGACATCGCCGGTGCGGAAGCCAAGTTCGAGATCCAGGACGACGATCGGGCGGTGGAAAGCGGTCGCGCCGATGGGTATGTCTACGGCCATCTTCCTGTTGCTCTGGGGGTTGCGCTGCTCGGGGTCGGGATTCAGCAGTATGTTCTGCATCCCGTCGGGGAGCTGACCGACGCGGGCCGTTGGATCCTGTGCGGCGGGGTCGTGCTGTTCGTCGTCGGGATCTGTTCCATCCTCGGGTGGAGCTCGGGTGATTGGAAGACTGTGATGCCATGGCCGGGGCTGGCGATCCCCGCCGTCCTGGCGGTGGGCGCCGTGGACAACGCACTCCCGTTCGCATCGGCCGTCGTGCTCGCTGTCGGTGCCATCATCGCCGTGGTCACGGGGATCGTCCGGCGCCAGCGAAGTCCGATCGAGACAACAGAAACCTGACGCGCCGGTAGCGACACGCGACGTCCCGTCGCACACCCCTCGATGGTGACGATCATCTCTGACCGGAATACCCGACTGTTCTCCGACGGTTAGCCGATGTAAGTATCGCCCCCGTCTGGAAAGAGTCGAATCAGTGAAGTTGTTTTCTCCGTTGACGCTAGGTGCCCTCGACCTCGAGAACAGGCTTGTGATGGCTCCGCTCACGCGGGTGCGGTCCGGGCGTGACGGAGTTCCCGGCCCGCTGGTGGTCGAGCACTACCGTCAGCGTTCCTCGCTCGGTCTGATCGTCACCGAAGGCACGTATCCGTCGCACGCGGGTCAGGGATTCCCCGGCCAACCCGGCCTCGTCACGCCCGAGCAGATCGACGGCTGGAAGAATGTCGCCGACGCCGTGCACGCCGAGGGTGGTCTGATCGTTGCTCAGGTCATGCACGCAGGCCGTGTCACGCACGAGGCGACAACAGGCGGCTACGAGGTCGTCGCCCCGAGCGCGATCGCCATCGACGGTGAGACACGGACCTACGACGGGAAGAAGCCGTACCCCGTGCCTCGCGCCCTGACGACCGACGAACTTCCTTCGGTGATCGAGGAATTCGTCCAAGGAGCCAAGAACGCCATCGCAGCAGGATTGGACGGCGTCGAGATTCACTCCGCCAACGGTTACCTGCTGCACGAGTTCCTTTCGCCCGCATCGAATCAGCGTGACGATGCCTACGGCGGCACACCCGAGAACCGCGCGAAGTTCGTCGTGGAGGTCGCGCAAGCGGTCGCCGACGCCATCGGAGCCGACCGGGTCGGGATTCGAATCTCGCCCGAGCACAACATTCAGGATGCGCTCGAAACCGACCGCGACGACGTACACGCGACTTACGCCGCCCTGGTGAAGGGGATCGCTCCGCTGGGTCTGGCGTTCCTGAGTGTGCTGCACAAGGATCCGTCGGGTGAGCTCGTCCAGGATCTGCGCCGCACCTTCGGCGGTCCTGTTCTCGTCAACAGTGGATTCGGCGAAATCACCAGCAGGGACGAAGCTCTGTCGCTGGTCGACGACGGATTCGGCGACGCTGTCGTGGTCGGCCGTCCCGCCATCGCCAACCCGGATCTGGCCCGCCGATGGAAGGAAGACCTTCCACTGAACACTCCGGACCAGAGCACCTTCTACTCGGACGGTGCAGAGGGATACACCGACTACCCGGCACTACAACACTGAAACGACCTGGGGGGAGGAGCACCCGTTCCTCCTCCCAGGTTTGCGCTGGGACTGGACGTGCCTTGCAACGGATGTGTCGCAAGGTATTCGGGTGCCGTCGCGCCGCTAGGACAGCTCGCGTCGCACGAGGTCGGTCCCGGCAACGAGCGTGCGCATCTTTTCTCGCGCGACCCGTCGATCGAGAGGCGCCATACCGCAATTGGTGCTCGGATACAGTTTGTCCGCGTCGACGAACGGGAGGGCGCGTCGAAGGGTGGCGGCGACTTCCTCGGGCGTCTCGATGGTGCTACTCGCAACATCGATCGCTCCCAGCATGACTTTCTTGCCCCGAAGCAATTCGATCACGTCGACCGGTACCCGCGAATTGTGGCTCTCCAGCGACACGATGTCGATCGAAGACTGCAGCAGCAGTGGAAACGACTGCTCGTATTGACGCCACTCTGCCCCGAGCGTCGCCTTCCAATCGGTGTTGGCCTTGATGCCGTACCCGTAGCAGATGTGCACGGCAGTCTCGCAGCTCAACCCGTCCGTGGCACGCTCGAGCATCGCCACGCCCCAGTCCTTCAGTTCATCGAAGAACACGTTGAACGCAGGCTCGTCGATCTGGATGATGTCCACGCCTGCCGCTTCCAGGTCCTTCGCTTCCTGATTCAGCGCCGTCGCGAACTCCCACGCAAGCTTTTCGCGGCTCTTGTAGTGGTCGTCGCAGAGTGTGTCGACCATTGTCATCGGACCGGGCAGGGCCCACTTGATCGGCTGGTCGGTTGTCGCTCTGAGGCGGGCGGCGTCGTCGGCGAACACAGGCCTTTCGCGGCTGACTTCGCCGATTACCGTTGGAACACTTGCGTCGTAGCGGTCTCGAATTCGCACGGTCTCGCGTCGATCGAAGTCGACGCCGCTGAGGTGCTCGATGAACGTGGTCACAAAGTGTTGACGGGTTTGTTCACCGTCGCTGACTATGTCGAGCCCGGCTTGCTTTTGCTCGAGCGCCGCAAGGGTTTGGGCGTCGAGTTTCCCTTCGCGCAGTTCGCCGTCTCGCAACTTCCATGGGGACCACAGCTTTCCGGGCTCGGATAGCCAGGAGGGCTTGGGCAGGCTACCGACGATCGAGGTGGGTAGGAGGGTGTTCATCTCTGGTACCTTTCGGTTCTGCGGGCTCAGGCCGTCTGCGCGAAAGCCCACCGTTCGAGAACGGTGCCGTACGGTTCGATGAGATTCACCTCGGTGAACTTTCCTTGGGTGGCTGCGAGGCCGGTGCGCTCGACACGGTCGTAACTCACCTGTGGCAGTGAGTAGTTGCCGTTGTCGAGACTGGGCCGATATACCTGCGCCGCTGCGGTATTCGAATTGTAGATCTCGGGACGGTAGATCTTCTGAAACGTTTCCATCGTCGCGATCGTTCCTGCAAGCGCGAGAAACGAGTAGTCGTTGAGCAAGTCACCACGGTGGTAGAAGGCAAGTGGAGCGGCGGAACCGCGAGGCATGAAGTATCGCGCGCGGAGCCCCATCTTCTCGAAGTACCGGTCGGTGAGCGACTGCTCGTCCGCCACGTACTCCACCCCGAGAATCGGATGGTGATTGGAAAGACGGCGGTACGTCATGGACGTCGACACACTGATGCAGATGACCGGCGGCTGCGAGAATCGTTCGCGATACTCGTCCGACTCGACGAAACGCTGGAACACCTGCCCGTGCAGGTCGCCGAAGTCGCTGGGAATTCCCGTTGCTCGGTGCCCCTGGAGCCGAACACTGAAATCGTAATCACGAATGTACGAGGAAAAGTTGTTCCCGACGATTCCCTCGGTGCGGGATCCGGTCGTGACGTCGACGATGTCGACATCGAGCACTTCGATCACCGGGAATGCGGATCCATCCCCGGCCGACGCGAGATGCAGGTCGACGGAAACGATGTCGAGGTCGAGGCTGTAGCGGTCACCACGTGGGTTGTCCCAGTGCACCAACTCGTTGACACGGGTATTCATCATCGTCACCGCATTGCGCAGATTCTGTCGGCGACCCTCGCCCCGTGCGAGATTGGCGAAATTCGTCGTACTGCGCGAGCTGGTCGACGGTGTGTAGTCCTCGTCGAAGCGTGTCGTATCGATGCTGAAGGCACAGTCGTTCGTCATTGTGGAGAGTTGCCCCGATCATGTGCGGTAACTACAGCGACGAGGGCGTCGCCGCACGGCTGATTGCTTGGTTCTGTGCAGCACTTCGGCCCACCGCATCCTCGTGCCCCAGATGGACTCTCGGGCCGAGATACTCGAAGATCGGGGGCGCAAAGTGACGCGAAAATGAGTGTAGACAGACCGACCGTCATAGGCTAATTGCTTCGAACGATAGCTGGATATAGCGAATGGCTATCCCAGAAGATCGACTCCGAATCCTGAGACGACGTCGCGCATCTCCAGCACGAATCGCCGGGCCTGAGCGGTCAAGGACACCGAGGCATGACCGATCCAACCGATCTCGATTCGTTCGTCCACGTCCAAAGGTACGGCGACGATGGACGGATCGAGATCGTCCGAGACGATGCCGGTAGAGATCGTGTATCCAGCCAGACTGATCATGAGGTTGAAGATGGTCGCCCGATCACTCACCCGGATGTCCTGCTTCGACGAACGGGTGGAGAGGATCTCTTCAGCCAGGTAAAAGGAGTTGTTGGCGCCCTGGTCGAAGGTGAGCCGGGGCAGATCCTCCAGATCACTCAGCGTCACGCTCGTTCGTTCTGCGAGCGGATTCGTGCGGGCGACGAAAATGTGCGGCGACGCCAGAAACAGCGGCGTGAACACCAGTCCGGCTTCGCGAATCAACTTGTCGATCACGTTTGCGTTGAACTCGTTGCGATACAGCACACCGAGCTCACTTCGCAGTGTGCGAACGTCCTCGATGATGTCCCACGTACGGGTCTCGCGAAGAGTGAACGCATATTCTGCCGCTTCGGATGCCTTCACCATCCGGGCAAAGGCGTCGACGACGAACGAGTAGTGCTGAGTCGACACGGCCAGCAGCCGCCGAGAGGGTCCGCGGCCCAGATAGCGTTGTTCCAGGAGCTCTGCTTGCTCGACCACTTGACGCGCATAGCCTAGGAATTCCGCCCCGTCCTCGGTGAGCGTCACGCCGCGGGTCGAGCGAAGGAAGAGCGTACGCCCTACGCGATTCTCGATGTCTTTCAATGCGGACGACAGGGTCGGTTGCGCGACGTAGAGAAGGTCGGCCGCGGCACTGATGGATCCCTCGGCGGCCACTTCCACGAAGTACCGCAACTGCTGAAGGGTGATTCCCCGCGCCGTCCCTGCGATGCCACGCGCCATAGCGAGAACTTATCGCATTGGTACACGATGCGGACGCTGGTGCTGGAGTCCCGCCGAGTTCGTGTCCGTGAGCTCGATCGTGTCGTCGGATCGCATGAGGGTTCCGGGTGAGTCCGGAACTGCACCGACGGACCGGCTGCGTCGCCGTATGTGCGGGTATCGGTCGAGCTGGGCGAGGAATGCGGTCATCGATTCCACCGGGTTGCCGTACTGTTCGCCGGTCGACGTTACTGCGGCCCGGCTTCCCACCCCGAATCCGCGACCAGCCGGTCGTAGAACTTTCGACGTCGATTGTTCGAACCGTTCACCGGCTGCTGTGCCGACTTTCCCCAGCGACCATTCGAATTCGATTCTTTCGAATCCGCTGCATGACCAGTGTTGCCGTCGAACTTGATTGGGGATTCGCACGCAGGTCAGCGTTCGGCTGCCTCGGCAAGTTTCGGCGCGAGCTCTCCGACGGCCCAGGTCAACGACAGCGGTGAGGGGAACGCCAATGCGAAAGGCAGGCCCTCGGATTTCGGAACGGTGACGACGGCTCCTCGCTCGACGGCTGGAATCTGTCCCCACAGCGGTTGTGTGTCGAGGATTGCTGCATCCTCGGCCGTGTCGGGAATGACCCACAGGAGGTCGGCGTCGAGTAGTGGCACGTTCTCCCAGCTGACCTGGCCCTTTCCTCCGTCGCATTCGACGGTCTTGGCGTAGACGCTGAGCGCGAGACCGAGGTCGCTCATGGTCCTGGCCATGTTGTCCTCATCCGAGCACAGGATGTACACACCGTCCTCGGCCGGGGAGATGATGGCGTTGAACGTCTTTCCCTCCAGTGCGGGATTGTCGTTGTGCGCGGCTGCAATTGCGTTCTCGGCGTCGGCGATGGCGGCGTCGGCCTCCGATTCCCGGTTCAAGGCCTTCTCGACTTTGCGCTGGTAGTCCTGCCACGGGTCGGCGTTGGTAGCGGTGTCGAAATGCACCACCGGGGCCACCGAGCTCAGTGGGCCGTACGTCTGTTCGGTCAGTCCCCAGAACGCGGTGCCGACCAGCAGGTCGGGAGTCAGGGCTGCGATGGGTTCGATCTCGGCGTCGGTGGTTGCCGCGATCGTCGGGATCCCGTCGGCGTAGAGCCCCTGCTGCCACGGGTAGACGCCGGCGCCGCCGGTAGCGGAGTCCGATTGTGTCAGTTCAGGAATGGCAATCGGGGATGCACCCACTGCAAGCACGAAGTCGGCGTCGGTTGCGGACAGTGGAAGCACTCTCTGGGGCACGGAATCGATGGTCGATTCGCCCAGTGGTCCCGTCACGGTGACCGGGTACCCGTCGGAGGGGGCAGCCGTAGCGTCCTCGCCGGACGACGATCACCCGGTGAGAACAAGGGCGGCGCTCAGTGCGCTCGCGAACAGAACGGTCTGCTTACTCACTTCTGCAGGCTAACTCACCACGCGCGGCCGCAACAGGCCTACGTTCGGTGACTGGAATCAGGGTCCGATCGGTGCGGTCTTCTGAATCTTCAACTCGCGCACGGGTACGCCGTCACTCCAGGTTCCGTTGTCACGCCGCTGCGGGGTGTCTCCCACTGCGTATTCGGCTTCGGCTCCGGTGTAGGCGTAGTTGCGAGCTGCGTCCCACAGCTGCCACAGTTTGAAATCGTAGGCGTCGGGCGGGTTGGGCGCCGGGATGAACTGGTTGCCGACGAGGGCGCCGCCGTTGGACACTCCGTGTTTCGACGAGAGCGCGGGGGAGCCGCGGTCATCGTCGTACGACAGAATCAGGTCCTTGTTCGCCTCGGGTATCTGCCCGAGCCTGGGGAAGATCGCGTTGCAGCTCGAGTCTTGCTTGCCCTGTTCTCCGATGACGCCTGACTCGCCGACGTAGCACTGAAAGACGGTGTCGGCCGGGATGCCGCTCAGATCGTCGTCGAGTGCGGGCTCGCCTACGCCGGCAAATCCACCGTCGTGTGGATCGTCGAGAAAGATCGCTTTCGGTTCCGGGAGTCCGAGTTCGCGGTACCGGTTGCTGATGTTGGTGGTGATGATTCCGCCGAAGGAATGGCCGAAGTAGCTGACGCGGCTCAGGTCCGGTTGAACGTGGGCGGGGTTGGTCGTGAGGAAGTCGAGTGCGCCTTTGATTCCGGCCGTCGCCGACGCGATGCAGGGTTCGATGAAGAACGGTCCGGGGCATGCGGTAGCTGCAGTCGTCTGGTAGCGCGGGTAGACGACGATGTTGCCTTGCTCGACGGTGTGCTCGATGAGGGAGCGGTGTGCCTCGTATCCGTCGAATTCGAAGTAGCCGTGGGTGATGACAGCGACGGGTGCGTTCGATGGGGTCGGTGTCGAGGGTTCGAAGACGTACCAGGCGTCGCTGCCGATGCCGCCGCTCGAGACCGTGTAGTCGAGGTTCGAGTAGTCCGAACTACCCGGGCCTGTCTGTGCTTGGCCGGGCTGCGTTACCGAAACCTCAGGCACTTCGGCGAATGCAGACGGAGCTGCGAACACCAGGATCCCCAGTGCGGCAGCCACAACGGACACAGCGCGCAGGGACCGTCGGCGTATCGGCTGCAGCTGGCGCTGCACATTTTCGAACGTGCTCATGATGTGTGTCCTCACCGATATCAGATGAAGGCGGCGATCTCGGCGCGGCTGGACGCCCCGAGTTCGAGAGTTTGCTTCACCAAAGCCATGGACAGGTCTCGCATTCGATCGAAGTCGATTTTGTCGACCGTGGACATGCCCACGTTGAGTAGGTAATACGGGCCGGTGATGTAGTTCGACACGGGGAGGTTCGCAACGCTGTAGATGTACGTGCCTTCGCCGGGGAAGTACAGGGGAGGACGCTGCACGGTCCGTAGGGGAGCGAGATCCGGGTTGACGTTCACCGCACTGTCGGGGCCGCCGAACTTGTTGGGTAGGAACGCGCGTGAGACGCCTGCAGGTGAGGCGTCGGCTCGCCGGATCATCGATGCGGCGGCCTCGACCTGTGCGCGCCCTCCGGAGGAGAAGTAGATTCCGGGCTCGTGCATGCCGGTGGCTCGCACGTCACCGTCGGGGGTAGGTAAGTATTCGAGCGCGCCGAGGTGCTCGACCGTCACCGTCGCGGTGATACGCGGAACGAGATCGGTGTAGTGGCGGGCCAGGAAACCGAGAGTTCCGACGCCGTCGTGGAAGTGGCCGCTGGCCAACAGGATCAGGATTGTCCGCGGGCGCGACTCGATCGGCAAGCGAGCGAGATATTGTGCTGCACTGAGGATTCCGTACTGCCCGTTCTCCTCCAGGCCGTTCGTTCCGTCGGTGTGCGTGTGGAGCATGGTGATCTCGTCGGACATGCCGGGAATGACGCCGACGATGTTGTTGGTTTCGACGTCGGCGATATCGGCTTGGAGCACGATCGTGCCCTGTGCCCCTCCGGCAGCTCGCGCTTTCAGTTGTGCGCCGGTGTCGCGGTCGACGTACAAGCTGGGGAAGTCACGGAAGATGCCGTCGTAGGGAAAATACTGTCCGGTTGCCCAGTGTTCGTTCAGGTCCAGAACGCCGATGGACCCGACGGCGCCGAGTGTCGCCAGCTGCTCCAGGCGATCGGGGACGCCGTTGAACCACGGCCGCTTGTAGAAATCGAGGTCCGACAATTCGGCGTCCGGATCGTAGATTCCACCCGGGTACTGCAGCGCACGAAACGCTGCGATCGGTATCGAAGTCAGTGGCACGTCGTAGACGGCGATCTTGCCGTCGAGTCGTGGCGCACCGAGCGGGTTCGACAGGGTCTGCTCGTCCACGTAGACGAGAGGTCCGGTTACTCCCTCGGGGCCGGTGGCCCCGCTGTACGGGACGTAGGACGGTACGGGTACCGAGACGCCGTCGATGGCCAGTGCCCAGTCGGTCGCCAACCACCGTGTGATCTTTACGCTCTCGAAGTGGACATCGCACACTCCGGCAGCCGCCAACTCGCCTGCGAGGGTGTCGACATAGCGTTCGTGTTCTTCGGAACCGGTTGCGCGCAAACCGATGTCGTCCAAGGTCTGGCCCCACGCGCGGAACTGGTCGACCGAGATGAATTGGTTCGGATCCACCGTTTGCGCCGCCGCGGCGTCGAGCGCGGAGCTGGGCCAAGCGAAGGCGCCGGTCACTCCAGGGCCACCGCCGGCACGTGCGAGTGCGGGCGCGAACATCGCCCCGGCCGCAACGGCGCCGACGCCGAACAAGAGATTCCGTCGGCTGATCGAAGCCCCGTGGGGAGAGTGTTGTGCCATGTGTTCGAGCCTTCCGGTTGGCCGGTCGGTTCCGCGGAAGGAAGTGCCGGGCCCCTGGGTGGTGCCGACGGCGTGCTCATCGGCGTGATGAGCTCACGGTAGCCGGACGGCAGGCCAAAAATCAACGATTTCCGAAAAAGTGTCGATTTTTGCGGCAATCGATTGCCGGTCACCCCGGGATGGTGCCCAAAGCGCGCTCGAACACAACGGTGAGGGTCTCCACCAATCGGTCGACGTCGCCATCGGAGGCATCGCGTTCGGAGCAACTCTGCGCTGCCGAGAGCAGCATCCCGAACAGCGCCCGAGCGAGGTCGAGCGGCGTCGGAGGTCCCGGAAGCATTGCGCCGGAACGTCGTGCGTGCTCGATGGTCTCCGCCACCTCGGCGAGGATGTCCTCCGTCACGCCGTGCCAGAACTCGCGCAGGTCCGCGTCTTCGGCTGTGTGCTCGGCCATCGCCCGCAGCGCGGGCCCGGACCGACGCCATCTGTCGATATATCCGGCGATCGCAGAACGCAGGTCTTCGACGGTTCCGTCGGCGCCGAGTCCGAAGCCCTTCGTCGCCTGGCGGATGTCGTCTCCGACCCGCTGGGCAAGAGCGCGGACGACGGCATCCTTCGACTCGAAGTAGAAGTAGAAGGTCGACCTGGAGATGTCGGCGCCTTTGGTCAGGTCGCCGACCGTGATCGATCCGAGGGGCTTGACGAACAGCAGACCCCACGCGGTCTGCAGGATCGCGGCTTCGCGGCGGTCGCCTTTGCTGGGCTCACGCGCGCGTGTCGCGGCAGGTTCCGGCAGTCGAGGCGTCAAGGTCACTGGTCGACTCACTCCTCGGCGATTTCGTCGGTGGTACCTGACGTTCGAACGTCGACTCTACCGAAACGCGTCATGTCGTCCGTTCAGGGTGCGCTGGGGCGTTGCGTCAGGACCGTTTGCTGTATCGCTCGTCGATCATCTGCTTTCCCGCCGGGTTGACCTCGGCGAGAACGAGCCCGGCGAGCCGGCCGAGTTCGAGCGCTTGGTCCGATCCGAGAGTGTCGATGAACAGTTGCCGCACCAGGCCGACGTGGCCGGGTGCGGCGTGTTCGACCGCCGACATCCCTTCGTCGGTGAGTACTACTTCGGTCTGCCTGCCGTTCTCTGCCATGGGTTGTCGGCGAACCCATCCGTGTTTCTCCATCTTGGTCAGTGCGTGCGACAACCTCGACAGGGAACCGGTGACAAAGGCTGCCAGATCGGTCATCCCGATTGTGCGATCGGGTGATTCGGACAATCCTGCGAGCACCATGTAGTCGAAACTGTTGATGGACGATTCTTTTTTGAGCTGTGCACTGAGTAGCTGCGGAAGCGATTCGGTCAGGCCGATGACCGACAGCCATGCCCGTACTTCGTCACGGTTGAGCCACGGGTTGTCGTCTGTCATGGCTCCATGATAGATCACTTGAAATTTCAAACATCGACCCGTACTCTTCGTGTGTCACTTGAAATTTCAAACGAAGGCTGAACATGAACGTTGTCTTGTGGGTACTGGCGAGTCTGCTGGCTGTGGTTTTTCTTGCCGCCGGCGGATCGAAGATCGTAGGTAAGCGCGAGCAGATGATCGAGAAGACCCCGTATGTGGCAGATCTGCCTCAGAATGCCGTTCGCGGTATCGGCGTTGTGGAGGTGCTGGGCGCGCTCGGGTTGATCCTTCCCGCGCTCACCGGACTGCCCGATCCTCTGGTGCCGTGGGCTGCAACGGGGCTGACGGTGGTCATGCTCGGTGCGGTGGTCGTGCATCTTCGGCGCGGCGACGGTGTTCCCGCCGCGGCGCCGGGCCTTGTGTTGGCGATCCTCTCGGCGTTCGTGGCGTGGGGGAGATTCGGACCCTACGGCTTCTGACCGCAAGTAACTCTGCCCAGGCGTCGAACCGAATCTGAGTTCATCGCCTGCCGAACGTACACAAGCAGCGAGGAAGTTCTTTCATGACAAGAGATCCGATGAAATTCGAGGTCGGTTTGGATTCGTTCGGTGAGATCGCGACCGAGGATGACAAACAGCTCTCCGATGCCGGGACCATCCGACTTCTGATCGAAGAAGCACGGCTTGCGGAGTCTGTTGGGCTCGATGTGTTCAGTATGGGCGAGCATTACCGCGAGGGCCATACCGACGCCGCGACCCCGGTGTTGCTCGCAGGTATTGCAGCATCGACCACACGCATCAAACTGGGGACTGCGGTCACTGTGCTCAGCACCAACGATCCTGTGCGTCTGTATCAATCCTTCGCCACCGTCGACGCAATATCCAATGGGCGAGCCGAGATCGTTCTCGGTCGCGGGAGCTCGAAGGAGTCGTTCCCGCTGTTCGGATACGACCTCGCCGAGTACGAAGAGTTGTTCGACGAGCGCCTCGAGCTTTTCATGCGCCTCCAGCGCGAGGAGCAGGTCACCTGGTCGGGCCGCTATCGGCCGGCTCTGGTCGACGAGCGTGTGCATCCTCGGATGCCGGTCGGCGGGATTCCGACGTGGATCGGTGTGGGAGGAAGTCCGGCGTCGGTGATACGAGCTGCCAAATACGGCCTTCCACTGCTGATGGCGATCATCGGCGGGCGCCCCGAGCGGTTTGCTTCCAACGTCGAACTCTACGAGCGGGCGTTGAAGCAGTTCGGCCACCCGCAGCTGCCCATCGGCCAGCACGCCATCGGTTTGGTCGCCGAGACCGACGAGGAAGCACGTGAACTGTGGTGGATGTACTGGAAACCGCTCGTGGAGGAACTGCAACGTGAACGTGGCTTCTACGCGCCGACTCGTGAACGGTACGAGTCAGAATTGGAAGAAGGGGCGCTGTACGTCGGGTCGCCGGAGACCGTGGCGCAGAAAATCGCGAGAAGTGCCCGTGCGCTGCACCTCTCGCGCTTCGATCTCAAGTACGACATTCTTCACTTGCCCCGGGGTGCACGCGCGCAGACCATCGAACTCCTCGGCCGGGAAGTCGCCCCGCGTGTCCGCGAGCTTCTGCGTACCGCTCCTGCTGAGGTATCGGCTACCCGATGACGCCTTCGACCATCGGCATTCTGGGCGCCGGCAAAGTGGGCACAGTTCTCGCCCGCCTCGCGGTCGCGGCGGGCGACATCGTCGTTCTCGCAGTGCCCCTGGGCAAGTACACCAGCGTTCCGGTCGACGAGCTTCGCGGCACACTCGTAGTCGACGCGATGAACTACTGGTGGGAGAACGACGGTATCCGAGACGACCTGGCGACTCCCGACGGATCCACGAGTGAGCTGGTTCAGCGCATTCTCACGGAATCACGAGTCGTCAAGGCGTTCAATCACATGGGGTATCACGATCTGGACGATGAGGCCCGACCGCACGGAGCGATCGGCCGCAAGGCGATCGCTGTAGCAGGTGATGTAGCTCGGGATGTCGGTCCCATCGTCGTCGGAACTCCGCTGGGATTTTGACCGAACCGGAGTCGGATCGTAGCCTTGTAGGTCTCGGTGCTCTCACACAGCGCTGATCGTCGATCGATCCAGGATGGTCGGGATGACGCCGCCGCGTAGCAACAGTTGCTCGTCCTGTTCCGTCTCGACGGCGATTGCGACATCGAATTCGAGTGTCGAGCCGTTCGTCCGGACCAGTCTCACCGTCGCGGTCCGGGTGTGAAGATTTTCTGCTCTGGCATCGACGACGATGCGATCGCCGGGTACGCACGTCGCGAGGACTTCCGCTGCCTCGGCCGGAACGATCAACGGAAGGACACCGACACCGATGAGGTTCGACCGGTGGATGCGTTCGAAGCTACGGGCAAGGACGGCCCGAACTCCAAGTATGCGAACGACTTTCGCTGCCCAGTCTCGCGAGGAGCCCATTCCGTAGCGTTCGCCGGCAACGATCACCACGGAAGCACCGTCGTCGGCGTAGCGCTGTGCCGCCGCCATGAGGGGCATCAGATCCCCGCTCGGGGAGTGCACTGTATGTGCGATGGGCGCGCCGGGAGCCAACGCATTGCGGACGTTTCGATTGTGAAAAGCGCCGCGCAACATGAGCTCCCAGTTTCCTCGGCGCGATGCGAAGACGTTGAGGTCGTTGCGCGGAACCCCGCGATCGACCAGGTATTCCGCGGCCGCGCTGTTCTTCGGAATGGCGCTCGCGGGCGAGATGTGGTCGGTCGTGATGTCGTCACCGAGGACCATCAACGGGTGCGAACTGAATTCGCCCAGGACGCTGTCAGCGAACGCTGCTTCGGCGAAGGGCGACGGGCGCAGTGCTGTCGACGAGGGATCCCACGGAAACAGCGGCCCTGTCGGCGCCTTGATTGCGTCCCACAAGGTGTTCTTCGACGCAGCAGCGAAGTCGTCGACAACGTCTCGAGGGCGGCGGGCGAGGGCGAGGACACGGTCGATTTCGGCGGCATCGGGCCAGATGTCCTCGAGACGAACTGGATTGCCACCGCTGTCGAGTCCCAACGGTTCGGTGGTCAGGTCGATCGAGGCGTCGCCGGCGAGAGCGTACGCGATCACCAACGGCGGCGACATCAACAGTCCGAGTTCGAGATCGGGGTGTACCCGGCCCGGGAAGTTTCTGTTGCCGGACAGCACCGCGACCAGCGCGCGGCTGCCCGTATCGACGGCATCGGCAGTGGCTGCGAGCAGACCACCCGAATTTCCGATGCACGTCGCGCACCAGTAACCGACGATGTCGAAACCGACGTGGGACAGGTCGTCGAGCAGTCCTGCTCTGTCGAGAATGCTGGCAGCGGATGGGGAGCCGGGGGCCAAGGATGTCTTGACCCACGCCGGCACGACAAGGCCCAGCAGGCGTGCTCTTCTGGCGAGCAAACCTGCGGCGATCAGCAGTCGTGGGTCGGATGTGTTGGTGCAACTGGTGATCGATGCAATGGCTACGGGAAAGTCGGGGAGAGCGCCACCGTCGTTCCGTGGTGGTGTTCCCTCCGCCCGGATCGCGTCCCGCGCCGCGGAGAGCGGAATCAGATCCTGTGGGCGGCGTGGGCCGGCCACCGATGTTTCGATGAGTGAAAGATCGATGGAAATGGTTCGCGTGTACTCGGGTTCGGCATCCGGGTCGAACCACAGTCCCGACGCCCGGAGGGCGGTTTCGACGAGATAGCCGTGTTGTTCGGTTCTACCGGTATCCGCGAAGTAGCCCAGCGCATGCTCGTCGACTGGAAAGAAGCCTGTGGTTGCGCCGTACTCGGGGGCCATGTTCGCCACGACAGAGCGGTCTCCGACGGTCAAGGACGAGACCCCAGGCCCGTAGAATTCGACGAACTCCCCGGTCACCCCGATAGCTCGAAGTCGGTGGGTCACCGTCAACGCGAGGTCGGTGGCCATGACCCCCGAAGGCATCGCGCCGGTCAACCGCACGCCGACGACGTCGGGGATCTGCAGTGTGGTGGGCATTCCGAACATCACCGATTGGGCTTCGAGTCCCCCGATTCCCCAAGCCAGGACGCCGAGACCGTTGATCATCGGCGTGTGGCTGTCCGTTCCGAGCATCATGTCCGGTACCGCCCACTCGACGCCGTCCCGATGTTCGACGGTTATCACTGTGGCGAGTTGTTCGAGATTGATCGTGTGCATGATGCCCGTGCCGGGTCGGTTGATGTGCACCGTCTTCATCGCGCCCGACGCCCAAGCGAGGAAGCGGTACCGTTCGCCGTTGCGCCGCATGTCGTGCGCGAGGTTGATCGACGCGGCATCGGTGTCGGCGAAAGCTTCCACGGCCAAGGAGTGGTCGACCGAAACCTCCACCGGTAGAACCGGACTCAATGTGGACGGGTCTCCGCCGCGGGATGCCACGACGTCGCGCATCGCGGCGATGTCGACCAACGCTGGTGTACTTGTGGTGTCGTGCATCATCAGACGGCCGGGTAGAAACGGGATCTCGGCACTGCTCGATCGGCCGTCCAACCATGACCGAAGGTCGGCGAGTGCCCGCGTCGAGACCTCGGCCGGTGCCGTGCGGAGCACGTTCTCGGCCAGTAGGCGCAGCACGACCGGCCACCGACGGTAGATGTCCGGTCCGACGGTCGCTTGGACATCGACGATGTTCAGGGTCCGGCCGTCGGCATCGGTGACCGCGGACGTGGAGAAGGAGCGCATGCAGACACTATAGGTTATAACCTGTTTTTCCGAAGCTGGATGCTATATTCGCCGAGCGAGAGTTCGCTGTTCCGTCGTGCGATCGAAGAGGGCAACCGGATGAGTTATCCCGACACCGCGTTCACCAAGAACGACTACGCGTATGCGCAGCTGAGGACTCGAATCCTCACCGGAGACTTGGCGGCCGGCTCGGTCATCGGGCAAGCAAAATTGGCGGCGGAGCTCGGCGTCAGCACCACGCCTCTGCGCGAAGCGATACGACGGCTTGCCGCCGAGGGCATGATCGACCTCGAGGCGCACCGAGATGCTCGGGTGACGTCGGTGTCGGCCGAGGAAGCTCGGCATCTCTATCAGGTGCGGGAAAGTCTGGACCCGCTCGCGACTTCGCTGGCAGCACTCAATCGCACGAACTCCGACATCGCCAAGATCGAGTTCGCGCTCAGTCGCCTCGAGCCCATCACCGACGCGGGAGACCTGGAAGCCCTGCTACGGCATCGCGAATTCCACCGTTCCGTCTACTGCGCGTCGGGCAACCCGGTCCTGGTCGACATACTGGAGCGACTGTGGGACAAGGCCGACCGGTACCGGCTGGTCGGCCTACGGCACGGTGGCGATTCCAAGCGTGATCGATCGAGGGTCGAATCGGAACATACCGCCATCTACGAGGCAGTCGCAGCCGGAGATGCCGACGCGGCGTCGCAGCGCATGTCCGAGCATATTCGCCACAGTCTGGGGCGTCGGGCAATCGTCGCACTCGGTGATACGTCGTCTGTGTGAGTGAATGTGGCCGGGTCCCACTCTTGTGACCCGATTAGATCGATCTGGCGAGTGTGCTGGACATCACTGCATATAGGTTATAACCTGCAACCTGAGAACGTCGTCTGGCGTTCCGTCGCAGAACCGATCGAGGTGTGCTCGTTGAAATCCCCGGACAATCCCGACGAACCGGCCGAGGCTACAGGTTCTCCCGAGCGCCCACGTCGTGTGTCGAAGGTCGGTCGACGTGCCTTTGCCGCGGTGGGAATCGTGGCCGCTGTTGCGATCGTCGCGGTTGGCGTCGTCGATGCGGCGTCGAGCGGCGGGGGAGCGGACGCCCGTTCTCAGCTGACCCTCATCGCTCCCGCTGCTGCCGGTGGTGGCTGGGATGGAGCTGCGCGCGAGGCGCAGCAGGCGCTGCGCGCTCAGGGCATCGTCAACAACACGCAGGTCGTCAACATCCCGGGCGCGGGCGGCACCATCGGACTCAGTCAATTCACCGGCATGGCAGGTGATTCGGCGACCATGATGGTCATGGGCATCACGATGCTCGGCGCTATCAACATCAACGGCTCCGATGTGGATCTCGGAGACGTCACCCCGATCGCCCGGTTGGCCGACGACTACGACGTCGTGGTCGTCCCCGCGGATTCGCCGATCCAGACTCTCGACGATCTGATGGTCGAGTGGCGCGCCGACCCCGACCGGTTCGCCTTCGGCGGCGGTTCTCTCGGCAGTGTGGACCAGATGATCATCAGTCGCATGGCCCAGGAGAACGACATCGACCCGGCCGGAGTCAATTACATTGCCTACTCAGGCGGCGGCGAGCTCGCTACCTCGCTCATGTCGGGAACGATCAAGGCGTCCGTCAGCGGGTACGAGGACTTCGTCGATCAGATCGAGGCGGGAAACCTCAGGGCTCTTGCGATTTCCGCTCCCGAACCGGTGGACAGCATCGACTTACCCACACTGATCGAGTTGGGTTACGACGTCTCCCTCACCAACTGGCGGGGCATCGTGGCTCCTCCCGGCATCACCGAAGAGCAACGCACCGAGCTCGAAGCGATTGTCACCGAGATGGTCGAGACACCGGAGTGGCGAGACGCCCTCGAGCGAAACCGTTGGACCGACACCTTTGCTGCCGGCGAGGAATTCGCGGCCGGGCTTCGGTCCGAAACCGAATTCGTCGACGGCATCTGGGCCGACCTCGGCTACTGACTCCTACCTCCCTCGAAAGGAACACACCGTGAGCGTTCTCGTCGCTTACTCGGACACTCCCGAAGGCCGGGCCGCGCTACGGCACGGACATCGGCTCGCGAACTCGGAAGAGACCGACCTGGTCGCGTTCGATCTGGACAATTTCACCACCAACGAGGACCGCAGCATCGACGCGCCCGTCGTCGGCTTCGACGACGAGCGCACTGTTCGGTGGATCGGCCGACACCGCGACGACCCCGACGCCGCAGACGAACTGCTCGATACGTCCGAAGAGATCGGCGCACAGATGATCGTCCTCGGAATCCGACGCCGCTCCGCCGTCGGAAAACTTCTTCTGGGTTCCAACGCCCAACGCATCCTCATGGGCGCCGACGTTCCAGTACTGGCAGTGAAGGCCGAGCAACATGACCACTGATCACGCAGGCGCCCGGCCTGACGTCAACACAACCGATCACGACCTCGGCCCGACGCGTGGTCGAAGCGGACTCGTCGTTGCCGCGCTGGTGTTCGCTTTGGCTGTGTACCTCACCTACGGAATCCTGACGATGGAGGTGCCAGGGAGTGCGGCCACGCCTGGGCCCGCGTTCTTCCCCGTCATCATCGCTGTGTGCGCTTACGTGCTTGCCATCGTGCTGACGATTCAGATGCTTCGCACCCCGGAAGGTCCGGACTCGGAACTGCTGTATCCCGGGAAGTCTCGTTACAAGACTCAGAGTGACTGGAAGTCGCTGGGAACGACGCTTCTCGCCTTTCTGGCATTCACGGCGCTGCTCGTGCCCGTCGGGTGGATCCTCTCTGCAGCCCTGCTGTTCTGGCTGGTCGCTCGCGCCATGGGCAGCCCACGGCCGGTCATGGATCTGGGAATCGCTTTCGTCTTCTCGTGCGCAGTGCAGGCGTTCTTCTCGGCCGGCCTCGACCTGAATCTTCCGGCAGGCGTTCTGGAGGGAATCCTCTGATGGAGAGCCTCGAACTGTTGATGGGCGGCTTCGCCCAAGCGTTGACTCCGATGAACCTGTTGTGGGTGTTCATCGGAGCGTTCCTCGGAACCGCAGTCGGCGTCCTTCCCGGCCTCGGATCTGCAATGGCCGTCGCGCTGCTGCTCCCCGTCACGTTCACCCTCGACCCGACCGGCGCGTTCATCATGTTCGCCGGCGTCTATTTCGGTGGCCTCTTCGGCGACTCCACCATGGGAATTCTGATGAACACCCCCGGTGGATCGACCGCGATCGCCACGACCTTCGAAGGTCACCGAATGGCCAAGCGTGGCCGTGCCCCGCAGGCATTGGCGACCTCCGCTATCGGCGCCTTCATCGGCGGCCTCATCGCTACGACTCTGGTGGTGTTCTTCGCGCCCTCGCTGGCTGATCTCGCCGTCAACTTCGGGCCGGCGGAGTATTTCGCCCTCGCCATCTTCGCGTTCATGGCCGTGGCGTCGGTGGTCTCCGAATCGGTGACGAAAGGCCTCGCTGCCCTGCTGATCGGGCTCGCGTTCGCCGTCGTCGGAATCGACGGTATCTCCGGAACGCAGCGGTTCACGCTCGGTGTTCCGGAACTGTTCGACGGTGTCAGCATCATCGTCATCACGGTCGGGATCCTCGCTCTCGGCGAGGTCTTCTACGTCGCGTCGCGCATTCACCGAACGAAGGCTCCCGAGATGGGAACCGTCACCGGTCGACCGTTTCTCTCTCGCGGTGAATTCCGGGAAGCGCTGCCCGCGTGGCTTCGTGGGACGAGTTTCGGAGTTCCGTTCGGTGTGATCCCGGTCGGCGGCGCCGAAGTGCCGACGTTCATGGCGTACAGCGCCGAGCGGCGTCTCGACCGCAGACGGAGAGACCCGCAGTTCGGCAAGGGAGCGATCCGCGGCGTCGCCGCACCCGAGGCCGCAGGCAACGCAACCTCCGGCACAGCTATGGGGGCGCTCCTCGCAATGGGCCTACCGACGTCGGCGACCGCGGCGATCATGCTCGCAGCGTTCCAGCAGTACGGCCTACAGCCCGGACCGCTACTGTTCGAGCGCAATTCCGAGCTCGTCTGGGCTCTGCTGGCCAGCCTGTTCGTCGGACTGCTGATGCTGCTGATCCTGAATCTACCGTTCGCCCCGATCTGGGCGAAGCTACTGTTGATTCCCCGGCCCTACCTGTATGCGGGCATCACGGTGTTCTGTGCGCTCGGTGTCTATGCCACGTCCGCGGCCGTCACCGACCTCCTCCTCGTGTTCGGGATCGGATTCGTCGGATTCTTGATGCGGCGCTACGGCTTTCCGCTTGCACCGGTGATGATCGGCGTGGTCCTCGGCCCGCTGGCCGAAACCAGCTTGCGCAACGCCATGATGTCGAGCGGTGGGAATGCGTCGATTCTCGTCGGGAGCCCGATCACCTGGGTGCTCTACGGTGTGCTCGCGATCGTGTTGCTGTACACAGCGATCAACCGGGTGCGTGCACGTACGCGGATCGATACCTGAGTCGATCACCTTTCTCTCCGATGGAGCCGAAACGGGCACGCACGAGGCCGTCCGGTTTCCATCTGTCCGACACCATTTTCGAATCCGACACGGGAGCACGCGTTTCGATGTCCAGAATCAAGGTTCACGGCACCATCGCCGAGCTCGACGGCGACGAGATGGCACGCGTCATGTGGGAATCCATCAAGGACACGCTCGTTCGTCCGTACCTCGACATCGATCTCGAGTACTACGATCTGGGGATCGGCAACCGTGACCGTACCGAGGACCAGGTGACGCTCGATGCCGCCCGTGCGATCGCACGGCACGGCGTCGGCGTCAAGTGCGCAACGATCACTCCCGACGAGGCGCGGGTTCGAGAGCTCGGTCTGAAGAAGATGTGGCGTTCGCCCAATGGGACCATCAGAAATATACTCGGCGGAACGATCTTTCGGTCTCCGATCATCATCTCGAACGTGCCGCGCCTGGTCCCCGGTTGGACCGAACCCATCGTCATCGGGCGTCACGCCTTCGGTGATCAGTACCGAGCAGTGGACTTCGCGGTGCCGGGTCCAGGCACCGTCACCATCACCTACACCCCCGACGACGGAGGTGAACCGGTCCAGCACGAGTTGGTGCGGTTCACCGACGAAAGCCTCGGTGGTGTGGTGCAGGGGCAGTACAACTTCACCCAATCGATCACCGACTTCGCGCGGGCTACGCTCAACTACGGTGTGCAGCAGAACTACCCGGTTTACTTGTCGACCAAGAACACGGTTCTCAAGGCGTACGACGGACACTTCAAGGACATCTTCGACCATGTCTTCGAGACCGAATTCAAGGCCACGTTCGACGCGGCGGGTCTGATGTACGAGCACCGTCTGATCGACGACATGGTGGCATCTTCTCTCAAGTGGAAGGGTGGATACGTGTGGGCGTGCAAGAACTACGACGGGGACGTGCAATCCGACATCGTGGCCCAGGGCTTCGGGTCGCCGGGGTTGATGACGTCGGTCCTGTTGTCTCCCGATGGGAAGACATGTCTCACCGAAGCGGCCCACGGAACTGTTCGCCGACATTTCGCCCGACACCGAGGGGGTGAGACGATGTCGACGAACCCGATCGCGTCGATCTTCGCGTGGAGCCGAGCGCTCGAACACCGTGGGAAACTGGACGGAACCCGCGAGGTCGTCGGCTTCGCTCGAATGCTCGAGGACGTCGTGGTCACGACGGTGGAAAGTGGCCGGATGACCAAGGACCTCGCCGTGCTCTGCGCAGACGATCACGCATCTTTGTCGACCGACCAGTTCCTCGGCACAGTCGGCGACACCTTGCGTTCTCGCACGGCGACGTCTTGACCGCGAGACTTGGGCGTGCGACTCCTGCGCCGGCCTGTTCTCGGCATTCGATCGCTTTTCGGACCATGGCCACGGGGGTCATCCTCGGCGTTCTGCGTCCGCTGCCCAACGCCCGAGCGCGTCGATCGCCGTGCGCAGGGCATGTCCGCGTTCGGTGAGTGCGTAGGCTCGTGTGTTGTGCTTCAACGGAAGACGGGTCAACACGCCTGCTGCTTCGAGTTCGCGCAGACGGGTCGCGAGCATGTTCGTCGGCGTTCCGAGATCGCGCTGGAGATCGCCGTAGCGTTGCGGCCCGTCGAGCAGTCGCTCCACGATCAGTAAAGCCCACCGAGCGCCGACGACGTCGAGCGCTGCGGCCAGGTCGCTCACGCGGGCGAGTCGACGTCCGGCTTCATCCAGAACGGGGAGTAGTGATAGCCGTCGGGATCGTCGAACTGGCGCTGGTACATGAACGGGTAGTCGTCGGTGTCACCGATTCGACCACCGGCGGCGCCTGCACGTTCGACGAGTTCGTCGACGGCCTCGCGGCTGGCGAGGTCGAAGGAAACGGTGACCTTCGACGGGGTGTCCGGCCCGCCGATCAAATCCTCGGTACCTCCGACGCTTGCGTACATCTCGCGGCTGCCGAGCATGACGTACTGCCCGGGCGTGATCGCGAAGCACGAGACGTTGTGGTCGGACATCTCTGCGTTGAGGGTCCAGCCGAGGGCGGTGTAGAAGGTGGTGGCGCGCTCGACGTCGTCGACGGGGCAGGTGATGAACAGGCTCATGCGAGCACACTTGCAAAATACAAGTACGCTGTCAAGGGTGCTATCGGTTTCTGCGGTTGCGTCAGAGAGGTGAGCGGGCGGATCCGGCTGAACCGCAGTGCTCGGTCGAGGTGTGCGGGCCGGTGGATCGAGACTCCGATGCGCCCGAAGATACGTTGGGGTCGTCGACGGTGGTCAGATCTCGACCCTGGGTTTCGGGTGTGAAGAACGTCGTCGCTGGGCACGGACAGAAGACGTGCGTGCGTCGGACGTTGCGTGGCGAGTGGGCGGTGACGAACTCGCCGTCGCGGTTCTCAGCGCGGACACCGACGACGACGTCGCGGCGCTCGCCGAACGAGACGACCAGCGGTTCGAACGGTCATGCGAAAAGCGTGCGGGAGGCTCGAAGATCGTGATACCGGGCAGCCGGTAGTGGACGAGTAACGAGACCTTCAATGTTTTCGCCTCCGATGTGCACCAGAGTTCTTCTTGTCGAACAAGTCGCCGGATGACCGGCTCAACTCGAAAGAAGAACACCATGAGCGCAACTCCTCGTCCCGATCTTCAACTCTCGCATGCGGTGGTCACCGCCGACGTCACTGCGCCGCTCGACTTCGTCGATATCGAGCAGTGGCTCAAAACCCTTCCCACGCATGAGTATCAGCGCTGCGCACCCGGGGATCACAAGGCCGCCGGTTACACCGTCGACGACGACGGCACCCCGATGTCGATCAATGTCGAGATGATCGGCACCGGTCTCGTCATCCAGCAGTACCGTTTCGAGGTCGCCAGCAGGCACTACTGCAAGATGGTCTCGATCTCCGACGTCTTCTCGGCAGCCGGATGGACCACCACTCAGGTGATCTGGGAGCTCGGCATCGAACAACTGGACGGCGACAATCTGCGCTACATCAACACGGTCACCTCGCACCCCACCGAGGAATTCCTCGAGTTCATCACTTCGAGCGGACAGACCTTCGAAGACGCCGCAGCAGCGCGGCAGAAGGCGTCGGGGCAGCACTGCGAACTCGAAACCCCGCACTACGCCCAGAGCATCGCCAACTTCGCCAAGGCTCGTGCGGCTGAAGCCGTCGTGGCGGGCAACGCCGGGTAGCATGCACATACGTCAACGGACCCGATCATCAACGGATCCAATCGTCGACGGCCCTGCATACGTCGGCCGAGGACTCGATCGGCGCCAGGTGTCCGACGCCGTCGAGTGTGATCACGGCCGGTTCGCCCGGTAGCGATTGCCGAAGCCGGGTTGCTTGCTCCACCGGTATCCAGGGATCATCGGTGCCCCAGCCGATTCGAGTCCGACAGCGAACTTCCGCCAGTTTGCGGACCAAGGGCTGGGTGTGGTCGGGGCGCAGGGCGGCGATCTGTCGGTAGAACCCGGGCTGTCCGACCTCCCCGAGCCAGGGCCCGGTCAGGGTGTCGAGCCATTCGGAACTCAGCGGCCGCCGGGCAGCACCGGCGATGTATTCGCGCACGAGCGCAGCGTGCAATGGTGCGGGAAGCGCGCCGAACACGTCGGTGTGCTCGGCGACGAGCTTGAAGAATGGCGACCCCCAGGGGTCCAGTGTGACGATGTCCCAAAGAAACAACGATGCATAGTCGACGCCATGCAGTACATGTGCACCGAGTGCGACCGCGCCGCCGATGTCGTGGGCGATGACGTGCGGACGGTTCACGCCCCACAGTGACAGCAGCCGAGCCAATCTCGACATCTGGGTGTCGAGATCGACTGCCGCGTCCAGGGTTCCGGACCGGCCGTAGCCCGGCATGTCCCAGAGGTGAACCCGATGATCCCGGCTCAGGTGGTGGGCGACGCCTGCCCATACTGCTGCAGACCACGGCGTCCCATGGCAGATGACCACATCGCCGACGGCTTCTGTCGGCGGTTCGAGCACGTACGTCGCGATCGAGACTCCATCCACGACGACTGTCTCGGGTTGCGGCAACGTGCCGTCAGGAGTCTCCACGGGTGTCCTGTTCTCGTCCGCCGAATACGCCCGCGCGTGCCGCTGCTGCTGTTGCTCGCACTGCTCGGTCGGCGTCTGCTGCATCGAGTGGCTTCGTGGTGGTCAGGAATTGGTAGTACAGCGGTGCCGACAGATATCGAACGACTTCGGCGGCGTCGGTGTCGGAAGGCAGGTCGCCACGTTCGACGGCGTCGATCACTGCGGCCGCCCACTCCGACACTCGCGTTCGATAGAAATCCGCCAATGCCTGCTTGGTGTCCGCGTCGTGCGTCGAGGCGGCGATGAGCGCGGAGAATAGTCTGCCGGTGCGGTGATCGGTCAGGGTTTTCACGACCAGGTCGGCGTTTGCCGACAGGTCGGCAGTGAAATCGCCTGTCCGCGTTGCACTGACCGATCGAGCAGCCATGTCGTCGAGAAGGTCCGACACCAATGCTTGCGGAGATCCCCATCGTCGATACACCGTCGTCTTGCCTACCTTCGCGGCGTCGGCGACGGCGGGGAGCTCTACACCGGCGAACCCGTACTCGATCAGCGCATCCTCGGTGGCTGCGAGCACTGCGCGGCGCACAAGGGCGGTGCGGCCGCCCGGGCGCGCTGTCGCGGTTGCGGGCTTGCCTTTCGTCGCAACGGTCATGGTGCCCGATCGTACGGCATTGCAGCCACTAACGGTACTGCAGTTCCGTTTTGTTGCGAACCGTTGTATGGTCTTAACGGAAATGCAGTCCCGTTAGAAAGGTTCGATATGAGGTATCGACGAGTTGGAAGCTCCGATTTGGTGGTGTCCGAGTACGGTTTCGGCGCCGCCACGTTCGGCGGACGCGGTGATTTCTTCGGAGCGTGGGGGACTACCGACGTCGACGCCGCCCGTGAACTGGTCGATCAGTGCCTCGACGCCGGCGTGAACCTGTTCGACACCGCGGACGTCTACTCGGACGGTGCATCCGAGGAGGTTCTCGGTGCCGCGCTTCGTGGACGACGGGACAAGGTCGTGATCTCCACCAAGGCAGCGCTCCCGACCGGGGACGGTGCCGGCGATTACGGCACCTCGCGTCGGCGACTCGTTCAGGCGGTGGAATCGGCGCTACGCCGACTGGGAACCGATCGGATCGACCTGTTCCAGCTCCACGCCTACGACGCCTCGACGCCGATGGAGGAAGTCGTCGACGTACTCGACGAGCTGGTCCGGAGCGGCAAGATTCTGTACACGGGGGTGTCGAACTTCTCGGGATGGCAGCTGATGAAGATGCTGTCGACCGCCGACGAGCGTGGAGCTGCACGGCCGGTGGCTCACCAGGTGTACTACTCGCTGATCGGTCGGGACTACGAGTGGGAACTGATGCCGCTCGCGGTCGAAGAGCGAGTCGGGGCGATCGTATGGAGCCCATTGGGGTGGGGTCGAATGACTGGACGTGTCCGCCGTGGTGTCCCGCTCCCGTCGTCCAGCAGGCTGCACGCCACCGCCTCTGCCGGGCCGCCGGTCGACGACGAGCGCCTCTACCGCGTCGTCGACGCGCTGGATCGCGTTGCGCACGACACCGCCAAAACCGTTGCGCAAGTGGCCCTGAACTGGCTGAGCGATCGGCACAGTGTCTCCAGCGTGATCATCGGCGCGCGCAACCGGGAACAACTCAACGAGAACCTCGGAGCTGCCGGATGGTCGCTGAGTGCTCCGCATCGCGAGTTGCTCGACAACGTCTCCGACACCGACGCGCCGTACCCCTATTTCCCGTACTACCGGCAGGACGGATTCGCGCGTCTGAATCCACCGCTGTACCCGGCGGTGGCTCGGGATTGTTCCTGAAACGTCGGTACCGATGAATTCCGTGCTGGTTCGAAGTCGGAACTCACGAGAATGTCACCGTGAACGGAGGAACAGTATGAACGCAATGCGACGCACGATAGCCAACGTCTCCCTGACTCTGGATGGACGAATCACCGGCCCCGGGGGTAACGACGATATGGAGTGGGTAATACCCCACGCGTTCAGCGACGCCATTCGGGAATCTTTGGTCGATACCGTTTCCGGGGCCGACGCAGTTCTTGTCGGGCGCACCAATTACGACGGTTTCAGGTCGGTGTGGCCAGCTGTTGCCGAAGACCCGGACGCCGACGACCGGGACCGAGCATTTTCCACGTGGCTCAACGGTGTTCGGAAGATCTTGTTCTCGCACACGGACGCGAATGCGGATTGGACCAACACCGAACGGCGAGAATGCAGCCCGGTCGACGTCGTACGAGAGCTACGCTCCGAACCTGGCGGTGACATACTGATCTTGGCGAGCATCAGCATCATTCACGAGCTGCTCGACGCAGGTGAACTGGACCGACTCGTCGTGTCGTTGATGCCCGAGCTGGTGGGAGGAGGGCGGCGATTCCTCGACCTCGGCGACGTGTCGCGCAGTCGGTGGCGGCTGACCGACCACGCCGTCGGCGACACTGGGGCGATATCGTTGTGTTACGACCGCGTCGATTGTTGACACCTTCCGAATTCACCGATCTTGGAAGGGTGGCTCGTCAGGCCAAGTCCTCGGGCCTGATTTTCAGTTTTTCCGAAATGCGTGCCAGGGCTTGCTGATCCTCGTCTGTCAGTGGGTCCAGCACGAACTGTCGAACGGCAGCGACGTGTGTCGGGGCTGCGGCGACGACGACGTCGTAGCCTTCCTGGGTCAGTGCGGCCGTGGTGTAACGACCGTCTTCGGGGTCGGGTGAGCGTTCGACCCACCCTTTGTGCTCGAATCGCTTGACCACGTTGGACAAGCGTGACAACGATCCGTTTGCCAGATACGCGAGTTCGCTCATTCGAATTCGCCGATCCTGCGCCTCGGAGATGTGGCTGAGGGTCAGGTAATCGAAGAGAGTCAAGCCCGCCTCCTGCTGGAGTGGTGCCTCGAGCCGTCCGGGCATCAGCAGGACGAGCGAGACAAGGCCAGTCCATGCTTCCTTTTCCGACGCGGTGAGCCACAGCGACTGCTTGCCGTCGCTCTCACCCGAAATCTCCATCTGCGCCATCCGCTCACCATACCGATCGGGCCCCGTCGGCCATTTGACTTCAAGCGTGAAGTGATGCACTGTGGAAATTGACTTCAAGATTGAAGTCAATACACATGCGAAAGGTCGAATCGTGACTACACCTCAGTTCTTCGCCACCCCGGGTTACGGAGACACTCAGCTGACGAACATGCACTACAACCAGGCCGTTCGCATCGGCAACCGCGTCGAGATCTCCGGGCAGGGCGGGTGGGACGACGAGTTCAACTTCCCTTCCGATCTCGAGGAAGAGATCGTCGCGGCATTCGACAACGTCGAACGCACATTGCAGCAGGCAGGTGCCACGTGGCGCGACGTCGTGTCCGTCGACTCTTTCCACGTGCCCGAGGTTGCGGGATACATCGGCGAGACCCACGGACGGGTGATGGTGGAGCAGATGCGTCGACGTATGGGCGACCGTGCACCGATCTGGACCGAAATCGGTGTGCAGGCCTTGGGAGCCTACGGAATGCGTGTGGAAATCCGTGTGGCCGCAATCCTGGACGAGGACCCGGCGCGGTGAGCTGATCCGCCGTTCTCAGGGCGCGCCGAGAGCGAGTACCGCGACGTCGTCTTGAAGCCCGGACCCGAAGCTGTTCAACAGGCCGATCACATCGTCGACGATTCTCGCCGCGGTTGTCGGGGCCGCGTCGTTCGCGAACGTTTCGAGTGCTCCGGCGTCGTCGTAGCGCGCCTTCCCCGGTCCGACGTGCGCCTCGGTGAGACCGTCGGTGTAGAGCAGAAGCACGTCTCCAGCTTCCAGGATCACGTCGGCGGCCCTGAATTGTGCGGTTCGAAGTGCTCCGACGAGTTGGCCACCGATGGTGTCGATGTACTCGGCACTGCCGTCGGCCCGCAGGTGCAATGCCGGGGGGTGACCGCCGCTCGCGAGCCGGATGGTTGTCGTCTTTTCGTCGACTGCTGGGGTGATGGTGCCGAAAAGCACTGTGCAGAAGCGTGGGTCGTCCCCGCGAAACTCGTGGTACAGAACGGTGTTGAGATTTTGAAGAACAGTGATCGGGTCGCGGTCGAACACAGCCGCCGCCCGGAGCGTGTAGCGAGTCAACGACGTCACCGCTGCCGCTCCTGGGCCTTTGCCGCTCACGTCTCCGAGGAAGAATCCCCACGTGGACTCGTCGAGGGGAAAGACGTCGTAGAAGTCGCCGCCGACTTCCTCGATGACCGCGTGGTGATAGTAGGCCGCCACGTCGGTTCCTGCCGGGGAACTCAACACCGGAGGAAGAAGGGTGCGCTGCAGGGTCGTCGCGAGAATCTGTATCTGCGTGCGTTCGGCCTCGGCGACCTTGCGCGCGTCCTCAGCAGCTTCGAGCGCGTCCTGCGACCGTGTCAACGCGTCGGCGGTGGTGGCCTGCGCGGTGAGCGCCCCGTCGCGGGCCTCGATGAGGGTCTGTTCTCGAATTCGGTGCGAGGTCGCACTGTGCAGAGTGAACCTGATGGTGCTGTCGTCATCCTGGATGTCTCGATTGGCCATGACCAACATCGACAGGACCGAATCCGGACCGGTGACCAAGTCCGCGGTAGCGCCGACGGGAGTCTCGGTGTCGGCGTCAGGGCTCGCGCTGAGCAGGGCCGTCACCGTGTCCGCGCTGGAGTCCGCGAAAAGATCGTGGACGCGGCGCCCGACGACGTCGGACCATGCTCGGCCGATCGTCCGGCACACCGTCGCATTGGCGTATACGACGCACTGGCTGCTCGCCCGTATCGCCAGGTAGCCTGCCGGGGCGGTATCCAGAAAGCGCAGCGTGTCTGCGGGCATCACAGAAAGTCACTTCTGTACTGACAGCACTGGCTGGGCCCGCTGGTGCCGAGCGCACGAATTCGATACGCGTTCACACATTTGTTCTATCAGATCGGCGTGTGTGACAGCAGCCGACTGGCAAGGCGTCATCGCTGGGAGTGGTCGAGGTTCCAGGTCAGAGTGGTCGAAGTGCCGGATCCGTGATCGACGGCAACGTGATCGGTGATCGCGTCGGCGAGTTCCAGCCCGCGCCCGCGATGCGGGGTCGGCTCGGCGGGCTTCCAGGAACCGGTATCGGACACCGTCACCGTGAGCGCGGAGGCCTCGTGCACGGCGGTGAGTGTGAGCGGGCCAGGTGACGACACGTCGCGGTAAGCATGTTCGACGCTGTTGGCCATCACCTCGTACGACGCGAGCACCACGTCAGGGGCGATATCGGAGAGATGTCGCGCGTCGAGCCATTCATGGAGATTACGCCGCAGCTGGGCGGCGAGATCGGCGGTCGCGGGGTCACTGTGGGTCCACCGAGCCGAGGTGGGCTCGGGTGGTTCGACAATCACACGGGGCCGGACGGAGATGTTCGTAAAGAAGCCATGACGCCCGGTTACCCGAAAGTCGGCATTCGACGCATCGAGCGTGCGTGCAATCCGAAGAGCGTGTGCAGAAACTCGCTACGCGTAGCGTCGAGTCATGGTGAACGAGCCTGCGGGCGAGGCATTGGCCGTCGAATCGTCCGAGCAGGACGGTGTCACGGTGCTCGCCGTCACGGGCGAGCTGGATCTTGTCGGTGCGCCGAAGTTGGCGGACCGCGCCTATTCGGTCGCTGCGCAGGCGGTGCACGGACTCGTGATCGATCTCACCGGCGTGCATTTTCTGTCCTCGAGCGGAGTCAGCGTGCTGGTTCGTACCGTCGATTCGCTTCCGTCCGGCGCCATGGGCGTATTGGTTGCCCCACATGCGGTTGTGCAGCGACCCATCTTGCTCAGTGGTCTGGATCGGGTGATCACGACAGTCGCCGACCGCCCCGCGGCGTTCGCGGCGATCGCCGCCACTCGGACGTAGATGTCGGCACCTCCTTGTAGGCTTGTTCGCGCGTGGTCTAGCCCGGTGCCCGCATCCTCAGACCCGACACGCTTCATCGCCACAAGGGAGTACACGTGCCCGCTCGAGACAGCACAGCTCGCTTCGACATCGGACGCGAGGTCGTCGGCAACGCCGTCGTCGTCGCCGTCACCGGCGACATCGACCTGGGTACCGCACCGTCCTTCGCGTCGGAGATCGACTCCGCGCTGACGCCCACACCGGCAGCACTGATCGTCGATCTCACCGGCGTGGGATTTCTCGGATCGAGCGCGATGACCGTCCTGGCGGCAGCGCACGACCGAATGGGCGAGCTCACCACCATTACCGTGGTCGCCGATGGCACCGCCACTCGTCGCCCTCTCGAACTGCTCGGGCTGGGGTCCGTGATGGCCATTCACTCGACGCGCGAGGACGCGCTCGCCGCTGTCGAAGCCGGCTGATATCTCGGCTCACCACGCCGAGGTTCTTCATCCTGAACCTGGCCGCGTACTGCGCGACCACATCATCGCGGCAACCCGCCGCGGACTTACGTATGCCCAGCTTCAATGGGCGTTATCGTTCCGTTACTTTTCGTTATACATCTGTGACATACGTAGGGACGAGTCCGACATGCCGCGTCGACACAGTTGGTGGGGAAGAACGAAGTTGGTCGGCGATCGATACAAGTCCGATGCCGGCTTCATCCGAACGCCCCGTGCGAATACGGGAAACGAGACCGACTACGGCACATGACATCTCGCTAGGAGTCCTACATGACTGCAGTTCTTTTCGGGTCCATCAGCACGCTGGCCGACACGTCGGAACTTCAGCGCCGAGCATTCAACGAGGCGTTCGCGTCGCACGACCTGGATTGGAACTGGTCGCGCGAGGACTACTCGGCGATGCTGACGAGTAACGGCGGCGCCGGACGGATCGCCCAGTTCGCCTCGTCTCGTGGAGAGCAAGTCGATTCCGACGCCGTCCACGCAACCAAATCCGATATCTTTCAACGTCTTCTGGCAACCGAAGGTATCGAGCCCCGCCCCGGCGTTCTCGACACCGTAGCCGGCGCGCGAGAGCACGGCTACAAGCTCGGCCTCGTCACGACCACATCCACGGAAAATGTCAGTGCGCTGCTGAATGCATTCGAGAAACTCGGCACCGAGTCCTTCGACATCGTTGTGGACAAAACCTCCGTGTCCGAGGTCAAGCCCGACCCCGAGGTGTACCGGTTCGCCATCGACGGTCTCGGCGAGAAGGCGGACGATTGTATTGCCATAGAGGACAACGTCGGTGGAGTCGAGTCGGCGACGGCGGCGTCCATCCGATGCATCGCTTTCCCGAACGCGAACACCGTCGGCGGAGACTTCTCGGCTGCTTTGAAGACTGTCGATCGGCTCGAACCCGACCAGCTCGCTCAGTGGGCCAAGGGCCGCGCGTGAACGTTCGACGCGAGAACGAAAGGACATCCCGATGAGCAACATGCAAGCTAGCGTGACGGCATCCGACCGGGCGTTTCACGTCGAAGGGTACGAGCGGATCGAATACGATCTGGTGTACGTCGATGGCGTCTTCGATGTCACCAATACCGAACTGGCCGAGAGCTATCAGCCGTACGGTCGGTGCCTGTTGGTTGTGGACGAGGCTGTTCGTTCGCTGTACGGCGACCGCGCCCAGGCGTATTTCGATCACCATGGCATCGCGCTGACCGTCGTACCGGTCACCATTGCCGAGACCGCCAAGTCGCTCGAGACCTTCGAGCGCATCGTGGGCGAATTCGATGAGTTCGGACTGGTCCGCACCGAACCCGTGCTCGTGGTCGGAGGTGGCCTCACCACCGACGTTGCCGGGTTCGCGTGCGCCAGTTATCGACGCAACACCCCGTACATCCGCATACCCACCACGCTGATCGGCCTGATCGACGCGAGCGTGTCCATCAAGGTCGCTGTCAACTACAACAAGCACAAGAATCGCCTCGGCGCTTACCATGCTTCGCAGAAGGTTTTGCTGGACTTCTCGTTCCTCGCGACCTTGCCCGAGGACCAGATCCGCAACGGCATGGCCGAATTGATCAAGATCTCGGTGGTCGGCAACCAGACCATCTTCGACATGCTCGACGAGCACGGACCCGAATTGTTGGCAACGAAGTTCGGGCACTCGGGCGGTACGCCGGAGATGCGCGACATCGCACATCGCCTGACCTACCAGGCGATCGAGACGATGCTCGAGCTCGAGGCGCCCAACCTGCACGAGATCGAACTGGACCGTGTCATCGCCTTCGGCCACACCTGGAGCCCGACGCTCGAACTGACGCCTCCCCAGCCCTTCTTCCACGGGCACGCGATCAACATCGACATGGCGTTGTCCACCACCGTCGCCGAGCAACGAGGTCTGATCTCGACGGCCGACAGAGATCGCATCCTGGGCGTCATGAACCGGCTTGGTCTGGCGTTGGACAGCGATCATCTGACGCCCGAGCTGCTGACCGCGGCCACCGCGTCGATCCTGAAGACCAGGGACGGCATCCTGCGCGCCGCGGTTCCCGATCCCATCGGTTCGTGTCGATTCCTCAACGACCTGACCACCGCCGAGCTGGCGGACGCCTTGGCCTTGCACAAGAAGGTCTGCCTCGATTTCGACCGTGGGGGAGAGGGAATCGCCATGTTCACCGGTGGTTCCGATGACTGATGGGGTTCTGCGTACCTCTCGACCGGTGACACCGACGACGATCCTGGGCAGGGAGCTGCGCGAACTCGCCCGGGCCTACGACAGCGGAGAGACCGGCGAGGACTTCGCACAGCGGTTGCGTCGCGCCCGGGACCTGGCAGACGGTCTCGATCCGTACCTCGACACGCACACCACTCCCGAATCGCCCGCTCTCCAGGACCTTTCCCGGCGTACGCAGGGAATGGACTGGGATTCCCGGACAGTGGTGTCCGGATCCGGTCCGTTGGAGCAGGAGATGCTGTCCGGGCACGTCGAAGGTCAGGTGCTCAAGTTCCTGGTGCACACGACCGGCGCTCGACGGGTCCTGGAGATCGGTATGTTCACCGGATACTCCGCGCTGGCCATGGCGGAGGCGTTGCCCGACGGCGGCACGGTGGTCGCGTGCGAGGTCGACCGGTTCGTTGCGGACTTCGCACGTGAGTGCTTTTCGTCGTCGCCGGTCGGTCACCGGATATCGGTCGAGGTAGGGCCGGCACTGGACACCCTCGGCAGACTTGCAGCAGAGTCGGCTCAGTTCGACCTGGTGTTCATCGACGCGGACAAGACCGGATACCTCGAGTACTACCGTCGTCTTCTGGACACCGATCTACTGGCACCGGGGGCGGTGATCGCAGTCGACAACACGCTGCTTCAGGGCACTCCCTATGCGGACCCGGCGCACCGGACCGTCAACGGCGACGCCGTCGACGCGTTCAACACCTTCGTGACCGAGGATTCGCGCGTCGAGCAGGTTCTCCTTCCGCTACGCGACGGTGTCACGTTGATACGACGAGTGGAGGCTTAGCCCACCATGCAGTTCAGAGCCTTGGCTCGCACGGTCGGTGCACTCGGTGCGCTGACGGTCACCCTCCCCATCGATCTGATCGTCGTGGCGCTCGCGCTGCTCGATCAGCGTCGCGTGGCCGCCCCGACGTCGGGACGGACGGTCATGGTGAGCGGTGGAAAAATGACCAAGGCTCTGAGCTTGGCGCGTGCTTTCCACCGCGCGGGCCATCGTGTGGTCCTCGTCGAGTCGTCGAAGTATCGGTTCACCGGCCACCGGTTCTCGCGCGCGGTGGACGCGTTCCACTGTGTTCCCGAACCGACGGACCCCGGGTATGCGCGCGCCCTGCGAGATGTGGTGCTTCGTGAGCAAGTCGACGTCTTCGTCCCGGTCGCGAGCCCTGCCTCCAGCGTGCCGGACGCCGATGCTGCGGCGCTGCTCGGCGATCTCTGCGAGGTGGTGCACGCCGACCCCGAGACTGTGCGCATGTTGGACGACAAGTCCACCTTCTCGGAGGCAGCCGCGTCGATGGGTCTGTCGGTGCCGGATTGGAGGCGCATCACGTCGGTCGACGACATCGCCTCGTTCGACTTTCCTCCCGGGCGCGAATACATCCTGAAACAGATCGCGTACAACCCCGTCGGCAGAATGGATTTGACGCGTCTGTCTAGCGCGACACCGCAGCGAAACATCGAATTCGCACGCACCCTGGACATCTCCGAGAGCAACGCGTGGATCCTGCAGGAATTCATCTCGGGACAGGAGTACTGCACCCACGGCACCGCCCGCGACGGGAATCTCACCGTGTACGCGTGCTGCACATCATCCGCGTTCCAGGTGAATTACGAAATGGTCGACGTGCCCGAAATCCGGTCCTGGGTCGAGACTTTCGTCGGCGAACTCGGTGTCACCGGGCAGCTGTCCTTCGATTTCATCCAGGCCGCGGACGGCCGGGTGTACGCGATCGAGTGCAACCCGCGCACGCACTCCGCGATCACGATGTTCTACGACCAGGACTTGCTGGCCCAGGGATATCTGGGACGAGTCGAGTCGGCAGTGCTTCCGACGCGCGAATCCAAGCCGACGTTCTGGACCTACCACGAGGTGTGGCGATTGCTGACCGAGCCAAATCGTCGGCACCGGCTTCGCATCATCGTGGAGGGGACAGACGCCATCTTCGCGCGGTGGGATCCACTCCCGTACTTGCTCGTTCACCACCTACAGATTCCGGTCCTGCTGGTGAAGAGTGCAGTGTCCGGGCGCAGTTGGTCTCGAATCGACTTCAACATCGGAAAACTCGTCGAGCAGGGAGGAGACTGATGCCGACGACTGTGCTCGTACTGGCGGGCTCGCCCGTCGACCAGTTCCACGTCGATCTCTCCACGGTCTACGCTCAGGGATTTCTGAACGCGATCGACGGTAATCCCGACTACCGCGTTCACATCGCCGTCGTGACACCGGGCGGTCACTGGCAGATCGTCGATCGTCTCGACGCGCTGAATCAGGCCGAGGTGAGGACCGTCGGGCAAACAATGGAGTGGGCGAACACAGCAGGCATCGACGTCGTCGTTCCACAGATGTTCTGCCGACCCGGAATGACCAGCTACCGAGCGATGTTCGACTTGCTGTCCATCCCGGTTCTCGGCAATCGACCGGAGACAATGGCCATGACCGCGGACAAGGACGTCGCGCGAGCGATCGTGGAGGCGGCAGGCGTTGCGGTACCGCGCGGTGAAGTCCTCCGATCGGCCGGAAGCACCACGGTGCCGTTCCCGGTGGTCGTCAAACCGGTGGACGCCGACAACTCGGTAGGTGTCGAGTTGGTCAGGGATGCCGGAGGTCTCGATGATGCCGTTCGTGCTGCGCTGGGTCACTCGGACGGTGCTCTGGTGGAAACGTACGTTCCGCTCGGCCGGGAGGTCCGCTGTGGAATCCTCTCTCGTGACGGTGAATTGATGTGTCTGCCGCTGGAGGAGTACGCAGTCGGTGGGTCGAACCCGATTCGAAGTTCCGCGGACAAGCTGAACCGCACCGACGAGGGTGACCTGTACCTGGTCGCCAAGGATTCGAGCAAGGCCTGGATCGTCGACGTCGACGACCCGATCACGGAAAAGGTATGGGCGGCTGCCCGTGTCGCCTATCGCGCTCTCGGTTGTCGACACTACGGATTGTTCGATTTCCGCATCGATCCCGACGGCAATCCCTGGTTTCTGGAAGCCGGGCTGTATTGCTCCTACTCGCCGGGCAGCGTCGTTGCGGTCATGGCTCGCGAAGCAGGGATCTCGGTGACCGAACTGTTCGAGCTGTCGCTGCGCGAACTCGACAGAGAAAGGGTCCGATCGTGAACAGTGAAGTTCTGCACCCTCTGGGAGTGCGCGTCACCGACGTTGCGGTCGGCCCACTCGGCCCCTCGGACGTCGATGCTCTACGGCACCTGCTCGCCGAGCACGGCGCCGCCGTACTGCCGGGCCAGCATGTCGGGAACGACGAATTCGCGGCCTTCCTCGAAAGCCTCGGGGACTTGATGTTCACCGAAGGCGAGACGCCCGTCGAGGGATACCCGGACCTCAATGTCATCACCAACGTCGGGCGAACAACCCCGCCGAAATCGACCTTTCACGTCGACACCACCTACATCCCCGTCCCACCGGCGTACACCGCTCTTCGAGCGGTCGAAGTACCGAGGGACGGTGGGCAGACACTGTTCAGCAACCAGTATCGCGCCTACGACACACTCACCGCCGAGGACAAGAAACTCGTCGAACACGCGACCGTCACCCACACCGTCACCGGACTCGACGGCATCGAAGGATCAGCCGAGCATCCACTGGTTCTGAGGCACCCGGTGACAGGTCGCACAGCGCTGTACCTCACCGCTCCCGCGCGTTGTACTGCCGTGTCCGGGTCGACGGCCGACGAAGCGTCGCACCTCATCAGGCGCCTCGTCGACCACTCGACCCGTGAGGACAACGTCCTGCGCCATTCCTGGTCCCCTGACGACGTCGTCATCTGGGACAACCGATGCGTCATGCACAAAGCCGATCACACCGGCGTCGTCGGGAACCGGGTCATGCACCGCGGCATGGCCGGCGATCGTCTGGCACGCGCGCGCTGATCCAAGCAACACGAGCACTTCCTCGTTCACCGATGAGTTCTGCCGTCGGTGCCGGTCGGTACCAGCACGGGACAAGTGGCTGCGCGCTGTAGGGAGTGAACGAAATGGGTGACGTGGAGAGGATCGAACAGGAGCTTCGTGCACTGTCGAGTCCGGACCAGGTGGATCTGATTGCCCGTCGAGTCGATCGGAACCAGATCATCGGGGTTCGCATGGGATCGGTCTTCGGTCTGGCGAAGGCGAACTGGCGGCTGGACTTGGGCACGGTCCGAGAACTCGTGCAGTCCAACTGGTTCGAGGTTCGCATGGTCGGGGTCAGCATTCTCGACGCACGTGCACGGAAAGGCAGTGCGGCCGATACCGAGCGGACGGACTTGTACGAGCTGTACCTGGACGAGCATGCGCACATCGATACATGGGATCTGGTGGATCGAGCTGCGCCGCGCGTGGTCGGACAGTATCTGCTCGACAGGCCGAAGGAGCCTCTGCACGTCCTCGCCGGCTCGGCCAACCTGTGGGAACGGCGGACGTCGATCGTCGCCTG
This sequence comes from Rhodococcus sp. 06-156-4, assembly GCF_002259345.1. Classification (NCBI taxonomy): domain Bacteria; kingdom Bacillati; phylum Actinomycetota; class Actinomycetes; order Mycobacteriales; family Nocardiaceae; genus Rhodococcus; species Rhodococcus sp. 06-156-4. The sequence continues at coordinate 361,377 of NZ_NPGB01000036.1, read as the reverse complement.
TTACTGGCTGATCCGAAACGGCGAACTCGACGATCCATTGCGCATTCTGGAAACCCTGATCGACGACCCGGAAGTGTTCGTCCACACCGCGCTCGGAACTGCGTTGCGGGAAGTAAAGCGCGCAGACCCGGCAAGGGCGGACGAGTTCCATCGGACGCTCGGCAGCCGCCTGCACCCGGCCGCTCGACGTGCGATGAAGGTCGGCCGCACATGAGCTGTCCGTCGGCGTTGTGTTCTCGGCACGAGGTCAGGGCGTGGATCAGTTCGTGACGAAGTCCCCGAGTACGGGTAACCGTGACGCCGACCGGTTTGCCAACGTAGGCACGCACCCGAGAAGTCCCTTCGTGTAGGGGTGGGTAGCGCCCGAGACGATGGTGGTCGACGGTTTCTGCTCGACGAGCTCTCCTCGGTACATCACGAGCATCGTGTCGGAGAATTCCAAGCAGAGTTTGATGTCGTGGCTGACGACCAGGAGCGCTGTTCCCTCCTCGCGCGTGAGATCCTGCAACAACTCCATCGTTCCGCGCGCAAGTGACGCGTCGAGCGCGCTGGTTGGTTCGTCGGCGATCAGGAGCCTGGGTGACCCGCACAGCGCCAGCGCCGTCATGACCCGCTGCCTCATTCCTCCGGACAGCTCGTAGGGACGACTGCGCATCACTCGGCCGACGTCGTGCAGACCGACCTTGTCGAGCCAATGCGCGGTGACATCTGCACGTGCGCGACGACCGGTGACACCTGCCCCGGCGAGAACGTGGCTGAACTGGCCGCCGATGGTCCACACAGGATCGAGAGCGGTCATCGCATCCTGGAACACCATGGCGATACCGTCGGTCCGGCTCGGAACGCTGCGCCTCGTACTCGGCTGTTGCGGCACACCCTCGAATTCGAGGGTGTCCGACACGACGGACGCGCCACTCGATGCGCCGATCAGCCCGGCGATCGTCATGGCCAGTGTCGACTTCCCCGAACCCGACTCGCCGACCAGGGCAACCCGCTCACCGGGAGCGATGTCGAACGAGACGTCCTTCACCGCGGCGACGGCCGACGTCCCCGTGCCGTATGTCACAGAAAGATTCTTGATGCTGAGTACAGAATTGCTCGACGTGGACGTGTCAACCGCGTCGATTACTCGGTCCTGCACCGTGTTCGAGGAAATCGAGCGTTCCGCTGTTGTCGTCATTCATGCTCCCACCGAGGCGTCCGAAGAGGTCGATTACGTCGGTAATGCTTCATCAGGGGTGTTTCCCAGACCGATCCCGTTGGTAAACAACGTATTACGCGGACCGAATCGGTCGCTTGATGCTGTGCTGACCTGGGAAATCGCACATACTCGTGCGTTCATGTGCCGCTGGATGACCAGCGGCACTGCGGCCCCATTCCGATAGACTCGTCGAACCGGTTGATCTCATCGTCGCGGCCAACCCGTCTCCCTGTCGTTCGATTCTGCGTGCGAACGTTTATCACCGAAAGGCCTCGACAGCATGACCCGTCCCTTTTTCGACAACGAGTTCGGCATCGTCGCAGCGCATCGCCGTCGCCAGGCGGACGAGCAGCGCGCACGGTATCTGCGTGCCCAAGCTGCACGTCAGGAGAAGTTCGTCACGTCGCCGCGCCGCGTCTACGAGCTGATTCGTTCAGGAATTCGTCGCGGAACGATGCCGCACGACGAGACCCTGTCGGAGCAGCATTTGATCGACACGCTCGGGGCGACCCGAAACGCGGTGCGCAAGGCATTGCAGATGCTGGCCGACGATGGTGTGGTGCTCCGTGCCCGTCGAGCTGGGACGTCTGTCGCTCACGACATCGTTGCGGTCCGCGATGGAGAGGTCGGCCCGCGTGCCTGGGCTGGAATGCCGGACGAAGGCCGACTGACCGTGGATACACTCGAATGCCGCAGGATTGCCGCGCCTGCGGTACTGCAGAACTTCATCGGCACCGAGGTGGACACTGTGGTGTTGCTCGAGCAGGTGGGGCGGATGGGGGGCAACCCGTTGTATCTCCGCGTTGGATACTGCATCACCGATTTCGAGATCGAAGAATTCATCACCCGTATCGAGAGCAACCATTCCGAGTACCCGCCGATAGCTGTGGCGCACAATCGGATCTTCGGCACCGTCTACGGCGGCAGCAGTTCGGTTGTGGAGGCGATCTCATGCCAGGAACGTGCGGCGGAGCTGCTGGACATGCAGGTCGGTGCGCCGGTGCTGTTGCGGGAACTGATCACCAGAGACTCCGAGGGACGCCCGGCAGAGCTGAGCTTCACACACTTTCGTGCCGATCGCGTGGCGATAATCGGATCCGCCGACCAACACGGAATGTCTCCGCACCTGTGATCGACAGCAACGGAGCCGGCACTGGTGCCGGCTCCGTTGCTGTCCAGTAGGACAGCGGCTTTCGAGACGTGGGTCAGAAGTCCAGCAGGTTGCTTCGGAAGTGCCTGTGCGCGTAGCCGTCACGCACCAATCCTCGACGCCGCAGCGCTGGCACGAGCCCGTCGGTGACCTCGGTGTAGTAACGCCGACCGAGCCTTCCGGTCATCAGGAAACCGTCACCCCCGACAGCGTCGATCACCTCTTCCATTCGTTCGGCCACTGTCTCCGGAGTTCCGACCAGGGGGACCGACGTGATCGACCACGTCGCCGCGAGTTGCCGGAGCGTCTTCTCGGAGCCGTCCTCGTTGAACTTGCTGCCTCCGGATCCGGCGAGAAAATCCGCCAACGTGGTGCGGTGACCGTTGGTGGACAACGGCGGCGGGGGAGCGTCGATGTCCATGGTCGACAGATCGTTGCCCGTCACAGCCGACAGGTGCGCCAATGCCGCGTGCACTCGGCCGTCGGTCGCTTCCCTGGACCGAGCATCGAGCTCGGCTGCCTCGGCATCGGTTTCACCCAGGACCGGAGAAACGATGTACATGATCTTGATCGAGTCGGGATCGCGACCGGCGTCGGATGCCATCGTTCGTACGTCGTCGCGGTAGGCCTTCATCGCCTCGATGCCTTGAGCCTGACAGATGATGGTGTCCGCGTTGCGTGCCGCGAACGCGCGTCCACGGGGTGAACCGCCTGCCTGGCATATCACCGGACGCCCCTGCGGCATCGGGAGCGTGTTCAGCGGCCCCCGCGTGCGATGAAACTTTCCGACGTAGTTCGCATCGTGGACCTTGGTGTGGTCCGCGTACGTACCCGACTCGCGGTCCAGTACCACCGCGTCCGGTTCCCACGACTTCCACAACGCGTCGACTGCTTCGACGAACTCCTCCGCGCGCTCGTATCGTTCGTCGTGCGGTGGCAGGGCGTCCATTCCGAAGTTCTGCGCAGCGCGATCCTCGCTGGAGGTCACCACGTTCCACCCGACTCGTCCGTGCGACATGTGATCCAGCGTCGAGACGGTACGCGCGAGCAGATACGGGGGATAGAAACTTGTCGACATCGTCGCGACGATCCCGAGCCGGGAGGTCGCGGCTGCGAGCATCGGAACGAGGGCTACCGGATCGTGTTTGGGCGCGTACTGAGCCTTGGCGAGGTCGAACTCGGTTGTCCCACCGTAGATGTCGGACACCATCGATGAGTCCTCAAGCATCAGGTAATCGAAGCCCGCGCGTTCGAGAGCCCGCGCCATCTCCACATGGAAGCGTCCGTCCGCCCAGGAATCGGCGTCGGACCCGGTCCAATGCGATGTCCACACCGGAGGACGGAAGCTGGTGAACCAACCGAGGTGCATCCGCGGCGTGCTCATCGCGCACCTGCCAGGTGCTCACGGAGGCTCTGGCCTCGGAACCCGGTGCCGGCGACGCCGCGGCGACGAAGCTCTGGCATCAATCCGTCGCACACGTCGTCGACGTATCGCCGGTTCAGCACACCGCCACCACCGCCGAAGAACAGGAACCCGTCACCACCGACCTCCTCGATGACGCTTTCCATTTCGTCGGCTACCGATGCAGGCGTCCCGACGAGCCTGAGCGACTCTGTTCGTTCTGCCGCGACAGTCTCGCGGATGGTCCGTCCTGCCGCCCAGGTACGTAGATTCTCCAAGATGCTGGTGCTCCCCTCGGTGTGCAGATCGTCCGGAATCGGCTGGTCGACGTCGAACCGAGAGAAGTCGATGTCGCCGGACAGCATGATCAGACGCCGCGCAATCGCGGCGTCGGTGGGCTCGTAGTAACGCTCCGCGCGACGGCGTGCGTCCTTCTCGGTCTCGCCCAGGATGGGCGTCACCATGTACAGAACCTTGACATCGTCCGGATTTCGGCCGAAACCAGCTGCGCGCGAGCGAATCGTGTCTCGATACGTACGCATCGCAGCGCGGCCCTTCGGCGCGGACACCACGAGATCGGCGACACGGGCAGCCAGATCGATGCCCGACGGGGACGCTCCCGCCTGACAGATGACGGGTTTGCCCTGAGGACTCGGCAGTGTGTTCAGCGGACCGCGAACCTTGAAGTGCTTACCGGCGTGGTCGATGGTGCGAACTTTGGTGTGATCGACGTAGGACTCCAAGCCAGGGTGAATCGGCGACGCGGCGTCGCCGTCCCAGGACGCCCACAGGGCGTTGGCCACGTCGACGAACTCCTCGGCGATCTCGTATCGTTCGTCGTGGCCAGGGAGGGTGTCGTGGCCGAAGTTCTGAGCCGCTCGGTCGCCGGTCGAGGTGACGATATTCCAGCCGATTCGGCCGTGACTGAGGTGATCGAGGGTGGAGAGCAACCGTGTCAGCAGAAATGGGGGATAGAAGCTCGTCGATGCGGTGACGACGATGCCGATGTCGTCGGTCTCGTACGCGAGTCTCGATGCCAGAGCCATCGGATCATGCTTGGGTGCCCTCGGTGTCCACTTGAGTTCGGATTCGAACGTGCCCCCGTAGATGTCGGTGAGCGCGGTCGAGTCCTCGAGCATCACGAAGTCGATTCCCGCTCGCTCGAACTTCCGCACGATGTCGACAGCGAAAGATCCGTCTGCCCAGTCCGTTCCGCCGGTTCCTGCCCACGGGCCCGTCCAGTCCGGGACGAGATAGTTGGTGAACCAGCCGAGGGTGAACGGTGTTGACATCTCTCCTCATTTCTCGAGCGGTGCTCGCGATGTTCCTTGGTCGGTAAAGATCTGATGGACGACGCCGAGGTCGCGGATTCGTCGGTGACGACCACCTTGGAATCCGGGGTCGCCGTTCCGTTGGTTCGCCATGGCCGGAGCGCAAGCAGAACGGCCAGTATTGCCACGGGAACGCTTGCGGTGAATGCCAGGGAGTAGGAGGTCTGCGCGGCCACTGCACCGGCGACGAGTGGGCCGAGCATGGTTCCGACGTCGAAGGTCACCTGGTACACGGCGATCGGCGTTCCTCCCCGCCCGTGCAGTACGTCTCCTACCGTTGCAGCACTCGCCACCATTGCGAATGTTCCGCCGATACCCCACAGGATCATGGTCGAGACGAGCACCAACAGGGTCGGGAAGACAGCGAGCAGAACGATGCCGAGCAAGATCAAGGCCGATCCTGCGGCCAGCATCGGGCGACGCCCCCATCGGTCGACGAGGATCCCGGCGGGTTTGACCACGACGATCTGTACGATCGCACCGACGACCAGGACCAACCCCGAGACGAACGGGCTCCCACCGATGACGGTTGCGACGAACAGTGGAACGAGAGTGAAGCGAACGCCGTTGCCTATCCACCCGTTGGCGAAGTTGGACGAGATCGCCGCGCGAAAGCCGGGATGACTAAGCGCGTCCAGCAGACTCATCTGCTCGGGTCGCGTGGACAGGTCGTGCTCGACGCCGGCTGCCGCGTCCTTGCGGTCGCTGGATCGGAACGCCAGCCACACCACTGCAACTCCGACTATCAGGGTGATCGCGTGCGTCAGGAAGGGGGCTCGCAGTGATACCAGGGCGACGGCACCCCCGATAACCGGACCGAGTACCCCGCCGATCAGGAAACCCGACTGGAACACCGACGCCGTACGCCCTCCGCTCTCTGCTGTGCTGTAACGGAACAGCAGTTGCTGCCCCGATACGGTGAACATCGCCGTCCCGATTCCCCCGACCGCTCGGAGCAACAGCAGAGCCAGGAACGTGGGTGCGAAGGCCGCAGCCAGTGACGATGCCGCAGCGAGGAGCAGGCCGATCGTGAGTACCGTCCGCTCGTCGAAGCGGAGCAGGATGCGGCTCGCACCGAACGAGGCCAGCACGCGAGTGAACGCGTAGATGCTGACCACGGACGATGCAGCGAGGTCGCTGACACCGAAGTCCCGTGCGAACACGGGGATGACCGGTGCGACGACGCCGTACCCGAGCCCGATACACACGTTGACGAACGCCAATGCGTACACCGGGCCCGGCACGACCGAATCGCGTCGAGGGAAGCGCATCAGAACGACAGGAGGTTGTCACGGAAGTGCGCGTGCTCGTACTTCGTGCGTACGAGGCCGCGTCGCTGCAGTGCAGGCACCAACCCCTCGGTGATCTCGCCGACGTAGCGTCGTCCGATGCTGCCCGTGATGAGGAAGCCGTCGCCTCCGACGAAGTCCATCGTCTCGCCCATCTGCTCGGCGACCGAGTCGGGTGTTCCCACGTAGTGCACGTTCTTCATCGACCATCCGAGAGCAGCCTTGCGCGGCGTGTTTCCGTAGGAGAGGAAGTCGCCCAACGTCGTTCGATGTCCGTTGGTGGACAGTTCGGGAAACTCCTCGTCCAGTTCGTAACTCGAGAGGTCGATTTCGGTGAGGGCCGAGATGTGACCGAGTGCGGATTCGATACGTGAGTCGACGTCCGCAGTCATTCGTTCGACCTTCGCCCTCGCGTCGGCGTCGGTATCGGCAAGCACGGGTTGGGTGATGAACATGATCTTGCAGCTGTCAGGATCGCGTCCTGCCTTCTCCATTCGCATCCGGATGTCGTCCCGGAACGCCTTCATCGCGACAGGATCCTTGGCCGCGCTCAGAATGGTCTCGGCGTTGCGCGCGGCGAACTCCCGGCCGCGCGGTGAGCCGCCGGCTTGGCAGATCACCGGTTCACCTTGCGGGGACTTCGGAAGGTTCAGGGGGCCGCGCGAGGTGTGAAACTTGCCACGGAAATTGGTGACGTGCACCTTGGTGTGATCGACGTACGTGCCGCTCTCGCGGTCGAGCACCATCGCGTCGTCCTCCCACGATGCCCAGAGTTGCTTGACCAGATCGACGAATTCGTCCGCGCGTTCGTATCGTTGGTCGTGCTCGGCCAGCTTGTCCATACCGTAGTTCTGCGCAGCACGATCTTCGCTGGAGGTGACGACGTTCCAGCCGACACGGCCCTTGCTGACGTGGTCGAGCGTCGAGAAGCGGCGAGCGAGCAGCCACGGTGGGTAGAAGGATGTGGAGCAGGTTGCGATGACTCCGATGTGCTTGGTCGCGGCCGTCAGCACCGGCACCAGCGTGACCGGGTCGTGTTTGGGGGCGTAGAGGCCGTACTTCAGGTCGACGCGGGACGAGTTCTCGAAAGCATCCGAGACCATCGACGAATCCTCGAGCATGATGTAGTCGAAGCAGGCCCGCTCGAGTGCTCGCGCGAAGTCGACGTGCAGCTCACCGTTCGCCCACGTCTTGCCCTCGTCGCCGGCCCACGTGGTGTTCCACGGCGGATTGGAGAAGTTGGTGAACCACCCCAGATGAAATTTGGTCATTGCCGTGTACTCCTTGTTCTCGATTGTCGTTCGGATGAAAGGCGACGGACTCTCCGGATTTCCGACGGTTCGTCGTCTCGGACTCCGCGCAGTGTCGACGGAACACTGGCGGCGAGGGCGCTGCCCGCCATCATTGCGATTGCTACGACGAACCCTGTTGTCAGGGAGCTTGTTTCCGATGCCGGCAGCATGAGGGCGTCCCCGGAGTAGACGAGTTCGCGGAGCGCAGGAGGCAATGCCGACACGGCCAGGACCAACGCAAGCGCAGTGCTGACCGTCACCGCCGTGTTGTCCAGCGATACACGGAGCCCGTTCGCCATGCCGGATCGGTTGGGCGGTACGCCGACGTTGATTGCCGCAGCATTTGCGGTCTTGAAGATCGCACCGGTCAGTCCGAGCGCGAAGAGTACGACGACGACAGGCACATCCGCTGCAGGTCCGCCGATGTGCAGAGCCAACACCGTGAGTACGGCGGCCGTGCCGAGCGTGGAGGCCGTGGTCAGCACTCGCGTCCGTACGCGAGTCGCCAGCCGACCGGCGATCGGCGACATCATCGTCGTGCCGACCGCCAGTGCCGTGATCTGCAGTCCTGCCTCGATCGGACTCCGTCCTTCGACACTCTGGAGGTACAGGGACATCGTCACCGCCACTGCACCCTCGGCGATGGTGACGAGAAACGACGCGCTGTAGGCGCAGCCGCGGAAGCGGCTGGTCAGCAAGGCGGGATCGACGATCGGGTCGACGGTGCGCCGTTCCCACCACCAGAACAAGGGAAGGCCCAGGACGACCACGGCCAAGGGGAACAACGCGTGCACCGAACCGAACCCGACACTGCCACCACGGTTCACCCCGTAGACGAGGCATCCGAGCACAACCATCGATCCCACCGCACCGGCGTAGTCGAACCTCGCGACGCGGGGTGGCCGATCGGTCCGGCGCAATGTGATCGCGGCCCAGACCGTCCCGAGCACTCCGAGGGGTACGACGACTCCGAAGACGCCGCGCCACCCTGACGTTTCGGTCAGAACACCGCCCAGGAGCGGGCCGATCGAAACGGCGAGCGACATGATCGTGATGTTCCAACCGATTCCGATCGCCAGTTGCGCTGGCGCGAAGGCCTCGACCAGCAGCGCGGTGGTGTTGGTGATCACCGCGGCAGCGCCGACGCCCTGCACGACCCGTAACGCGATCACCAGAGCTGGATCGCTCGACAGTGAGATCACCGCACCACTGACCGTCAGCAGTGCGAGGCCCGCAAGGTAGACCGGCCGTCGGCCGAGGATGTCGGCTACCTTTCCCAGAACCAGAATGAAGACGGCGGTCGTCAGCAGATACGCGAGCATGAACCAATCGGTCTGCGCTGCAGAGGCGTTCAAGCCTGCGCTCATGTCCGGCAAGGCCACCGGCAGCATGCTCACCGAGACGAAGGTGATGCTCATGCCTAGCCCGGTGACGGACAGCACTCGCCACGGATAGTTGTCGGGGCGCGACGGTGGCCGCGCATCCACCGGCGTGTACGCCCCTGCAGCGTCGATCAGAAGTCCATCAGGTTGTCGCGGAACAACTCGTGCGCGTAGCCGTCGCGGATCAAGCCTCGCTTGCGCAGCTCGGGCGCCAGGCCGTCGGTGATCTCGCTGATGTACCTGCGGTGCACACTGCCGGCGATCAAGAATCCGTCCCCGCCGACCTCCGCTGCGATCTCACCCATCTGCTCGGCCACGGCGTCGGCCGTCCCGATCAGGTCTACTGACTTGCGGATGTCCGAGCTCGCTGCCTCGCGCAGAGTCATTCCGGTCGTGTTCGCTCCAATCAACGCCATCGTGCCGCGGCCTGCGTTGGTCTCCACCGAAGGAATCGGCGCATCCAGATCGAATTTCGAGAAGTCGATTCCGCTGGCGTAGGACATCGAGGCGAGGTTGACGTCGATGTCGTTGCGGAAGCCGGCGAGGATGCGTTCGTGCTTGTCCTCGGCCTCGCGCTGGGTCTCACCGAGAACGGGACTGACGATGAACATGATCTTGCACGAGTCGGGATCTCGGCCCTCAGCGACCATTCGTGCGCGAACGTCGTCACGGTACGTCTTCATCGCCTCGACGTTTTCGACCTGAGCCAAGATGGTTTCGGCGTGCTTGGCGGCGAATCCGCGTCCCGCCGGAGAGCCACCGGCTTGGCAGATCACCGGACGGCCTTGCGGCGTCGGCGTCGTGTTCAGCGGTCCACGAGACGAGTGATACGTGCCCTTGAAGTCGATGGCGTGGACCTTCTCGAAATCTGCGAACACTCCGGCCTCACGGTCGAGGCGCACGGAGTCCGGCTCCCACGATGCCCACAGCTGCTTGACAAGATCGATCCACTCGTCCGCCATCTCGTACCGGTGGTCGTGCTCGAACATCTCCTCGAACCCGAAATTCTGCGCGGTGCGCACGTTGTGCGAGGTGACGAGGTTGATGCCTGCTCGGCCGTGGCTGAGATGATCGAGCGTCGCAGCCGTGCGAGCTGCCATGTAGGGCGGATGGAAGGACGTCGTCATCGTGCCGATGAGCCCCAGGTGCTCTGTGAACTGGCTGAGGATGGGGAGCAGGGAGTGCGGATCCTGCTTCGGGACCGACCGTGCGTTGGCCAACCACCATTTAGCGTTGCCGCCGAACGAGTCCGGTACGAACGAGCCGTCCTCGAACATGATGTAGTCGAAGCCTGCACGTTCGAGTGCCCGCGTCATGTCGATGTAGAGTTCGGGGTGGTTCCATTCGGTACCGCCCTCACCCGACCACATCTGGTTCCACGACTGTACCTGCCAGCTCAGAAACCAACCCAAGTGGAACATGTGTCCTCTTTCTTACGTGTATGCGATCGACAGATCAGAATGCGCGAAGGTTGTCGCGGAAGTGCTTGTGCTCATAGGAGGTACGGGTCAACCCGCGACGCTTGAGTGCGGGGACGAGCCCGTCGGTGATCTCGGCGACGTATCTGCGGTTCATCGGCGCCCCGGCAATGAGGAACCCGTCGCCACCGACCTCCTGCATCACGCCGTCCATCATGTCGGCGACATCGTCCGGGGTGCCGACGAATTCGAGCGTGTCGATTGCACTGTGGCTGGTGATCCGCTCGCGCAGGGTCTGTGTCCCGTCTCCCTTGAACTCGGCGAAACTGCTTCGGTGGCCGTTGCTTTCGAGGTCCGCAGGCAACGGTGCATCGAGGTCGAACTGGCTGAGGTCGATACCGGACAGATGAGACCGGCCGGCCAGCAGGCCATCGATGTTGCGCGATGCTGCGTCCTGGCGTCGCTGGTGCTTTGCCTTGGCCTCGGCAGTCGTCTCACCCAGGATCGGCGAGATCAGATACATGACCTTGACGTCATCGGGGTTACGACCGGCTTCGGCGGCACCCTGGCGAATGTCCTCGCGGTAGCGGCGCATCTTGTCGGTGCCGTGCGGGTTGGAGATGATGGCATCGGCGTGTTTGGCGGCGAACTCCTTGCCTTTGTCCGAGCCTCCTGCCTGCAGGAACACCGGTCGTCGCTGTGGGCTGGGAACGGTGTTGAGCGGTCCTCGGGACTTGTAGAACTTGCCCTCGAAGTCGATCCGGTTCACTTTCTCGTGGTCGGCGTAGATGCCACCTGGCGCGGTGTCGGCCACCACCGCGCCCTCCTGCCACGAGTCCCACAGCTTGCGAGTCAGTTCGACGAATTCGTCGGCCATGTCGTACCGAAGATCGTGCTCGGGCATGTCGAAGCCGTAGTTCTGTGCTGCACGGGTGTTGCTGCCGGTCACGATGTTCCAGCCGATGCGACCCTCCGCGATGTGATCGAGCGTCGACATCAAACGGGCGACGGTGTACGGGTGGTAGAACGTCGTGGTGAGCGTCGGCACGATGCCGAGGTGCTTGGTGGTGTAGGAGAGGATTGCCGCGAGTGCAGCGGGATCGTGTTTGGGCGCGGCAGATGCCGTCGCGAGGTAGTACTCCATCGACCCCTTGTAGGTGTCGGAGACCTGCACGGAATCCTCCATGATCAGGAAGTCGAAACACGCGCGTTCGAGCGAGTGTGCAAGGTCGACGTACTGATCGGGCATCATCCAGTCGGTGGCACCGGTACCGGACCACGGCTGGTTCCAGGATTGGACACCGAACCCGGCGCCGAGGAACCAGCCCAGGTGAAACTTGTTGGCAGTCATGTTGTTCTCCAGTGATCGAGACGTGTCGAGTCAGAATTCGAGAAGATGATCGCGAAGGTGTTCGCCCGTGTACTCGGTTCGCATCAGTCCACGTCGTTGCAGGGCGGGAACCAGTCCGTCGGCGATTTCTCCTATGTAGCGTCGGTTGTGGGGTTGGCTCCAGATGAGGAATCCGTCACCGCCGATCTCGTCCATGGCCTCGCCCATCTGCTCGGCCACCTCGTCGGGAGTGCCGACCAGCTCCATGGATTCGGTGCGGTAGGCGACGCATGCTTCGCGGAGTGTCCGTCCGTCTGCCCACTTGCGGAAGTTCTCCAGTGTGGACTGATGACCGTTCGTGTGGACGTCCTCGGGAAGTGGTTTGTCGAGATCGAACGTGGAGAAGTCGATCTCCATGCTCGCCGACCATCCGATGAGCGGACCCATCGGATTGGCGCGCACCGCGTCGGCTTTGCGCTCCTTGCGGTCGAGAGCATCCTGATGTGTCTCGCCGAGAATCGGTGAGACGACGTACATCACCTTCGCCGAATCCGGGTCGCGTCCGTGTTCGACCATGCGCCTCCGGATGTCGGCGCGGTACTCCTTCATCGCGGGAACGCCCTTGGGCAGCGCCATGACCATGTCGGCGTGCTTGGCCGCGAAATCGCGGCCGGCGGGGGAGCCGCCTGCTTGCGTGATCACCGGACGGCCCTGGGGGGACGGGAGGGTGTTGAGGGGGCCGCGGGACGAGTTGTACTTGCCCCGGAAGTCGACGGTGTGGACCTTGGTGTGGTCCACGTAGGTGGATGTCGCGCGGTCCATCACCACCGCGTCGGCATCCCAGGAATCCCAGAGTTGTTCGACCAGTCCGACGTATTCGTCGGCGCGGGCATATCTCTCGTCGTGGGGCGGAAGTGTGTCCATTCCGAAGTTCTGCGCGGCGCGATCCTCGCTGGAGGTGACGACATTCCACGCGATACGCCCCGACGAGAGATGATCGAGCGACGCGATCGACCGAGCCAGCAGGTAAGGAGGATAGAACGACGTGGACGCCGTGATGGAGATTCCCAATCGCTCCGTCGCACGCGTCAGGAGCGGCGCAAGAGCCATGGGGTCACCCTTCGGAGCCCATCCACCCGTGCGGAGTGTCGCCTCCGAGCTCCCGCCGTAGGTGTCCGAGACCATCGACGAGTCCTCGAGCAGAAGGAAATCGAAGCATGCGCGCTCGAGCGTACGGGCGAAGTCGACGTAGAAGTCGCCGTTCAACCAGTCTTCGCTGTCGGTGCCTTCGAAAGTGGTGTTCCAGGCGGCCGGGACGAAGCTGCCGAACCAGCCGAGATGAAATCTTTTGTCTGTCATAGTCCGTTCGTTTCTGCCGGTGTGTGAGTCGACTTCACCGCGGGGATGTTTCGAGAAGCGGCGCGGTTGGTAGCCGCCCGATTTCGCCGCGTATCTTCTGCGTTCTCGCACGCAGTTCGGTCGGTTGGCGGGATATGACCACCGACCGAACGGGCGGAGCTACTGCGGGAACGACAGGTTCGAGTAGTCGATACGGAAATCGGTGCGTTGAACGAAGCCGTCGATGCCTGCCTCCAAGGCCACCGACGGGCGCACACGAGCAATGAAGATGTACGGCGCCTGCTCGGTCATACGAAGCTCTGCCGCGTTCCAGTACTCCCCGGCCTCCGGGCTCAGAGCGTCGCCTGCATTCAGTCCCTGATCGACGAGACCCAGGAATTCGGGATCGTTCCACAGTGCGGTGTTCGAGCCACCACCCGGCTGAGTGAGCAACTGCAGCGAGTACGGCGGGGTCATGGTCACCGATGCGCCGATCGAGAGGCTGGCCTGGATCTTCCCGTCGAGCTGCTCAGCGTTGAGTTGAGCCGCAGGAACTTCGGAGATGGTGACGTCGATGCCGGCTTCGGCAGCGTACGACTGAATCTGAATTGCAGTGTCCTGCGCAGCGGGGAGCTGGTTGTTGACGCTGAGCGTGAACGCGAAGCCGTCCGGCATGCCGGCCTCCGCGAGCATCTGCTTCGCACGTTCCGGATCACCGTCGTACTGCGGTAGGGCGGATCCATCCCAGTTGGGCGCTTTGTCGTCCAGAACGTGGTTGTACTTGTACGCGCGGTCGAAGAAGACGTCGGACATGATCTGGTCGTAGGGGATCGCGTAGGCCATGGCCTGGCGCACCCGCACGTCGTCGAATGGGGCAGTGGTGGTGTTCATCGCGTACAGCAGGTACTGGTTCGAGGTGGTCGTCGGTACCGTGACCGCCTCGTTTCCCTCGAGCGTTGCCTGGTCCGAGGAACGCAGCGCGAGCGCAACATCGGCGTCCCCGCGGGTGACCATGTTGGCGCGCGTTGCAGGATCGGCGACTACTCGTCGAATCATCCGCTTCACCTCGGGCTCGCCGAGGACGAAGTCGGGGTTAGCCTTCATGACGATCTCCTGGCCCGGAGTCACCGACTCCAACATGTAAGCGCCGTAACCGAAATTGCCGCGCATCATGTCCTCGGCACCCCACTGCACGGCGTAAGGATCGTCGGGAGTGGCGTTCTCGATGAGATAGTTGCTGTCGTAGATCGATCCGATGTTCTCGGCCAGGTTAGCCAGCAACGTCAGGCCGTAGCCCGCTTTCTCCACGGTGAAACTGACCGTGTAGTCGTCGATTTTCTGAATCTGAGTGACCGGGTCGGTCAGCATCGGCTTGAAGTAACCGGCCATACCGCCACCCGGAGTCGCGAACTTGCGCTCGAAGGACCACAGCACGTCGTCGGCGTCGAGTTCGTTACCTTGTTGGCTCGACACACCTTGCTTCAGCTTGAAGGTGTAGACGAGTTGATCCTCGCTGACGTCGTAACTCTCGGCCAAGTACGGCTCGAAGTTGTAGTAGTCCTGCACCAGAGCGTCCGAGCCGTCCTCTTCCACGTACGGTTTGCGGATGAGCTGCGCGTGCATGTTGTTCGTGACGTCCTGGTTGTCCGTACCCGCGGTGTAGCCGTAGTCACGGACGACGTTCGACGCCTGGTCGGGGGTCACGACGATGATTTCGCCGGTGCTGGCCGCGTCGGATCCTGCGGACCCACCGTCGGAGCACGCACTCAGCGCGAGCGCGCCCGCGAGAAGCGGGATGGACCACTTGAGCCCGAAAGGTAGGCGATGGGAGTGTTTCACTACGAGTGTCTCCTTCGTCGATGCATGGGGGATCGACGGGTGTCGCGTGTCAATTTGTCGACGCCCGTGAAAATGGGAGGTGCACGTGCTCGGACAGCGCTGTCCGTGTGCTGATGGGGTCACTCCGCCGGCTGCGCTCCCGCGCACGAATGGGGTCACTCCGCCGGCTGCGCTCCCGCCGCGTCAGTGGGAGCGACGCGTGTCTTTCGTGAGATGACGGCCGACGATGGCGACGGAAGCCACTGTCGCGCACAGAGCGAACGCGGGTGCGCCGGCGGCCCAGAGCTTTCCGATCGCCGCATCGCCGGCGCCGCGCGTGATCATCGATCCCCATTCCGGTGTGGGAGGTGCGAGACCCACTCCGAGGAAGCCGAGAGCCGCGGTCAGGATGATCGTCAGTCCGAACACCACCGACGCGTTCTGCAACGCAGGGACGGACGAGTTGGGAAGCACGTGCCGGAAGACGAGTTGGGTCTCGCTGAGACCGGCCTGCCGGGCAGCGTCGAGGTAGGCGTCTCCTCGAACCCGCAAGACCTCGGTGCGCACCAACCGTGCCTGAATCGGTGCGAGAATCACCGACAACGTGAAGATCATCGTCAACGACGAAGTGCCGAAGAACGAGACGACGACGAGTGCGACGATCACGGTGGGTACTGCCTCGAGGAGGTCCAGGAACCGGGCGGCGCCGCGCGCCAGGAATCCGCCGAGCCCACGTCCTGACTCGTTCATTCCGATCGTGAGGCCGATGAGAATGCCACCCACTGTCGATGCGATCGTGACGAACAACGCGATGGTGACGTCGATCCGTGCGCCGGCGATGGTTCGAGAGAACACGTCGAGTCCCGTGGAATCGGTGCCCAGCAGGAACTCCGAGTTCGGTGAAAGCGACGGCGCGCCGACAACTTTCGTCGGATCGAACGGTACGATCCACGGTCCGACGAGCGCTACCAGAAGCACGAGGGCGACGGGCACGAACAGCAGGAGGGTCTTGGGTGAGGCGCGCTTCGTCTTTCGAGTCTCGCGTGCAGAAGTCGTGACGCCGGCCATCTAGGAAGCACCTCCTTGCCGACCCGGCTTGCGCCGAGGGTCGAGCAGCATGTTGATCAGGTCTACACACAGGAACACGATCAGCGATATCGCGGCAACCACCAACAGGAAGCCCTGTAGAGCAATGAGATCCGTTGCGGCAACGGCCTCCACGGCATAGGTGCCCATTCCGCCGAGGCCGAAGAGAGTCTCGAGAATCACGGCACCGCCCAGCAGCGAACCGAAGACCATGCCGAACAGTGACACCGTCGGAGGGAGGGCCCGCCGATAGGCACTGAGATAGATGTACTTGCGCGCCGATCCCGTAGCAACCTTGAACAGCGTCGGGCCCGCGGTCAGGCTCGAATCCAACGCAGTCAGAAGCTGTTTGAGAAGAATGGGCGTAACCGAGACCACGAGAACCGAGATCGGCAACAACAGGTGTGAGGCCATCGAGGACACCACCACGGTGTCCCCGCGTAGGACGGCGTCGAGCAAAGGGAGAGAAGTGATCGGATCGGGTTCGGTCAGCCCAGGTCGCACCCGCCCCGAGGGGGCCGGGACGACCTGAAGCGTCGCATAGAAAAGGAAGATTCCGACGACGCCCACGACGAACTCGGGCACCGCGCCCGCTGCCTGGGCGTAACCGCGCACGGCGCGCGATGCGAGAGAGCCGGGCCACGCCACGACAATGGCTGACAACAGCAGAGTCACCGCGACGAGAAAAGTGAACGCGATGCCGGCCAGTTCGAGTGTGCCGGGTAAGCGGTCAGCGATGTCAGTGGTCACCGGTCTACCCGTCATGATGGCGTTTCCGAGATCGAAGTGCAGGAGGTTACCCAGATAGGACATGAGTTGGCTCCACAGACTTCCGTCGAGTCCCAGCTCGGCCTTGGTGGCCAGATAGTCTGCTTCGGTGGCCTCAGGTCCGACTACTTCACGCGCAGGGTCGCCGGGGATCGCTCGCACCAGGAAGAAGGCTGCAACTGCGAACACCAGCAGGTGTAGAGGTAGCACCGCCACACGCCCCAGCCACCAACGCTGGCGGCCGACGAAATTCTGCAGCGCGTTCATCGGGCTGCTGCCACGGCTAGCTGCTCGACTTCGTCGAGTCCTCTGTACGCCTCGAGCAACTGCTCGGTGTACGGGTCCTGCGGTCGCTCGACCACGTCGTCGGTGGTGCCCTGTTCGACGATGACGCCGCTACGCATGACGACGATGTCGTCGGCGATGAAGGCTGTGGCGGGCAAACCATGCGACACGAACACCAAGCCGCAGTCCTCGGCCGCGCAGTAACTCTTGAGCATGTTCAGTATTGCTCCCTGGACCGACACATCGAGCGCGGAGACCACTTCGTCGCACAACAGAATCCGCGGTTTCACCACGAGCGCACGTGCGATCGAGAAGCGTTGCCGCTGACCTCCCGAGACTTCGGCGGGGTACCGATCTGCCATCGACGGGTCCAGTTCGAGAGACGCGAGTGTCTCGTCGACGCGGACGTTCGCCGTCTCGGTGTCCATACCGAGCAAACGCTGCGCAGGTAGCCGCACGGCGTCACGCAGCGTTCGCCTCGGATCGAACGACGACGTCGTGTCCTGAGCGACGTACTGTATGCGGGAACGAAATTCGCGGCGTCCTCCTCGGGTCGACAACACGCCGGGTAATGCTGCGCCGTTGTACGCCACAGTGCCATCGGTGGGCTCCAGCAGCCCGCACATCATTCGGACCAACGTCGACTTGCCCGACCCGGACTCACCGACGATTCCGATGGCCGACGCAGACGTGACCTTCATGCTGATGTCGTTCACAGCAGCCTTGCCGGACCCACGGCGATGGAAACTCTTGCCGAGGTGCCTGGCGTCGATCTCGGCGTATGCACCGCGCACAGTGCCACTCATCACGATCCTCCAACCCGTTCGTCATCAGCAGATGTACTGCCTTGACCGCAGAGCTTTCTTCAGACTCGTTACTGAAAGCGCCTCGAGGCGTAACCGAAGTATTACGCCAGGTGAAATGCCTGGTCAGAGCCTTGAGAATCCTCTAAACGCCATTGTGATCTACCTCTCTGTGGCGTTATCGGCGTCCGAAACGGCCCCCAGCAGGCCGAGTGCGCGGCGTAATCGGTCAGTTACGCCTGGGCCATGTTCGTTAATCCGATTCCCCCAAGCTGGTGCGCACGCAGCGTTACCGCTGCCCATGGAAACCCGAGAGGACTTCGATGAACGTACTTCTGCCCCGCGATCACGCCGAACCCGAACAAGGACCGACCAGAGGTGCAGGCGCATGATGCATCTCGGGTGGTTCTTCACAACCGGATTCGGTGTCTACGGCTGGAATCAGCCATGGTCCGGCAATGTACCTGCCGACGTCGGGCGGCCGGATCTGTTCGTCGACGCGGCGCGCAGTCTCGAACGGGCGGGCTTCGACTACATCATGCTGGAGGACTCCTCCGTTCTGTCGGACGTGTATCGCGGAACGTTCGAAAGTTCGGTGCGTCGCGGCACCACCGTCCGATTCGATCCGATGCCGCTCGTACCTCTGATGGCCCAGGCAACCGAGCGAATCGGAATTATCGCCACCGTCGCAACGACCTTCTATCCGCCTTTTCTCGCTGCTCGCTTGATGGCAACGCTCGATCATGTGACCAAGGGCAGGATCGGCATCAATCTGGTGACGGCAAGTGCTGACGGTGCTGCCCAGAACTACGGCTTGCCGAAGCAGATCGAACACGGCCTGCGGTACGAGATGGCCGACGAATGGATCGACGTCGTGTCTCAGCTGTGGGACTCGTGGGAGGAGGACGCCCTGGTTCTCGATGCCGAATCCGGCGTCTTCGCTGACCACGAGAAGATTCACAAGGTGGGGTTCGAAGGGAAATATTACGCCTCCCGCGGTCCCCTCAACGTCCCACGTGGACCACAAGGGCGTCCGGTCATCTGTCAGGCGGGCGGCTCGCCTGCAGGTCGCGCGTTCGGAGCCAAGCATGCCGACACGATCATTGCCAACGTGCGCGGACTCGATGCGATGCGCGAGTATCGCGAGGACATCAGCAAGAGGTTGCTCGAGTACGGACGCAAACCGGACGATGTCAAGGTGCTGTTTCTGGTCAGCCCGATCATGGCCGACACCGACCAAGAAGCGGCAGTCAAACGGGACAGAATGCGCGAGGTCCAGAAGAACAACATCGACGGAGTATTGGCTGCGATGTCCTACCTTTCGAGCACCGACTTCTCACAATTCGACATCGACGCGCCTGTACCGGATCTGACGAAGTACAACGGGCACAAGAGCACCCTCGAGGACATGGCAAAGTCAGGCAAGACATTACGCGAGATCATCGCCAACTACCCGACCGTGGAGTCCATCGAACTCGTGGGCACCACCGAATCCGTTGCAGCACAAATGGACGAGGCGATGGACTACGTGGGCGGCGACGGATTCCTCATCGCGTCTCCGGTCACTCGCAAGGTGATCTCCGAGATCAGCGACGGGCTCGCGCCCGCTCTCCGGCGCCGCGGTGCGATCCGAGACGGTTATTCGAAGCCGACCTTTCGCGAGAATCTCGCAGCGTTCTAGCCGGCGCCGAGTGCGCGGAGGGCTCCGCGCTGGCGGAACGGTTACATGTACGAGGCGGCGAACATCAGGAACACCACGAACAACGCCGTTCCGCCGAGTGCGGCGCCGATCATTGCCTCGCGCCCATTGGTGGCCGTTCCGTCGACGGCGCGGCTGAGGCCGACCCATCCGCACACGACGGCTACCAGGCCCGCGGGGATCGCGAGATAGTCGCCGATGAAGGGGACGAACGCGCAGACGACTGCAACGATGCCTGCAATCAGCGCGACGCTCCCGGCGCCATCGCGGTACAGGGACCGTGCAGCCGGTTTCTTGCCCACAGCTCCTCCAACGGGTTGCACCGAGTCGTGCGTTGCCACCGAGTGGGTTCTTTCGGCACCCTCGGCGATCTCGAAGATACGCGCATTCGGGACAGTCGGCCCGTCTGTCCGGCTCACGCGATCGCAGCGACCCGCGTCGCACAGTCGACGAAGTGATCGATCGAGGGTTCGGTGTCGATTCGAGAGATGATCGACAGATCTGTCAGAGGGGCCCGGGTGACGAGTTCGAGGAACGAGACTCTGTCGGACGGCGTCGAGGCCGAGGAATGCGGCACGATTGTCACTCCCAGCCCGCATTCGACCATGGCGATCTGGCTGTTGATCGAGTTTGCTCGGTGGCGGGTGTCCGGTGTCAGGCCGGCTTCTCTGCATGCGGCAGCCATCTCGTCGTGGTACCCCGGTGAAATCTCGCGCGGGAGCCAGATCCATGCTTCCTTGGCGAGCCAGGCCAATTCGATCGATCCGACCGTGGACGCGAGAGGGTGGGTCGATGGCACGGCCGCAACGAAGTGGTCTTGCCGTAGTGGAACCACCCGACAACCGGACGGGGCAGTTGCTTGTCTCACGATCGCTATATCCACATCGTGCTGCAGCACGGCTCGGGCCCCGACATGGGTATCGACTTCGCGAAAGAACATCTCGACATCGGGTCGAGTCCGGCGATAGACAGCGATCGCGTTCGGCAGCAAGTTCTCGAAGGCCGACGATACGGCCCCGATGGAAACCTGCCCCAGGTAACCGTTCTGGGCTTGCAGGGCAGCAGTTTCTGCCAATTGTGCTTGCTTGACGAGAGTTCGGCAGTGTTCGAGAAACACGGACCCGGCCTGGGTAAGGCTCACGGAACGACTCGACCGGTTCAGCAGCTTGACGGAAGTGTCTCGCTCGATCTGCTGAATAGCTTGTGACAGCGGTGGTTGCGACATGTGCAGTCGAGACGCCGCCCGTCCGAAGTGCAGTTCTTCGGCAACGGCGATGAAGTACCGAGCCTGACGAATTTCGACCACTGAGTCGTTCTCCATATCGATGGCAGATCAAATCGGACCTTCACAATATCGCTCAGTGGAGGTCGAATTGTTCGCATGGACGACACAATGATTCTCGACGAGTTTGCGAAACTCGACAGTGCGGCCGTCAGTGACGCGCTCGACGGTGCTGGTCTCCCGAGTGGCATCGGCGGCATCGCTCCCGTGTCGGGATCGAAAATTGTCGGGTTTGCGGTGACGGTTCAACTCGAACCGTATGTGCCTGGTCCTGCCGGCCCGCACATCGCGAGCACAGCCGTGTCGACCGCGGGCAAGAGCGACATCATCGTCATCGCCAATGCCGGTCGCACAGACGTGTCGTGCTGGGGTGGGCTACTCAGTCTCGGCGCCAGCCTCAGGGGAGTCCGCGGCACCATCGCCGACGGCTGCTGCCGCGACATCGGTGAAGCACGTGAATTGGGGTATCCGGTGTTTTCCCGTGGTGGAATCCCAGTTACCGCGCGTGGGCGCCTTCAGCAGAAGTCCACCGGCGACACAGTGATCATTGCGGGGGTGTCGGTGTCGCCGGGAGACGTCGTCGTCGCGGACGAGACCGGTGTGGCTGTCGTGCCACGCGCGAAGGTGTCCACGGTGCTGGCGGGCGCACGGGAGATCGTCGAGCGTGAGAGAAGCATCGCCCGCGACCTACACAACGGCATCGCGATAGCTGATGCACTGCACGACGCACGACTAGCAGGAAGTGAAGAACATGACCAGTAACTCGATCGTATCCCGCCTGGGAAAGATTCCTACGGCGTCGATTTCGGACGCGTTGGATGCGCTGGGGCAAGCCGGCTCCCTGCACGGGATCGGGCCCCTCGATCCGGCCTCTCGGATTCGAGCTGTCGGGCCTGCCTATACCGTCAGATACGAGCCGATCACCGATGAGCCCGGGACGGTAGGCGACTTCCTCGACGATGTGGAACCGGGCTCGGTCATAATCATCGACAACCAGGGTCGTACCGACTGCACGGTGTGGGGCGGGATCATGACCCGAGCGTCCGCGGCGCGCGGAATCGCAGGCACCGTTGTTTTCGGGGCGTGCCGCGACACCTCCACCACCCTCGAACTGGGCTATCCGATGTGGAGCGTGGCGCGGTTCATGCGAACCGGAAAAGACCGCGTACGGCTCGTCGAGGTACAAGGAACACTCCACATCGACGGTGTCGGAATCGAGCCGGGCGACATCGTGGTAGCGGACTCCGACGGGGTTCTCGTCGTCGCTTCGGACAAGGCCGCGGAGGTCGTTGCACTCGCCGAGAAGATCGAGCAGACCGAATCCGACATCGTCGACGCCGTCCGCTCCGGGAGCACCCTGCATGAAGCGCGCCGGCAGTTCTCCTACCACACACTGCAGAGCGCCACATGACGGATCTCGCGCGTGGGCATGCGACGGCCACGATCTACGAAGCATCGAAGCTCGACGTTGCTCTCGACCCTGCTATCAGACCCGCCTGGGCTGGAGCACGCGTCGCCGGTCCTGCGTACACCGTTCAAGGTGTAGGTGGAGACAACCTCGCGCTGCACAACGCGGTAGCCCAGGCGCCGTCCGGTCACGTACTTGTCGTGGACGCCGGTGGGGCTCGACACGGCCACTGGGGTGAGGTGCTCGCAGTCGCGGCGCGACAACGAGGACTGATCGGTCTTGTCATCGACGGTGCAGTCCGAGACACGGTAGAACTGGCCGCAATGGACTTCCCAGTGTTCTCGCGAGGAATCTCCATCATCGGTACGCGCAAGGGATTTACCGGCGCGTTCGGGGTGCCGGTCGATGTCGGTGGTACGAAGATCGAAACCGGAGACATGGTGGTCGGTGACGCCGATGGCGTCATAGCCATCCCGCAGAACGAGGTGGAACGCGTGCTCGACCTCTCGGACGCGCGGGCGGCGGACGAGCAGCGGATCTTCGAGGAACTTCGCGCGGGAAAGACCACTCTGGACCTGTACCGGTTCGGTAGCGCGACATGACCGCTACCAAGCCGGGCTTGTCGGGCCGGGCGCCATCGTGGCGGCAGCGACGCGCCACGTTTCGCAGACGATCACACACGTCCCGCTGATCACCCAAGTCGCAGCCCTGGAGGCGGTCACGCACGACCGAGCCGACTTGCTGTCGACAGTGCAGCACTACCGGACTCGCCGTGATCGGACCGTAGCTGCGCTTCGTGAGATAGACGGCGTGGACTGTCCTGTGCCGAACGGCGGGATGTTCGTATTCTCCTCGGTCGAGCAGCTTCTCCTCCGAAACCACTCTGGAGTGTCGACGTCAGCGGAGTTGGCCGGGTGGCTTCTGGAGGAGGTAGGTGTCGCGGTCGTTCCGGGCGAGGCCTTCGGCGCCCCAGGTGGATTGAGGCTGTGCTTTGCGGTAAGCGACCAGACACTCGACGCCGCACTCGACAAGCTGAGGTCGGCACTGAGTGCGCTGTAGGTCCACAGGCGCGCGTCCCTACACCTGACATCGTCAGAGTTGCTCTGGGACAGGAGAACTGGAGTTCGACACGAGGAACTCCGACACACGTCGCCACATCTCGGGCGGGTTGGAGTACATGGGGAAGTGTCCGCTCGAAGGAATCTCGGCTAACTCGACCCCGCTGTTCGAGAGATGGCTCAGGTAGGAGAGTGAACTGTTCTGTTCCCCGTACATGAACATCTTCGGGATCGGTAGACCGACGAATCGAGACATGAGGTTACCGTTGTCCGACAGATCGACCATCGACTCGAAGATGCCGCGGACCGAATTGGATTGAACTTTGTGCGCCAGACCGGCCGAGTACAGGGCGCTGGAGTAGAAACGTGAGTCCCACGCTTTCCGAGTGAATTCGTCCAGAAACACCTCGGGATCCGGATCGCCATCGATGATCTGCCGACTCAGAAAGCAATCTTCGGGGGCGACATTGCCTTCGATGTCGATGAACGACAGCACCCGATTCGGATGGTCGGACGCAAGCATCAAGCCGGTCAGACCGCCCATCGAGTGTCCGATGA
This sequence comes from Rhodococcus sp. 06-156-4, assembly GCF_002259345.1. NCBI lineage: Bacteria > Bacillati > Actinomycetota > Actinomycetes > Mycobacteriales > Nocardiaceae > Rhodococcus > Rhodococcus sp. 06-156-4. The sequence goes on along the minus strand of NZ_NPGB01000036.1, from coordinate 337,479 downwards.
CATGAAAGGTATCGATGGGCCGAGAATCCAGTACGGCGAGCGCGGTCGAGACGAGAAGCGGAATCGAAAGGCGCTGGGGCTGTCCGCAACGCGACGCGCCGAAACCCGGCGCGTCGTAGGCGACGACAGGCCTGTCGGACAATTCCGTTCGTTGAACGACGTCCGAATAGTCTTCTTTCGTCGAACCGAAGCCGTGCAGGAACACGATCGGCTCACCGATCCCACTGCGATACATACCGGCGATATCGACCCGCACGCCGTCGACGGTCGTCGACACATCGAATCGGGACAACTTGTTCGGCTCCACTGTCGGGTGACTCCAATCCGCGATCTTCTCCGGCTCGCCGGCGGGAGCGAAGCGCTGTGCTCCATCAGCCGGAAAGCGTTGGTCCACACTATTGAACAGCTCATCGTGTGGCGCACGGAAGGTCCGATTCCGTCTGGCACCGAGACGCCTCGCAACCGGATGTGCGGACGCGGACCGGAAACAGGTGCCGCCCGGACAGCTTGTGGCTGCCGGGCGGCATCTGGATCGTGTGATTGTCAACGCATCACGAATGGATTTCCGACTGGTGCGCCGGTGTTGATCCATACACTTTTGGTCTCGAGGTAGTCCTCGACTGCCCCGATTCCATTCTCACGGCCGAGGCCGGAGTCCTTTACGCCCCCGAAGGGCATCATGTAACTGACGGCGCGGTACGTGTTGACCCACACCGTGCCCGTGTGCACTGCCGCCGAGACACGGAATGCGCGACCCATGTTCTGCGTCCACACTCCTGCGCCCAGGCCGTACCGTGAGTCGTTCGCGATCGAGATGGCTTCGTCTTCGGTATCGAACGGAATCACTGCGAGGACGGGTCCGAAAACCTCTTCCTGCGCCAGCCGTGAAGAGTTGTCGACGCCCGTGTAGATGGTGGGTTCGACGAACCACCCGTTTCCGCAGGCATCACCGGTGGCCGCTTTGCCGCCGAGAGCGAGCGTAGCGCCGTCTTCACGGCCGACATCGATGTAGTGCAGCACCTTGTCGTACTGGTCGCGGGTGGTGACGGGTCCTACCTGCGTCTGCGCGTCCATCGGATCACCCATCCGAGCGCTCCGCGCCAAGGCGACGACCTTGTCGACGACGTCGTCGTGAATGGACCGCTGCACAAGGAGTCTCGATCCTGCGATACAGGTCTGACCAGTAGCTGCGAAGATGCCGGATACTGCGCCGTTGACGGCCGCCTCGATGTCGGCGTCGTCGAACACGATGTTCGGCGACTTGCCGCCCAGTTCGAGGGACACCTGCTTGAACTGGCGTGACGCCTGTTCACCGATGCGCCTACCAGTGGCGTCCGAACCGGTGAAGCTGATCTTGCGCACGAGAGGATGGTCGACCAGCGGGCTCCCGACCTCGGCTCCGAACCCGGTTACGACGTTCACGACTCCGATCGGCAAACCCGCTTCCTCCAGCAGCCGAACGAATTCGAGTGTGGACGCCGACGTGTACTCGGACGGCTTGATCACCACCGAACACCCTGCGGCCAGAGCGGGCGCGAGCTTCCAGACGAGCAACAGCAGCGGGGAATTCCAGGGTGTGATGATCCCGACCACACCGATCGGATTCTTCTGGGTGTAGGTGAAGTATCCCGCTTTGTCGATCGGGACGACGGTCCCTTCGATCTTGTCGGCCAACCCTCCGTAGTAGCGAAACCAGTGGGGTACGTACTGGCACTGACCGAGCATCTCGCTGTAGAGCTTGCCGTTGTCACGTACTTCTGTGCGCGCCAGAGATTCTGCATTCTCGGCCAGGTGGTCGGCGATTCTCGTCAAGACCAGACCGCGCTGACTCCGCGTCATCTCGGCCCACGAACCGCTCGTCATGGTGCGGTGTGCTGCGGTGACGGCTCGATCGACGTCATCGGCATTTCCACGCGCGATCTGTGCCCACGGCCGCCCTTCGAACGGATTGTCCGATTCGAAGAATTCACCGGTCGAGGATGAGCGACGTTCGCCGTCGATGTGCAGAAGGTACTTCTCCATGAGAAAACCTGTCGTCGAAGGGATGTGGAAATCAGAAGGTCGAGAAACCGAGTGCAGCTCGAACTTTGTTCTTGACCGCGACTCCGTCACGAGGAGGCAACGCCCGTGGAGGTTCGCCCGTGTCGATGTACACCTGGAAGAAGCTGGTCTGGGTGCGTGCGACCACTGCCTCGGCGATGGTCTTGGCGCCGTCGAGCGAATCGATCGTCTCCGCACGCGGGATTCCGAATCCACTTGCCACCGCGGACAGACTGGTTCCGAGGCTGGAATGACTGCGCTGCATCCCGGTCTCACCGAAGTGTCCGTTGTCCAGCACGACGATGGTCAGGTTCGGTGGTGCTTTGACCGCTACCGATCCCAGGGTGCCTACCCCCATCAGCTGCTCGCCGTCTCCCGTGATGACGATGACGGATTCTTCCGGCTGTGCAAGCGCGAGCCCCAACCCGACCGGTACTGCCGCACCCATCGCGCCCCATAGATAGAAGTTGCGGTCACGCTCACCCTGCGCGAACACGTCGTACGACGGCGAACCGAGCCCGGTGACGACGAGCGCGTCAGGGGTATCGGCCAGAAGGGCGCCCACGAATGTGCGTCGGTCGATCGTGTACAGCGTGCCTGTCTCGCTCATTTGCGTTCCCATTTCTTTCGTCCGATCAGGGTTTGTCCGAGGAGGACGGCGACTCGTTCTCCGGCAAGGAATGCGGTGTCGAACGCTGCAGACACGACTTCTCCGACCTCGTCGGGCTGATCGGCCCGAAAGACCGTGATGCCCATGAGTTCCAGCGCTTCCTGGGTTGCGGAGCCCATGGGAATCTGCCAGGGATTGAATTCTGCGTACTCGCCTCGCATCGTCACCAGCGTGAGAAAAGGAAAGCGGCACATCTCGAGAAGGGAGAACATGTTGACGCAGTTTCCGACGCCACTGCTCTGCATCAGCAGCACAGCACGCTGCCCGCCCAGCCACGCTCCGCTGACGACACCCACGCCTTCCTCCTCGGTGGTGAGCACGACGTCCTCGATCGTCGGATCGTCGATGGCGGCGCGGATTGCGTAGGAGTGTCCTGCGTCGGGCACGTAGGCGATCTGCTTGACATCACCTGCGCGAAGTACGTCGAACACCTCCTTCTGCCATGCGGGCCCCGTATCAGTCGTGCTCATGTGGTTCTCCGTTTCCGATTCGGTCGTTGTTTACCCATCATGGACTGACATACTTAGCGGGTGGTAATGCTTTCTAGGAATGCATCGATCACGGGAACGAATGGAGGAAATGCCGAATGGAGATAAGGCAGTTACGCGCGCTGATCGCCGTAGCGGACACAGGTAGTGTCACGCGCGCGGCCCGGGTTCTGCATGTCGTGCAACCGGCCGTGACGCGCCAGATCGCCTCTTTGGAAACAGAACTCGGCGTGTCGCTCTTCGAGCGAACGCGGGCAGGAATGCGATTGACGGCCGTGGGTGAGCAGGTGCTCCACCGTGCTCGACGTGCGCTCCACGAGCTGGATCGAGCGCGGGAAGAGGCCGGTGCCAGTGGTGACGACCTCCGCGGATTGGTGACGATCGGTTTGCTTCCGAGTTCCGCTCACATCGTCGGGCCTCGTATTGCGGCGGAGGTAGCTGCGGCGCATCCGGGGATCCGGCTTCGACTGACATCCGGTTACGCCGGGTACCTCGCCAAATGGTTGGAAGGGGGTGATGTGGATGTGGCGCTTCTCTTCGATCAGCCACTTCCGGATGGGTTTCGTTGCACCGAGGTCTCCGTCGAGGAGATGCGAGCGATCGCGCCTCCGGGAGCCGTCGAGGATGGGCAGACGATGCCTCTGGCCGACGTTCTGGGTCTTCCGTTGATTCTTCCGAGTTCACCGCACGGTCTACGAACGCTGATCGAATCAGCCGCTGCGAAGCTCGGTGTCGACTTGGCGGTTCCCTTCGAGACGAACGAGGTAGGTCTGCAGCGGTCCTTGGTTGCGGAGGGCCACGGGTGGTCCCTGCTGCCCTCCAGTGCGGTGAACGACTCACAGAGCTCGGAGGCGGTCGTCATGGTGGTCACCGAACCGACCCTCACGCGGACCCTGGTGATCGCTCGTCCCGGTGGACGCAGGTCGGCGGCTGTCGATGCCGTCTCGGCTCTGCTCGGCAACGTCATCGACGACGTTGTGGCGAGTGGGGTCTGGTCCCCGATGGGTAGTCGACTGCGCAAGGCGTTCGAGGACACGGAGACAGTGGTGTCGGTGACATCCATGTAGAATATTTTCTACAAAAGATTTTAGAAGGAGACTGGGATGACGCGCAACGACACGGCCGACGCGGTCGGGCTCGCGAAGTACGTCGACGGATGGGCACCGGACCCCGTCGAGACTGTGGACGTCGTGCACCTCGAACGGGTGACGCAACTCGCTCGCACACTCGACTTGGACGAGGCGCGTTTCGGTGACGGCGTCGTTCCAATTCTCGCTCACTGGACAGCTTTCCAGGACTGGCCTCCCACCTCCGAACTCGGACTGGACGGCCATCCGGCGGAAGGGCACTTCTACCCGCCGATCCCGGACCGACGCCGTATGTTCGCAGGCTCCACCATCACTTCGCACGACAACCTGCGTATCGGGGAGCCGATCGTGCGCCGGTCGTCCGTCGAATCGGTGACTCCGAAACACGGCAAGACCGGCGAGATGGTCTTCGTCGTCGTTCGTCACGACTTCGAGCAAGGAGGCCGGCTCTGCCGCACCGAGCAGCAGCAGATCGTCTACCGCAGTGACAGTGGTGGGCCCACTCGAACCTTCGAATCATCGTCCGACCAAGTGGAGCCCTCGCCCGAAGCGACATGGGCAACGACGCGTTCCGTACCGTCGGCGACGCTGTTTCGATACAGCGCGCTGACTGCGAATGCACACCGCATTCACTACGACGCTCCGTACGCAACCGGTGTCGAGGGGTACCCGGGACTCGTGGTGCACGGTCCACTGCTCGCGACGCTGATGGCCGATGTAGTGGGACAGGCATGGGGAGATTCGGAAGTCGCGACATTCTCCTTCCGGCTTCTTCACCCGGTGTTCGTCGACGATCTCTTCGTCGTCGAGGGGACGGCCGCCGAGGACGGCCGGTCTGCCACGTTGGCGGTCGCGGGTTCTGTCGCCGCGGCGGCATCGGCGAAGGCAGTACGACGATGACGATGACACTCTCGCAACGAACCGCGGTAGCGCGGACGTTCCTTTTCGTGCCGGGGACGAGACCCGAACGCTTCGACAAGGCCATCGCCTCGGGCGCCGACCTGATCGTTCTCGACCTGGAAGACGCAGTAGCCGTCGGTGACAAGGACAGTGCGCGCGACAACGTCGTCGAATGGCTTCGTGGAGGCACGAACGCGGTCGTGAGGGTCAATTCGCGGACCTCTCCGCACTGGGAGGCGGACGTCGCGGCAGCAGTGAACGCGGGCGCCGCGGTGATGGTCCCCAAGGCGGACGATCCAGCGGTACTGGCCGAGCTCGGCGAGCAGATCCCGGTCATCGCTCTCATCGAGACCGCGCGCGGAGTGCTTGCAGCCCAATCGATCTCATCGGCACCGGGAGTGGTGCGCACGGCCCTCGGGCACATCGATCTAGCGGCCGAACTAGGCGTCGACCCCGATGCTCGAGAGGCGCTCCTCGCAGCTCGATCGGCGCTGGTTCTCGCGGCCGCTGCCGCCGGGATCGACTCACCGATCGATGGCGTGACCACCGATCTGAGCGACACGACAGTCCTCGCGTCGGATGTCGTGTACGGAAAATCGTTGGGTTTCAGTGGAAAACTCTGTATCCATCCATCGCAAGTCGAGACCGCGAAGACTGCGTTGACTCCGACTCGCGTCGAAGTGGCCTGGGCCGAGAAGATACTGGCGTCGCTGCCCTCCGGCGGTGGGGTTGCCAGTGTGGACGGTCATATGGTCGATCCACCGGTGCTGGCGCGCGCGGCGCGCATTGTGGCCACGACGACGAGGTAGCTGTGCGAGGAGAGTATCGAGAGCGCGTGCGGGTGGAAGACGCTGTGCGCGTAGAGCTTCAAGTGACCGGGTCGGGTCCACCACTGCTGTTGCTCGCGGGCCAGGCCAACGATCATCACTGGTGGGACCGAGTGCAGTCGTGCTATTCCGACTTCTTCACTGTCGTGACCTTCGATTACCGGGGGACCGGGCAGACCCCACTCGGGGCAGCACCGTTGTCCACGAGAAAGCTTGCCCAGGACGCTGTTCGGTGTTTGGACGCGCTCGGAATCGCGCGATGCCATGTCTTCGGCACGTCCATGGGTGGACGTGTCGCGCAGTGGCTCGCAGCCGACGCGCCCAGCCGTGTCGACCGACTGGTGTTGGGATGCACCACACCGGGCGGCGCCAACGCGGTGGAGCGGTCGGAGGAAGTGCGTATGTCCCTCGTCGCGGACTCGTCGAGTACCCGGGACGTCCTGGCGTCCCTGATGTACACGGACCGGTTCCTGGCAGATGTCCCACCGCCGTACTTCACTCTCGGTGATGTGAACATGACCGGCGACGCGCGAGCAGAACACCTACGTGCCAGTGCGACCCACGACGCATGGGACGTGTTGTCCACCATCGCATCTCCGGCGCTGATCCTGCACGGCACCGACGATCTGTTGGCACCCGTGATCAACAGCGAACTGCTCGCTTCACGCCTCCCGAACGCCGAGGTCCGTACTTTCCCCGGCGTCAGGCACGCGTTCTTCGAGGAAAGAGCAGCGGAGACGTTCGACGCGATCGCCCGGTTCACCGGCGTTGCCGCCGGCTCGCTGTTCGGCCGCTGAGTTCCTATTTCGTCGTGTGCATGTTCTGCACGTGAGAAGTGAGCAGTCGCCCCGCGTCGAGGATGTGTTCTGCCATCGCCTCGCGGGCTCCGTCGGAGTCGCCCGCAGCAAGCAATTCGACGATGCGGCGGTGGTCACGGGCAGAGGCCTCCGGCCATCCGGGAATTGCAGCGAAGAACTTGCGAGGCGCGTACCCGAGAGTGGATCCGACGAGCCACTGTAGCTTCGGGCTGTCGGCCAACGCGTAGACCGTGCGGTGGAACGCATGATTGAGCCGCTCCACCTCGTCGTAGTTCTTCAGCTGTGCAGCCTCCTCCAACGAATCCTGAATCCTTTCGAGGGAGGACACCACCGACGGGTCCGTGTTGGTCGTCGCGCGCGCAGCAAGTTCCCCAGCCAGTAGTGACTGGGCGGTGAACACGTCCTCGATGTCCTTCGGGTCGAGCGGCGCCACCACGAAGCCCTTGCGCGGCATCACCCGAAGAAAACCTTCGGACTGAAGTACGAGAAGGCCTTCGCGAGCCGGGGTGGCGCTGATGTCCAATTCGTCGGCGACCGTCTCCGACCGGATGAATTCGCCGGCGCGGAGATCTCCCGCGAGTATTCGTTCCCGCACGTGCGCTGCCGCCTCGTCGCTGAGGCGTAAGCGATGGCGGGGCCGACGTTCCTCCGAGTAGCTCGAACTCATGAATATAGAGTGTACTCAGCTGGTGGCGAGAGTCGCCGAGAGTACGCTCAGTCGCCGGGTCGGATGCGGTGTGCTGTTGTCTCGCAGGCGAAATGCCAATCTTAAGGCGACGTAAGGTTTCGGCACTTTCCCTTCCCCTGTGCTTGTGATGGCAGCCACAGTGGCTCCAGGAACTTCTTCAGGTCACAAGAAAGGTCGCCGCATCATGGCCACACAGCCATCCGAACAACCGGCCCACTCTCGCAACAAAGTCGTCGGCAACGTCATCCGTGGCTGCGTCGGCAACCTCGTCGAGTGGTACGACTGGTTCGTCTACGCAGCATTCAGCGTGTTCTTCGCTCCTGCGTTCTTCCCCAGCGAGGATCCGACTGCGCAGCTCCTGAGCACGGCCGTCGTCTTTGCCGTCGGTTTCCTGATGCGGCCGCTGGGCGGGTACATCCTGGGACGGTATGCCGACAGGTACGGACGCAAGAATGCGTTGACGTTGTCTGTGTGCATGATGGCTGCCGGATCCCTGCTCATCGCAGTTGCACCCAGCTACGCGACGATCGGGCTCGCCGCACCCGTCATTCTCGTCGTCGCGCGACTCGTCCAAGGACTGTCGGTCGGCGGCGAGTTCGGTTCCAGTTCGGCGTATCTCTCCGAGGTCGCTACACCTGCGCGCCGTGGTTTCTTCTCGAGTTTCCAGTACGTCTCGATCATCCTGGGTCAGCTCACGGCACTCTTCATTCAGATCGTCCTGCTGCAGGTGCTGACGCGTGAGCAGATGATGGCCTGGGGCTGGCGAATCCCGTTCGTCATCGGTGCAGTCGCCGCGATCGTGGTCATGTTCATTCGCCGCGGTATGGAGGAGTCCGATCAGTACATCGAGGAGAAGGCACGGGCGGCGGCATCGGGAACCAAACCCGAAGGCTCGCTGCGGACCCTGTTCAAGTACCCCAAGCAACTGACACTCGTGTTCGGCCTGACCATCGGCGGTACCATCGCGTTCTACACCTTCACGACGTACCTGCAGAAGTACATGATCAACACATCCGGAATAGACGCCAAGACGGTTGCGTGGATCAACTTCATTGCTCTGTTCTGCTACATGTGCATGCAGCCCTTGGTCGGCGCGTTGTCCGACAGGATCGGTCGACGTAAGGTCATGATCGCGTTCGGTGTCGGCGGAACATTCCTCACCGTTCCGATTCTCACGGCGCTCGGCGCCACCACCAATCCGGTCACCGCCTTCTTGCTGATGATGTGCGGCCTGACGATCGTGACCTTCTACAGCGCACTGAGTGCAATCGTGAAGGCCGAAATGTTCCCGACCAAGGTCCGTGCACTCGGCGTCGGACTGCCGCATGCCTTGACTGCGGCCGTGTTCGGCGGCACCGCGGAACCGATTGCGCTCGGACTGAAGCAGGCTGGGTTCGAAAGTGCCTACTTCTACTACGTGTCCGCGTGCGCGGCGTTGACTCTCGTGGCGGCTCTGATCATGAAGGAGACACGGGGTAGTTCGACCCTCGACCCCGATGGCATCGCATCCAGTGAAGCCGTCGGTGACGTGCAGACCTCCACGCAGCAGAGCGGCGTCGAATCCGACGGTCGGTCGGCGGCGGGCAGCGTATCGTCACCGAGGAGCTGAACAAGGTGCCGACAGTTCCCTGATCGGGACCCTGCCGCCGACCGTTGTCACGGTCGGCGGCAGTCGGCATTCGCGACGTATCGGCCTCGCCGGTAATGGAATGCAGGAGCGCGAGTGAACATCGCATTGGTGGAGGACGACGAGTCGGTGGCCGCGGCCGTCGCCGCAGGACTTCGCAGATTCGGCCACCGAGTGGCAATTTTCGGTCGCGGTAGCGACCTGTTGCTGGACCACAAGAACGCGGACTTCGTGATCCTCGATCTCGGACTGCCCGATCAGGACGGGATGGAGGTGCTGCGTCAGCTTCGAACGGTCACGTCCATGCCCGTCATCGTCCTCACTGCTCGCGGCGACGAGCGCAGCGTCGTACGCGGACTGCGTCTCGGGGCGGACGACTACCTCGTGAAGCCCGCCCGGCTGGCGGAGTTGGTCGCGCGCATCGACGTGATTCATCGTCGGAGCGCGAGGGACCGGGATACGGCAGCCGACACCGTGACCAGCGGCGACATCGTCGTCGACCTCACCACTCGGCTCGTCGAGGTAGGGGGTGAACCGATCGCTCTGACTGCCAAGGAATTCGCAATCGTAGCGTTACTCGTCGAGTCTCCGGGGGCAGCGGTCAGCCGGGAAGAGATCCTCGACAAGGTGTGGGGGGACGCGTTCGCGACGGTGAGTCGGTCCTTGGACGTCCATGTAGCGGGCGTGCGGGCCAAGTTGAACAGGCCCGGCACCATCTCGACCATCCGCGGGTTCGGCTACCGGTGGAACGATCCGAGTGCACACTGATGCGCACTCGTCTGGTTCTGGTTCTCGTCGTCCTCGGGACGATCGCACTGACCGCTTTCGCGGTGCCCCTCGCGCTGACCGTCTCCGAATCGCGAACGCGTGCGTTCGTCGCGATACGTGACAGCGATGTACAACGATTCTCCGTGATCGCCGAGGACTACGTCACCACCGGAGAACTGACCGCACTGCAACTGGAAGCAGACAGTTACGAGGCCGTGTACGGCGATCCCGTGCTGGTGGTCTCCACGCGAGGGATCGACGACTACTCCGCGGGAATGAATGTGGACGGACGAGTGCAGGACGCGATCGCGCGCGGACTGCGCAACGAGCGGAGCACCGACGTCGATCGACTGACGCCTCTCGGTTCGGACCCGGTGTTGTTCGTTCGGCCGATCGGCACTGGTGCCCAGGTCAACGGTGCCGTCGTCATCGAAGCGTCGACGCTCGACGCCAGAGGCGACATTCTGCGCGGATGGCTTGTCATTGCCGGGGGATTCGCACTGGCGATGGCGATGTTCGTGGGGTTGTCGCTGGCCGTCGGGAGGTGGGTGCTCTCGCCACTGTCGTCACTGGCGTCGTCGATGGAAGACTTCGAGACTCGACTTCCGTTCAGGCGCGGCGACGTCCCGTCGCCTCGGAGCGACCGAACTCACCCTGTCGACGCCGCCGGTGGTCCGCCGGAGATCCGTAGTCTGGCAAGAACGTTCGGCAGTCTGATGGATTCCGTCGTCGGTGCGGTCGATTCGCAGGAGCGGTTGATCGCCGAGACGGCGCACCAGCTACGAAACCCACTCACTGCGTTGCAGTTCCGGATCGACATGCTTGCTGTCGATGCGCCGGAGCGGCTCCGCGACGACGTGCAGATCGTCGCGGCAGAAGCCGAACGTCTGCATGTCATCCTGGACGAGCTTCTCAGCTATGCATCCGCGCAAACGCCGGTCTTGCACGGCGGGGGAGTGGCCGAGGACTGTGGCGCGCACGCAGTGTTGCTCGATCGAGTCGATTTCTGGTCGTCGGTGGTGCGTGAGCGCGGTGCGCTGATCGAGGTCGGTTCCGATCTCGATCACGAGACCAGGGTACGTATCCGGGAGTCGGATCTGACTCAGATTCTGGACGTATTGTTCGACAACGCAACGAAACACGCTGGTGAAGGCGTAAGAATAGTGGCAGGAATCGAGGCGGCGCCGCCGGTACTCGAATCGGGTGATCGCGACCGGGATCGAGTCCTCGTGACCGTCGAGGACACAGGTGTCGGTGTCGACACCGCTGCGCTCGGTTCGCTCACGGACCCGTTCGTGACAACCGGAAACGGTGCAGGACTCGGCTTGTCGATCGTCGCCGCATTGGTTCGACGGGCCAACGGGGAGCTGGAGTTCGACCGGAGCCTCCTCGGCGGCCTTCGAGTGACAGTTGTCCTCCCTCGGTCTCCACGAGCCACGAGAACATCCGCGATCCACGGTGCCGAGTACATCGGCGCGCCCGCCCAGGATCCGGAATCAGGCGGTGCGCCATGATGAATCGACGAGAATTCCTGCTCGCCGCGACCTGCGCGGGCCTGTCGGTGCCGCTCCTGTCATGCACCGCCGAACCGAAAGTCGTCCAGCTCGCGTCGGGCGAACCGGGTGGGTTCCAGGCTGCGTTCGCCGATCTTCTCGCCGCCTCCACCGCGCGTAACGGCGCTGCGGTCACGATCCAGGTGCAGAACACCAACGGCTCGGTCAGAAATTTGGAGATGCTGGCCGACGGTGGGACCGATCTCGGCCTGAGCCTGGCGGATGCAGCAGCAGACGCCGCGACCAGAATGTCGTCGCTGCGGGCGATCGGGCGGGTGTACGCCAACTACGTGCAACTCGCGGTTGCAGCGGACAGCGGACTGCGGTCGTTCGACGACCTGCGCGGTAAGCCGGTGAGTCTGGGAGCGAAGGGCTCCGGGACCGAAGCCACAGGTCTACGGTTACTCGCTGCGATCGGTCTGGCGCCGGAGGACGTGATCCTGACACCCGTATCTCTCACGACCGTTCTCGATTCGTTGGCCGACGGAACGGTGGCGGCCGCGATGTGGGCCGGTGGCGTTCCGACGCCGGCCGCCATCCCGCGGCCCGGTTACGGACCGCCGGCGGGAATTCGATTGATCGATCTCGGACGCGCAGTGCGCCCTCTACGCGAGCGGTACGGCCCGACGTACGAACCTGTGTCACTCGCTCCTGGCCTGTACGGCGCAGACAACCCCGAGACGCCGACGATCGGCATTCCGAGTCTGCTGGTGACGACGTCGGCGCTCGCGGACGAAGTGGCGTCGGCGATCGTCGACACCCTGATCGGTCAGGCCTCGGCCCTGATTCCGGAAGGTACTGCCGGAGCACAGTTCCTGGACGGTCAGTCCCTGATTCAGACCTACGGAGTCCCGTTGCATCCGGGAGCGCGAGCAGCGTTCCAGCGGCAGCATGGATAGGGATCGCTGATTACCAAGGCCAATCGCAAGGATCGATGGTTCGGTACTGTTCAATCAGTTGATGTGACCCAGGTTTCTAACCGTCGGCCAACGTAATGGTCGTCACCAAACACGACAACAACACCTGGAACATGTGGGTGGCGATCGTCTTCGGCGCAGTGGGCTACCTGTTGCGTACGTGGGGAATTCCGGCGGGCTCGCTTGTGCTTGCCGTCATCGGCGGTCTTCTGGAGACCTCGGTACGCCAATCGTTGATTCTGTCCGACAGTGCTGTGGATCACGTAGGGCCAGCACGCCTAATGCAACCACACCAGTCGTTGTCGCAGATCCAGATCACGATGACCCGCACCGTGGAAGAGGTGCTCACCTGTAGAACATGAGGTTGACAATTAAATATATTGAGCGCAAAATGGCCGTACAAATAGGTCCGGCCGAGTGCGTCTCGGTTCTCGATTCGGAAGCAGTGATGATGAGCCTCAAACTGAACGACGAAGAAGCCTTCCTGGTGAAAACCGTCCGCGAATTCGTGGACCGTGAGGTCAAGCCCACGGTGCAGGACGTCGAGCATGCGAACGAGTACCCGGAGAAGTGGATCGAGCAGATGAAGCAGATCGGGATCTATGGTCTGGCTGTTCCGGAAGAGTACGGCGGATCGCCCGTCACGATGCCGTGCTACGTCCACGTGACCGAGGAACTGGCGCGTGGCTGGATGAGTCTCGCCGGCGCAATGGGTGGACATACCGTGGTGGCAAAACTCATTTCGATGTACGGAACCGAGGAGCAGAAGCAGAAGTATCTGCCCAGGATGGCCACGGGTGAAGTCAGAGCCACCATGGCATTGACCGAGCCGGGCGGGGGATCGGATCTTCAGGCCATGTCCACCAGCGCCAAGTCCGACGGGGCCGACCTCGTCATCAACGGGTCGAAGACGTGGATCAGCAATGCCCGCCGCTCCGGCGTGATCGCCCTTCTGTGCAAGACCGATCCGTCCGCAACGCCGAGACACAAGGGAATTTCGATCGTGCTGGTCGAGCACGGGCCGGGCCTGACGGTCTCGCGGGACCTCCCGAAGCTCGGATACAAGGGTGTCGAGACCTGTGAGCTGTCGTTCGACAACTACCGGATATCGTCCGACGCAATCCTCGGCGGGGTGCCCGGCGCCGGCTTCGGGCAGATGATGAAGGGCTTGGAAACCGGCCGGATTCAAGTTGCATGTCGTGCGCTCGGCGTCGCGGCTGCGGCGTTGGAGGATTCGCTTGCCTACGCGCAGCAGCGCGAGAGCTTCGGCAAGCCCATCTGGAAGCACCAATCCGTCGGAAACTACCTGGCGAACATGGCCACCAAGCTCACCGCAGCCCGTCAGCTCACACTGCACGCCGCCGAGAAGTTCGACAGCGGCGAACGCTGCGACATGGAAGCCGGAATGGCCAAGTTGTTCGCCTCCGAGGTTGCCATGGAAATCGCTCTCGACGCGGTTCGCATCCACGGTGGGTACGGTTACTCGACCGAGTACGACGTGGAGCGCTACTTCCGTGACGCGCCTCTGATGATCGTCGGCGAGGGCACCAACGAGATCCAGCGCAACGTCATCGCAAGTCAACTCGTGTCGCGAGGAAAGCTGTAGCGCTGCCGCGGCGTTAGTATCTGTCGGTCATGACTGAAACCGAACGGCCGTCCGAACCCGTCTATCGCACTGTCGCGAACAAACTGCGCAGCGAAATCGCGGCGGGTGCATACAAGGACGGCCTTCGGCTTCCCACCGAGGCGGAATTGGCGGCCGAGCACGGAGCGAGTCGTCAGACGATCCGTCGGGCATTTCACGATCTCGTTGCCGAGGGAATCGTCCACCGTGTACCCGGCCGCGGGACGTTCGCAACCGAGCAGACCGGCAGATACCTCAGGCAACTCGGATCGATCGAGGATCTGATGAACCTGTCGTCGGACACCACGATGCACATCGTCAGCCCGCTGCGTCGGCAAGCGAACATCGAGGCCGCGAGCAGACTGCGTCTCGATACCGATCTGGTGTACGGCGTCACCTTTCGCCGTGAGCACGACGGCGTGCCGTTCGCCCACACCAGGGTTTTTCTTCCGGAAACCGTTGCCAGGCATGTGCTCGATGCCCCCGAGTTGGCCGAAGGGGCATCGAGCACATACACATTGATCGGGTTGCTGGAGCCCCACCTCGATTCGCCGATCACTCGAGCGGACCAATCGATCACCGTCGCGCCGGCGACCGCTGACGTCGCCGACGTTCTGCGCTGTGAAGCCGGGCATCCCATGCTTCGAGTGGATCGCCTGTACTCCAACGACAGGGACGAACTCTGCGAGCTGGCGTCGAGTTACTTTCTGCCCGAGCATTACACGTACCGCATCACACTGCGGCGCTGACGAGCAACGCTGGACTCGAGGCGTCGTACGCTAGCTCGACGCGGCGACCGCGAATGTGTACGGCCGCTTGACGTAGCGTCGTTCCCGTTCCGACAGTCCACCCCACACGCCGTGGGCCTCCTGCGTCAGAACGGCTTCCGCGCGGCAACGCATCAAGACGGGACAGTCTCCGCAGATGCGCTTGGCCATTATTTCGCGACGATCGCGGGCGGAAGGGCTCTCGTTCTCGGGAGGGAAGAAGACGTCCGTGTCGTACCCGTCGCATCGCGCGAAGCGTTGCCATGCAAGACCGGGACTCGGGCTGGGCAGACGGTCGCGCCATGCCGTCAGGCGCGGGTTCTGGGGCGACATGAATCTCCTGCCGGTGTAACGACCAAGACGGGGGAGCGAGCAAGTGGGCGAGCTCGGCAACCCGATCATTACACCACCGACATGTGTGCCGTTCAAGTCATGGCCGTACATTATCTGTTCGACGCTTGCATCGCGGAACGCGACGCGACGCATGTGTGTGTGTAGTGATATTGGTTGTGTCAAAGGGATTTCGGTCGATTCTCCACAGTCAGATGGCTACGACTGTTGACGATGCACCAAAGCGCATGACAATATGGCCGTACGTTTGAAAGGCGGCGTAACCATGACAGGTTCGGCATCCCTCCCCCTCGCCGGAATCACGGTGGTCAGCATCGAGCAAGCTGTTGCTGCACCGTTCGCGACACGACAGCTCGCCGACCTGGGTGCCCGGGTCATCAAGATCGAGCGACCGGACGGCGGAGATTTCGCTCGGCGATACGACCAGTCCGTGAACGGCGAGGCGAGCTACTTCGTGTGGCTCAACCGTTCCAAGGAATCCTTGACCGTCGATCTGAAGTCGGAGGACGGGCGAGCGGTCCTCGAGCAGCTCTTGGGCACGGCCGACGTGTTCGTGCAGAACTTGGCGCCGGGGGCCGCCGCTCGTATGGACCTCGACGCGGAGTCCTTGCAGAAGCGCTTCCCTCGTTTGATCCCCTGCGATGTATCCGGTTACGGCAACACCGGGCCGTGGTCCGAGCGCAAGGCGTACGACATGCTTGTCCAAGGTGAGTCCGGACTGATGTCCTTGACCGGTCCGAACGACGTGCCGTCGAAGGTCGGCCTGTCCATCGCAGACATCTCGGCCGGAATGTACGCCTACAGCGGCATACTGACGGCTCTGTTCACCCGAGCCACGACCGGCGTGGTGCATGCGGTGGAAGTTGCCCTGTTCGAGGCGCTGGGAGAATGGATGGGCTCACCCGCTTACTACACCGAGTACGGAGGAAAGCAACCCGGGCGAGTCGGCGCGGAGCATGCGACGATCGTCCCCTACGGACCTTTCCCGACGTCCGACGGCACTGTGCTGCTGTCGATTCAGAACGAACGGGAGTGGCTGGGGTTCTGCACCGACGTACTGCAGGACGCGTCGTTGGCGACGGATCCGCGGTTCGTGAACAACACTGCGCGCGTAGCCCATCGCGCAGAATGCAATGCGCTGATCTCGGCCCGTACCGATACGATGCCGACGTCGACCGTTCTGGAATTGTTGGACAAGGTCGGTATCGCCAACGGCAGGCTGGCCGAGGTTGCAGACTTCTTGTCGCATCCGTCGTTGGCGGGCCGTGAAAGATGGCGCGAAGTCGATACACCCGGCGGAAAGGTCCGAGCTCTGTTGCCACCGGCCAATCTGAGCGGAGTGGAACCGCGTTTCGATCCGGTCCCGGCGTTGGGTGCGCACACCGATTCGATCCTCGCCGAACTCGGAATTCGATCGGAAGACGCCCAGAGTTCCCGGGGCGTTCCCGAACACTGAATCTCGGATCCGACGAGCGGCTGCAGGTATGGCACTGTCGCGAGAATTCACTGCCGGTCGATGTGGCGGATACCTGCTTTCGCTTCGTACAGCGCGATGTCCGCTCGGGTGAGCAGGTCTTCGAGAGTGGAGAGGCCGGTGTTGCGGGCGATGCCGATGCTCAGTTCGATGTTGATGGTGCACTTCATGAGCTGAATCGGTGCCCGCGCTGCGATGCGAAGGCAGTCCGCGATGTCGGCCGGGTCGACGTGGCTGCCGAGTTCCGTGTCCGGGAACAAAGCGGCGACGAATTCGTCGCCGCCTATTCGGCCCAGGACGATGTCGGTGCCACACTGCTCGGAGAGTCGGGCGGCGGTGATCCGTAGCACCTGGTCGCCGATGAGGTGGCCGTGTGTGTCGTTGATCGTCTTGAAGTCGTCGACGTCGATGAACAGGACGGCTGCGGGGGCGCCGATCTCGGTGCTGATGCGATCGATCCGCTCGAACAGTGCGGCCCTGTTGAGGACACCGGTGAGGTCGTCCAGTCGAGACGCGCTCAGCAACTCTCGGTAAGCGCCGAGCAGGTGGTCCATCGTGACGGTCACGGCGGTGATGTCCCGGAAGCTGACGGCGACGACTCCGTCGACGTAATTGGCCGTGACCTCCATGATCGTGCCGGGAATGAAGAGCGAGGGCACTTCGATCCTGATTTCTCCTCGTGTTCGGACTGCGTCACGGTGAAGGTCGTCGAAGTACGAGCCCTTCGTGGTGGGGAGTGCCTCGTGGAGATGTCGGCCGAGCAACTCGGACCGATGGGCACCGAGGTGGTGCTCTGTCTGCGCGTTCACGTACCGGATGATCAGGTCGGTGTCGAAGATGGCGAAACCGAGGGACACACTGTCCAACGCGGCGCTGAGCTGGTGGGTGGGTTCGTGCGGGTGAACTCTCGACACCACGCCGGTCAGGACCTCCGGAGTGCCGTCGGGGGTGTACTCGATGGACACGCTGCGGGTCAGGACGTGCCCGATACTTCCGTCAGGCAGAACGATCCGGTAGATGCACTCGGCACCGATGTTCTCGCTGGCGTCGCCGTACAGATCGACCAGTAATTGGGCATCGTCGGGGTGCACCCGATCGCGCCAGATGTCGATCGGGGGCCGAGGATCGGCTCCCGCAGCGAAGATGTCGGTGGCACGGGCGTCCCATTCGAGGAGTCCGTCCGCGATCCGAAAACGAGTGATCCCGATCGAGGCGGTGTGGGCATCGATGTCGGATACGCGCGGCCCCAGGCCAGTGAATTCTCGACGTGACTCGGCCACGATGCGTACCCTCCTTCACTTCACCGACCCGGTACGAAGTCTGCACCACACCTGCCCTCTCGCACGGCGAAACAAGCGCACGAAGCGCCCGACGTCGACGGCCACGGTGTGGTTACCGGTGCGTGCCTGGGCGCGGATTACGATGAGGATCGGATCAAAGCATGGTGGGAGGTGATCGGACGTGGCCGAGGCAAGGCACGAGTTCGTTGCTCGGCAACTCCGTTCGGCCATCACCAACGGTGAATACGCTGTCGGAGATTCCTTGCCGAGCGAGAGTGCACTGTGCGCCCAGTACGAGGTCTCACGAGGCCCGGTCCGTCAGGCACTGGCGTCGTTGTCGGCCGAAGGCCTCGTGCAACTGTCGCAAGGTCGCCCCGCAGTGGTGCGGAGCAACGATGCGGCGCAGACCCTGGACACCTTCACCCCGTTCTCCCAATGGGCCAGGAGAACGGGGCGCGAGGCGGGAAGCAAAACCCTGGAAGTGTCGCGTCGTCGGGCATCTCCATCGGCCGTCACGGCGCTCGGAATCGAGCCCGACGATTTCGTCGTCGAGGTGGTGCGTGTTCGGTACCTGGACGGCGAACCGACGATGATCGAGAGAAGCGTCTTCGTCGACGCCGTCGGCTCACTGCTGTTCGAATTCGAGACCGACTCGGGCTCGATCACCGATTACCTCACCGGTCGGGGAGTGCGTTTCGAGTCGATGTCACATGTGCTCGACGCTGTCTCGGCCGATTCGGTCGATGCCGACAGCCTCGGGATCGCCGAGGGTAGTCCGTTGCTCCGAGAGCGTCGGACCTCGCGTGACCAGTACGGGATCGCGTTCGAATACGCGGACGATCGCTATCGGTCGGATCAAGTGGTATTCAGCATCGTCAACTCACGGACCGTCGACCCGCGGATGATCGCTCCCGACAACTCCGGTAGCTGACCGAGCCGCTCAGTCGGCGGCAGGCATGCGATTCCAGTGCGGCAGCAGGAGCAGCATCGCCAGGAACGCTGCGCCGGCGAAGCCGTAGAACAGTGTTGTCGTGTCGAGGTAGCCGGGCAGGAGCCCACCGAAGATCGCACCGATGGATCCACAACCGTTGACGATGCCTGCGGCTGCTCCAGCATGTTTCGAAGTTCCGAAATCCACCGCGGACACACACGAGATCATGGCGTCGGCACCGTAGATGGTCAACCCGATGACTGCGAGAACGGCCACCATGATCCAGACGTTCCCCGCTGCGGTCAGTGGTGTGAACAGTGCCAGGACCATTGTCAGGGCAACGAGACTCAGTACGCACGCAGGTATACGTCGTGCTTTGAACACCTTGTCGGAGATCCTGCCGATCAGAATGGGCGCGAGCACGCCTGCGATGCCGAATGCGATGGGTACGGTGATGGCGACGAAGTTGTCCGCACCCTGCAGCCGTTCGGCGACGATGACCGGACCCCACAACAGGATTGCGTAGCGAGCGGGTTTGAGCAGGAAGTAGGCCGCGCCGAGCGTCATCACCATACGGTCCTTGATCACCACGGCGAAGGTTTCACGAACGGACCGGGTCGGTTCGGCAACAGCGGATTCGGGCTCGAGTGGGGCAATGTCCGCACTGGGGTGATAGTCCTCGATCGGTGGCAGCCCCACATCTGTCGGACTGTTTCGTTGGAACACCAACACGAGAACGAAGACCGCGGCCACGATAAGCGCACCTGTCGTGAACGCCGCCCGCCAGCTGTCGAAGAGACTGTATGCGAACCACCCCAGCACGGGCGCGGCGACGAGGCCACCGAATGCGTAGTTGGTACTCCACAAGCCCAGGACGCGGCCGCGTTCGGAGATGGAGAAGAACTGCGACATGTTCTTCAAGGTTCCTGACCATCCCGTGGATTGCGACAGGCCTTGAATGATCATGAGCGGCAGCAGAAACACAAGCGCGGGAAGCAGTCCCATGAACAAAGTCGCGACAGCGGAGATGGCCAGACCTCCGAGGACGACAATCCTCGGCCCGTACCGGTCGGAGACCGATCCCCACAAGAATTGGCCGGCCGCGTACGCAGCCAGGTAGACAGCGTCGAGATTGGCCAGGGTGGACTTGGTGAGAGTCACGGACAGCACGGGGTCTTCGAGAATCCCCAGTTTGGCAACGGAGAACGCCTGTCTGGTGAAGTAGAAACCGGCGTAGGCAATCCAGGTGATCGCAAAGATCTGGAACCGCCAACGTTCGTAACGGGCGATCTTCTCGTGGGTCGAGCTCAGGGCTTTCGTCATCGTGTGCACCTTGGTTCGGACGTGCGAGAGCTCTCGCAGCGTCGTGCGAAATGAGCGTAGAAGAAAGTTGCGCCCTGGTCGCGAGAAGCGACGAACGGGCGAGAATCGTGAGAGACCTTCACGACACAGACGGAGTGGCCTTGGGTTCGTCCTACCGGAGCCCGGCCGATGGATTCGGCGGACAGGGCCGGTCGGGCCCTGCTCCGCGGAAACCTGAGAAAAGTCGTACCTGAGAGAGAATGTCGAACGGAGCCGATCAGCGCAGCGTGTCGAGTACAGACGGGAGGTCGGCGACGCTGTCGACGACGTGGCTTGCTCCCGCTGCACGGAGCTGGTCTGCGTTGTGCGCACCAGTCAGAACTCCGACGACAGCCCGAGCGCCCGATCGAATTCCGCTGGTGATGTCGGACGTGGTGTCACCGACCACGAGCATCGACTGAACCGATGACGCGCCCGAACGGAGGAGCGCAGTCAGCGGCATGTCGGGGAACGGCCGTCCGCGTACACCGTCACCTGGGCACAGCACGATGTCCGCGACGTCCTGCCAGCCGAGAGCGGCCAGGATGGCCTGCTGAGTCTCGTGGGCGAATCCTGTTGTCAGAGCGGTGGCGACCCCGGTCGACCGCAACTCCGCCAAGAGATGCTCGGCCCCTGGAACAGCACTGCAGGCGCCGTCGGCGACCAGTTGGCCGTAGCACCGTTCGAAAGCCTTGTTGGCAGACTGCGCTTGTTCTTCGTTGCCCCCGCTGAGGTGTCTGAACACCTCGATCTTGGATTGGCCCATGGTGTCGGTGACGTACTGCAGCATGCGTGCCTTCTCATCCGAATCGTGGGAGAGGCCCGCATGTTCGTCGGCAGCAGCGAACGATCGTTGGACCAGACCACTGTCTTCGACGGTGGTTCCTGCCATGTCGAACACGACAAGATCGATCGGGTGGGTGTGCGAGGTGTTCATGCGTCTACTCCTATCGAGGTAACGATGGGTTGTGCGAGTGCGTGATCGAGGCTGGACTGGGCCAGCCCCATGCTCGTGGTCATGCCTATACCGGTGGTGACGGTGACGACGTGCACACCCGGGATCGGTTCGACGCGTAGGAACTCCGAGTCGGGCGCAGAACTGTAGACGCCTTGCCAACGCTCGGAGACATCGATCGCGGCGACGCCGAACATGGCTTTCGCCTCGGTGATCAGGGCGTCGAACCCGGCTTCACTCTGGAACGGTGAGGTGGAGATGTCTCGAACGTGTGTGTCTCCGAGGAGGATCGATCCATCGGGTTGCGGTGTGTACATCTGATGTAGATCGAGGGCCGTGTAGGCGGGGTACTGCTCTGCGAGCCGGGCTGCGACGTCGGTTGTCGCGGGCAAGCCGTCGAAACCCGAGTAGCGAAGCAATGACCAACCGGTGAACAGGGGAGTGGGCAGTGGCGTCGGTAATTCGATCCGCGCACGCATCATGTGCAGGCGGCACCTCAGAAGGCCGCCGCGCTCTGCGTACTCGGGGAACAGTCGATCGATGTCGTAGTTCACCGTCACGAAGATGGTGTCGGCACGAAGATCTCCCCGCGACGTGTGGACGGTGCCGGTATCGAACGACGTTGCAGCGGTTCGCCAGTGGAAGTCCACGCCGGAAGACTCGAGCCAGGCGGCGATCGCCGGTGCTGCCTGACGGGGATCCACCTGGAGGTCGAGAGGCATGTACAGGCCGCCGGTCACGCCGTCGGCGGCAATGGGCAGTCGCTCCAGGATCTGGCCTCGGTCGAGAAGTCGAGCCTCTTCGGGGCCGCGAACGGCAGCGAACTGTCGAAGAACCTCGAGCTCGTCGTCGTGCTTGGCGACGCAGTGTGTTCCCGATTCGCGAGCCCAGAAGCCGGCGGATGCGGCCAGATCCAGCCAATGGCTGCGTCCGGCTCGGGCGTAGTCCGATGCCTCGCCCGATTGCGCCGTGATGCAGGCATGTCCGAAGTTCTGGACCGACGCGCCGGCAATGGTGTCCGCGTGATCGACGACGGCGACCGTCAGTCCCCGCCGATGGGCGTGATAGGCGTGAGCGAGCCCGACGATGCCCGAGCCGACGATCACGACGTCGTAGTTTCGTTGTGAGTGCATGCATCGACTGTCGACCCTGACAGGGCCACTTGTCAATACAGGTTACGAAAGTTTACTTCTTGTATATATAACGGTTGTTCGAGGTCAGTTCGGATCGGGCGCATAGAACTTGGTAGTGGCCTCGACCGCGGATGCGACGTGATCGGCGTCGCCGCCCGAAGTCAGATGCGCTTCACCCCATCCCGCGGCGCTCCGACGAACGAACTCGCGGCCTTCCGGGGAAGCCTGCAGCGCATCGTGATCGACGGTGTCGCCGGACGTGCTTTCGGGCTACTTTCACCGGGCGGGTGCCAGGGCGTCGGCGATCATGTGCATGGCTGCGGTCGTGGACAGTGCTCGTACGCTCGCCCGGTCGCCGGGGAGCCGAAGGGTGCGGGTGCGGGTCGGTCGACCGGTTTCGGCGATGGCGAAGCAGACGGTGCCGACCGGCTTGAGGTCGGTGCCACCCCCGGGACCCGCGATCCCGCTGGTGGAGACCGCGATATCGACGCCGACTCGCCTCAACGCCCCCTCCGCCATCGCGGCCGCCACCGGTTCGCTGACGGCGCCGTGCTCGTCGATCATGTCGGCGGGGACGTCGAGAAGACCGATCTTGGTCTCGTTCGCGTAAGACACAACGGCGCCGACGACATAGGCCGACGAGCCCGCTCGATCGGTGAGGCGGGCGGCGATCATTCCACCTGTGCACGATTCTGCGGTGCCGATTCGGCGGCCGGCCAGCCGGTCGGCCACGATGTCGTCGATCGTGGACCCGTCGTCGGAAAAGACTCGAGCACCATGATGTTCGTCGATCAGCGCCACGAGCTCCGCGTACGACGACACTGCACTCTCCGCGTAGCGGGTCACGATTTCGAGTTCTCCGAGTCGTAAGCAGGTGGTGATCTCGAGATCGTCGAATCCCGCGATCCGACGTTCAGCGGTCCGCAGAGTGGCGGCGAGGTCGGCCTCGGACAAGGTGTACGCACGGATGGTGCTCTGACGGATCTGCGTGCGTCGGGCCAGAACCTCGGCGACCGGCTCGGTCTCGAGCGCAGCGGGCCACATCGCCTGGAGCTCACGAGGAGGCCCGGGCAGGATCAGCACAGCAGGCAAGCCCCCGGCTCGGTCGGCCGGCACGACGACACCCGGTGCGGTTCCGGTCGGCGGAATGGACAGTGCGCCAACCGGAACCAACGCTTGCTTTCGGATACCTGCCTGCAACGGCTCGGAGTCGATCGCGGAACTCATCCGGCTTCGCCATCTCTCGATGATCGCGTCGATGTGCCGTTCGAGTTCCGGATCGAGATGCAATTCGCGGCCGTACAGTGCGGCGACCGTCGCTACGGTCAGATCGTCGGCTGTCGGACCCAGGCCGCCGGTCGTGATGATCAGATCGACATGTTGGTCGGCAAGAAATTGCACCTGCGCTGTCAGGTCGGCGGGTCGGTCACCGCAGACCGTGATGTGCGCGACGTCCACGCCCATCTCCAGCAGCTGTTGCGCTACCCATGGCCCGTTCCTGTCGGTCACCCGACCGGACAGAACTTCGGTTCCGGTGACCACCACACCCGCTCGCACAGTCATTCGTCGACCATACTGCCCAGGTGGCATCAGCCGAGGGCGCGCCTTCCTGCCTGCTGCGGGGACGCCACGCGGTGCTGGGACGCCCTCGACGGTGCAGACGTCGTCACGAGCCCTCGGGGCAACAGGAGTACGAACGTCGATCCGTTCTCCGGTCCGTTTCCGTGGCATTCGAGCTCTCCTCCGTGGGCGCGGGCGAGATCACGTGCGATGGACAGCCCGAGTCCTGATCCGGACCCGATCGTTCGGGCCCGATCCAGCCTGACGAGGCGCTCGAAGACGCGTTCTCGTTCTCCGGCTGGTATGCCGATACCGTTGTCACGTACTGCAAGTCGGATGTCGTGGACGGTGTGCGAGATCGTGATGGACACGGGTTCGTCGTGCGGAGAATAGGCGACTGCATTGTTGGTCAGATTGGCGAGAATCTGTGCAAGTCTGAGCGGATCGCCCTCCGCAACGACGCCCTTCCTGCCGTGCGCCTCGATGGTCCTGCCCGGGGCTGCGACGGAAAGTCGTTCGATGTCCGCCGCGACGAGTGCGTCGAGATCCACCGGCCGACGGTCGACTACGACGCCCTCGTCGATTCGTGCCAGCGACAGCAGGTCGTCGACGAGGCGCGCGGCTCGACCCGACTCACGAACCAGCAGCACTTCCAATTCTTCTCTCACGTTCGCGTCGGCGTCGGCGCCGGCGCGGATCAAGGTCTCCGCAGCGGCGCGAATGCCGGCAATCGGTGTTCTCAGTTCATGGGCTGCATCGTCGAAGAACTGTCGTGTTCTCGCCGAGGTGGTCCGTTCTCTCTGTTCCGCGGCCTCGACCGAATCGAGCATCTCGTCGAAAGCTGCGGCAGCGCTCCCGATTTCGGTGTTCGTCCGGTCCGGGTCGAGCCGGTCGCCTCGAGCGCCGCTCGCGATGCGTCGGGCAAGTACGGTCATGTGATGCAGCGGTCTCAGTGACGTTCGAACGATGACCACGACGGCGAGGCCGACGAGAACGAGCGCAACCAAGAACACGGCGACGAGTACGGATCGGAGTTGGTCTCGAACATCGGAGATGGCTGCGGTGTCCACCGCGACCGTGAGCAGGGAACCGTCGGACAGCTGGGTCGTCACGGACTCCGAGTCGGTACCCGACGGCGGGGGGCCGGGAGGCTGAAGCGGAGCGGCCGGGGGAGCCGCGGGGTCTCCCGGCTGCGGGGGATCAGGAGTGGGCGCCTCCGCATCGAGATCGGGGTTTCCGTACGTTCGTCCGTCGGTGGTGACCAATCGAGCGGTGGTTCCCCCGCCTTGGGCCGCTGTGACGACGGCGGCCGGGTCGGCACCCGTGTCGTGGATCGACCGGGCTCGCTGCACGCGGTCGTCCAGCTGCGCGGTGGCCGTTGCCTTCAACTGTGCACCGACGAGTATCTCCGTCGCTGCTACCGCTGCCCCCAGCACGAGAATCACCGCGACGATCGTCGAGATGACGAGACGGCGTCGCAGCGACGCGGTCCGCAACCCCGTTCCGGTTCTCGTCATGAGAGCAGCACGTACCCGATGCCTCGGACGGTGTCGATCACGCGGGGTCCGTGCAGCTCGAGCTTCTTGCGCAGCGAACTGATGTGGACCTCGACCAGTTGGGATCGTAGTTCTCGTATCCCCACACCTGCGTCAGGATCTGGACTTTGCTCACGGTGCGCCCCCGTTGGCGGGCCAGGTAGGTGAGTAGTCGCCATTCGGTGGAAGTGAGTTGAAGATCGACTCCTGCCCGCGACGCCGATCCAGCCTCGGAGTCGATCAACACGTCGCCGCTCCGGATGGTGCTCGGAGTTCGTCCGAGCCTGCGCAGCAGCGCGACGGCGCGAGCAAGCAGTTCCGCCATGTCGAAAGGTTTGACGAGGTAGTCGTCGGCCCCGCCGCGAAGCCCGTCGACTCGGTCGGCCACCGCGTCCCTGGCGGTCAACAGCAGCACTGCCGCATCACATTTCGACTTTATGGTCGGCAGTAGCTCGATGCCGCTGCGTCCAGGCAACATGATGTCCAGAATGACCAGGTCCGGAGCGAACTGGGTCAGCGTCGATTCCAGGTCGCTACCGTCCGGGCGACGCAGCGCGATGTGTCCGTCGTGCTCCAGCGCAGCAACGACCGACATGCCGATGGTGTCGCTGTCCTCGACGACCAGCACCCGGGCAGCACCGGCGTTTCGACTTTCGTTCACCCTCCCATCATGCGGCAGCGTCGGATGTCGCTCCTGAAGACTGGCTGAAGGAACAGTGTCGTCCGGCCACTCTTCAGCCGTACTTCAGTTTCGCCGACGAGGTTGTCTCTTGGACCGAATCACGGACCGAGAGAGGACAACGATGAAGATCAAGCACTTCGACGCTCGGCGAGTCACCCTGGGTGCGGGAATTCTGGCGCTGGCAACGATCTCCGGGGCGGGTATCGCCGCCGCCGACGGGCCGCCTTCCGCCCCGCCGCCGGTGACGACCGACGAGTCGCACGCCGACGACTCGTCACGGCCGGTGCCGCCGCAACCACCGCTGTCGCCACCTGACGACTGCGCGACGCCACCTCCGCCTCCCGCAGTCCCTGAGGACGGCGTGCCTCCGGTGCCTCCGGTGCCTCCGGTGCCTCCGACGCCACCGGGCGGCGGGGAACTTCCTCCTCCGCCCGCGCCTCCGGCAGCGCCGTCCGGCGAGTGTGCGCCGACACCTCCTGCTGGACCACCCGCACCCCCACTCGGGGCCCCACACCCGCCCCCGAAAATGCCCCAGCCTCCGCTCGCCGTTCCCGGTGGTGAAGGTACGGCGTAGCGGGCGTGCTACCCCGAAGGTTTGATGCGATGCCGGGGAGGTAAGCAGCACTACCGACAACAGCAGTACCGACACAGGGAGTTCGACGATGAGCACCAGCGAGACACCCACCGACAAGAACACCGGCAGCGGCGACGACGGATTGGGCAAGGACGGGTCCATCCCGGACACCGACGACGGAGTTGCTGTCGGGCACACCGACCAGTCGTCCTTCGAACCCGAAGAGGACGAGCAGGCGGAGGGGTGAAAATCTCAGGTTTTCTCGACTGTCACCACAGACTCGCACTTTGCAGGGTCCACCTCGGCAGCCATGCGCCGCGGGTCGCTCTCGGGAAGAGAGGCGATGAGTATTCGCTTCGGGTGCGACGAGGTCCCCGTCACGAGGTACTTCTGACCCGGCCGCACGGTGGCCGCCTCGGCGAACGGTGCGTCTTCGGGTAGTGCATCCGAGGGCTGTGCGTCCTTCTCGTTCAACGCATCGCGGACGATTCGCCGGGGATCGTACTGCCGCAGGTCGATCGATTCCCATTCGCTGCGTCGCAACTTGACCCCCATTTCCTCCTCTGCCTCGGTGCGCGTGGTGTCGACGAAGTCACGAAGCGAGCGGACCCCGTGAGCTAACTTGCGCGCGTAGCCGGGTAGGCGCGAGGGGCCGAGAAGGAATCCGGCGATGACTGCGACCAGGAAGAGTTTTTCGAAGGTCAAACCGAACATGGTGGTGCTCCGGGTTTCAGGAGTGCGTGGACAGTGGTGTGTCGTGGAGTGAGCGTCGGGAAGCTCTCTTGTCGTGCACCGCTGTGATGGCGAGGGCTGCACCGAACAGCCCCGACATCGGGAGCGCGACGAGGAACATGGACAGAACGTCGGCCGCCGGGGTGACGAGCGCGCTGAAAAGCGCGATGACGACGACCATTACGCGCCAGCTGCGCCGCAGGGCGTGCGCAGACACGATCCCCAGGCAGTTCAGCATGACCAGAAACGCCGGAAGTACGAAAGCGATTCCGGTCGCAAGGACGATCTTCATGACGAAGTCCACGTAGTAGGACGCGTTCAGGATGGTGCTGTCCTGGTCGGACGAAAAGCCGGCCAGCACGCTGACCATGCGCGGGAACAACAGGAACCCGAAGGCGCAACCAGCGGCGAAGAGCGGCGCGGCCGCAGCCGAGAATCCGACGACGTATTTCTTCTCGCGTTTGTTCAACCCCGGTGCGAGATAGGCGAACAGCTCGCGCAGCCAGACCGGGCTGGACACGATGATCCCCGCGAACAGGGCAATTCTCAGCTGGAGATCGAACGCGCCGGTCACAGTGTCGTAGTTCAAACTGGCAGCCCGTGTCGCGGCCAACTCTTCGACCGGGGTGCGCAGAACGTCGAGTATCGAATCGGACAGCAGAAACCCGATCACGATGCCGATCAGCAGCGACACCGCCGCGCGCGTCGCGCGGCGTCGAGCCTCGCGAAGATGACCGGCCAGCGGCATCGTGCCGCGCACGGTGGTAGTCGCTGCGGTCATGATGCGTGTCGGTACGGAACGGTCGTGGTGTCGTTCTCGGCACCGGTGCGGTCACGAGTCGACGAGCCGGCCGTCTCCTCACGCACCTCGTCCTTGAGGATCCGCAGAGATTGGCCGACGCCCTTGGCGAGCGACGGAAGTTTGGTGGAGCCGAAGACGAGCAGGAGAATGGCGAGGACGATGAGTGCGTGCCATCCGGTCAGGTTGTGCAACATGGTGTTTTCCTAAGTGTCGAAGTGAAGTAGCGAGATCAGTTGGAGCCCTGGGAGCCGACGTTCGGCGGTCCGCCTGCGGGCGGGGTGCCGCCGCCCATCGGCGGCTGGCCACCTCCTCCCGGTCCGCCGCCGCCGGGAGGTGCACTCATCGTGGGTTCGGTGCCGGCATCCACGGCTACTGCCAACGATCCGACGTACCCGGAAGCGGCGTCTCCGGAGAACGTTCCCATCTGCAGGTCGTAGCCGTCACCGAACACGTTGTCGTTGTCGAGGCTGCCGATCTGAGCGAGGTTCTCGGCCGAGCCGGGGTAGGTGTCGAGCTGATAGATCGTGTCGAGCATGTCCTGAGGAAATGCAATCTGGGATGTGGCGATTGCATTCTCGGCAGTCGTTGCGGAGGCCGCGTCCGGATAGACCTCGAAGTGGATGTGCGTCCAGCGTCCGCTGTAGCAACCGGGGACGATGGTCTGGAAGGTGGCCTGTCCGTTGGAATCGGCGACCTGGATTCCGCGAAGATACGTCTCGTCCTCGACGCCTTCGGAATACATCGAGTAGAGGCCGGCTGCATCGCACTGCCACATGTAGACGGCGACTCCGTCGTACGGGTTGTTGCCGTTCGCCAGGTCCGTGACCGAGAAGGTCAGCGACAGAGGCACTCCCGACACAGTGGTGCCGCCGTCGAGGCTCGACGTCACATCGCTGCGAACGATTCCGGACTCCTCGAGGACATTGACACCGTTGGTGCCGTCGGCCGGGTAAGGGCCGTTGGTCTCCTCGGGAATTTCGTCGGTGGCGGTCGCCGTCGTGGAACCGGCCGATGTCGTCGTGGACGCGGCTGCACTGCCAGTATCCGACGAGGTGGAACACGCTGCCAACGCGAACGCGCCTGCCCCGGCGCCCACGACGCTGAGAACTCTACGACGAGTCACCAACGTGGTCATGTCGAAGCGGGCACCTTGATCGACGACCTCCTCGGTGGGCCGATCGAGAAGGCGCCCTTCGTAAGCCGGGCCGTCGGGCGTATCGGTGGGTTCTGGTACTCGGGTCATGTCTATTGCTCCTCTGGGGCATTCGGTGGCTCAGTAGGTTCAATAGTGGGTGTCGATCCGGTGAGAACCCTGGCTCTCGGCTGGAAGGTTCCTGTGAACGAGAAAGACCCGGTGCCGTCACGGCACCGGGTCTTTCGTTCTCGTCGGTCAGGCGGCGTCGCCGAGGCGGGCGGCGGCCTGGGCGCTTGCTTTGTCCGGGTAGGTGTTGGTCACGTGCACCATGACCACGATCAGGATGATCGGTACCGCCCAATTGAGGAAGAAGTCGATCAGGTAGGGGCTGTCGGTTCCGGTGGCGTGCGCGTCGAGGGCGGTGACGAGTACGGACGCGGCGCCCATCACGGTGATCGCGACGCCCCAGGTGGCGGACAGGACGAAGTTGATGCGTCGGAACAGCGGTGAGGACCAGTACTCCTGAGGAGTAGACCGTTTCGCGTACTCGGCGGTGAACGGGCGCGTGGATGCCGTGGCCAGCAGGATGAGGCCGAGTACGACGCCGACGAGCGGCCGGCCCCACTCGAAGAGCCAGTTGTCGATGTTCTCGCCGCCGACGAAGCCGACTACGGCGATCAGGGAGAAGAGGACCAGCGAGTACATGTCCATCATCGTGGGGTTGCCCGTGCGTCGGCCTCGGACGACGAACACCAGACCGATGGCCGCGGCCAACAGTGCGCTCCAGGCGACGCCGTTGGCCGCCATTCTCTGCGCGACCAGAGAGAACGCGATCCAGGGAATGAAGCCGGTGAATATGGAGAGCGGATTGAGGTTCTTCGGCTCGGACATGTGGTTTCTCGCTCTCCGGTGTGAGGGTGCCGTTGCGGTCTTCGGCAGGGCGTGCAGGGTGTTCGAAGACGATCATGCGCGACGGGCGGGCTGCGGAACATCGGTCACGACGCGTAGATTTTTCTGCCGTTCACGTTCCACTCGGCACTTCTGGAATGGGTGGTCCGGTTTGTACAGTGATCCGGCGGGGCGTGACAGGGTGCCTCGCGGGATCACACAGGACCAACGAGAACTGGGGAAATATCGGATGGCACGTGAATTGGTGTGGACGGGTTTCATGTCGGTCGACGGCGTGCTGGATTCGCCGGGCGGTGAAGAGGAAGGACACCCCAGCGGTGGTTGGGTCGTACGCACCGAGTTCGTACCCGAGACGTTCTCGCTGAAGGGCGAGGAACTGCAGGAGACGACGGCCCTGATGTTCGGCCGCCGCAGCTACGAGGTCTTCGCGCCGGTCTGGGTCGGGTCCGAGGACCACGCGAGCTACAAGGACCTCCCCAAGTACGTCGTGTCGACGACTCTCGGCGAGACGGCTCTGGTCGACGGTTGGGGCGAGACGACCATCCTGAGATCGGCCGAGGACGTCGCAGCTCTCAAGGAATCCGACGGGGGAGCCATTTTCATCCACGGCAGCGGCGAACTTGCCCGCAGTCTGGCCGACGCCGGACTCATCGACCGCTACAACCTGCTGGTGTTCCCCGTCGTCCTCGGGTCCGGCAAAAATCTTTTCGGCCACGACTCACGCCCGGAGCAGCGTCTCGTTCTCCGCGAATCCGAGGCGTACTCCAACGGCGTCGTCAAGGTCGTGTACGACGTGGTGCGGTGACCGTTCCATCCATGCACTCACGGATGTAGGTACGACGCCCCGTTGACGTCGACCACCGTGCCGCTGCACCAGGCGGCTTCGGGTGAGGCGAGAAAGACGATCGTCGACGCTATCTCCTCCGGTGTGCCTACTCGGCCGAACGGACTCTGGCGACGGATGTCGTCGCCGCGTTCTCCGGCCAGTGTGGCCGCCTGGCGTTCGCTGGACACGAACCCGGGCGCGACAGCGGTGACCGAAATATCGTGCGGTGCAAGCGCTGCCGCCATCGATTGGCTGAACGCATGCAGTCCGGCCTTGCTTGCACCGTACGCGGGGTAGTCCGGCTCTCCTTTGAGTGCGCCCCTCGAGCCGACCGAGACGATCGATCCGGGCCTGCCCCTGTTTACGAGGTGGCGGGCAAAGGCCCATGTCGTATGAGCCGCTCCGATGAGATTGACCTGCAGCATCTCTCGCCAGGCCGACTCCCACTCCTCGAACGACCCCTCGGTGATGGGATGCCGGTTCGTTTCGGTCGGCCCGACGGCGGCGTTGTTGATCAACACGTCCACACTTCCGAAGCGGTCGATCACCTCGTCGACAATCCCCGGCCCACCCGTCGGCGACGAGAGATCACCGGCGACGGTGATGTGTCCGGTGCCGTCGAGGAGTTCCACTGTGTTCGCCGCAGCGTCGACTGCCGTCGAACAGTGCACGGCCACGCGATGTCCAGCTGCTGCGAATGCTCGTGCCGTGGCCCGGCCGATGCCCCCGGACGCGCCGGTAACCAGGACATTCGGATAAGCAGGAGTGTGCATGGGTGCACTGTATCGAGCGTCGGCCTCGACATTCGGGTTCACGGTGGAGTTTGGAAGCACTGCGAGCGGGTACCTAGGTCCTCGTGCAAATTGGAGACAGAGCTAGGTTCACAGCGGGGGAGAGCACGGTGGTCGTGACCATCGGCGACGTTCGAGACGACGGATTGGTGTTGGTTCAGAACGAGCCGACGGGTGCGGGCGCGTATTCGTTCCTGGTACGAGGAGAGCTGCTGGACGCGTTCGACGACGTCCCGGCGACGGTGTAGCCGCACACTCCTCACAACGCTCTCGGTGCGTTCACAACGGTGACAGCCGTTGTGAACGCACTTTTTTGTTGTAACGATTACCAAGGTCCATGCGGAAGTGACCCCCCGACGCGCGTCTACGTGGATACTCCTGACGGTGAAGCCGACTGCGCGTCCAGGTCCCGCCGCTCTGTGGACGGTCCTCTGCCTGGTCCTGGGACTGACGGTGGCAGGGGCGGGCATCGGTGAGGCACAGCCCGGCGCTGTTCGGTACACCATCGTGGGCTTCAGTACCTCCAGTGACCGCGATATGGACGTGTACGAATCCACCGACGGCAGCGCCTTTGGATCCGTTCGTGACGCCGCGTTCCGGCCGCCGTCCGGACTGATTCGCGACCCCAGCATCTTCCGGCATTCCGACGGCCAGTACTACGTCGCGTACACGACGGGCGGTGGAGCGAACATCGGTTTCGCGCGCAGTAGCAATCGCGTCGACTGGACGCCCATGGGCAACTATCCCGTCCCGTTGTGTTGCGCGTTTCTGCCGGGCACCGGAGACGGCACCGGCTCGGCAGGTCCTCCCGGTCTGACGGGTTCCGCGGGGTCGTCGGACGGACCTTCTCTTTCACCGTTCACCACGAAGGCGTGGGCACCGGAGTGGTTCGTCGACGGGGATCGGGTCAACTTGATCTTGTCCATGTCGACAGGGGGCGGGTTCGTCCCGTATCTGATGACCGCGCTCGACCCGTCGCTGACGCAGTGGAGCTTTCCGCTTCCCATTGCAGGCCTCGGTGCCGATCGCATCGATACGACCGTGGTCAAAGCAGGAGCGGTCTATCACGCGTTCACGAAGAACGAGACGAACAAGGTGCTCGAACACGCGATAGCGCCCACTCTCGCCGGGCCCTACACGTTCGTTCCGCCGGGGGACTGGGGCGCGCTGGTCGAAGGACCCGCCGTCGTCCAGTTGCCGAACGGACACTGGCGAATCTACTTCGACGCCTACACCGAGGGAAAGTATTTCTACTCCGACAGCGCGGACGGACTTCTGACGTGGAGTCCCCGGCAGGAAGTGCCAGGGTTGTCCGGCACGGTGCGTCACTTCGGTGTGCTGACCGAACCTGTCTAGGCTTCGCAGATGGCCGAAGAATCGAGACTGGAACGCGACGCCATGGTGGCCGCGCTCGCGGACTTCGAACATCGGGAACTCCGCGTCGACGGTAGGCGAGCGGCGGTGGCCGTCGCGATCGGCGGGGCGGCCGGCGACCGCCGGATGATCCTGACGAAGCGGCCCTCGAAGCTCCGCGCGCACCCAGGGCAGTTCGCGCTGCCAGGCGGCAGCCTCGACCCAGGTGAGACCGCGCCGCAGGCGTGTCTGCGGGAGTTGGCCGAGGAGGTCGGATTGACGGCCGAGCCGTCGGACATCCTGGGCCGCCTCGACGATTACGGCACCCGGTCCGGATACGTCATCACTCCGTTCGTGGTGTGGGTCGGAGACACGTTGTCGACGATGACGGTCGACCCCGGTGAGGTCGCCACCGTCTACGAGGTCGACGCCGCCGAGATCGATTCCGACCCTCGATTCGTCTCCATCGAGGAATCGGACAAGCCCGTGGTTCAGTGGCCGTTTCGCACCTCGCTGGTGCATGCGCCGACAGGGGCCATCGTGCACCAGTTCAGGGAAGTCGTGCTGCACCGGCGGCACACTCGGGTCGCGGACTTCGAGCAACCCGTGTTCGCCTGGCGTTGACCGCATCAGGCGAAGCGTTCTGTTCGACTGCCGCGGAGCGGTTCGCTCTGTAGTGTTGACGGCTGTTCACTGGACACGGCGGCGGGGCGGTTTCGATGGGCGGTACCAGCGGGGCAGGACTCGGCGACACGCCGACCCGTCGTCCCGATGTCCGAGGCTTCACCGAGGACGAGGTCATCGCGATAGACGCAGTGGTGGCTCAGTTCCCCATCGCCGTCGTGGTGCACAGCTTGGATTCGGTGATCGTCGCCGCGAACGGGGAATGCCGTGAGCTGCTCGGGTACGACGCGGGCGATCTCACCGGCGCGCCCGTCACTGATTTCATTCCGGATTCCGAGCGAGTGTCGGCCCGCCGGATGGCGCTGGACATCGCGTCGTCGCCGGTGGACGTCAACGGACGCACCGAACCGAGAAGGGCGCTGCGGCAGCTGCGTCGCAAGGACGGTGTGATCGTCTCCTGCTGGATGCACGTGGGTGTCGGCGTGCTGGCGGGGCACGAGGTCTTCATCGTGTGCATGGATCTGGTCAACCCCGTGGTGCACGACGCCCATCTGTGGCGGAGTCGAGCCGAGCGCGACGATCTGACCGGACTGTCCAGGCGGGCAGTGTTTCTCGACCATCTGAACAGTTGGATTGCCGACGATGGCGCGGTGACCTTGGCGTTCATCGACGTCGACAATCTCAAGATCGTCAACGACACCCACGGGCACAGTGCCGGCGACAGCCTCCTGGAAGCCGTCGCGCTCCGATTGCGAGAGTGGTTGCCCGGCAACGCCATCGCAGGCCGGTTCGCGGGCGACGAGTTCGTCGTCGCGCTGCCGCAGCCTTCCCCCGAACCGTCACTCGATGCCCTGTGCATCGTGCTCGACCGCGCACTGACGGGTGAGCCGGTCGCCTGGAACGGCAGGTTGTTGACCCTGGCGGTCAGCGTCGGTGCCGTCGAGCGTCTCGACGACGAGGACTGTGCGGCCCTCGTGGCGCGAGCGGATCAACAGATGTACGCGGCCAAGACCAAGCGCCGACGGGACTAGCTCAGGGCGCCGACATCAGGTTCTGCGGATCTCTGATCGTCACGTCTCGGTTCTCCTCGCGCAGTCGATCCACGGCATGCTGCAGAAGCGACCGGGCGGCGTCGTCGATTGCCCGGACGTGTTCGAAGTCGAGCACCAATGCTCGCGCTGTCGTCCGAGAGAGTGCGACCAGTATCGACTCCGCTCCGGCGAAGCGGAGGTCACCCTGCAACTCGACGGTCGCCTCGTTTTCGCCGTCGGCAGTGGTCCGGACAGCAGAGTCACCGGTCGGAGAGACGTGCATCATATGCAGTTCGAGATCCCTCGACAGCCGTTCGAACACGGCCACTCCGCGCACACTGTTGCCGTGCTCGTTCAGGTTCGGTGACACGACAGCGATGCCGACCTGCCCGGGCAGTACTCCGATGATCGCGCCCGCCACTCCGCTCTTCGCCGGAATCCCGACCGTGGAGATCCAACTTCCGGTGCCGTCGTACATTCCACACGTCGCCATCACCGACAGCACGTGCCGGTTGTGCTGGGTGTCGAGCAGTCGTTCTCCGGTCTCCGGGCTGATACCGCCGTTTGCCATGACCGCCGCGATGGTCGCGAGGTCGCGGCAGTTCACGGAGATCGCGCACTGGCGGGCGTAACCGTCGACGACCTCGGCGGGGTCGGCCCCGAGGACTCCCACTGCCTTCAACAGGTGTGCGATACCGGTGTTGCGGTCGTCGGCCTCCAGCTCGGCTTCGTGGACCGCGGCGTCGATGGACAGCTCGCGGCCGGCAAGCCGACTGTGCAGCAACCGGACTCGTTCGGCGCGATTTTCGGAGGACGCACCCTCGATCATCGAATGAACCGCGAGCGCGCCCGCATTGATCAACGCATTGCGCGGCCTGCCCGTCTCGGGTTCCAGCGAGATCTCGTTGAACGAATCACCGGACGGTTCGGTGTCCACGACCTCGGCCATCGCGTCGCGGCCACGGTCGTCGAGGGCCAACGCGTATGCGAGGGTCTTGGCGATGGACTGAACCGAGAACTCGTACTCGGCGTCGCCCGCGGTGTAGACCGAGCCGCCGACGGTGGCGAGCGCGATACCGAACAAATCTGTGTCCGCCCGTGCCAGTTCCGTATTGCCCTGCGGAATGGATCCGCCGTCGGACCCGCGACACTCGTCGAGCACAGTGCGGAGATAGTTCGAGATCGGAGATTCCACACCTAACCGTAGACGACCCATCACTGTGCCTGTTCTCGGCTATTCACCATGTTCGTCTACGATTCCGAGCGGAATTCGAACACATGACGGAAGGCGTCAGAAGCGTGATCACCGGCAGCGTCGTTGCAATTGTCACCCCGATGAAGACCTCGGGCGAAGTCGACTTCTCCGCGCTCGACGCACTGGTGGAACGGCAGGTGGCGGAAGGCACGTCCGCGATCGTGTCCGTCGGCACCAGCGGCGAGGCATCGACGCTGTCGGTGTCCGAGCACACCGAGGTGATCAGGCGGACCATCGGCGTCGTGGCAGGCCGGGTGCCCGTCATCGCCGGTACCGGCGCGAACTCGACGTCCGAGGCCATCCACCTGACCAAGTCCGCGCTCGCCGCGGGTGCCGACGGTGCCCTGCTGGTGACGCCTTACTACGTCAAGCCGCCGCAGGAGGGCCTGTACCGGCACTTCCGCGCGATCGCCGAGGCCGTGGACATCCCGCAGTACCTCTACAACGTGCCGTCTCGTACGGGGTGCGACATGCTGCCGTCCACCGTCGCGCGACTTGCCGAGATTCCGAACATCGTGGGTTTGAAGGAAGCCGCCGGTGACCTGGACCGGGTCCGCGATCTCGTCGCGCTCGAGTTGGACGATTTCGCGCTGTACTCCGGCGACGACGGCACCGCCCGCGCCAGCATGCTCGCAGGATTCCACGGCAACATCTCCGTGACCGCCAACGTCGCACCGGCGGCGATGGCCCGGATGTGTGCTGCCGCGATCGAAGGTGACGCCGAGTCGGCGTCGGAGATCGACGCGACGCTCGCGGGTCTGCACAGCGCCCTGTTCGCCGAGCCCAACCCGATCCCGGTCAAATGGGCGCTGGCGGAGATGGGTCTGATGGCCGGCGGTATTCGCCTCCCGCTCGTCGAACTCGACGAGTGGCATCACGAGGACGTGCGCGCGGCGCTGCGCACCGCCGAGCTGCTGGACTGAGCGCTCATCCCTCGGGTCGATCGGTGACCGAACCGGTCGACTGCTCGGTGGACTTACGTGCCCGGATCTTCTTCGTCACGAACCATCCGACGAGGAGGACTGCGGCGCCGATTGCGACGTACTGGAAGATCGACGCGTAGGTCTCGACATAGTGCCAGTTCTCACCGAGGAAGAATCCGGCGAGGACGAAGATCGAGTTCCAGAGCAGGCTTCCGAGCGTCGTGTACAGGGTGAACTGGGCCAGCGGCATTCGTGACACGCCAGCCGGTATGGAGATGCCGGATCTGACGACGGGGATCATCCGGCCGAAGAACACCGCCGAGCGGCCGTGCCGAGTGAACCAGTCCTCGGCCTTGGCGAGGTCGCCGGTGTCGACGAACGGGATTCGGTCGACGATCGCGTACATCCGATCCCGGCCCAGCTTCATACCGAGCCAGTACAGGACCAGTGCGCCGACGACGGATCCCGCGGTGGTCCAGAACAAGGCTTCGGCGAGCGACATTCCGCCGCGCGACGCGGTGAAGCCGGCCAGCGGAAGAATGATCTCACTGGGCAACGGTGGAAAGAAGTTCTCGGCGGCGACGGCGATGCCTGCCCCCGGTCCGCCGATGGTCTCCATCAGGCCGACTGCCCACCCGGCGATTCCGCCGAGTTCGGTGCTGGTTGCGGCAAGGTACGCGTCGTTCATTGCATCGACTGTATCGAATCGGACAAAAGGAAGACGGTGACCACGAGGGCAGCGTCCGATTCGAGTGGGCATCGGGTACTCCGCAATAATGGCCGCATGTCGAAGATCGCGTACGTCATCGCAGGCTCGGAAGCGACCGGAGGTGCCGGCTTGCAGGCCGACCTCAAGACGTTCGAGAAACTGGGTGTCTACGGCGTCGGCACCATCACATGCATCGTGTCGTTCGACCCCAAGTCGGGCTGGGGTCACCGATTCGTCCCGATCGCCGGCCAGGTCATCGCCGACCAGATCGAGGCAGCCACGTCCGCGCACGCTCTCGACGTCGTCAAGATCGGGATGCTCGGAACTCCGGAAACCGTGGAGACCGTCGCGACCTCGCTCAGGCAGCAGCCGTGGCGGCACGTCGTCGTCGACCCGGTTCTGATCTGCAAGGGGCAGGAGCCTGGCGCCGCCCTGGACACCGACAATGCGCTGCGCAGCGACATCCTTCCACTCGCGACCGTCGTCACCCCCAACCTCTTCGAAGCGCAGACGCTGTCCGGCATGGAGTCGCTCGAGACGGTCGACGACCTCGCGGAGGCAGCCCGGCGCATCGCCGATCTCGGCCCGCGCTACGTCGCGGTCAAGGGCGGCGCCGGTCTGCCCGGTGACGAGGCCGTCGACGTGTTCTTCGACGGAACCGACGTCACGGTGCTACGCGCGCCGAAGATCGGTAATGAGCGGGTGTCCGGCGCGGGATGTGTGTTCGCCGCCGCGATCACCGCGGAACTCGCCAAGGGCACCGACGTCGCCGACGCGGTGTCCGTGGCCAAGGAGTTCGCTCACGCGGGCATCGCAGGCCGAATCACCACCGAGGCGCCGTTCACCGCTGTGGACTGGCACAGCTGAGGGGCGCGCTCTCACGCTTCGGTGCGTAGGTCCTCGATCGCCGCGATGTGCGCATCGAGGTTGATGCGGACTCGGCCCGAGCTCGGTGGGTTTCCGAGGCCGAAGGATCGGACGACGGCCGCGACGGATGCTCCACCGAGCGCGACGTCGCTGCCGAGCTGAGGCCACGTCGACAACGTCTTGCCGATCTCCGGCACCGATGCGAGCATCCGCGGAGTGAGCTTGGCGGGATCGAGAATTCGTGCCGCCAGCGGCGCCTTCTGCGCCGGCGTGATGTCGCGGAGCGCCGAGGCGTCGAGGTCGCCCAGCAGCCCGTGCAGCAGGGGACGATCCGGCTCCACGTCGAACCTCTCGACGTCGAGTATTCCGCCGTCGCTGGTCTCCATGATCACCGGTATGCCCCGGCGGCGTGCGTTCTCGCGAAGCGTCAATTTCGCGTCGAGAGAATCGCATTCGTCGATGACGATGTCGAGACCGTCCAGAAACGAGTCGATCGTCTCGGGCGTCAACCCGTCCTGGAACTCGACCACCGACAGGTACGGGTCGAGCTCTGCAATTCGACGGGATGCGACGACACTCTTGTTGACGTCCAGATCGAAGAGCGACGCCGGGACTCGGTTGAGGTTGGACAGGTCGAGCTCGTCGAAGTCCGCGAGACGTAGTTCACCGCACAGGCCTTCGATGGCCAGGGTGTGCGCGACGGCGTGTCCGACGCTCAGTCCGACCACGCCTACGCGCAGATCGGACAGGGCGTTCTGCTCCGACGCGGTGATCTTGTTTCGGTTCCGATCCAACCGGAGCAACCGAAATGCAGCGGGACCGAGGACCCGAACCAGCGCGTGGCGCCACGGGTAGTGCACCCACCGCAGAGGTTCCTCGAGCACGTCCGCCGCCGGTGCCGGACGAAGCTCGCGGAGCGATTCACGTTGTGTGCCAGTGGTGTCGAAGACACGGATTCCGCTTCGCGCGGCAATCTCGTCGTACAGTTCGCGGTCGTCCGTCTCGGCCACATTCAACACAACGTGCTCTGCCACGTCACCCTCGTTCTTCGCTGCTTCGTCCGATGCGGCCGGAAGTCGTGCCGCTGCCGTCAAGGTAGCGGAACACTGCCCCGGACGCTGTGGCGAGCGGCATCGATGGTGGTCGTGACCTGACACAAAGATTGAACCGCAAATCTGGAAAGCGGCCTGCTCGCGTGTGTGCGATCTCATCACCTGCGGGCTTTCTGCAGGTCATCGGAGTGGCTAGCTGGGCAAACGACCCCAACTACCAGGAAGAATGAGTGGACTGCCGTCCGGCAGTGCCCTCGTCCGGTTCCATTCGGGGATCTGGACCGTTCTCAAGGAGTCAAGACGTGGTTGCACACACCTCAGGATCAGCGCGCACTTCGGCCGTCCACCACTCGGCCGTTCAGTACAAGGGCCGGGACATCCGCGGCATCAGGCCTCGCCTCACCTCGGTGAACAGCCTGCTCGGATCGTCCTTCGGACCGCGATCGAGCGTGACGACAGATGGCACGATGGAACTCGTGGTCGCAACACCCGCGGCCGCACCCGAACTGTGGGATCGATACGTCGACGGTGCCTGGTCGTCGTACTCGCGGCACGGGGTGACCCGGGCGCTGGACATCGACGAGGTCGCGTCCGGTGCGACGACCACTCTCTTCTACGTGGTTCTCGACTCGTCCGGAGAGATGCTCGGGGGAGTGCGCGCGCAGGGACCGTACACCCTCGTCGAACAGTCGCATGTCCTCGTCGAGTGGGAGAACTCGCCCGGACTCGACGTGGTCACCGGGCAACTCCGAGCGCGGTTGCCCTACGGCATCGTGGAGATGAAGAGCGCCTGGGTGGGCAAGGGAAGCCCGGGTCGCGAGGTCTCGGCCCTGTTGGCGCGTACGGCGCTGCCGACCATCGAGCTGACCGGAAGTCGCTACTTGTTCGCCAGCGCCGCCGACCACGTTCTCCGTCAGTGGGAGTCGTCGGGTGGTCGTATCGACGTCGACGTGCCTGCGGCGGCGTACCCCAGCGATCAGTACCGGACTCGGCTGATGTGGTGGGACCGCGAGACGTTCTCGCGC
This sequence comes from Rhodococcus sp. 06-156-4, assembly GCF_002259345.1. Classification (NCBI taxonomy): domain Bacteria; kingdom Bacillati; phylum Actinomycetota; class Actinomycetes; order Mycobacteriales; family Nocardiaceae; genus Rhodococcus; species Rhodococcus sp. 06-156-4. The sequence goes on along the minus strand of NZ_NPGB01000036.1, from coordinate 296,854 downwards.
GAGGCTCAGCCCGCGGTGTGGGAGGACATGGTTCGGGACGCGCACGCTCTGTGCGGTTCCAGCTCGTCTTCGGCCGTGGCCTGAGGACGTTCTTCTCACGGCATCGCGCGCCGCGCGACCTCGGCTGCCAGGTCACTTCGTTGCTCGGGAGTGTGCGCTTCCCAGGTGACCAGGACAGCACCTGCATGCGCGGACTGGTCACGCCCGCTGGACTTCGCGTCGTACAGCGCGTTGTCCGCGGCGTGCATGATGGTGTCGACGACGTGCTCGACGTGCGAACTCTCACTCGCGGCACCGAAGTTGAGCCGGGGATCGAGCGCAGCTCGGACGTCCACCGTCACCGAGCCCACGCTGACGGTGACCTCGCACTCCGCGCGAACACTGTCCAGGATTGCGTTCTCGAGTGGAGTGCGTGGCTGGAGTTCGGTGAGGATCAGAAATTCTTCGCCGCCGATGCGCGAGACGATGGCTTCCTGCGATCCGGTTCGAGCGGTTGCGTGGCGCAGCGCTTCGGCGATGGTGACGAGCACTCGGTCTCCGGCCGCATGACCGAGCGTGTCGTTGACGGACTTGAAGTGGTCGATGTCCACGACGTACGCCCACAACCTGCCGCGGCTGATGCACGCCTTGTCCAGGAGGGCCTCGACCTGGGACAACATTCCCCGTCGGTTCAGCAAGCGGGTGAGCGGATCGGTGTTGGCCAGCACGCTCAGCCGTCCGTTCACCGCGAGAAGCGAGCGACGCAACGCGGCGATCAGTACGACGGGCACCAGGACGGTGGTCGCCGCTGCACCGACCGCGACGACGGTGACGGCCAGTCCGGAATCGGACAGTGTGATCGACGACAGCCACGTCGCGAGAATTACGGATCCAGCGGTGACGGCGGCGGTGATCTTCGGCGGCGACCCAGCAGCGGCGATGGCGGGAACGACTGCCAGCATCGACGTGACTGCGCGTGTGCCCGACGGATCGGCGATGAGATAGGCGGAGATCGCGACTCCGACCATGCCGCCACTGCCGAGTATCGCGAATTGCAGGTCGGTCAGGCGGCCGATCTTCAGTGCGAACACCACGGTGAGTGCCGTGAAGCCCACGATCGCGCACAGAAGAGGGAACGCTCCGGGCTTGAGGAACGTGGGCGAGATCATCGCGATGGCGAGCAGAGGCAGCGCGCCGGTGGCGCTGGCGATCACCATCGCCGTGCGCGTGTCGAACCGCGCAGTCGAGCGCTGCGGCTCCACACCGGATCGACGCGTCAACACGCTCATAGGTCAGTGCCTCGGGTCGAGTAGGGACAGGTCCCGGCCAGCATAGCGCCCATGATGGTCGAAGTTGGCGATCCAGAGTCCAACTGGAACCGACCTTCCGGTCGGAAAGTTGGTGGTCGGGGCGTCTTTCGATAGTTCGGGTCCGTTTGCCAGGAGGTTGCTGTGGTCAGGTCAGTCCGATCGACCGTAGGTATCGGAGGCTGTCCATTCGGTCGGTGGGGTCGTGCAGTTCGATGCCGATCAATCCGTCGTATCCGGCTCGGCCGAGGACGTCGAATGTAGCTGCGACATCCAGGGTTCCTCGTCCGAGCGCCAGGTGATCGTCCACGACCCCGTCGTTGTCGGTGAGTTGTACATAGGCGATGCGTGGTCCGAGCACCTCGACGAACTCGGACACTCCGCCCGGGAGCAGATGGGCGTGGCCCACATCGAGGCACGCCTCGAGTGCCGGTGAATCGACGGAATCGAGAATTGCCAGAACCTCCGCGGCCGTGCATCCGAGGTAGCGAATCTCGGCTTCGACGGGAAGAACGTTCATGTTCTCGAGAACCATCGTGATACCACGGTCGTGCGCCCGCACCGCGACCTCACCGAGAGTTCGCGCGAGGGCGTCGAGCGGTTCGTCGAGACCGAGTCCGAAGTGGTAGCCCGCATGAACGATCAGAGTGTCGAGGCCGAGGCGATCGGTGAGATCGACGTACTCGAGCAGATGCGCGACGACGGCGGGCCGGACCGTCGGATCGGTCTCCGCGCAGTTGACCGCGGACGCGGAGTGCACCACGCACGTCATTCCGAAGCGCTCGACGAGTCCACGGACGGTCGCGATACGTGTGTCGTCGAACGAGCCCGGCCTGTTCTCCGGCTCTTGGCACGCGAGTTCCAAAGCCGAGACACCCGCGGCGGCCGCGAACTCGAAACCTGGTTCGAGCCGTCCGCGTCCGGTGGACAGTGCAATCATCGGTCAACCTCCGGGCTATTGTAGACAACGAGAGGTTAACCTAATTACTTGAGCAGAACGGCGTCGCGTCGTGTGGGCGGTACCGTAACGGCTGATATGAGCAAACCACTCCCACGTGCAGGCAGACTCGTCACGGACCCGCCCAGCCTCACCGCTCTGGCTGCGGACGCACTGCGGTCGAAAATTCTCCGCGGCGAGCTGCGTCCGGGCGATCGCGTCGTCGAGAACAGGTTGACGGGCGAGCTCGGAGTCAGTCGGCCACCGCTCAGGGAAGCAATGCGCATCCTCGAGCAAGAGGGGTTGCTGGTCCAGACTCCGCGCGTGGGTGCGGTGGTGACTCCCCTCACGATGCAGGACGTCTACGAAATCGTCACTCTGCGAGAGAATTTGGAGGCGATGGCTGTACGTCTGGGTGTACCGGTGAAGTCGGAGTCCGCACTCGCGGCGTTGCGCGAGACGCTCGAACTCATGACGTCGCACGCGGCCTCGGGTCGAGAAGACGTGGCCGTCGAGGATTCCTACCGGTTCCACGCCGCGCTGGTGGCGCTCGCAGATCATCGTCGACTGGAAGAGTCCTATCGTTCGTTGTCCATCCAGCTGCAGTTGTGCATGAGCATGAACCGCTCGGCCCGGGCAGCCGAGGAGACTCTCGTCGAACGAGCGGAACGGCACCGACGGCTGTTCGATCTCGTTGTCGCCGGCGATCCGGACGCTGTCCTGCGCGCGATGCACGACGAGAACTCGCGCAGCTTCGTGCGAACGATCGAGACCGAACTCGCCGACGGGTCGCCGTCTGCGCAGGCATGGGCGGCGGAGTTTCGAGGTTCCGCGTAGCGGGGTAGCACCCGAATGTGTCGGGTACAGCAATTTTCCGTTCCATAGGGCGGCCGTGGATCGTCGCGGCCACGAAGTCGACGATTGCAGCGATGGCCGCGTGGTGGTTGGCCGATCACGTCATCGGTAGTCCGCAGAGCTTCCTCGCGCCGTACACCGCGCTGTTCATGATCGGTGTGACCGTGCGTGCGAGTGGCACTGCGGCCCTTCGTCAAGTCGCCGTCGTCACCGTCGGCGTCGCGATTGCAGCCGTAGCGGGCAGCGTAGCGCCGATGGTGCCGGCTCTGGCTGCGGCGGTTGCCGTCGGGACGGTCGTCGGCAGAATGAAAGTGTTTGCGCCGGATGGTATGTGGGTGGCCATCACCGCGCTCCTGGTGCTGCTGTACGGAACTGCGACCGACGAGGTGATGGTGCTCTACCGCATCGGGGACGTCGCGCTCGGTGCCGTCGTCGGGCTTGCTGTCAACGCCGTCGTGGTGCCCCCCGAATTCCTCTCCGAGGCACGTGACCTCATCGTCGTACGATCCAGAGGCCAGGCCGAGCTGCTGCGTAACCTGGCCCGCGCGGTGCGGGACGGGACTCAGGTGCATCGGGAACGTCGGACCGAGCTGTGGGAGTTGTTCAAAGCCTCCGGTGTCACGGCAGCGCTCGATCGAGGCAGAGACAGCTTGCGGGGCAATGTGCGACGCCGCGCGTGGAGCCGGGTCGGCGGCGATCGTATCTATCGGCCCGCGGCGAGCACACTCGATCGAACGCTGATTTCGCTGGCAGCCGTGGTTGTCGGAGTGGAAGGGCTGTCCAGCAGGTCCGAGGACTCGAGTGACGGACTGCGCGACGATGTCGCGGACCTACTCGACACCGTCGCCGACGCGTTGGACGAACTGGGCCACGACCCGGCGCGTCACCACAGTCCCTACTCGCGCATGCTCGGGAAACACCTGCCGGAGGCCATGCGATTGAGCGAAGTTGTGCACGAGGGACTTTCCGAGGCAGGCGCCGACGCGGCCGCGATATCCACCATCGTCGTCGCCGTGGACGCCATCGACGCCACGCTGTATCGACTCGGTGAGCAGTGAGGGGGCTACTTGTTGAGGTGCCGAGCACGTTGTCTACTGAACGGTATGCGTACGGAAGTAGCCATCATCGGCGCAGGCCCGGCCGGTCTGCTCTTGTCTCACTTGCTCGCCGAGCAGGGCGTCGAGTCCGTCATCGTCGAGACGCGGAGCCAGGAATACGTGCTCTCGCGTATCCGCGCCGGAATTCTCGAGCACTCGACGGTTCAGCTGCTCGACGACATCGGCCTCGGCGCTCGGTTGCACGCCGAAGGCCAGGAACATCGGGGCATCTACCTTCAGTGGCCGGAGGAGCGTCACCACATCGACTTCACCGATCTCGTGGGCCGTAGCGTCTGGGTGTACGGCCAGACCGAGGTGACGAAGGATCTGGTCGCGGCCCGCGAAGCAGCGGGTCAGCAGATCTACTACGAAGTGTCCGACACTGCGCTGCACGACGTCGAATCCGACTCTCCCTACGTCACGTTCACCGATGCTTCCGGCGCGGAGGTGCGCGTCGACGCCGCAGTGATCGCCGGATGCGACGGGTCGTTCGGCCCGAGTAGGGCGACGGTGCCGGGCCGGGTTCGGCAGACCTGGGAACGGACGTATCCGTACTCGTGGCTCGGTGTCCTGGCCGACGTCGCCCCGTCGACCGACGAACTGATCTACGCCTGGCACCATGACGGATTTGCGATGCACTCGATGCGCTCGGACACCGTCAGCCGGTTGTACCTGCAGGTTCCCAATGGAACCGATGTGAACACTTGGTCCGACGATCGGATATGGGATTCGTTGGCCGCCAGGCTCGGCCACGGCCAGAACGGGTGGGAGCTGACGCCGGGCCCGATCACGGAGAAGAGCGTGCTGCCGATGCGCAGCTACGTTCAGACCCCGATGCGGCACGGCAACCTCTTCCTCGCCGGCGATGCGGCGCACATCGTCCCACCGACCGGTGCCAAAGGCCTCAACCTTGCCGTCGCCGACGTCGCACTGCTCGCACCGGCCCTCGTGGCACTGGTGCGTAGGAACAACGAAGAGGCAGCAGCGGAGTACAGCGACAACGCTTTACGCAGAGTCTGGCGCTGCACCCACTTTTCGTGGTGGATGACCACGATGCTGCACACCAGCGCAGATGCGTTCGACGCTCAACTTCAGCTGTCCCAGCTACGCTGGGTGGCGTCGAGCGAAGCTGGCGCCACCGGCTTGGCGGAGAACTACGCCGGACTGCCCATCGGGTTCTGACTCGCGGCGACAACGAATGCCGATCAGCGAGAACTCTTCATGTCGATTTTGTAGTAGGCAATTTTGCGATACAGAGTTGCCCTGCTCATTCCGAGGCGTTCGGCGGCGTGCTGCATCGTCATCGGGCCGGTGGAGAGAAGGCGCACGATTTCGCCGCGCTCGAAGGCCTCGATGCTGGACAGTCGACGGGTGGGGCCGGCCAGGATTTCGGTGGGTAGTACGTGTGTGTCGACCACATCGGAACGCCCGACCGCCCGAGTGATCGTCGACTTCAGTTCGGCGACGTCGTGCGGCCAGTCGTAGTTGCGTAAAGCGCGTTCCGCTGCGTCCGTGAACTGGACGTCGCGGCCGCGCATCTCGCGGGCGAAGTGCCGGGCGAGGGGGAGGACGTCGTCGGGACGGTTCTGAAGGGCCGCGACGGAGACGACCGATCGGACGCGCCTGCGGAGAGCCGTCGGCACCGACTCGAGCCGTTCGGCCGTCATCGAAACAGGCATGCGCAGTACGTCGGATGCGAACAGCAGGCCGTCGAGATGCTCGGCGGCGTATGCGGGCAGGGCGTCGACGTCCCGGACGACGATTGCGGTGTCCGGTCGACCGGCTTCGTACGACCACAGGTCGAGCCAGGTCTGCAGATCGTTCGGTTCCGGCGCGGATGCGACGAGGATGCGGTGCCGAGGAAACGCTGCTCGAGCGGATTGTTCGAGCAGCGTCGAACGTCCGCTGCTCGCCCGGCCGATCGCGGCGACGGCCATGCCGTCGTCCATCGCGGATCGTGCCTCGGCCACTGCCGTCGTCCACTCGGAACCGAGGTCTGCGACGGCGCGGCCCGCGGCGTGCACGATCCTGAAGAGGCCGCGCCGCGTCGTCGGACGCGGCGTGTTCCCCGAACCGCGTGCCAGCATCGACGTGCGGATGGTGCTGGCCGCCGACCTGGCGAGCGTCAGCAGCAGATCACTCGACGTTCGCGCCCACGTCGTCAGGTTCACTGCGCCTTCCAGCCTGCCCGTGGCAGGGTCGACGACCGGTGCAGCGGCACAGGTGAAACCGGTCAGACTGTGCGAGTAGTGCTGCTCGGCTCTGACGAGGGTGGGTGCGATGTCGGCGAGCGCCAGACCGAGACCGTTGGTGCCCACCTCCCGCTCGGAGTAACCGAAGCCGGGAGCAAGATGCACCGCGTCGAGTGCACGCAGCAGAGAGTGGTCGCCGCTGACCCTGCTCAGGACAACACCGTCGGCGTCCGTCAGCATCATGCCGACGGGTTCGCTGGACAACGTTCGGTGTAGATCGGCGAGTACCTCGTTGCCGCACTCGTGGAACAGGGATTCCGGCGGTTCGGTGCCCGCGAACACCGGCTCCACGGCGTCGATCGAGATGCCGTACCGCTCACTACGCAACCACGACGCACGTAGACGACCGGGCACCAGGGTGTCCGGTACGTCGTCGCGGCGGTTCAGGGCGGGGTGGTCGTCGATCACCGAAGTCCTCGTGGTCGGGAGTGCGCACCGTCTCCGATGCATGTGATCCAGATTACATAACAGAGGGACCATGCGACGTCTCAGATTGAGACAGCCAGGGCCTCGGCAGCCGGGGCGAACGGACCTACCGTCGAAACTACGAACTGTGGCGCCAGTCACACGACGGAAGGGATCGACATGTACAAAAAGGGTGACGACAGCTTCTTCATCGTCGACGCGCACGTGGCGTTGTGGGATGCGCGCAAGGAGAACCAGCGCAACATCCACGGCAAGCAGTTCATCGACTGCTTCTACGACTATCACCGCAACCTGTCACCGGAATCCGAGCTCTGGACGTACGACGAGTACCTCTACCAGGGCGGTGAACGCCTGATCAAAGACCTGTTCATCGACGGTTACGTCGACCACGCGATCTTTCAGCCGGCTCATCTGGGCGAGTTCTACGTGAACGGATTCGGCCAGACCGAGGAAGCGTGGGCGCTGACCCAGAAGCATTCCGACATCTTGACGTACAACCACAATTTCGATCCTCGCAACGGCGAGGCGGGTCTCGATCAGCTACGGGCCGATGCCGAGCGATTCGGCCTCAAAGGCGTGAAGCTCTACACCGCCGAGTGGAACGGTGATTCCCGCGGATACAAGCTCGACGACGACTGGACGCGCCGCTACCTCGAGGTGTGCCGTGAACTCGGAATCACCAACATCCACGTCCACAAAGGTCCGACGATCAGGCCGCTCGACCGCGACGCCTTCGATGTCGCCGATGTCGACCACATCGCGACCGACTTCACCGATCTGAACTTCGTCGTCGAACACTGCGGGCTTCCGCGGCTGGAGGACTTCTGCTGGATCGCGACCCAGGAACCGAACGTGCATGCCGGACTCGCCGTCGCCATGCCCTTCATGCACACCAGGCCGAAGTACTTCGCTCAGATCATCGGAGAACTTCTGTACTGGCTCGGCGAAGATCGCATCCAGTTCTCCTCCGACTACGCCTTGTGGACCCCGAGGTGGCTGATCGAGGCATTCGTCGAATTCCAGATCCCCGACGAGTTGAGCGAGTATCCGCAGATCACCCTGGACCAGAAGAAGAAGATCCTCGGCCTGAACGCCGCGAAGATGTACGACATTCCGGTCCCGGAGGATCTCCGTCTAGCCGACGCCGATGAGACGGAGACCGGACCCCGCGGCGCAGAACAAGCCGCCGACGAGCATCTGGTGGGTGCGTAGCCGTGCCGGACATCAGAGAAGCTGCGGCGCTGGAGGCACTCGGGGCGGTCGTCGATCCCGAGCTCGACCAGCCCATCACCGATCTCGATTTCGTACAGTCCGTCACCGTGTCGGGCGAGGGTGACGTAGTGGTGCACTTGCGGCTTCCGACGTCGTTCTGCGCGCCCAACTTCGCGTATCTGATGGCCTCGGATGCGAAAGACGTTCTGACGACGCTCGAGTGGACCGCGCAGGTCACCGTCGAACTCGACGATCACCATGATTCGGCGATCATCAACGCCGGTCTCGCCGCCGATGCGGGCTATCGCGGTACGTTCGCCCACGAAGCCGAGGACGATCTGGAAGAGCTCCGGACGACCTTTCAGCGGAAGGCCCACGTCGCGGCGATGGAGCGGTGCCTGACGGCGCTTCTGCGGAGGGATCCGTCACGCGACATGCGTGAGATGGGCACTGTTCTGCTGGGTGAGCTGCCAGAAGACGAGACGACACATGCATTGCTGCGGCGACGAAGCACCATCGGACTGCCGACGACTCCGGACAGCCTGGTGATGGTCGATCACGAGGGAAACGACTATGCCCAGATCGACGTACCGCTTGCCTTGCGACGTGCACGGTCGACGCGCATCTCGATCGACGGCAATGCGCACTTCTGCCGAGGGTTGCTTCGGACCCGCTACGACGACCCCGATCGCACCACTGTCAACGCTTGAAACCCCGTTAAGGACGAGAACATGAGCACGATGAGAGCTGTACAGGTTGTGGGATACCACGACAAACTGCAGATGACGGAGCTCCCGATTCCAACGCCCACAGGACCTTTCGACGTCATCGTGAAGATCGGCGGCGCCGGGGTGTGCCGAACCGACCTGCACATCCTCGAAGGGCAGTGGGCAGAGAAATCGAACGTACAGCTGCCGTACACGATCGGTCACGAGAACGCGGGATGGGTGCACGCGGTCGGGTCCGCCGTCACCAACGTCGCCGAAGGCGACAAGGTGATCGTCCACCCGCTGATCACGTGCGGACTGTGCCGCGCCTGCCGATCCGGGGACGACGTGCACTGCGAATTCAATCAGTTCCCCGGCATCGACACCAACGGTGGATACGCCGAGTACCTGAAGACGTCCGCGCGAAGCGTCGTCAAGATCGACGACTCTCTCGAACCCGCCGACGTCGCGGCCCTCGCCGACGCAGGCTTGACGGCGTATCACGCGGCAGCCAAGGCGTCGAAGCACCTGACGCCACGTGACAAGGTGGTCGTCATCGGTGCAGGAGGCCTGGGGCACATCGGTATTCAGGTACTGAAATCGCTGACAGCCGCGGAGATCGTCGTCGTCGACCGCAACCAGGCGGCAGTCGAACTGGCCACATCTATCGGGGCCGATCACGGCATCGTCGCCGACGGCACCCACATCGAGCAGGTGCTGGACCTGACGAACGGCAACGGCGGCGAAGCCGTCATCGACTTCGTCGGCGAAGGCGGCGCGACGAAGGAAGGCGTGGCGATGCTGCGCGGCGCCGGCAACTACTACGTCGTCGGATACGGCGAGAACATCGACGTCCCCACCATCGACATCGTGTCGTCCGAGATCAACATCATCGGTAACCTGGTGGGGTCCTACAACGACCTGTGCGACCTGATGGCCTTGGCTGCTCGGGGATCGGTGGTGTTGCACACCGCGAAGTACGCGCTCGACGACTTCCAAAGTGCCATCGACGATCTCGATGCCGGTGCCATCCGCGGCCGTGCGATCCTGACCCCCTGATCTCGTCAACGCATAGGAGCTTTCATGATCTTCATCGTCGTCAAGTTCGAGACCAAGCCCGATTGGACCGAGCGCTGGCCGGAGCACGTGGCCGAGTTCACCGCAGCAACACGCGCCGAGGAAGGCAATCTGTGGTTCGAATGGTCACGCAGCCTGGAAGAGCCGAACGTCTACGTCCTCGTCGAGGCATTCCGCGACGGTGACGCAGGTGGAGCGCACGTGAACAGCGATCACTTCAAGAAGGCCGTCGAAGAACTGCCGAAGGGACTCGCCTCCACTCCGAAGATCATCAGCGAAACCATCGGCGCCACCGGCTGGGGCGAGATGGGTGAAATGAAGGTCGGCTGACCGAGACCCTCGGTGGTGCACACGGTCGTGCATCACCGAGGGGTGGTCGTACCGGATCAGCGCAGCGCGTGAAACGCGGAGCGGTAGAACACCAACGGCGAGCGATCACCGACCGCTGCGTCGAGCTGGTGAACCTCTCCGACCACCAGATCATGATCGCCCAGCCGCTGCACCGATGTGATCGTGCAGTCGATCCATCCGTGCACCCCGTCGAGAACGGGACTTCCACTCGGCGACGGTTCCCATGCGACTCCGTCGAACTTGTCGCCTCCGGAACGGGAGAACGCCCGGCACACATCGACTTGATCGTGGGACAGGATGTTCGCGCAGAATCGTCCTGTAGCAGAGATTCTCGGGAATGTCGTGGAGGTGTGCGCGACGAAGAACGCCACCAGTGGTGGGTCCAGTGACACCGAAGCGAACGATCCGACGGCCAGCCCGATGGGAGTGTTCTCGGACTCGAGCGAGGTCACGACCACCACCCCGGTGCTGAATTCGCCGAGCACCGTGCGGAAGTGGGTGGGGTCGACAGCGGTGTCGTTCATGAGAGTCCCTGGCTGGTAGAGGAATATGCGACGACGGTGAGGCCCGCCGGCGTGGTCAACGGAAGGCGTGCCTCGTGCCCGCCTACCGTGGGTTCGCCGACCGCCCACCCCAGACGTGCCGCCTCCCGTGCGACGGCGTCGAGATCGCCGGTCTTGGCGAGCAGGGACCACGAAGGCCCCTGCTCGTCGGACAGACTGAGTCCGGGAAACACCGCCCACGCAGCGCCGTCGGAGAACGAGGCCGGGCCGAAGATGTCGGTCAGGTCGCGGTGAGCAGCCGCCCAGTGATCGGCCGAGTGCATCACCGTGACCTTCTCGAACAAATTCGTCAACGATTCGCTCACGATGCGGCCACGCGAGCGACTTCGTCCAGTGCGCCCTGGTAGATCTCGCCGATTCCGGTCTCGAGCTGCGATTCGAGGGCAGCCGGATCGTCACCGGCAGCGGTGAACTCGGCGTCCCACGAGACGACGGATCCGTTCGCGGTGGCGTCGACGCGGATGGTGGAGGTGTACTTCGCGAGCGGAAGTGGCCCGTCGATGTATTCGTAGGTGTACGTACGGGAGTCGTCGTCGTGGGACACGATCCGCTCCCGGGCGGGATTGCCGTCGGTGAAGACGACGTGTCGTACCTCGCCGTCGAGCCTCGACGTGTCCAGTGAAGGAATCCAGTTCGCGGCGCCGGCCGGGTCACCGACCACGGCCCACACCGATTCCGCGGACTGCGAGTACTCCTGGCGCACAGACACCGATGCCATGTCCGATCACCGCCCGAGTTCTGCGTTGTACTTCTTGGTCATGTGGTCGACGGCCTTGCGGTGCTCGTCGGCCTGCCCTTCTCGGACGGCCTGCGCACGCTCGGCGGCGTCGAGCATCGGCTGCGCCTGGCCCTGGAAATAAGGCATGACGTCCTGGGCGAACAGTTCGTAGGAACGCCTGGTGGCCTGCGGATTCGCCCAGTCGTGGCCCTGGACCAGCAGAGTCCCGAAACCGCCCGACTGATCGACAAGGCGCTGTACCTGAGCGCGGGCCTGCTCGGCGGTACCGATGACGCCGATGCCGGAGGTGTTGATGAAGTCGATCATTTCCTTCTTGTTGGTACCGCGAACATCCATCTGCGGGAACGCTGCAACATGCTGAAGGTAGTTGAACCAGTATTCGATTCCGTGTTCGACGTCCTCGTAGGCCTGCTCGACGGTCTCGGCGATGTGGAACGGTCCGACGAGACGCCACGTCGAACGATCCACCTCGTCGGCGCGGCCTGCCTGCTCGGCGAATTCTTCGAGCATCCCCCAGTGATGCTGCAGCGCGCTGAACCCGTCGGGCGTCAGAGTCGCTGCGATGGAGAGCAAACCGATTCCGTGCTTCCCTGCGAGACGAGCGCCGGTGGGCGACGCGATGGCCGCCACGACGACGTCGAACAGTGGGTCGGAGTACGGCGCCATCTGGATCTTGGCGTCGAACAGTTCATGGGTGCGAGTCTTGGCGGTGACGGTCTCTCCGCGCAGCAGACGCATGATGATGTCGGCGTTCTCGGCGAGCAGTTCCCTCGTGTCGATCTGGGACAGGCCGAGCATCGCGGCGTCGGTGGGAAGCGAGCCCGGTCCGAGCCCGAACAGGACGCGGCCGTGCGTGAGGTGATCGAGCATCACCATCCGCTCGGCCGCCCACAGTGGGTTGTGGTAGCTCACGGACGTGACGCCGGTGCCCAGCTTGATGCGGCTCGTACGCTCACCCGCCGCGGCGATCATGATCTCGGGAGAGGCATAGATCTCGGCGCCCGCCGAGTGGTGCTCGCCGAACCATGCCTCGTCGTACCCCAGTTTCTCCAAGTACTCCACGAGTTCGAGATCGCGCTGCAGAAGCAGCGTCGGATTCTGACCGGGGGTGTGGATCGGGGCGAGGAACGTTCCGAACTTCAGGCGCGTCATGTGATCTCCAGGTGTGACGGGCAACATTGTCACGATCACCGTATGACCCACGCCACAGCGTGAAACAGTCCTCGAAAGAGGACAGTTACAGGCTGACCCGCCGAGACACCGACGCCGCGAGAGCAGCGCGATTGCGGAAACCGGTCGTGTCGAAGATGCGGCTGACGTACTTCTTGACCGTCATCTCCGTCAGGTTCAGCTCGAGCGCGATCTCTGCATTGGTCAGACCGTCGCCGATCAGCTCCGCGACATCCCACTGCCGCGGACTGAGCCCGACGAACGGATCCGCCTCGGGGGGCGCTTCTCCGATGGCGACGGACCTCGCACTCGCACGCAGATGACCGGCCAGGAACTTCATCGCGGTGATGTCGCTCCGATCCCAGTACCGTTCACGGTCGAACATGCCCACCAACGCCTCACCGTCGGCGAACCGCAGATGAATCGCCGACGCCGTGCCCATCCCGTGCGGCGCAAGGTAATCCTCGACGTAGGAACGTTGAGGCACGGGAAGTCTCGCCAGATCGTCGAGCGTCGCGAAGCCGTCGTCGGTGAGTACGCGTCGTGCCCGGGGGAGCGCGAACACGTCCTTGTCCCGCCACCTTTCCTGATATTCACGCAGCAACGGCTCGGCGGCACCGGTGAGCAGAGGAGCGGGATCGGCGAACACCGTCGGATAGGTCGTGCCGAAGAAGAACGTCACGTCGCGGACGTCGAACACCGTCGCGATGGCATCCACCAAGGCTTCCTTGTATCGAGTCCCACCTGCCGACGACCGCGCCACTTCCAGGACTTCGAGAATTCGACGCATGTGCTCGGCGGACAACACGTCCTGCCACGACCGCGTGTGCTCCACCTGCGACTGCATGACCGAGATGCTATCGATTTTCCCCCTGGTCCCGGTCGGGTTCTCGCAAGCACGTAGTGGATCACGTAGTTCTGCGCGTCCGTCCGGGGGCTGCGCCGAGCATTGTGATGTGAGTCATACCGAAGCCGTGCTCGAACGAAAGGTCGTACAGCACATGACCAGCACCATCGACGCTCCCGTCATCACCAGCTTGTCGCCTGATTACGCCGAACGGGCACGAACGGTTGCCCGTGTCGTCGAACGCGAAGCGAACACCATCGAATCCGACGCCACCATCACGTCGGCCGTCTACGAAGCTCTCGTCGAGCAGGAGCTCTTCTGGCTGCTCGTCCCTGCCGAATTCGGCGGCGGCGGAAAGGGAATCGTCGAAGCTTTGAAGGTGATCGAGGAGATCTCACGCGCCGACGGGTCCACCGGCTGGGCGCTGATGGCCAATGCGTTCTCCACCGGAGTCGCAGTCGGGTTCATGAACGATGTCGGAGCCCGCGAAATGTTCGACGGCCCGGCCCGCGGCATCACCGCAGGCATGATCATGCCCACCGGTAAGGCAGTGCGCGTCGACGGCGGATATCGGGTCACCGGCAAGTTTCAGTTCGGCAGCGGATCGGCGCACGCATCGTGGATCGGTGCAGGATTCGTCGTACACGACGACGCAGGCAACCCCGTGCTCGACGCCAACGGCGGCCCGGACTGCCGAATCGGCTTCCTGCCCCGTACCGACGTGGAGTTTCTCGGAAACTGGGACGTGATGGGCATGGTCGGAACCGGAAGCTACGACTATCTCGTCGACGACGTCTTCGTCCCGGACAGGTTCACGATGGAAACCTTCTCCACGGTGCCCGTCCGACCTGAACCCGTCTACAAATTAGGTCTTCTCGGCATCGGCGTAGGGGGTCACGCCCCGGTCGCCCTCGGAATCGCCACGCGCGCACTCGAAGAGGTAGTGCAGATCGCGTCGAAGAAGAACCGACCAGGTTACGACGGTCCCGTCGGGGAATCGCAGCTCTTCCTTCGCGACTTCGCGAAGAACGAGGCTCTGCTTCAGGCCGCTCGCGCGTACGTCTACCAGGCGCACGGCGACGCCGAGGACACCGCGCGCCGCGGTGAGGACATCACCGACGAGCAGCGCGCGCGATTGCGTCAGGTTACCACCTGGGTGCAGGAAGTGGCCGGTGAGATCGTGCAGTTCGCGCACCGATGGGCAGGAAGCCAGGCGATCCGCAACCCCAGTGCGCTCGGTCGTTGCAGCCGCGATATCGCGGTTGCCACACAGCACATGCTGGTCGATCAGATCAGTCTGGTCGAGGCCGCCAAGGCGATCGTGCCCGGCTATGACCACCAGTCCTGAAACCCGTCGACAGAGAAGGAAGAACGCAGTGGGACAGCTCGAAGGAAAAGTAGCCCTCGTCACCGGAGCCGCGCGCGGACAGGGACGTTCGCACGCAGTTCGGCTCGCGGAAGAAGGTGCCGACGTCATCGTCGTCGATCTCTGCAGCAAGCCGGAGACGACCAAGTACAAGGGATCCTCCCGTGAGGATCTGGACCAGACGGTTCGCGAGATCGAGAAGTTCGACCGTCGTGCACACGCCGTCGTCGCCGACGTGCGCGAGCTCGGACAGCTCGAAGCGGCTGTGTCCGAGGGTATTGCGGAGCTCGGGCGTCTGGACACCGTCGTCGCCAACGCCGGCATCTTTTCCTCCGCCCCACTGCACGAGCTGAGCGAAGAGCAGTGGGACGAGATGATCGACATCAATCTCTCGGGCGTCTGGAAGACGATGCGCGCCACGGTGCCGCACCTGATCTCCCAGGGTGAGGGCGGCTCGATCATTCTGATCTCGTCCACCGGCGGGATTCAAGGATTCCCGAACTTCGCGCACTACGTCGCTGCGAAACACGGTGTCACCGGGCTCGCACGTACTGCGTCGAACGAGCTGGGTCAGTACAGCATTCGTTGCAACTCGATTCATCCGACGTCGGTGCTGACCGACATGATCGACAACGAGCCGATGTACAAGCTGTTTCGTCCCGATCTGGAACATCCGACCCAGGACGACTTCCGTGAAGCATGTCAGGGCGCGATGAACACGTTGCCAGTTCCGTGGGTCGACGCGGTGGACATCAGCAACGGCGTCGTATGGCTCGCCTCGGACGCAGCACGCTATGTCACGGGCATCGCATTGCCGATCGATGCCGGCGCCCTGAGCAAGGTCTAGTTCTCACGGCGCGGCCCGGGTCGTCGGGTCGCGCCGCTAGACCGTCTGGAAGTACCCCGCGACTTCCTGTCTGCGGCTCATCCCCAATTTCTGTAGAACGCGTTCGACGTGGCCTTCGATAGTGCGTGGTGACAGCACCAGTGTGGCGGCAATGTCTTTGTTGGACATGCCCTGCGCGAGCATCTCGGCGACCTCACGCTCGCGGGGCGAGAGCGCGACGACGGGTACGGCCGCAGTGGACGTATTCTTGGACGGACTCGTCAGAGCAGTCTCGCCGAGTGCGTATCGGGTGAGTTCGGAGACCGACATGGTCGAACCCGACGCGCGGTGTTCCTCGAACTCTGTCGCACCCAAAGCAGTGCGCGCTCGTTGCTCGAACGTCTCTCGTTTGTCGATCCAGTGCTCGGAACCGTAGAGCTGTTCGCCGAACGAACCCCACATCGCCGACGCCGCACCGAGCAGTACCGCTGCGCGGTCGGCAGATCCGGATTCTGCCTCGGCCCACGCGAGCAGGTCGGTCATCAGCGTAGTTCCTACGACGTCGTCGAACGCCCGGTGCAGATCGAGCGCGGTCACCGCGAAGTCGGCTGCTTCGGAGAATCGTTCGGCCACCAGCGCGACCAGCCCTAGGCCGTAGACGGCGTACGAACGAAGCCAGGTCTCACCGCTGTCCTCCGCGAGAACCCTGACCCATTCGAACGCGGCGTGGGCCTCGTCGAGCTTGCCGGTGAAGCTGTACACCATTCCCAGATGAATCTTCATGGTGCACAGCAGGTCCACACGCTCGGGGATATGGCGGTAGAGCTCGCGTGAGGTGGTCAAGAAGTCGACAGCCGAGTCGAATCGGCCGTCGAAGAACTCGTTGAGACCCAGCACATGCGTCGAGAACGCGCGCACGAGCGGATCGTCGCCACCTGATTCGATCGCACGTCGCAACACCTCGTCGGCGGCGACACGGTCTCCCTGGAGCGTCATCACCAGACCGGCCGTGGCCGAAGCCCTGTCTCGGATGTCGGCGAACTCGGGTTGCCCGATCACCCGGTCCAGCCAGAGCCGATGCTCGGGGACGGAGATCCCACACGCCCAGAGGAACCAGACGTCGGCGATCAGGTTCGCACCGCGACGCGCCTGCTCGGAATCGGGGGAGCGCAGTGCACGCTCTAGCGCGTACCTGATGTCCGCGCGGTTGTCGTGCACACACGAGCTGGTGGTTAGCTGGTCCGGGCCGAACCAGCTGTCTGCGGCGCGGTGCAACACATCGGCGCACCATGCGAAATGACGGTTGCGCAGCGCCTCGGCCTCCTCCGACGTCAACTGTGCGAATCCGTATTCGCGCAGGGTCTCGAGCATTCGGAAGCGGACCTGACCGTTCTCCTCGATCCGCTGCAGAATCGACTTGGCCACCAACGCGAACACGCCGTCGAGAATGCCGTGACTGGAGATGCCGCTACCTGCACACACCTGCTCGGCCATGTCCAGGTCGAATCCGCCGACGAATACCGATGTTCGTGCCCAGAGCAATTGCTGCTCCCTGGTGCACAGCTCGTAACTCCAGTCCACGGTGGCCTGAAGGCTTCGGTGCCTGGTCGGCCCGGTTCGATTGCCTTCGGTGAGGAGGTCGAGGCGATGATCGAGCCGAGCGGCGAGCTGATCGATCGACAGAACACTCAATCTCGAGCACGCAAGTTCGATCGCCAGTGGCATTCCGTCGAGGCGAGCGCAGACCCGCTCGACCGCGTCTCGGTTGGACGGAGTGATCGAGAACGTCGGAAGGATCGCCGACGCCCTGGATTCGAAGAGTTCCACTGCACCGGGTGCGGCACGCTGCATGCCTGAAGTGGTGTGCATGGGCTGCAACGCCAACCGATGCTCCTCCGGGATGCCGAGAACCTCACGAGAAGTCGCGATGATGTGCACCTGGGTCGTGCCGCGCAGAAGAGCGGAGATCAGTCCCGCGCTGGCATCGAGGAGATGCTCACAGTTGTCCATTACCAACAACATTCGACGGCTACCGAGGTAGTCGATCAACGTGTTCTGGGTCGCCGTGCTCTGCAGACCGCGATTCGACATGCCGAGCGCGTCGGCAACGGCCTGCGGCAGCAGCTCAGGCATGTGCAGGGACGCCAGTTCGACGACACGGACGCCGTCGGCGAATGCTCGACGGAAACGACTGGCGGCGTGGACGGCCAACCGCGTCTTGCCCATGCCGCCGGGACCGTTGATCGTGATGAGGCGCTCGGTGCCGATGAGCAATTGCAGTGTGCGCAGTTCGGAATCCCTACCGACGAACGGTGTCGCGTAATTCGGCAGCGACGGTGTGTATTCGCACTCGGGCGGCGCTTCGGCGAGCTCGGACAACTGCCTGCGTGCCGTGTCGACTCGGCGCACCAGCGTCGTCCGCGCCCCGTCCCACCCGACACGCCGGCCGATCTCGCCGACTCCGAGCTCCGGTGCGCCGGCGATGATGTCACGAATCGAGGCATCGACGTGGTCGTCGGCGGATCGACGAATGCTGCGGTGGTCGTCCGGGGGCGCGTCCAAGGACAGTGCGCGTCGAACGGTGTTGCGAGACATCGACAATCTCTGCGCGATGCCTTTGATGGGAACTCCCGACGAACGAAGCGTATGGATCTCGCGCCACTCGTCGGCATTCATACGGCCTCCTCGGCACGTCATCGGAATGAGATGTGGATCACTCTCGTTCACCGGATGCTGCGTTGTCAATGTGCGGGGGTCAACTTCGGTCACGCATGGTGATCGGACGTAAGTTACAGGCCGTGGACCAGCGTGAACCTCCGCCAGTAACGGACCACGTAGTAGGACGGTTCTCGGAGTGGGGCGGGGCGGGCAGAGTGATTCAGGACACAGGACCCGTCAGGGGTCTCATCATCACGACACGGAGGTTCGACACCCATGAGTCAGCAGAATGCAGAAGCATTGAAGGCAGCATTCGCGGCGGCGGACGCGGGCGACCCCGGCCCCCTCGTCGCGCTGTACTCCGACGACCTGACGTGGGCGGGATTCACCCTCGAAGGCACCCTGCGGCTCTACACCAAGGGCGAGTTCCTCGAGGCGTTCGGTGTGCTCGCCAAGCTGGATGCGTCCGCCAACGAGGTCATCAGCGTCGAGGTCGTCGGCGACGAACTGGTGTCCGCCAACATTCGTGCGTATCGCAAGCTCGGCGACGACGAACTCGACATCACGATGGTCATGACGCACCGCTTCGTCGACGGCAAGGTCGTGCGCGGCACCGACATGGTGCCGTCCAGCTTCGAGGCGTTCTGGTCGCGTGTCGGGATCACGGTCTGAGATGACCACCGCCACGCGGCATTACGTACCCGCCCGTTCCTGGTCCGCACGCCGACGTGCCCGAATTGCGCTGTCGCAGGGTGCACCTGTTGTGGTGGTCGACGATCTTCGTGGAACCGGATGTGATCTGGTTGTCGCAGCGCAGGGCGTCGACGTTTCCGTGATGGCGCATCTGATTCGCTTCGGATCGGGATTCGTCTGCATCACCGTCGACGACGAGACGTGTGAGCGACTCGATCTCCCACCGGTCGCCTGGTCCCAGCGCAACTCGTTCTACCTGGGCTCACCCAGGGTGTCGGTGGATGTAGTCGACGGCACCACTACAGGTATTTCAGGAGCCGACCGTGCCGCGACTGCTCGCGCGCTCGCGCACTGCGATGCACTGGCGTGTGAGTTCACCCGACCAGGGCACCTCGTTCCCGTGCTTGCGTCGGGTGAGCGTCCCACCAGACCAGACCTGATCGCGGAACTGGTCGAAGGATCGGCGGTCTTCACCGCGTTGGAAACGTCCATCCGTGACGACACGACAGCGTTGCGGCAGGGCAGCCGGGTAGTGCCGGTCATCCGAATGTCGGAGTACGCCTACTTCTGACCGCTGGACCTCCGCGCAGTTCGGACTTCGCGATGGTACGCACGTGGACTTCGTCCGGGCCGTCGAAGATGCGCATGGCCCGATGCCAGCCGTACATCGCGGCGAGTGGCACGTCGTCGCTGACGCCTGCGCCGCCGTGAACCTGGATGGCGCGGTCGATGACGTCGAGCGCCACCCGGGGGACCGACACCTTGGCGGCCGAGACGTACGGTGCCGCGGCTTTGTTGCCGTGCACGTCGGTGATCTTCGATGCGTACTGACACAGCAGGCGTGCTTGATCGATCGCGATGCGCGACTCGGCGATCTGGGCCTGCACCACACCCTGTTCCGCGAGCGGCTTGCCGAACGCGACGCGGGACTGCGCCCGCGACACCATCAACGACAGTGCTCGCTCGGAAGCACCGAGTGCGCGCATGCAGTGGTGGATACGGCCGGGGCCCAGGCGTGCCTGCGCGATCGCGAAACCGGCGCCCTCCTCGCCGAGAATGTTGGCGACGGGTACTCGGACGTCGTCGTAGACCACCTCGCAGTGCCCGTGCTGATCCAGCCGGCCGAACACCGGAACATCGCGTACGACGGTCACACCCGGAGTATCGATCGGTACGAGCACCATCGACTGTTGACGATGCGTCGGAGCGTCGGGGTCGGTCTTGCCCATGACGACGAGCAACCGGCACCGCGGGTCGGCTGCACCGCTGGTCCACCACTTCCGGCCGTTGATCACGTAGTGGTCGCCGTCGCGGACGATTCGGGTCTGGATATTGGTGGCGTCGGAGCTTGCAACCTCGACCTCGGTCATGGAGAACGCGGACCGAATCTCACCTTCCTTCAACGGCTCCAGCCACGTCCGCTGCTGCTCCTCCGTGCCGAACAGATGAAGCAATTCCATGTTGCCGGTGTCCGGCGCCTGGCCGTTGGTGGCCTCGGGCGCCAGATGCAAACTCCACCCGGTGATTTCGGCGAGTCCTGCGTAGTCGAGCTGGCTGATCCCGGAATAGGCGGGGAGGAACAAGTTCCAGAGACCGCGTGCGCGCGCTTCCTTCTTCAACGTCTCGACGACGGGAGGAAGCGAGCTGTCCTCGGGGCCCACCGAGGCGCGGTAGCGCTCGTACTCGGCCTCGGCGGGAAAGACGTGCGTGTGCATGAACTCGACCAAGCTCTCGCGCAAACGCAGCGCGGTCTCGGACGGACGAAGATCCAGAGATGCGACGTCGACGGCAGCGGGCATGGCGGAAGTGTTCACGGCGTGCGTCATGGCGATGTCCTTTGACTGTTCAGCCGGCAAGGCCGGTGACTGAGGAAGCATATGCGCGATCGAGCGCGCGGCCGAGCAGCGGCCCGACCATGTCGCCGACGCGTGAGAAATCCTCGCCGTCGGTGTGACCCTGGGCGTGACGCGCGTGGATGCCTTCGAGAATGACCGCAATCTTGAAGTCGGCGAACACGAGGTACCAGTCGATGTCGGGCACGTCGATACCGCGTGTCGTGAGGTACCGCTGCACCATCGCGTCGCGGGTGGGAAAACCGGGCAGTGCGGTGGCACCTGCGGTGATCGGATTGTGGAACTCACCGGCATGGTCCCAGAACGAGCACAGCATTCCGAGGTCCGTGAGGGTGTCTCCGAGCGTGGACATCTCCCAGTCGAGCACACCCAGAATCTTCGTCGGATCGGAACGGTTGACCATCATGTTGTCGATCTTGAAGTCGCCGTGCACGATTCCCGGATAGCTCCGCGGCGGAAGCCTGAGCGTAGTCGGCGGTGCAGTTCGGCGACCTCGGGCCGTTCCGAGGTCGCGGATGCGTCCCACTGCCGAAGCCAGCGGGCGAGTTGCCGCTCGAGGAACCCGTCGGGCTTGCCCCAGTTCGCCAGGCCCACCGCGGCGGGGTCGATGGAGTGCAGATCAGCGAGCACGGTGGACATCGACTCCGCGAGCGTGCGGCGCTGCGACTCGCTGAGTGTCGCAGTGTCCTCCTGGGTGCGGAGAGTGACGCCGTCGAGCTTGTCCATCACGTAGAAGGTCGTACCGATCACCGTCGTGTCCTCGCAGAGTCCGACGGTTCTCGGCACGGGTACTGCGCTGTCTCTCAGCGCCGTCAGAGCTCGATACTCTCGGCCCATGTCGTGGGCGGTCGGAAGGACGTGTCCCCGAGGAGGGCGACGCAGAATCCAGTTTCTGCTGCCATCACCCAGTTCGTAGGTGGGATTGGAACGCCCCCCGGCGATGAGGCGAGCGGTCAGCTCGTTCACGGGCGAGGACTCCACGCGGGCCAACCACTCGCGCACTGCAACCACGTCCAGCTCGTCCACCGTCGTGGTGTCCATTACCAGTCCCTTTCGAAGGTTTCGAGCAGCGCCGTCAGGAGTTCCGAAGTTCGCGGCGAAGCAACTTTCCGCTCGTGGTCTTCGGAAGTTCCTCCAGCACAACCAGTTCCCTGGGGTACTTGTAGGCTGCCATTCGGGTCTTGCAGAATTCGATGAGCTCCTCGGGTGTCACCGACGCCCCCGCCGTCAGCGAGACGAACGCCTTCACGGTCTCGCCGCGATAGTCGTCGGGGACTCCGACGACGGAAGCTTCGCGCACCGCCGGATGCTGGTACAGCACGTCTTCGACGTCGCGGGGAAACACCTTGTAGCCGCCTGCGTTGATCATGTCCTTCAGCCGGTCCACGACGAAGAGCCAGCCGTCCTCGGTGACCTTGCCGACGTCGCCGGTGTGCAGCCACCCGTCGCGAATCGCGTGAGCGGATTCCTCCGGCATCTGCCAGTAACCTGGCACCACCATGGGGCCCGACACGACGATTTCCCCGACCTCGCCGGGCCCGAGGTCATGTCCGTCGCTCAGGTCGACGATACGAACGTTCGCCTCCGGCACCGGGATTCCCACGGACAGCGCGCCGCTGTCGGGATCGACCGGCGGATCGGTCTCGGGCGGCCCGAGGTGTGTCGGCGACGTCGTCTCGGTCATTCCGTACGCGCCGCGCAACACCCACCCCGTCGCCTCTCGGACGCGATCCACGAGCGCGGGCGACACGGGTGCCCCTCCGGACGGGGTCTTGGTGAGCGAACCGAGGGCCAGTTCGTCCTTCGCCGGATGATTGCTGAGGGCGATGAACAAGGTGCTCGCCCCGATCATGAACGTGCCGCGCCACTCATCGATCGCCCGGAGGGTCTCCTCGGCGTCGAAGCGGTGCAGAAGAACTAGGGGCGCACCGCTGACGATGTGAATCCCGAGGCACGCGACGATGCCGGTGATATGGAATACGGGGGCGACACCGATGATCACGTCACGATCTGCGCGCAGGTCCCACCACTGGGTGTAGACCGTGGAATTGTGCACGAGCGAACCGTGCAGGTTCATCGCTCCCTTGGAACGGCCCGTCGTGCCCGACGTGTAGGTGAGAATGCCGATGTCGTCGGCACCAGCCGGGTGGGTGGACGGCGCACCGCGTCCGGTGACCGCTGTTGTCCATGCGATGGTGTCCGAGAACGACTGTGGCGCAGGGATGTGTGCACGCAACGACGCAGGCACCGACGCGTCGGGGGTCATGTCCAGCGGATGCGTGGTGACGACGATGTCGAGTGCCGTCTTCTCCCGAATCGGGGCGACGGACTCGGTGTACAGGCTGTCGAGGCAGATCAGCGCGGTAGCGCCGCTGTCGACGAGGTGATGTTCCAGCTCACCTGCCCGCAGCATCGGGTTGACGGCCACTGGAATCGCACCGATCTTCCAGGCGGCGAGGACTGCGACGAGCCAGTGCGGATCGTTCTGCAGGTACACCGCGATGCGATCCTTCGGTGCTACGCCTGCATCGTGCACCGTCTGCGCGAGCGCGTCGGCAGCGGCGTCGATCTCCCCGAACGTGAGGGTGGCACCGAGGTAGTGCACCGAAGGACCGTCGGGCGTCGCCGACACGTGTGCGTTCCACGCATCCAGCAGGGTCGGGAAAGCCGACGCCGCGTCAGGCGTGACCGTGCTCGGATACAGGTCGGTCCACGGGCGATCGTCGGTTCGGAGGGTGTCGTCGAGCTGCTTCACTGTTCCGCCTCGTCCTAGGTCCTGCGATCGTCGTGCAGTGATCGATTTCTCACCATCGTTGGGGCCGAGCGATCGCTTGTCAAGTTTCTCGACCTGAGTCGACAGAACGCTATCTGTGCACTTGAACGCGGAAATACAGTGTTCAGTAGTTGACAATCGATCGTTCGGTGCCCATCATTCCGAATGACGCAGGTCACACTCATGACGAGAAAGTCGATACACATGACCGCACAGAATCTCAGCTCGACGACCGCCGACTCGTGGACGCCGGCCAAGCGGAGAACCGCCCGCCGCGCCGCGCTGGCCGGTGGCGTGGGCACGCTGATCGAGTACTACGACTTCAGCCTGTACGGCTACCTGGCGGTGGTGATCGCGCCGATCTACTTCCCGAGCGACGAGCCTGTCGTGTCGCTGCTGTCCGCCTTGGCGGTCTTCGGGACCGCGTACCTGGTCCGGCCGCTGGGCGGCATCGTGTTCGGCCATGTCGGTGACCGGTTGGGACGTAAGAAAGCATTGATGGCGACTCTCGTGTGCATGGGAGTCGGCAGCACAGCGATGGGCCTTCTGCCCACGCCCGCGCAGATCGGCGTCTGGGCGACGGTTCTGCTCGTCCTCGTACGCTTGCTGCAGGGATTCTCGGCAGGTGGTGAGGTCGGAGGATCGGCCACCTTCATCTCGGAATCGGCGCCCTCGCATCTGAAGGCCACGTACGGCGCGTTCACCCCGATGGGATCGACCGGCGGGTTCGCACTGGCAGCTGCCGTCGCGGGCGCCGTGTCGGCGCTGACGACGGACGCATCGATGGACAGCTGGGGGTGGAGAGTCCCGTTCCTGCTTGCCCTTCCATTGACGGTCTTCTGCCTGTGGATCCGCACCCGCGTCGAGGAGACGCACGATGCAGACGGAGGGCTGGGCAAGTCGGCGTCCGGAGCCTCCGACGCCCACGAGTCGAGCGCCCCGCTCAGCGCAGTGTTCTTGAAACAGCCTCGCGCACTTGCTCAGGCAACGGCCTTGAGTGCTGCAGTGAACGGAACCGCGTACATCGGACTGACCTACATGGCCATCCACCTCACCAAGCAACTCGGTTACGACTCCACCTCGGTGTTTTGGGTTGCAACACTCGCGATCGGAATCGCCGCTCTGGCAATGCCTCTCGCTGGTGTACTGGGAGACCGGATCGGCACCGTCAGGCTGATGACCATCGGTTTCGTCGGATTCGTGGCGCTGACCTATCCGATGATGGGTCTGATGCACCACGGCATCGTCGTCGCGACACTCGCGTTCGTCGTCATCATGCTGAACAGCACGGCCACGCAGGTGGGTGTCTACACGATCATTCCGCAGTTCTTCGACAAGCGCTCGCGTTACACCGGAGTCGCGATGGGATGGAACTTGGGAGTCATCATCGCCGGTGGCACAGCCCCGTTCGTCGCGGTGTGGTTGGTCGAAAGGACCGGAAACATCCTGTCACCTGCGTTCTTCGTGATGGTGCTCGCGGTGGCCGGGCTCGTTGCGCTGGCGACGGTCAGGGCTCGTCACCACACGAGCACGGGTTTGACCACGGAGCCCGCACGCTGATCGGCGATCGCGCGTTCCAGGTCCGAGAAGGGGTACTCGGTCGTGAGGCGATCCACCGGGAAGTCGCCACGGGCGTACAGGTCGGTCAGCTGTGGGATGAACTCCCTCGCGACCGAGTCGCCTTCGATGCACCCTCTGATGCTCTTGCCGCTCAGCATCAGATCCTGAACGTCGATGGTCAGCTCGCGGTCACCGAGTCCGAGAACGACGAGGTCCCCGCGAGCTCGCAGGGTCGACAGAGCGGTGAGTACGACGGCGGGAATGCCGGTGGTGTCGAGCCCGTGCGTCGCGCCGCCTCCGGTGACGTCGCGCACCTGTTCCACGACGTTTCCGGCAGCGGAATCGACTGCCTCGAACCCGAACGACCGCGCAAGATCACGACGGGTGTCGTTTGGATCCACCGCGACGATCGCCTGGACACCGGCCGATTTCGCCGCGAGCATCGCCGAGAATCCGACGCTGCCTGCACCGAACACCACTACCGACGAATCCGATTCGGGTCGAAGGACATTGAGAATCGCACCGGCGCCGGTTTGAAATCCACACCCCAGCGGAGCGATCACATTCAAGTCCAGAGTGCGGTCCACCACCACCACGTTGTCTGCATGCGCGATCGCGTACTCGGCGAAACTCGACTGACCGAAGAACCGGGTGTTCACTCCAGCTCCGTCCGACGTCACCACATGGGTGCCGTCCGGCCTCGGCCCGAGGCGGTTGAGGGAGTACGAACGCAGGCAGTAAGCGGGGTTGCCTCGTAGGCACTGGTCGCACCGAGCGCAATGCCGGTAGGTCAGTACGACGTGATCGCCCGGTGCAACACCCTCGATCTCGCGCCCTACCTCCACGACCACTCCCGCGCCCTCGTGGCCGAGGATCGCGGGCCCGGACTTCGCGGGCGTCGCTGCTCTGGTGAACAGGTCCGTGTGGCACAGTCCGGTTGCGGCGACACGTACCAGTATCTCGTCCGGGCGCGGATCGTCGATATTCACCTGCTCGAGCGTGAACGGAGTGTTCGGTCCCCGCGACACGGCAGCGGACATGCGCATGGTCACTCGCGTTCGAGGGCGAAGTAGTAGTGGTGGCCGCCGTCGAGAACGAGCGCGGGCTTCCCGTTCATGATGCCCATCAACGTGTTCGAGTCGACGCGCTTGAAATGGTCGAAGATGGGTGCGCCGTCGTAGACCATGGTGGCCGTCACTTCCCCGCGGAACTCGATGTTCCACAGGCTCGCTTCGCCGCCTCCGGTCTCGATGTCCGAATACAGCTCACCGTTGTCGTTTCTGCAGATCAGAGGTTGTGCCCGCTCGAGTGATTCGAAATTCTTCCCATGCCAGTTGCCGGCGGTGAGCTTGCGGCACAGGCGATGTCCGGTGAAGAACTGCGATCCTTTCCACGCACCGAGCACGTCTTCCGCGCGGACCGGCTCGAGTGCGGACCACACTGCGTCGAGGTCGGCGGGAAGCACACCGTCGGTCTTGTTCGCGAGCTCGGTGAACCTCGAGCGTGCGTCGGCGATATCCACGGGATCTCCTTCTAGTTGCCGAACCATTTGGTTCGGAACTTACGCCGAACCGATTGGTTCGGCAAGGCTCCCGACTCGACGATGTTGCCGCAGGAATTAGGATCAGGGCGTGAGGTCAGCAGGCGAAGCCACTCGCGAACGCATTCTCGATGCTGCACAGGCGGAGTTCGCCCGTCACGGCATCGCCGGGGCGCGGATCAATCGCATCGCTTCCGAGGCGAAAGCCAGCAAGGAGCGGTTGTACGCGTACTTCGCCGGCAAGGAAGAACTCTTCGCCGCGGTGTCGGAGAGGTGGGTCGCGTCGACGACGGCTCACACCGCCCTCCGAGGCGACGACCTCCCGGGGTACGCAGGGCGACTGTTCGACGAGTTCGTGGCGTTCCCTGATCATGTGCGTCTCCAGAGGTGGGCCGACCTCGAGGAGTCGCACCGGCCGACGGACGATTCCCGGGCGGCGGCGATCTCCGCGAAGATCGGTCACATCCGTTCCGGCCAGCGAGACGGACGCATCGACGACTCCTGGGACAGTGTCGAACTGCTCATGGTGGTGACGGACGTGGTCATGTCGTTCGCCGTCGGGCACTACGGCGCGGGGGACCGTCGCAGACCGAACGAAGCGCGACGCGCGGCTGCGGTGGAGGCGGTGCGCAGAATCGCGGCCCCGCACGGTTGATCCGGCGGTGGCTACCGACGGCGGTCGACGTGCGGTGCCCGGGATCGACCCGGCTGACGAGTGCCACCGAAATCGGTTGCACCGGTGGGGGCTTCGCGATAGATGGACATCAGGCGTAGGACGAGGGTCGCCCGCGCGGACCAAGTGTGGAGTGACGCGAGTTCGCGGCGAGAGGCCACAGCCTCCGGGTCAGCGGTGGCGCGTGCGAGTGCCGAGACCGCAGCAGCGAACTCGTCCGGAGTGTGGGCAATAGTGACGTGCTCGGAGTCCAGCCACCGCGTCGACGGTAGTTCGGTGGTGACGACCGGTAGGCCGGCAGCCAAATAGTCGAGGGTGTGCGTCGGGAACCGCGCCCGAGTGCCCGCGTCGAGGGTGTGCGGAGCGAGCCCGACTGCGGCTGCCGCCATGTACGTAACCGCCTCGTGCTCCGCAGCCGGGTGCCCGTCCGTCGATGCGCCGGTGCGGGAGCCGAGCAACTGGACGTTCGGCCTGGACAACAACGCGTCGACACGCGCGGATCCCGCCGAGGACAGCCGAGGCGAGCGGTCACCGATCACTGCGATGTTCAGCGACGTGGCGGCTACCGCGTCGAGCATGTCGTAATCGATGCTGTCGTCGAGGTCGCCGACGAACACTGCCGGGCAGGTGCGACGCGGTGCGCCGGAATTATTGCTCGGTGCGTCCGTGCCCGTCTCGAAGTCCGTCTCCGGGAGCGTGCACCCTGCGTGCACGACGCGCACCGCGTCGAAGGTCTTGGAGTACAGGTGCAGCCGTAGGGCCAGCGTCTGAGAGACCGCAGCGACGGTGTCGGCGCGACTGCAGTTGACCTCGATGGACCGAAGGACAGCGCGCCGTGACAGGCCGCGGCTCGGCGCCGAGCTCACCCAATCGTCGGTGACGTACAGCAAACGGTGTCCGCCCACGTCGACGGGGAATCTGCCGACGGGATCGGTCAGAACGACGGCATCCGACGTGGTTCCGAGCTCGGTCAGTGCCGACGCGATCGCGCGATCGGTGGCGCGCCGTGCCAGCGCGCGCGTCAAAGCGGACCGGGGGCGGGTGCCCACGAACGTCCTGACCCGGGAGAAGCGTGGTGACATGCGGACGAATTCCGACCTCGTGGTCCTGCGTCGACGACGCGGGCCGCGCTCGGACCCCGCGGCAGATCCCGGCGTGTCCCACGAGGTCGGCTCGACCCAGACGACGTGCGCGAACTCGGCAAGAGCCTTCGCGAGTGCCGCGTCGTCGGTCGCCGACTCCATCGGTGCACCGGCCATGAAGATCAGCGTGGGTGCGGTGGAGTTCGTTCGAGAGAGCGTGGGCAGGGACTTCATTGTTGGCAGCGATCTGTGAGAGTGAAACCGACTCGAAGAACAATTGTAGCTCAGAAAAAGTCGAGAGGTTTGTTATGGATGGTAGAACCGCGCTTCGGGACGGGGAAGAGAAAGGCTCACCGATGCCTCGGCGCTGACGAACGGTAGCGTCCCGGCCATGTACCGAGCGTCGATGCCGTTGACTCACAGGCCTGCGCGGGACGGGGCGACCGTCGATGCCGCACATGTGCCCGCGTACCTCGCCCTGGAACTGGCGAGCCAGGCGTGGGCCGATGCGTTGAGCCACGTCAGCGACGGTCGGCTGACGGCCCTGGACGTCATGGTCGCGAACGTGACCGCGGACTTCTCGCGGGAACTGTTCACCGGCGTCGCCGAGGTCGACGTCGTCGCGACGAAGGTCGGCCGTACGTCCATCACCGTACGAGTCGCCATCGAACAGGGTGGTGAGCGTGCGGCCGTGTCCACGTTCGTACTGGTGCACGTCGTCGACGGACGGGCCGAGCGACTGTCGGACGAGCAGCGCGCGTTCCTCACGCCCTCGGACTCGCACCCGACGCGGGGTGCATGAATACTCGGCATCCAGCCGCCGGAGAACGATGTGTGAACGCTGACGTTTGAACTCGCCTTCGGTCTGGGAACATGGGCACATGACCTCGACGTCGCACCCCGAGTCCTCGACTTCGCACGAGGTGACCACCGAGTACGTGGTTCTGGTCGACGAGGACGGGCGGGCCATCGGCACCCACCCCAAATCGACCGTGCACACGACGACCACACCGTTGCATCTCGCGTTCTCGTCCTACGTCTTCAATTCGCGGGGCGAGGTGCTGATCACGCGGCGCGCGCTGCACAAGAAGACGTGGCCGGGTGTGACCACCAACAGCTGCTGCGGCCATCCCGCGCCGGGCGAGGATCTCGGCGGCGCGGTCGTTCGGCGCCTGCGGCAGGAGTTGGGCATCGAGGTCGGAAGCCCCTTCCTGTTGCTACCTCGTTTCCGCTACCGGGCGGTTATGGACGACGGAATCGTCGAGTACGAGATCTGCCCCGTGTTCGGCGTCGAATACGACGGTCCGGACCCGGTGGTCGATCCCGACGAGGTCGCCGACGCCACGTGGGTGCCGTGGGTGCAGTTCGTCGACGACGTGGCCCGGGGGCGTGCGGTGTCGCCGTGGTGCGTGGAGCAGATCGACCAGCTGCGGGAGCTGGGCGACGAGCCCTCGGCCTGGCCGGTGGGGGAGGCCTCGGAGCTTCCCGGGGCGGCTGTCTACGACGTCGGTGCACGCCAAGGAATGGCTGGGTCATTCGAACAACCGACCCCGACCCGATATAGTTGACCAGTGCACTACATGTCGGCTGCCTCGCGTACACGCGAGCGAGTTTCAGGATCGGTTGGTGCTCGTGCAGCAAAGAGCTGAGAACACACGTCAAGCAGTGCTGCTCGGTGCAGCGGTGAGCTTCGAGAAGCACGGGTACGGAACCGCCAGTCTGTCGACCATCCTGGCGCACGCCGGAGTCACCAAAGGCGCGATGTACTTCCACTTCTCCTCGAAGGAGGAGCTCGCCCATGCGGTCATCGACGCCCAACATCAGCTTGCGATGGATGGTGTACGTGCGATCACTGCAGAGGTTCCGCGCGCGCTGGACAGCATGATCTGCGTCAGCCAGGAGATGGCACGCCAACTCCTGGAAGAGCCGATGGCCCGCGGCGGGATGCGGTTGACGCTCGAGATCGGCAGCATGCAAGGACCGGTTCAGCGCCCGTACCGCGACTGGATCGACTCGATCCAACTGCTCGCGGACAGGGCAGCCGAGGAGGGCGACCTCGCCGACGGAGTCGACACCGAGGCGCTGGCCAAGTTCGTGGTCGGTGCGTTCACCGGTGTTCAGACCCTGTCGGAGGTGCTCAGCGGGAGGGCGGATCTCTACGCCCGATTGTCGGACATGTGGCAGCTGCTGCTCCCCTCGATCACGGATCCCGCGGCGTTGGAACGGACGCGTGCACTCGCGCTCAGCGAGCCGCGGGACTGGTCCGTCTCGACGTCGGACGTCGGCGTAAGCGCCTGATCGGCGTTCGCCGGCGGGCTAGCCTGTAGGTATTTCCCTGCGCGAACGGAATCTCTCATGACCGACGTACTGTCCCGCCGTGATCTCGACTTTCTCCTCTACGAGTGGCTCGACGTCGAGTCTCTGACGACCCGAAAGCGATTCGCCGAACACTCCAAGGACACGTTCGACGCCGTCCTCGACCTGTGTGCGGACATCGCGCGCAAGCACTTCGAGCCGCACAACAAGCTGTCCGACGCCACCGAGCCGCGGATGCGCACCGACGGTACCGTCGAGATGATCCCCGACGTCAAGGCTGCGTTGGACATCTACGCGGCGTCCGGTCTGATTGCCGGACAGTTCGACGAATCGCTCGGCGGGATGCAGCTTCCCACCACCGTCGCGCGGGCTGCGATGGCCTGGTTCCAGGCGGCGAACGCGTCCACCTCGTCGTATCCGTTCCTGACCATGGCGAACGCCAACCTGATCGCCACGTACGGCACGTCGGAACAGATCGATCAGTACGTCCGCCCGATGCTCGAGGGCAAGTCCTTCGGGACGATGTGCTTGTCCGAACCGCAGGCCGGGTCGTCGCTCGCCGACATCACCACGCGTGCGGTCGAGCAGGACGACGGTAGTTACCGCCTCACCGGCACCAAGATGTGGATCTCCGCAGGAGATCACGAGCTCACCGAGAACATCGTGCACCTCGTCCTGGCGAAAGCCGCGGGCGGCGGCGCCGGAGTGAAGGGCATCTCACTGTTCGTCGTGCCCAAGGTGCTGCCGGACGGTACACGCAACGACGTCACACTCGTCGGTCTCAATCACAAGATGGGCAACCGGGGTACGACGAACACGCTGCTGAATTTCGGCGACGGAACGCATGCCGTGCACGGTGGCCCCGGCGCGGTCGGTTACCTCGTCGGCGAGGAGCATCGTGGTTTGAGCTACATGTTCCACATGATGAACGAGGCCAGAATCGGTGTCGGCTTCCTGGCGATCTCGCTGGGGTACGTCGGCTACCTCAAGTCCGTCGAGTACGCGAAGGTCCGAACACAGGGTCGTGCTCTCGGCGTGAAGGATCCGTCCTCGCCGCCCGTTGCGCTGATCGAGCACGCGGATGTCCGGCGGATGCTGTTGGCGCAGAAGTCCTACGTGGAGGGTGCTTTGGCCCTCGGTCTCTACTGCTCCAAGCTCGTGGACGAGCAGGACACCACCGAGGACGAGTCGGTGCGCAGCGAGACGACGCTGCTCCTGGACCTGCTGACACCGATAGCCAAGAGTTGGCCGTCGCAGTGGTGCCTCGAAGCGAACAGTCTGGCCATCCAGGTGCACGGCGGATACGGCTACACCCGTGACTACGACGTGGAACAGTACTACCGAGACAACAGGCTCAATCCCATTCACGAAGGAACACACGGCATTCAGGGGCTTGACCTGCTCGGCCGCAAGGTGACGATGCAGGGTGGGGCAGCCCTGCCGTTGCTCGGAACAAGAATCGACGGAACCATCCGTCGTGCCCGTGAACTCGGCACCGACGAGTACGCGTCGGCGCTCGAGTCCGCATGGGGGAGCGTCCTCGAGGTCACGGCAACTCTGTGGGGCACCGGCGATCCCGAGGTGGCACTCGCGAATTCGTCGGTGTACCTCGAGGCCGTCGGCCACGTCGTCATTGCGTGGATGTGGCTGGAACAGCACAACGCGGCCGACGGCAAGACCGGCGACTTCTACGACGGCAAACGTCAGGCCGCCCGATACTTCTTCCGCCACGAACTGCCCAGGACCGGACCCCAGTTCGCACTGTTGTCCAGCCTGGACCTCACCACCCTCGAGACGGACCCGGCCTGGTTCTGACCCCTGGCTGTGCGCGGAAATGTAGGCCAGGGCCTACATTTCCGCGCACGTCAGCGGGCGAGCAGCGTGAACGAATGATCCGCGATCAGGATCGATGGTCCCGACTCCTCGTACGCCTGCTGCGGGTCGCTCGACAGGACCTGGCGCCAACTGCCGGACGGTAGGCCGAACTCCACCGTCTCGCTCGACGCATTCACCGCCCACCCGAACACTTCGTCGTCTTCGGCCGACGCGAGAACCACCAGCATCGACAGCGCCGACCCGTCGGACCAGTCCTCGTCCGTGAGCTTCTCGCCGTCGGCGCGGTAGAAATCGACGTAGGTGTCCGCATCGGACTCGCTGTCGTGGCGGAACCACCTCGGACGCAACGCTGCGTGCGATTTTCTCAGCTCGATCAGCTCACGAGTGAAGGCCTGCAGATCGGTGTCCGCAGAGTCCCAGTCGAACCACGACAGTTCGTTGTCCTGGCAGTACGCGTTGTTGTTGCCCTGCTGGGTTCGTCCGATCTCGTCGCCGCCGAGAATCATCGGTACACCGGCGGACAGAAGCAGTGTCGCCAGATGGTTGCGTTGCTGCCGGGCACGGAGAGCCAACACGCCCTCGTCGTCGGTCGGGCCTTCGGCGCCGCAGCCCCACGACCGGTTGTCCGATTCACCGTCCTGGTTGTCCTCGCCGTTGGCGTCGTTGTGCTTGTCGTCGTACGCATTCAGGTCGGCGAGAGTGAACCCGTCGTGCGCGGTGACGAAATTGACGCTGGCGAGCGTCGGGCGCCGCGTGCTCTCGTACACGTCGGGGCTGCCGGTGATGCGCTGCGCGAACGCCCCGAGACTGCCTGGCTCCGAACGCCAGAAGTCACGAACGTCGTCACGGAACTTCCCGTTCCACTCCGACCATCGCGCCGGAAAGCCGCCGACCTGGTAGCCCTGCGTGTCCCAGGGTTCGGCGATCAGCTTGACCGACGCCAGCGTCGGGTCCTGATGAACCAGATCGAGGAAGGCGCTGTGCTTGTCCAGATCGGAATCCTGGCGAGTCAACGTACTCGCGAGGTCGAAGCGGAATCCGTCGACATGCATCTCGGTCACCCAGTAGCGCAACGAGTCCATGATCAGGGCCAGCGCGGCAGGATGGCCGACGTTCAGACTGTTGCCCGTGCCGGTCGTGTCGAAGTACGAGCCGCGATCTTCCTCGACCAGACGATAGTAGGAACGGTTGTCGATCCCCTTGAGCGACAACGTAGGACCGAGGTGATTGCCCTCGGCGGTGTGGTTGTACACGACGTCGAGAATCACTTCGATTCCCGCGGCGTGCAGCGCCTTGACCATGGACTTGAACTCGTTGACCTGGCCGCCGGTGTCACCCGCATGGCTGTACTCGTTGTGCGGAGCGAGGAAGCCGATCGAGTTGTACCCCCAATAGTTGCGCCGCCCTTCTTCCAGGAGGTGCGAGTCCTGGACGAATTGATGAATCGGGAGCAATTCGACGGCGGTGACCCCGAGATCGACGAGCGCTTGGACCGCAGCCGGGTGGGCAAGACCCGCATAGGTACCGCGAATGTCCTCGTCGACGCCCGGATGGCGCGCGGTGAAACCCTTGACGTGCACTTCGTAGACGACACTTTCGGACAGAGGGATCCGCGGAGGTGCATCGTCACCCCAGTCGAAGTCGTCGCCTACGACGATCGAATGAATCATCGACGACGCCGAGTCCTCGTCGTTTCGCGTCTCGGGCTCGTCGTGCAGGTGCGAGAACACCGACTCGTTCCAGTCCACACTGCCCGCAATGGCTCGGGCATACGGGTCCACCAGCAGCTTGTGCACGTTGTGACGAAGACCGTCCGCGGGACTCCACGGCCCGTCCACCCGCAATCCGTACCGCGACCCGACCGTCAGGCCGTCGACGACACCGTGGAACACGTGCCCGGTCCGCGTGTCGAGAGTGGTCGAGGAAAGTTCGGCGCCGGATGCGTCGACCACGACGACAGCGATGGAATCCGCGGTCTCCGAGTAGACCGCGACATCGGCCGTGCCGTCGGGTAGCAGGGTCACGCCGAGGGGATGAGGGGAGCTGACTTCGGTCATTGCAGCCCAGTACCCCGGCAAGGATCGAGCAAACCGAGTTTTGAATCGACGGCCCGAGGGGTACGACACACTCATGGCTGATTACAGAGTGCTCGATCCGACAGGCGACGTCGTCGCGACCAAGAACATCGAGAGCGCCGATGACGCGTACAACTGGTTCATCGAGGAGAAGGCGGACAACAGCGAACTCGGGTGGCGTCTCGAAGTCGACCATGACGGCGACTGGGCCTTCGTGGACGATTCCGAAGGCACCTCGCCCGGTAACTGACGACGCTCAGAGGGGTTCGCCGAGGCGCTGAATGCGTCCGGCCGCGGTGCGGGCAACGAGCCCGCGCCGCTCGAACTCCGCCAACCATCCTTCCATCGGCCACCTGTTCCACCGATGGTGGAACAGGCGAGCGTTGCGCACGATGTCGTCGACGTGCTCGACCGGAGGCGAGGACACCGCATGATGCTGGTGATAGGCGTGGGCGCCGCCCACCCACCGTAGACCGATTCCCGACGCTCGGGCCGTGGCTGCGAGGTCGGTGTCCTCACCGCCGTAACCCGTGTAGCCCTCGAAGAATCCGCCTAGCCGTGCCCACGTCGGAGCGGTGACCGCGAACGACAGTGACCAGAACAAGTCGTAGTTCGATCCCGATTCGACGGCTCCGACGGCCGGATTCGGCCGCGCACCATGGGGATTCGTGTGCGTGATCAACTCTTCCTCCGACCACCGCTCCGGGTGTGGGGGTAGATAGGTGACCGGTCCGCAGAGCAGGGACATGGTGTTCGCGGAGTCCGTGCAGGCGCGCTCGTAGGTCGCCGCCATCTCCGGGCCCGGTATGCAGTCGACATCCAGGAACAGCAGGATGTCCGCGCCCTGATCCACTGCCACCTGTGCTCCGAGATTGCGCGCGTGAGCCAGAGGTAGGCGCCCGTCGACCGTATCGATGTACCGCACTGTCGCGGTGCCGGTGTCGGCCACGACGTCGGCCACAACGTCGACGATCCGGTGATCGCCCATCGCGATCACGACGTGATGGTCCGGAGGCCGCGTCGACCGTGCCAACCCGCGGATCTGCTCGCGGAGGTGTTCGTGACGGCCCGAGACGACCGTCACCACAGTCAGATTCATCGGACGATCGCCCCGGCGTCGAGGACACGGGCGGCACGGCCGGCCGCCCCGCGCTGCTCCACGCGATCCCACCCCGACGCGCCGAGCTCGGTCGCGCGGTTCAGCAGCGCTGTCCAGCCGTCCGGATCAGGCCATGCATCGGTCACGACCGCCACGGATGCCGAACCGAGGGCACGCGCGCTGGCGATCTGCTCGTCGAACGGCCGATCCTGTGGAATGACGATTGCCGGCGACCCCGCGGCCGCGACGTCGGCCAACGCGTTCTGCCCGGCGTGGGTCACCACGACCGTGGCCGAACACAGCAGTGGCCAGACGTCCGCTCTCCACGACGCGGCATCGATTCCTGCTGCGATCCAGCGAAATTCAGGGTTGGCTGCACCGGCGAGCTCGATATCGGACGCGACGAGCGTCGTGCCACCCGCACCGCCGAGAACGACCACGGAGGCGTCGCTGCCGACCGTCTCCCGGGCGCGGCCGTCGAACCTGCTGATCGCACCGACGTACGTGGTCTTGTCCGCATACGGCCGAAGCCACTTCGGGTCGTAGACCGATCGCGACCACGGCGCGACGATCGCCGACGCTGCTCGGTACGCGAGGGTGTGGGGAGTGTCCGTCCGCTCGCCTGGCATGGCCATGACGACGACGTCCACCCCGAGCAAGCGGACCAGCAGGGTCACTTCCACCGACACGTCGACGACGACGAGCCGAGGGCGCACGCGGGCCACCCACTCGGCGATCAGCGCCATGCGATCGGTCAGGCCGCGCACGCCCGTCGGGGCCCAGTGGAGGATTCCTCCGGCAGTCTCGTCGGCCGGGTACTCGGGGTCGCCGGTGTCGCTGGGTTGTGGGGTGTCGAGCGGGAGCTGCAACCATTCGACGTCGCTGTGCGGGAACGGTTGTCGCGAGGACAGCACTGTGACGTGCTCGTCGGTCGCCGCAGCGATGGAGGTCGCACGTGTCATGTGGCCGGTGCCGTGATGGTGTGCGTAGTAGCCGATC
Source organism: Rhodococcus sp. 06-156-4 (assembly GCF_002259345.1). Taxonomy (NCBI): domain Bacteria; kingdom Bacillati; phylum Actinomycetota; class Actinomycetes; order Mycobacteriales; family Nocardiaceae; genus Rhodococcus; species Rhodococcus sp. 06-156-4. Next base: position 259,986 of record NZ_NPGB01000036.1, on the reverse strand, counting down.
ACAGCGCGGCGCCGGACATCATGGTGTCGTACAGGCTCAGGTACTGATCTACCATGCGGCGCTCGGAGCATGCCGACTCGGCGCGTGCCCGAGCGTCGTGCCGCGACAGGGTGCGGGCTTCGATCATCGCCCGTGCAAGATCCTCGACCGAGTCCGGACGAGCCAGTCGTCCTGACGTCGGATCCAGAATCTCGGGAATACCACCGCGATCGAACGCAGCGACGGGAGTTCCGCACGCAAGCGCTTCGGCCACGACCAGACCGTAGGGCTCCTCCCAGACCGGCGTCGCCAATGCGACAGCGGAGGAGCCGACGAGCGTTGCGAGTTCACGTTGACGCAGGTGGCCCGCGTACGTGACGTCTCCACCGAGTCTGGGCGCCACTTCCGCCTCGAAGTACGCCGTGTTCGACGCCGGGCCCGCGAGGGTGAGCGAGAATCCGGCTGCGCGTGCGGCGTCGATGGCCAGATGAGGCCCCTTCTCGGGTACCAATCGGCCCGACCACACTGCGCCGGCGCCTCCCGGACCTTCCGGCCATCGCTCCAGCGAGATCCCGTTCGCCACGACGTTGACGGGGCCGGTGACAGGGAACCATTGGCGCGCAGCGTGTTCGCTGACGGCTGCGAATTCGACGCCGGTGCTTCCGGACAGTGCCACCGCAGATTCGAGCCACGCGAACGGGGGAGTGTGCAGGGTGGTGAGCATAGGAGTGCGCACCGTGCGCGACATCGCGATGGGCAGGTAATGCAGGCTGTGATTGTGGATCACGTCGAACGCGTCGGACAGCTCGCCGGCCAGTTGCATCATCACCGACAGGTACGCGTGGTGCTCGCTGACGGCACGTGCGGGAGTGGTGATGTCGGCCTTGGAGATGTCGGACAGCTCCAACCGCGCAACGCTCAGAAGATCGTCCGCGACATCGAGGGACGAGCCTTCCGCCGCGAACAGGGTCACCGAGTGCCCGCGCTCGGTCAATGCACGAGACAGCTGACCGATGTGCGCTTCCATTCCACCCGCGTACGGCTCGGCGATCGGAAAGTTCGACGAGCCGAGCAGTGCTACGCGCAGGCTGTCGGTCATCGTCGTGTCCCGGTGGTCACAGGGCGCTCGGACAGTGCACGGCGATAGATGCGTGCATGCGTGCGTGCGGCCTCCTCCCGGTCGACTTCCCGGCTCGTACGCAGGAATTCGCCGGTGTCGGACTGTGAGGTTCGCCGCGCCACGACGTCGTCGTACGTGGAGTGCAGCGCATCGGCCAGCCCGGCGTCGTCGAAACGGTCGAGGCCGAAACCGAAGACGCGGCAGGGGGTTTGCTCCGCGAAGTAGCCACAATCGGGAACCACGACCGCAGTCCCCATGTCGACACACGCCTCCAACCATCCCGAATGCGTGCCGAATCGGTACGGCAGAACCGACACGTCGATCTCGGTCAGGTACGTCCACAGTTCTTCGTCGTCGAACCGAGGGTGAACTCGAACGTCGACGCCCTCGTGTGTCCCGAAGGCGGCGATCGCGGCAGCGTCCTCCGGGTGCGAGTCGAATGCCTGGTCGTCGATATCGATTCGGACTGTTGCACCCGGCAATTGGGCAGCTGTGTCGACGATAGTCCCCAGGACGGCCAACGGATCGAGGTTGGTGCGCAGGCTCTTCGCGTGCACTCCGATCACGAACGACTCGGTGTGCGGTCGACGTCGACCGATCAGCTCCATCGGGGCGACGTGCGGATGCGGCACGACGGTTGCGTGACGTCCCCAACGGGATTCGATTTCCCGCGCAGCGCCCGGCGTGAGGGTGATCACCTCGTCGGCCGCTTCGATCAGCATGTCGAGGTGAGCCTCGTGGAGAGAGTTGTCCACGAAATGTGGGTTGTGGAGGTCGTGCACCGTGTAGACCAGAGGCTTGCCCGCCGATCGCACCGTGCGTATCACCTCGCCGAGCTGCTCGGGTGGCAACGAATCGAAACCGAAATGCACGTGCAGCACGTCGAACGACGACAGATGACGCTTCGTCCACTCCGGTTCGAGCCAACGCGGCGGCCACCAACGACCGGTTCCCTCGGCGCCCGGCGGGACCGGGTCGGGAAGTCGACGGACTCCGTCGGAACCCAGGTGCGCGACATAGGTGTGGCCGGTGGGTACGGAAGCCACGGTGATCGACGCTGGATCGATCGGGGTGGGGTTGATCAAATGAGGGTTCCTTCGCGACAGAACGGTTATACGGGACGTGTGATGAGCCCGGACCCGACTGCTCGAGAGGGAGTGTCTCCTGCGACAACCGAATACTACAGGGAGCCCGTGACGTCGAACGATCCCGACGAGGGGCGTCGCATTCACTACGGAGATTTCTACGGAGTCTCCGACACGACGGGCGACGAACGGCCGCTATTGGTCGTGTGGGGGAACTGCCAGGCCGAGGCCCTGCGGATCGTGGTCTCGAGCGCGGCGGACCTTCCTTACCGTACGGTGCGGGTTCCTCCGGTCCACGAGCTCACCGAGAGCGACCTACCGCACGTTCGTGACCTGATGGCGCGCTGTGCGGTGCTGCTGTCCCAACCCGTGCGTTCCGGCTACCGCGGGTTACCGATCGGGACGGACGACGTGGACGCACTCCGATCGACTCGAGCGGAGAAGATCGTGTGGCCGGTCCTGCGATACAGCGGGTTGTATCCGTTCCAGGTTATCGTGCGGCACCCCAGCGCCCCGTCCGCGACGCCCGCAGGCGTTCCCTACCACGACCTCAGGACGGTGATCGCCGCCCGCGACGGTGACTCGGCCGGGTGGGACGTCCCGCTGAGTGCTCGTCAGGTGACAGACGTCGCAGCGTGGAGCATCGCGGAACTCGCCCGGCGCGAACGCGCCCAGTGCGACGTCGGTGTGTCCGATCTTCTGCTTCCAGCGGGCGCCGGCGCCGCGAACACCGTCAACCACCCGGGAAACTCGGTGTTGACGGCGCTCGGATCCCGCATTCTCGACGCGCTGGGTTGTGGCCCGCCCGCCGAGCCCGATCGAGAATTGTTGGGCAACATCGTCTCTCCGCTCGACGAGCGCGTCGTACGAGCTCTCGACCTGCAGGCTCGGCCCAGGCCGTCATGGCTCGTCGACGGATCGTCCGTGTCCCAGGACGAGATCCGACGGGTTCAGTTGCAGTGGTATCGAGACAATCCGCCGTTCGTCGACGCGGCAATTCAGCGCTACGCCGATCTCCTCGACATTCTGGACATGGCTGCATGATGCCCCAGATCGGCCATGTCCTGGTAGGGCCACCGGCACACGGCGTCGTCGAGTACGGCGCGTCCGTTGCACGAGAGTTGGGGGAACCGACGCACCGGGCAGTGCGCCTGGACGGACCGGAGTCCGAACTCCCTGCCTGGATCGGGGAGTGCTCACTCGTACACCTGCATGTCACCGACCGACTCTTCGGCGACCGTGTATCAGCAGCGCCCAACTACGCGGCACTGTGCGCCAGGCTGCCCGCGCGGCACTCGGTGACCGTGCACGACGTGCCACAACCGTCCGACGGATCGGGGTTCGAGACGCGAGTTCGGTTCTACCGGACAGTGATCGACCAGGCGGCCGGGGTGATCGTGTCGAGCGACCACGAGGCATCGCTGCTCCGAGAGTTCACCGACGCGTCCGTCGATCCACAGGTGATTCCGCTGATGATGCCGAGGCCGAGAGCGGAGCCTGCAGGGCCTGAAGGGATGGAGGGCGGATCGTCGGGTGCGCGTGTTGCCGTGCTGGGTTTCCTGTATCCGGGGAAGGGGCACATCGAGACGCTCCGGGCGATGGCCGACTTACCGCGGTCCGTGGGTTTCGTCGCGTTGGGGACTGCGTCGCCAGGGCACGAGGATCTGATCGATCAGTTGCGGTGCACGGCAGCCGAAGCCGGAAGGCCCTGCGAGATCACCGGATTCCTCCCGGAACTCGATATGTATCGACGCTTGGCGGCTGCGACCGTTCCTGTCGCCTTCCATCGGCACCTGTCGGCGTCGGGGTCGATCAACACGTGGATTGCAGCGAGACGCCGCCCACTCGTCCCTCGCAACGCGTACACCGAGGAACTGGACAAGCGATCGCCCGGTGTGGTTCGTGTGCACGGAGACGACGAGGATTCGTTGCGGGACGCGATCGCCGAGGCGGTTCGCCATCCGTCGTCGACCTGGATCGAACCGCACGTGGTGCCGCGGCCCACTCCGAACGATGTGGCCCGGGAGTACGACTCGATTCTGACGGGCTGGCGCGGATGACGCGGGCTCTCGAGATCCAGGGTCGGTACGTCGTGCCGGACAATCGCTGGGATCTGACGCCGGACATGGTGGAGTTGCCGAGCGTCACCGTCGTGGTCCCGTATTACGATCAGCCGCACCAATTGTCGCTCGTACTCGAAGCCCTGGCTCAGCAGCGCTACCCGTCCGACAGGATGCAGGTGGTCATCGCCGACGACGGTTCACCGACGCCGCCTGTCGTCGACGACTGGCGCGACAGGCTGGCGGTGACGGTGGTGCGCCAGGAGGACAAGGGGTTTCGGGCCGCCGCGGCCCGCAACCTCGGTGCGCGTGCGGGGACGGGCGAGGTTCTGTGTTTTCTCGACGCCGACACCGTCCCGACGCCCGGGTACCTCGAGACCGCTGTGGCTCTGCCTGCAGTGGCTCCGGACACGGTCGTCGTCGGGCGGCGAGGACACGCCGATCTGAGCGATGTGAACGTATCGGAACTGTCGGACTGGCTTCGTACTCCACGGGAACTCGGCGAACCAGATTGGTTGTCCAGCGCTTACGGCCGGACGGGCAACCTTCTCCGACCGGGTTGGGACGGATACAAATTCGTCATCAGTGCAGTGTTGACCTGCAGCCGTGAACTGTTCGAGGAGATCGGCGGCTTCGACGAGACCTTCGTCCGGTACGGCGGCGAGGACTGGGAATTCGCCAATCGTGCGTTCATGGCAGGAGCAGTGTTCGCCCACGATCCCCAGGCAGTTGCGTGGCACGACGGGCCGGACTGGGCGGGGCGAGACGTCACGGACCGGACCGACGAGAAGAACACCGAGGCCGTGGCTCTCGCACCGTTGATCACCGATCCCAGCGCCCGACGACATGGGCTGGCCTATCGGATCCCGGACGCTGCGGTGATCCTCGACGTGGCGGAGGCATCACCGGCATCGGTGATGGTCACTGTCGCCGGCATCGTGCGTGGCGTCGACTGCGCGGTGTGGCTGACGGGAGAAGGTGCTCCCGCAGTGTACGACGCGTTGGCACTGGATGATTCACGTGTGCGCGTCGGGACCCCCGAGCGATCCGTGCGGCTTCGCTGCCGATTCGTCGTGCACGTTCGAGGCCCTGTGCAGTTCTCGTCGGCGACGTGGGGTGCCCTGACCGGATGCATCGGACCCGGACTGGCAGGCAGGGTGACCGTCGACTGCGACGGTGCCTCGGTCTCGGTGACGGCGTCCAGGGCACTGAACCGTGCACGGCGCTGGGCCGCGCGGACCGGCGAGTCCGAATCGGAGCTGCTGAACGCGTTGTTCACGACCGAGCGTCGGAGTGCCGAGGAGGTCGGCATCTTGCTGATCGATGGCGAACCGTGGTTGGCCTGGTGACCACGAACGCTGGACACCACCGAGGTGATGTCCAGCGCCGGCGTTGTAATGCGGTGAGAAAGCTACAGGTTCGCTTTGGCTTTGTTGAGGGTGTCGACGGCGATCTGTAGCCCTTCGAGGGGGCCGTAGGCGGTGTCCTCGTGTTCGATGTTCACGGCGATGTCGGGGTCCACGGAGTGCAGGGCGCGCAGGAACCGGGTCCAGAAGTCGACGTCGTGTCCGTTGCCGACGGCGACGAAGTCCCACGCGGAGTCCTGCGGCCAGACATTGACGAAGTGCTTGCCGCCGAGGCTGGTGCGGGGTCCGTCCTGCGGTGCGCGGGTGAATCGGTCGTCGAGGACTCCGTAGATCTCGCAGTCGGGGTTGATTCGGGTGTCCTTGGCTGCGGCGTGGAAGACCAGGGGGCCGAGCCATTCGATGGCTTTGACCGGGTCGATGCCCTGCCAGAACAGGTGCGAGGGGTCCATTTCGGCGCCGACGTTGCTCAGGCCGCCTTTGTCGACGAGGCGCTTGAGCGTCGGTGGGTTGAACACCAGGTTCTGCGGGTGCATCTCGATGGCGACCTTGACTGAGTGCTCACGGGCGAGAGCGTCGATCTCTTTCCAGAACGGCACCGCGACCTGATCCCACTGGTAATCGGAGGAGTCGAGGTATCCCGAATCCCAGGTGTTGACATGCCATGCCGGCCACGTCCCACCCTCGTGGGCTGCGGGCAGACCGGACATCGTCACCACCCGGTCGATGCCGAGCAGACCGGCGACACGGATGGACTTGCGCAGGTCCTCGGCGTCCTCGGGGCCGACCTCCGGGTCGGGGTGCAGTGGGTTGCCGTTGCAGTTCAGGCCGGCGATCGAGACGCCCGTGCCCTCGAACACCGCGAGGTAGTCGGCTGGGCTGATGGTGCCGGCGAGCAGGTCGTCGACCGGAATGTGCACCGGTGGCAGGAATCCACCGGAGTTGATCTCGATGCCTTCGAGACCGAGTGAGGCCACCGTCGCGATGGCGTCGGGCAGGGACTTGTCGTGCAGGATCGCGTTGTAGACGCCGAGTTTCATCGTGAGCTTCCTTGCAAGTAGAGGGTGGGTCAGATCTTGACTGCGGTGCCGTTCGCGGCAGCGGATTCGGCGATGGCGGCGACGATCTGCATGCCGCGCAGTCCGTGCGCGAAGTCCGGGAGCGGGGGCAGGCCGGTCAGTCCGGCGACCTGGTCGAGGAATGCCCGTGCCTGGTAGGCGAAGAATTCGGCTTTGCCGTGCCCGACGCCGCCGGCGTCCATCGGCAGCCCGCCCTGGATGTAGGGGTGCTGGGGTCCGATGATGACCTGACGGCGGCCATTGACCGTCTCGTCGATGTCGGTGGTGGAGATGTGGAACTCCGCGGCTCGCTCGAGCGCCCACGACGCCGACCCGCGCGTGCCGAACACATCGAAGGACAGACCGTCGGGATTGGCGTGCGAGACCCGCGAGGCGGAGAAGGTTCCGACGAATCCGCCGGCGAACTGCGCGGTGAAGGTGGCGATATCCTCGTTCTCCACCGGCGCCGTCTCCCCGGTGGTTTCGGCTTTGGTGTGACCGTAGGTGACCCCGACCGGGACGGGGCGTTCGGTGACGACGGTGGAGAACTGCGCCCCGCGGACCTCGACGATCGGTCCGGCGACGTACTCGGCGAGATCGATCAGATGACTGCCGACATCGGCGAGTGCACCGGTTCCCTGCCCACCGCGGTACCGCCAGGTGATCGGCCCCGTCGGATCGAGGGAGTAATCGGCGCGGTAGCGGCCGTCGAAGTGCACGATCTCACCGAGGCGACCGGCGGCGAGCTCGTCGGCGATGGCCTGCACGGCCGGGGACCGGCGGTAGGTGTAGCCCACCGAGGTGATACCGCTCGATGCCGCGGCCGCGGCGACCATCGACTCCGCATCGGCCAGCGACCCTGCCAGCGGCTTCTCGCACAGCACGTTCTTGCCTGCAGCGAGCAGGCCCTCGACGATCTCACGGTGCAGGTGATTGGCGACGACGACGGACACGACATCGATGTCCTGTGCCTCGGCGATCGCCTGCCAGCTGTACTCGGCGCGCTCGTAGCCGTACCGCTTGGCGGTATCGTCCGCGACACCCTTGTTGGTGTCCGCGATGGCCACCAAACGTACATCCGGGCGGTCGGTGCCGAACAGCGTCGACGCCATCCGGTACCCGGCGGCATGGGCGCGTCCGGCCATACCGCCACCGATGACGGCTACACCGAGCGAGTTCTCTGTCATGAACGTGCTGCTTTCTTTCGGAGTGTCGCGGAATTAGTTCGGTCTATTTGACCGGTCTAGTAGGGATACTATGGGTCACCGATCGCGCGGATGTCAAGGACGGCGTTGCCGCAGTTCGACACGCTCTCACGGGCGGGAACGGAGACGAGAAGACATGAACGCCGGAAGATCGGTGACCATGCAGGACATCGCCGACAAGGTAGGGGTGTCCAAGGCCCTGGTGTCCATGATCTTTCGTGGAGTTCCGGGTCCCAGCGCGGAGACGAAGGCCCGGGTCCTCGCCGTTGCGGAGGAGATGGACTACCGACCGAATCGAACCGCAGCTCTGCTGTCCCTCCGGCGCACACACCTCATCGGCGTCATGACCGACATCAGGAATGCGTTCCACGCGGAGATGGTCGAGCACATGGTGGCCGAGGCGGACAAGGTCGGGTACGAGGTGGTGCTCGGTGCCGTCACGCCGACGCATGCCGAAGCCGCCGTCATGGAGACACTCCTCGACTTCCGCTGTGAGGCAGTGGTTCTGCTCGGGCCCGCCGCGTCGGATGTCGACCTCAGAGCGTGGGCAGGGCGGGTGCCGATCGTCGCGGTGGGTCGACGAATCGGCGGAGTCGACGCCGTGCGGGCGGGGGACTCGCGGGGAATGAGCGACGTCGTCGATCACCTGGTGTCGCTGGGGCACAACAGAATTGCGCATTTCAGTGGGTACGGGTCGATCGGCAAGGACCGCCAGGCCGGCTACCGCCGCGCGATGCACCGTCACGGGCTGGACGAACACATGGCCGTTGTCGAGGGCGACTTCACCGAGAACTACGCGCCCGCCGCCGTCGACGCGTTCCTCGACGGAGACATCGAGCCTCCCACCGCGATCGTCGCTGCCAACGACCGCAGTGCAGTCGGCCTGCTCGACGCGCTGCAGAGACGAGGAGTCTCCGTTCCCGGCGACATCTCGGTGACCGGGTACGACGACAGCACGCTGGCGAGAATGGCCCACATCGACCTGACCACCGTCAGTCAGGAACCCAAGGAGCAGGCGCGCCGCGCGATCAGCGCAGCAACCTCACGCCTCGACGACGACCGCACCGAGGTGTCGTCGAGCGTTCTCCGGCCGCGCCTGGTGGTCCGAGGGACGACCGGTCCCGCCGAACGGGGGTGACGGCGTGCTCTTCCGGCAACTCGAATACCTCGTGGCGCTGTCGCGTGAACGTCACTTCACACGCGCGGCTCAGGCATGCCACGTCTCGCAACCGGCGCTGTCCGAAGCGATCCGGAAGCTCGAAGTCGAGCTCGACCTTCCGCTGATCGTCCGGGGCCACAAGTTCGAGGGACTCACCCCCGAGGGTGAACAGATCGTCCGGTGGGCGCGCCGTATCGTCGCCGACCAGAAGTCCCTTCAGGAGGAAGCGGCAACTCTGCGGTCCGGCGTCACCGGCGCGGTACGTCTGGGCGTGGTGCCCACGGCGTCGGCGACAGTGGCCGACCTGACCGGACCACTGTGTCTGCACCATCCGTTGGTGACCGTCTCACTGTCGGAGGATCTCCCGTCCGACGAGATCACCGGCCGCATCGACCGTTTCGAGCTCGACGGGGGTATCACCTACCTGGACGACGATGTCCACGAACGGTACCGGACCTTTCCCCTCTACCGCGAGTACTACGACCTGTTGACCGCGGCCGACTTCGGTCCGTTTCGGGAGGACGGTGTCACCTGGCGCGACGCCGCACAGTTTCCGATGTGCACGCTGCCGTCGATGATGCGTGGACGCAGAATCCTCGACGAGTTCTTCGCCTACGACGGTGCCGCCAGTACGCCGCAGATCGAGACCGACTCCATCGCCTCGCTGTACGCGCACGTGAAGACCGGGCAGTGGGCGTCCGTCGTTCCGCGCGTGTGGCGTCAGGTGTTCGGAGAACCACCGGGGCTTCGGTGTACCCCGTTGACGAGCGCGCTGGACGCGCCGGTCATCGGACTGGTGACGGCCAGGGACAGTCAGGGATCCAGCTTGATCCGGGCGTTGGAGAACACCGCTCGCGGGCTCGACCGGGCTTCATCGGCGTCGCCTATCGCTCGGTAGGAGCCACGTCTTGGACGTGTGCGGTCGCGATGGTGCACCGTCGTAGAGTGTCAGCCCACGAGTACGAGTACGACGAGAAGTCCATCGTCGTCACCGAAGCCAAGTCCTACGCAGCGGGCGTTCCGGCCGTGCTCGTGTCCCTGCAGCGAGGCGTCGAGCAGATGGGCCCCGGCCGCACCGCGTATTCGCTGGCAAAACTCAATCAGCGCAAGGGTTTCGATTGCCCGGGGTGCGCATGGCCGGAGACTCCCGGACACCGCAAGCACGCCGAGTTCTGCGAGAACGGCGCGAAAGCGGTCGCCGAAGAAGCGACCAGGAGAACGGTCGGACCGGACTTCTTCGCGACGCACTCGATCGACGACCTGCTCGGGCGGACCGAGTACTGGCTCGGCCAGCAAGGTCGCATCACGCACCCGATGGTGCTGCGGCCGGGAGCGACCCACTACGAGGAGATCGACTGGGACAGCGCCGAGCGCATGATCGCCGACGAGCTCAGGCAACTCGCCACCCCGGAACAGGCGATCTTCTACACCTCCGGACGCACGTCGAACGAGGCTGCCTTCCTGTACCAGCTACTGATCAGGTCCTTCGGTACCAACAACATGCCGGACTGCTCCAACATGTGCCACGAATCCTCGGGGAGTGCGCTCAGCGCATCGATCGGAATCGGCAAAGGCTCGGTGTCGGTTCCGGACATCGAGAACGCCGACCTCATCCTCATCGCAGGCCAGAATCCCGGCACGAACCATCCCCGCATGCTGTCCACCCTGGAGAAGGCAAAAAGCAACGGAGCGAAGGTCATCGCGATCAATCCGTTGGTCGAGGCCGGGCTGAGGCGGTTCAAGGATCCGCAGAAGGTCGGCGGTGTCGTCGGGGACGGCGTCGCCATCGCCGACGAGTACCTGCAGATCCGGCTGGGCGGGGACATGGCGCTGTTTCAGGGCCTGGGAAAGATGCTCGTCGACGCAGACGACGAGGCGCCGGGCACCGTGATCGACCGGGCCTTCGTCGAGACCTACACGGCGGGATTCGACGACTGGATCGACCATATCCGCGGTGTGGACATGGACGTCGTGCTGGAGGCCACCGGGCTGTCGATGCGCGAGATCCGCGACACCGCGGAGGCTCTCGTCCACTCGGAGAAGACGATCGTCTGCTGGGCGATGGGGCTGACGCAGCAGACCCACGGCGTCGCGACCATCGAGGAAGCAGTGAACCTGCTGTTGCTGCGGGGGATGATCGGAAAGCCAGGGGCCGGTGTCTGCCCCGTGCGTGGACATTCGAACGTCCAGGGTGATCGCACCATGGGCATCTGGGAAAAGATGCCCGAGTCGTTTCTCGCGGCACTCGACGACGAGTTCGGCATCCACTCTCCCCGCGACCATGGACTCGACGCCGTCGACTCGATCCGAGCGATGCGCGACGGCCGCGGCACCTTCTTCATGGGCATGGGCGGCAACTTCGTCTCGGCGACACCGGACACCGCCGTCACCGAAGCGGCGCTCCGCAACTGCTCCCTGACCGTTCAGGTCTCGACCAAGCTGAACCGCAGCCATCTGGTCCACGGACGAAGCGCTCTGATCCTGCCGTCGCTCGGACGGACCGACCGCGACGTGCAGGCGTCGGGCAAGCAGTTCGTGACCGTCGAGGACTCGATGTCGATGGTGCATGCCTCGCGCGGTGGCCTTCGGCCGTCGAGCGCATTCATGCGATCCGAGGTGTCCATTGTGTGCGGAATCGCCGAAAAGCTCTTCGGGCCGGGGCATTCGGTGCCGTGGGGGAGCTTCCGTGACGACTACGACTGGATTCGGGACTCCATTTCGCGGGTCGTCCCCGGGTTCGAGGACTTCAATCGCAAGGTCCGGCAGAAGGAAGGGTTCGGGCTTCCGCATCCTCCCCGCGACAGTCGTACCTTCCACACCTCCACCGGCAAGGCCAACTTCGCGGTCAACGAGTTGACGTGGTTGCCGGTCCCCGAGGGGCGGCTGATGCTGCAGACCATGCGGAGCCACGACCAGTACAACACCACCATCTACGGCCTCGACGATCGCTATCGCGGCGTGAAAGGTGGCAGAAGGGTGGTGTTCGTCCATCCCGACGACATCGCGTCGATGGGATTCGTCGACGGGGAGGTGGTGGACCTCGTCTCCGAGTGGCCACTTCCCGACGGCACCGTCACCGAGCGTCGTGCCGACCGGTTCAGAATCGTCGCCTACTCCACGCCTCGCGGAAACGCGGCAGCGTACTACCCGGAGACCAACCCGTTGATTCCTCTCGACCACGTCGCGCGCAAATCCAACACTCCGGTGTCCAAGGCCGTCGTCGTCCGGTTGGAACGCCGCCGTCACGGCTAAACTCGTCCGGTGAGCACCGCGGACGGCGACAATCGAACCTATGGCGGCATCGCCGTCGAGGATCGTCGTTCCCGGAGGCGGTCGCAGTTTCTCGCCGCCGCGCTCGACGTGTTCTCCGAGAAGGGATACACAGCTAGTTCCGTTGCGGACCTGTGTCGTTCGGCCGGGTTGGCGCGCAGGCAGTTCTACGACGAGTTCGCGAGCCGAGAGGACGCGCTCATCGCGCTGTACGACTCGATCCAGGCGGACGCCAAGGCAGCAACGACGCAGGCGGTCGCGCGGTGTACGACCTCCGACACGCACGAGCTTGCTACGGCGGCGATGGGGGCGTACGTCGAGTCGATCGGCAAAGATCCACGCAGGGCCCGTATCTCGTTCGTGGACAGTGTCGGCGTCAGTCGTCGCATGGACGAGCATCGGTTGGCCGAGCGCGCGGTGTGGCGCGAGTTCTTCGCGCTGACCGTCCGGTCGGCGGTGGGTGAGGATTACGTGCCGCCGGGCGGTTACGAGATGGCGTCGACGGCGTTCATCGGGGCCCTCATCGCGCTCGTGCAGCAATGGAGCACGGCGGATCCGCGACCCGATGTCGAGGACCTCACTAACATCATGGTCGGGTTCCTCGACTCGCTGCTCCTGCACTAGGGCAAGAGCCGAGCCTGCGAGCGGCCACGGGATCAGGTGGTTGTAATCCACATCACTTCTGATCTAGTCTCCACGGAGTCGAAGTTAGACAAATACATCTAACTTGTTTTTCGGGGAGGCTGAATGTCCGTTCGAAGAGTGGTTCTCGGTGTGGTTGCGGCTGCGAGCGTCGCCGTCGCGGTGACCGCCACCGCGCCGCCAGTGGTAGCGCAGCCGGCGTTCCCGGCGATTCCGGAGTTCGACACGGGGTTCTACTCGCCGGAGCAGTCGATCGTCTCCGCTGCCGATCCCGGCCAGATCATTGCGTCTCGGCCGGTGAACGTGGCCAACCTCGGTGTCCTCCCGGTCAACGTCGACGCCTGGCAACTGTCGTACCGGTCCAACGACAGTCGCGACGAAGCGATCCCGGCGGTGGCCACCGTGCTCAAGCCCCGTGGATACGTTCCGGGCAGGCCACTGCTGTCCTTCCAGATCGCCGAGGACTCACTGGGTGCCTACTGTGCGTCGTCGTACGTGCTGCAGCAAGGCTCCATTCCCTGGCCGCTGACCGGAGCGATCACCGGGGGAGCGCAGTTCCTCGAGATCCAGGCCGCCCTGGCCCAGGGCTGGGCCGTCGTGGTGCCCGACCACCAAGGGCCGAACTCGGCCTTCGCGGCAGGCCCACTCGCCGGGCGGATCACACTCGACGGAATCCGTGCCGCCGAGAACTTCGACCCGCTCGGGCTGGACGGACGCGCGACGAAGGTCGGAATGATGGGGTACTCCGGCGGATCCATCGCGACAGGTCATGCCGCCGAGCTGCACGAAAGCTACGCCCCCGACCTGAACATCGTCGGGGCCGCCGAAGGCGGAATCGTGGCCGATGTGGGTGCGCTCGTCGACAACTCGAACAATGCGCTCGGTGCAGGAATCGTGGCATCCGGCATCATCGGAGTCTCCCGTGAGGATCCCGAGCTCGCGCAGTTCATCGACCAGAAGCTCAACCCCTTGGGCAAAGCGATGTTCGGCGCGAAGCAGAACCTGTGCATCGGATGGAACTCGGCCATCGCACCGTTCGTGAACCTCAAAGGGCTGTTCGACACTCCCGGCGATCCGCTTCGCGAGCCGGTAGCGCAGAGCGCGCTCGCCAAGCTACAGATGGGCAAATCCGTCCCCCGATTCCCCATGTACATGTACCAATCCAACCCGGACTGGCTGGTACCCGTCGGGCCGGTGAACACGCTCGTCGACACGTACTGCGCCGACCCGAACGCGAGCGTCACCTACACGCGTGACCACTTCAGCGAACACCTCACCCTCGAAGTGGTTGCTGCGCCGAGTGCGCTGCTGTGGCTGCGCGACCGGTTCGCCGGAGTGCCGGCCGAGCCGGGCTGCCGCACCACCGACGTCGGCTCGATGGCTCTGGACTCACGGACCTGGCCGGTGTGGCAGGACGTCGTCGGCGATCTGGTTGCCGGACTCTTCGGTCAACCGATCGGATCCTGACCGGTCGGCCGAACCACGAGAGTCAGCGGGGCTCGGACCGTGACAACACGGTCCGAGCGCATCGCACGACCGTCGCCCGGTCGTGCGTGATGGCGTACTCGAACTCGCGGTCCGGATCGTCCTCGCCTCGGTGCAGGTCCCGGGCCGACAGTACGCAGCAGAAGAACTGCCCGAGCACCACGACATTCCATTCGTCGACCAGGTCGTCCGAGGCGTCGAGAGACGACCCGACGATGCCGGGCACTGCCAGCTCTCCGAGGCCGATGCCGTAGACGCCGGTGTACGCGGTCCGGCCCGCGAGGGTGCGCCATCTGCGCCGCGTGCGCGCAGTGAAGTGCCGGGAATGCTGAAATGTCCCCAGCACCAATGTGTCCGGACCTGCGTCGGAAGCCTGTGCCTCGATGTGCATGCTCATCTGCACGAGCAGTTTCTTCGTGCTGACCGTCGTCGTCTGGTCGGTCGACGCGATGACGAACGCGGACGTGTGATCGCTGGACGGGGTGTTCCACGTAGGTGGTGTCACCGCGTCCGGGCGCACGTCGCCACCGTCGGCACGGAAGAGATCGCCCAGGCCGAACGTGGCTCCGAGCGCCAGTGCTCTGTCCCGGTCTCGATCGGAATCCACGCCCCGTGCCACCACGACAGCTCCGGTGCGCTCGGCCTGGGCAGCAAGGACGTGCAGTGCTCTGGCCGCGGCGACGTCGGTCGCGCTACCGGTCATCTCGGGCGCGAGGATGATGACATCCGGCTCGATCAGCGGAAGCAGGGCAAGTGACTCCGGTCCCGTGCCGACACCGTCGAGCGCGACCGGCCGCGCTTGCGCACGCGCCGATTCGACGGTGCTGAGAACCGATGCCGGATTGCGCGAGAACGCGACGTGGTCGATCACGACTGCGTCTACGAGAACCCCCGTCGAGCGAGAGGTGGTGTGCCCCGGGTCGAGCTCGACCGGGATCACGTCGCCAGGAGCGAACCGAGGGGAGCTCACCGTGTACCTGCTGTTCTCGTGTGGGGCGAAAGGATCACGCGTGTGATGCGCTCGCGAGGAGACGAAGATGAGACGGCCATCCGAGCACGTCCAGCGTTCGCCCGACCGCGAGGGGGCAGGAGGTGATCGTCAGCGTCCGGCCCCCAGCCGTGTCGACCGACGCGAGGACGTCGACGCCTGCGCTGCTGAAGAACGTGACACCGGACATGTCCAGCTCGACGTGTGGATTCTGCTCGAGGGCCTCGCTCAGACGACGAGCGAAGGACGGTGCGGTGATCAGATCGATGTCACCGGATACGACCAGTGTCGATGCCGACGCCGAGCTCTGTACCTCGGTCTCCTGGTCGAGCAGAACGTGCGTCATCTGTTCCTCCCGAGTCGATAGTTGTTCGCTGCAATCATCGTGACGGAACAAGGTATCCGTAGGGATGCACGAACAATAACGAATTCGTAACAAACATCACGATTACATAACGAGACGCCTCGAATCTCCTGGTGATGTCCTGGCCCCCAACGAAATTCGATGGAGTCCGTAGTGTCCGTTTCGGGTCTCCGGGTCTCGAAACGGTAATGAAACCCGACGAGCTGCACGTGTCGGACGGGTCTGCGAGGCTGTGAAGCATGATGGAATCGGCCAAGGAAGATCTGCAGAGGTACCTGCAGGCAGGACGCACTGCACTCCTCTGGAAACTGGACGGCTTGTCCGAGTACGACATGCGTCGTCCGATGACACCCACCGGCACCAACCTGCTCGGTCTGATCAAGCATCTCACCGTCGTCGAACTCGGATACTTCGGCTGGACGTTCGACCGGCCCTTCCACGAAGCGGTGCCGTGGGCAGAGGAGGGCGAGGACCCGCACGCAGACCTGTGGGCCAAGGCCGACGAATCCACGGAGTACATCGTCGGGCTGTACCGACAGATCTGGGAACACTCGGACCGCACCATCGCCGAGCTTCCGCTCGACGCCACCGGCGTGGTCCCGCATTGGCCTCGTGAACGGGCCACCGTGACCTTGCACCGCATCGTCGTACACGTCATCGCGGACATGGACCGACATGCGGGGCACGCCGACATCCTTCGAGAGTTGATCGACGGATCGGTCGGCCTCACGCTCGGCAACGAGAACATGCCGTCGGACGAAACTGCGTTCTGGGCCGATCACCGCGCACGCGTCGAGGAGCACGCACGTCGGTTCCAGTCCTGATCTCGTGCGAGACTGGCTCGCGTGAACGCGGAGCTTTCCGGTGCAGTGATCGATCTCGCGCGCACGGCAACCCGTGTCGCTGTTCTGACGGGCGCAGGAATGTCGGCGGAGTCGGGAATCGCGACGTTCCGTGACGCCCACACCGGCCTGTGGTCGCAGTTCGATCCCGCCGATCTCGCCAGCCCCGAGGGCTGGGCGCGTGACAGCGACCTCGTGTGGGGGTGGTACCGCTGGCGGGCCGAACTGGTCCGGCGGTCCGCGCCCAATGCGGGGCACCTGGCCCTGGCGGAATGGCAACAACGCACACATCTCGACATTGCCACGCAGAACGTGGACGACCTGCACGAGCGAGCGGGCTCGCACGTGATCGCTCACGTACACGGAAGTCTGTTCGATCCCCGGTGCTCGGAGTGTGGAGTGCACTCGCAGCCGGAAGCGGACGTGGTCGACGAGGAGATCGAACGCGTCGTACCTCCCGAGTGCCCGTTCTGCGGCGGGCCGATGAGGCCGGGGGCGGTCTGGTTCGGAGAACCGCTCCCTCAGGATCAGTGGACGGCAGCGGTCTCCGCGGTGGAACACGCGGACCTCGTGCTCGTCGTCGGCACGTCCGGTGTCGTGTTTCCGTTCGCCGGCCTGCCAGCGATGGCTCGCAGCACGGGTGCCGTCGTCGTCGAGATCAATCCGGTGGAAACCGAGATTTCCGACATGGCCGACCACCGCCTACGCACGACGGCGGCACTCGGCCTGCCTGCGTTGGTCGCGGCGCTCGACTGAGCTGGTGGGCTCACTCGAATTCGAGCCGCATCGATCGCGCTGCGAAGTGCAGTAGAAGTACGAAGCCGCCGATGGAGACCACCACGGGAGACCAGACGACAAAGGACATCAAGACCGCCACGTCCTTGTAGGCGACGACGTACACGGCGATGAAGGTGGTGGCGGCAACGCACAACAGAATGTGCGCGGCGAGCATCCACTTCTCGAAGAAGAATCCGACGAACATCCCAATCTCGATGAAGAACGCTGTCTTTCCGAGGGTGATCTCCGGCGGAAAGTCGGCAACGATCGTCGCGGAGAAGATGGCGATGTTGGCAATCGTCACGAACGCGAATGCCTGGTTCAGCGTTGGCCACGGGCCGAACAGCCAGAACAGCCCCATCGCATAGGCCGTCATCATCGATATCCACTGGACTGCGGAGGGGATGGGTGTCGTTGCGCCGTAGCCGAACACCATTTCCAGCGTGACCACAACTGCCATGGCAAGTGTCGCGAACGCGATCACGACCTTGACGATGCCCTTGACGGCGAGTGATTCCATCGCGTCGACGGCCCACTCGTAGTGCACCTCGGACGATGTCAGCGCACTGGTCATCGTGTTCCACCCCTCCGATCGATACCGCGAGTCGATTGAAACACATACTTTGGGACCGCAGAGTAGATATCGCCTGGAACAACCGTCGCAAGGCCCAGACATAAAAATCAACTCGAGTTCAGCCCTCCCCTTCGATCGCCTGCTCTGTTAGACCTCCGATCGTGCTGTGTCGAAAACAGGTTCGGTGCAGTCGAAGAACACGAGGAGAGATGGCGACGTGAGTGACCTGGCGGGTAGAACGGTCGTGTTGATCGGTGGCGCAACCGGAATCGGCTATGCGGTGGCCGAGAAAGTCGTCGGGGCAGGCGGATCGGTCGTCCTCGGCGGCCGTACATCGTCGACCCTCGAGAAGGCGGCGGACGCACTGGGCGAACGCGCGAGGTGGCAAGTGGTCGACACGTCGTCACCCGCATCGGTGGAGGACTTCTTCGCCGAGCTCGACTCGGTGCACGGTTTGTTCACCACTGCCGCGACCTATGTGACGGGTTCGCTTCGCGAGCTGTCGGAAGCGGACGCGGCGTCGGCGTTCGAATCCAAATTCTGGGGTCAGTACCGCGTGGTCAAAGCTGCGGTGAACACGCTGACCAGTGACGCATCGATAGTGTTGATGGCCGGTGCTGCCAGTGTCAGGCCACCGGGAGCGGCTCCTGCGTACGTCGCGGCCAATGCTGCCACGGCCTCGGTAGGGGATTGGCGGTAGAGCTCGCGCCCATTCGAGTGAACTCGGTGTCGCCGGGAACGATCGACGGACATCTGTGGCGGAGCAGACCCGACGACGTCCGCATCCCCGCGTTCGAACAGTTCGCGTCCGCGACCACACTGGGGCGGGTCGGGGTGGAATCCGAGGTTGCCGATGCCGTCGTCTACCTCCTCACCAGTGGGTACACGACAGGCTCCACGTTGTATCCCGACGGTGGTTACGCACTTCGCTGACGCGTAATGTGTACGGTTGTCCTAACAAAAGGAGATCTCATGCGTCTGGGAGTTGTCGGATACGGCGTCGGGGGGCGGTACTTTCACGTGCCGTTCGTACAAGCGGCAGAAGGGGTCGAACTCGTCGGCATCGTCACGCGTTCTCCCGAACGTGCGGCTCAGGTCGAACTCGATGCGCCGGGCACGCCGGTGTACGGCAGCCTGACCGAACTCATCGATGCGGGCGTGGACGCCGTCACCATCACGACCCCACCCGAGACGCGTCGGGAGCTGGTTCTCGAGGCCGTCGCGCGCGGTGTGCACGTCATTGCCGACAAACCTTTTGCGCCCGACCCCCGGGGCGGACAGGACCTCGTGGATGCCGCGGCCGACGCCGGAGTACTTCTCAGTGTTTTCCAGAACCGGCGGTGGGACGCCGACATCCTGACTCTGCGCGGCGTGATCGACAGCGGCAAGCTCGGCCGGATCTGGCGAGTGGAGTCGAGGTTCGATCTCGACGAACCCGCCACGCTCGAACTCGGACCGACCGGTGGACTGCTGCGAGACCTGGGAGCCCACCTGGTCGATCAGGCGCTGTGGTTGTTCGGTCGCGCCACCAGCGTGTACGCGCGCATGGATTGGGCCGGCGAGGGCGACGATCGAACCGACAGCGCGTTCGTCGTCGATCTCGACCACGAGAGCGGTGTTCACTCGACCCTGTCCGCCACCAAGGTCAACCACTTCCAGGCGCGCCAGCTTCGGGTGTACGGAACGGACGGCAGTTACTACTCCGACGGAACCGACGTCCAGGCGCAGGCCGTCTTCGCCGGCCGTCGCCCGGTGGACGAGCCGGACACGTTCGGCTACGAGCTCGAAGAGCGCTGGGGCACACTGCATACGGACGCGGGTGCAGAGAAGGTTCCGTCCGCGCAGGGGAGTTACAAGAACTACTACCGCGACTTCGCCGCCGCTGTGCGCGGCGAGGGCCCGCAACCGGTCCCTGCGTCCGAGGTCATCCACACTCTCGAGGTGCTCGACGCCGCACGCCGCGCCGCGGAAACAGGTGAGGTCATCCGGTTGTAGGCTTTTTCTCATGCCTGCACGCTCGGTCGAACTGCGAAAACTCGGATTTCTGACGATCGGATTGTTCGACGAGCACAACCCCGCGCTCGGCCACGAATCGACACTGCAGATCATCGAACTCGGCGAGCAACTGGGATTCGACAGCGCGTGGCTGCGTCACCGCCACCTGCAGTACGGGATCTCGTCCCCGATCGCGATCATGGCTGCGGCGTCGCAGCGCACCAGCAGAATCGAGCTGGGAACGGCGGTGACTCCACTCGGGTGGGAGAACCCGCTTCGACTCGCCGAGGACCTCGCGACGGTCGACGTGCTCTCCGGCGGTCGTATCAACCCGGGTGTCAGTGTCGGACCACCCATGCAATTCGACCGAGTGAAGAACGCGCTGTATCCGGACACCGCCGACGTCGAGGATTTCAGCTACGCCAGAGTGAACCGCCTTCTGTCGCTGGTTTCCGGTCAGCCCGCGTCGAACTGGAGTGGCACGGTCGGGATCGAGCAGTTCTCCGACCGTGTTCAACCCCATTCGCCAGGCCTGCGGGACCGAATGTGGTACGGGGGCGCCAGTCTTCGATCTGCTCGGTGGGCAGGCGAGACAGGAATGAACCTGCTCGTCAGCAGTGTGGTGAAAGCCGAGGAGTCGGAGAACTTCGACGAGATCCAGCAATCGCACATCACGACGTTCCGCGAGCATCACCCGCAGAAGAGCGCGGCGCGTGTGTCACAAGGACTCGTGGTGATCCCGACCGATTCTGCGTCCACCGACCAAGTGGAGAAGTACCGTGCGTACGCGGAGTCCAGACGGGCACGCACGGCAACCCCGCAGGGGCCGGCGAGGATGATGTTCGCAGCCGACCTGGTCGGAACCTCGCGTGAGATCGCCGACCGGTTGTACGACAACGCGGCCTTCCGCGAGGTGGACGAAGTGGCGTTCGCACTACCGTTCAGCTTCGATCACTCGGATTACGTGCAGATTCTGACCGACATGGCAGCGGTTCTCGGTCCCGAACTGGGATGGCAACCGTCACACGGCTGAACCTGCCGACACAGCGTGTGGGATGCCGTGAGCGTGGGTAGCCGAAAGTCACGCTTTCGGCATTGGAGGACAACACCATGGTTCACGTGGAACGCACATTCACCGTCCGGCGCCCACGCAAGGTCGTCGTCGACTACCTTCGGGATTTCGCACACGCGGAAGCATGGGACCCGGGCACGCAACGGTGTGTCCGATCGACACCGGGACCGATCGGTGTCGGTACCGAATGGCACAACGAATCCAAGCTCGCCGGGATCAGCACCGAATTGACGTACCGGTTGGTCGAGGACAGGCAGGACGTCGTCGAGTTCGAAGGTAGGAACAAGACGGCGACGACAGTGGACCACATCGCGTTCGAGGACGCGGGCGACGACTCCACTCGAATCACCTACGTCGCAACCATCACGTTCAACGGACTCGCGAAACTGTCGGACCCGGTGTTCAAGCTGATCTTCGAACGTATCGGCGACAAGACCGTCGACGCCATGACGCGCACCCTCGAAGGGCTGTGAAGACAGACGAACGGGGCCCGAACCGATTCGGTTCGGGCCCCGCACGTGTGAGTGGGAGTGAGAATCAATAGAAGGTCTTGCGCCCACCGACTGCGCGGCCGGTGGCACCGAGAATGGTCAGGACTGCTCCGACGACGACAAGGATGATGCCGATCGTGGTCAGAATGCTGATCTTGGCGAAAATGCCGATCAGCGCGAGGATGATTCCCAGGACGATCACTGTCTTACCTTCTTTCGAGTTCGGTGCCGCTCGTGCGACAACCGCCGACCTTCGTTCGTTGATCGTCGAACAGGAGGTGAGTACCCGAACTCCTGCCGAATATGCGGGCGGGACGGATGTTTCGAACATTTCACAGGCGACCGTCTCCGGAGTTCGTATTTCACGTGGCGACGCGACCCGACCGGATGGCCCGTTTTTGTGATCGGTGCCGGTTTCGGGTGACAGAAACGACAACGCCCCGACCGAAGTCGGGGCGTTGCGGCGTGAAGTGTGCGGGATATCAGCCGGCGTTCGACGCCGCTTCGGTCTCGCTCGACGCGCCCGCGGTCGAGAGCTGACCGCCGGAGTTCTCCAGGTGCGCACGAACGAACCAGTGGAAGAGCTCGAGCTGGCCGCTCTGCCCGATCAGCAGATCCTCGGTGACGGGATCGATCTCGCCGATCTCCGCAATGGCCTTCCGAGTGTCACCGATGACGCCTACGTAGACCAAGTCGAGGGCTCCGAGGTGCTCGATGGCCGTTGCGCGGCCGATCGAGTAGTCGTCCCACGAACGCTCCTTGACGATGGTGCCGGGCGTTCCGAGTGCGGCTGAACCCAGCGTCGCAATACGCTCCGCCACGTCGTCGGCGAACCCACGAACCGCTTCGACCTGAGGGTCGAGCATCTCGTGCACGGAGATGAAGTTGGGTCCCACGACATTCCAGTGAATGTGCTTGAGGGTGAGATGGAGATCGTTGTAGGCGTTGAGGCGGTCCTGCAGCAGTGCAGCGACGCGCGCGCCCTGGTCGGTGCTCAATCCGGGAACTGTGTAGGAATTCGAATTGGTCATGAAACGCACGTACCCGGGGTGCTTCGCGTCGAAACACCCCGGGTACGTATGTGGGGAAGACTACTTCGGTTCCGACCCTCCACCGAGGTCGGACTCGGTCTTCAGGTCCGTCGACCGATCCTTGGTCAGGCTCGCCGACGTGCTGCCTGCGGGGCCGGCCGGATCGTCCGCCTCGATCGAATCTGCTGAATCTGCCGACTCCTTCGGCGGATTCTTCAGGCTCAGGATTATCGAACCTGCGAGGACCACGATGATGACCACCAGGCTCACCATGGACGGGATCTCGGGGATCGACGTGCTGATCACCTTGTGGCTTGCCTGCAGAACCAGCTTGACGCCGATGAATCCGAGGATGATCGCGAGGCCCTTGGACAGGTAGTGGAACTTCTCGAGAAGACCCGAGAGCAGGAAGTACAGGGCGCGCAGGCCGAGGATCGCGAACGCGTTGGACGAGTACACGATGAACGGGTCGTCACTGACCGCGAGAACAGCGGGCACACTGTCGACCGCGAACACGAGGTCTGCTGCCTCGATGGCGACGACGACGGCGAGCAGCGGGGTGGCAACGCGCTTGCCGGCTTCCTTGACGAAGAACTTCGTGCCGTCGTACTCGTCGCGAACCGGGATGACCTTACGCAGCAACCTCACTGCGATGGACTGGCTCGGATCGTACGAGTCCTCCTCGTCCTTCATCAGCTTCCATGCGCTGTACAGCAGGATGGCGGCGAAGACGAACAGAACGACGGTGAACTTGCTGACGATCGCGACACCCGCGGCGAGGAAGATTCCGCGGAACACGAGGGCGCCGACGACGCCGAAGAACAGAACGCGGTGCTGGTACTCACGGGGGACCTTGAAGTATCCGAAGATCAGCGCGAAGACGAAGAGGTTGTCCACCGACAAACTCTTCTCCAACAACCAGGCCGTCGTGTATTCGACGCCTGCCGTGGTACCGAGAGTGGCGAACACGACGCCACCGAAGATGAGAGCGACGCCGACCCAGAGCGCACTCCACCAAGCTGCTTCCCGGAAGCCGATGATGTGTGCGCCGCGGTGGGCAAGTAGGTCGATGGCCAACAGAATGACGACAACGGCTGCGAAAGCCGCCCACGCCCATACGGGGACGTTCATCGGCGAGTGTCCTTACTGGTGAATCGAGATCCGAGGCTCTTCAGCTTGGCCTGGTTCTCGGGTTTGGTGGCGAAAGCGCGCCCTTGCGCAATGAGCTTCTTACCCTGAGGGCTACGGGCGAACACCTGCAGTTTCTGAATCAGTGATGCCATGAAACGGTGCTCCTTGTCGATAGAAGGTTCTCGGCGGCCGCTTGCGACCGCGACTCCTCAAGTGTGCCTGTATCGATTGCGGCAGTCATCGTCCGAACGCGGACATGTTTGACCGATTTCGGTTGCCGTATCCCGGCAACAAGAGGCGCTGACTCGGCTCAAACGTGACCCGGAGCTCAGCTCCCCGTCGGCCACCCGAGCAATCTGGCGCCGTACACGGCCGTCTGCAGGGTGAATCGTTCGGCCGGATCGCCGACGTCGTGGCCGGTCAGTTCGGCCACTCGGGCCAGACGGTAGGTCACGGCACGAACGGACAAATGCATCGCCCGGGCTGTCGAGGCAGAATTTCCGCCTGTTCCGAAGAAGGCGAACAACGTGTCGAGCAAGGGGCCTGCGCCGCCACGTGCAGTCAGCAACGGAGTCAGAACCGTGTGCACCAGATCCGTGATTGCGGCCTTGTCGTCCAACAGCACCCGGTACACCAGCAGGTCACGTGCATCCACCACCACAGTGCCCAGGCCCAGCTTCGCGCCGAGGTCGAGCGAATCGACTGCTTCACGATACGACGACACGACACCGGCCACGCTGGGCCCCGTCCGCCCCACTCCGATCCGCCGGGTCCATGTCCCCGAGACATCGACCCTCTCGGTGGCCTCGCGAACACGGTCGACGACGTACTCCACCGCTGCGTGATCCGGGGCAGCGAACACCACGACAAGGCGGCCTTCCTTGCTCGCGACGAGAACCTCCGAGTCCGCTTTGCTTCCTTCCACCGCGCGTTCCACCTCGGTGATGACCCGGCCACCGTCGGTGAACGGCGTACTGGCCGCGACGACCACGACCGCATGAGGCCCGGTCAGATCCAGACCGAACGTCTCCGCCCTGCCCATCACTCCCGCGATGTCCGCGCTACCGGACAGCAGGTCGTCGACGAATTCACGCCGGGCCGACTCCTCCGCACGTACCAGCACTCGCCTGGCGAGTTGGAATCCTTCGGCGAGCTCGGCGACCGCGTCGTCGACGGCGTGCAGCATCACCTCACCGGCCGTCACGACGGCCTGTGGGTCTCGGTCGGCGTCGACGATCGCAGGAAGCTCCCGCCACAGGCGCCAGGCGGAGGACAGGTACAGATCGAGCAGTGCCCGGAGGGCGACGCCCTGCCGCGCCGCGGTGTCCCCGTGGGTGCGCAGAGTCCGCAGCTGTCGACGCGACAACGTGCGACCCTCGGACACCGCAGAGGTCAGGACCTCCAGAAAATCCCCGAGCAACTCCGTGGACAGCCCGCCGGCATCCTCGGCCGCGAGGTCGGCGACGCTGCGTCGTCGGTCTTGGCTCGTCGGGATCGCGCGATCGTGTGCCACCTGGTCATCGTATTGGTCGAGGTGGCAACGCAGCCCGGGCCGACCGTCCGGGTGATCCGATCACGCGTTCGCCGCGAGGACCGACAACAGCTCGTACGCGACGTGGGCAGCGGCGATTCCGGTGATCTCGGCGTGGTCGTATGCGGGTGCCACCTCGACGATGTCCGCACCGACCACGTCTACTCCGACCAGTCCGCGCAGGGTGTTCAGCAACTCGCGCGACGTGAGCCCGCCCGCCTCCGGTGTCCCCGTCCCCGGCGCGTGTGCAGGATCGAGCACGTCGATGTCCACGGACACGTAGACCGGGCCGGTGTCCAGGCGAGCACGCATGCGTTCGACGATGCTCGCGACGCCGTCGGTTTCGTAGTCGTCGGACCGAACGACCTGAAAACCGAGGATGCGGTCGTTCTCCAGATCCTGCTCGCTGTAGAGCGGCCCTCGGATCCCGATGTGCTGTGAGCGCTCGAGGTCGATCAAGCCTTCCTCGCTGGCCCGGCGGAACGGGGTCCCATGCGTGAACGGCGCCCCGAAATACGTGTCCCACGTGTCCAGGTGCGCGTCGAAATGCAGCACCGCCAACGGACCGTGGTCACGCGCGAGCGAACGCAGGATCGGCAGCGCGATCGTGTGGTCACCGCCGATCGTCAGCACCGACGAACCGTCCTGTCGCAGTCCGGTCACCGCGGACTCGACGGTGGCAAGGGCTTCGGTGATGTCGAACGGATTGACCCCGATGTCACCGAAATCCGCGACCTGACGATCTGCGAACGGGGAGACCTTCAACGCGGGGTTGTAGGGACGAAGCAACTTCGAGGATGCTCGGATGTGACCGGGACCGAACCGAGCGCCCGGCCGATAACTGACGCCGGAATCGAACGGCACACCGAGAATCGTGACGTCGGCACGCGACACCTCGTCGAGCCGCGGTAACCGCGCGAACGTCGTCGGCTCGGCATACCGGGGCACCACGGTTGCGTCGACCGGACCGATGGGACCGACAGATGGTCGTTCGGGGCTCATGACGCTGACGATGCCAGACTTCGGATCGTCCCACCGGATGTTTCCCGGGGACGCCGGACTTCCGTACGCTCTCGGGCAGGACGACAGCACCTCGGGGAGGAGAATTCATGAGCAAGACCGCCCTGCGTGCCTCGCTCTATCAAGGCCCCGAGTTCTCGGGTGACGTCGAAGCGAACCTCGCCGCCGTCGGCCGGGCAGCGGACAGTGCGTCACGTGCAGGGGCCGACATCCTCGTCACGCCCGAGATGTCGATCAGCGGATACGACATCGGGGAGCTCGTCGCGGCCCGGGCCGAACCTGCCGACGGCCCGATCTTCGACGCCGTCGCCCGCATCACGTCCGAGACGGGCGTGGCCGTCGTCTACGGATATCCCGAACGAGACGGATCCGTCGTGTACAACTCCGTTCAGGTGGTCGGCGCCGACGGTTCGCTCGTGGCGCGCTACCGCAAGACCCATCTCTTCGGGGACCTGGACCGCGGCCACTTCGTCCCCGGTGATCGACTCGTCGCGCAGTTCGACCTGGACGGAGTGAGGTGCGGTCTGCTGATCTGCTACGACGTCGAGTTCCCGGAAGCCGTTCGAGCACATGCCGATTCCGGCACCGAATTCCTGATCGTGCCGACGGGGCTCATGACGCCGTTCGACGTCGTCGCCACCCACGTCGTCCCCGCGCGGGCGTACGAGAGTCAGATGTTCCTGGCCTACGTGAACCGATGCGGCCGCGAAAGCGAGCTGCAGTACTGCGGCCTGACGTGTGCCATCGCTCCCGACGGGAGCGAACTCGCTCGCGCGGGCCGCGGCGAGGAGTCCCTGGTGGTCGACATCGATACGGAGATGCTCGCCCGGTCCCGGTCGATCAACACTCATCTTGCCGACCGTCGACCGGACCTGTATCTACATGCCAGAAAGGGAATTTCATGACCACGCCGGTGACGCCGGACAGTACGTCCGCCGACTCGGACGAGCGTCCGTTGACGATGTTCGGTCCCGACTTTCCCTTTGCCTACGACGACTACGTCGCGCATGCGGACGGGCTGGGTGAGGTGCCCGCCTCGGCGCTCGGCAGCGAGGTCGCTGTCATCGGCGGGGGACTGGCCGGAATGGTGGCGGCGTACGAGCTCGCCAAGTTGGGTTTG
This sequence comes from Rhodococcus sp. 06-156-4, assembly GCF_002259345.1. Taxonomy (NCBI): domain Bacteria; kingdom Bacillati; phylum Actinomycetota; class Actinomycetes; order Mycobacteriales; family Nocardiaceae; genus Rhodococcus; species Rhodococcus sp. 06-156-4. The sequence goes on along the minus strand of NZ_NPGB01000036.1, from coordinate 232,623 downwards.
AAACCGGTTGTCTACGAATCGGATCGAATCGGTGGACGCATGCGGTCCATTCCGTTCGACGGCCATCCCGGGGTGGTGGCCGAGATGGGCGCCATGAGATTCCCGCCGTCGTCCACGACGCTGTTCCATTACCTCGACGTGCTCGGACTGCAGACCGAGCCGTTTCCCAACCCACTTGCCGAGGCTACGCCGAGTACGGTCATCGACCTCAAGGGAACCAGTCACTACGCGCAGAGCCTCGACGATCTGCCCGATGTCTTCGGCGAGGTGGCCCGGGCATGGCAGCGCACGCTCGAGGACCACGCGGATCTCGTTCCGCTGCAACGGGCGATCCGCGCTCGCGACACCGGTGAGATCAAGACCTTGTGGAACGAGCTGGTGCAGCGCTTCGACGACCAGACGTTCTACGGATTCCTCGCGTCCTCCGAACACTTCAGGTCCTTCGAGTTGCGAGAAGTGTTCGGGCAAGTCGGTTTCGGGACAGGTGGCTGGGACACCGACTACCCCAATTCCATTCTCGAGATACTGAGAGTCGTGGTCACCGCTGCCGACGATCACCACCGAGGCATCGTCGGTGGATCGCAACAACTTCCGGTCGGTCTGTGGCGCGCGTCGACGACGTCCGATCACTGGCCGGACGGGACGTCGGTGGAGTCGCTCAACAACGGCAGCACCTCACCGCGCGTGGTGCGGTTACGCCGCACGGGGTCTGAAATAGTCGTCGGTGACGCGGACGGCGGCGAGCGCACCTATCCCGCTGCCATCGTGACCGCACAGAGCTGGATGTTGCTGTCCACCATCGAATGCGACGACGACCTGCTACCGATCGACCACTGGACCGCGATCGAACGCACCCACTACATGGGGTCGACCAAGGTGTTCGTGCTCGTCGACCGACCGTTCTGGAAGGACAAGGACCCGAACACCGGGCGCGACGTCGTCAGCATGACGCTGACCGACCGGATGAGCCGAGGTACGTACCTGCTCGATCAAGGAGAGGGAAAGCCCGGTCTGATCTGCCTGTCCTACACCTGGTCCGACGACTCCCTCAAGCTACTGGCGCTCGGCCCGACCGAACGAATGAACCTCGTGCTCAGATCGTTGGAAGGGATCTACCCGGGGGTCGACTTCCGCTCCCACATCGTCGGCGAACCGGTGACCGTGTCGTGGGAAACCGAACGCGACTTCCTGGGTGCGTTCAAAGCGAACCTCCCCGGTCACTACCGATACCAGGAGCGCTTGTTCGGTCATTTCGTGCAGGACTCCTTCGACGAGCGCCATCGCGGACTGTTCCTCGCCGGCGACGACATCTCGTGGACGGCAGGCTGGGCGGAAGGCGCGATCCAAACGGCCCTCAACGCGGTGTGGGGCGTCGTGCACCATCTCGGCGGATCTTCCCGCGCGACCAATCCCGGACCAGGCGACGTCTTCGAACAGCTTGCCCCGCTTCGGCTCGGTGACCACTGAGGTTGCGCGTTCGGCGCTACCTGACTGTGCCCGTGATGAGCTACGGTCGAGGTCGGTCGGCGTCGCGTCGGGGGCGGCGCCGATTCCGACTGTCCGGGCTCTCGGCGTCCCGGCTGCGTACGCCCGCAGTAGGTTCGAGGCCGGAAGCCCGCTCGAGCAGCGGCTTGGTCCGGTAGGGGATGAGCTCGCTCATCGCGATCGACATGTTGGTGCGTTCCACGCCCGGGATCTTCAGGATCAGACCCGCCACCCGGTAGAGGTCGTCGGCGTCGACGGCCGCGATTCGGATGTGCATGTCGGAGGCACCGGAGAGTCCGAACACCTCGAGCACCTCCGGAATGGTTCCCAGATGGTCGGTGACTTCTGCGAGTCGATGCTGATCGACCCTCGTGGTGACGAAGGCCTGCAAGGCGTAGCCGAGACTGCGCGGCCGAACTCGGTGATCGATGGGCGTCAGGGCCTCCTTGTCCTCCCACCGAGTGAGTCGAGCTTGCACGGTGTTGCGAGAAAGACCGAGATCTCCGGCGAGTTCGACGCCGGTAGCACGCGGTTTCGCGCACAGGGCGAGCAGAAGGCGGGCGTCGGTGCGGTCGAAATCGGTCATGGATTCACGGTAGTGGCGACGACCGTTCCGTGCGTGCGAAGGCGCCCCGGCAGATCGCGGATCATCGCCTCGTGGCTAGTGTGCGTTCATGGCCAGTATCGAATCAACCGACCAGTTCCGACTGTCCGGAGCGTGGAACTTCCGCGATGTCGGGGGCGCTCGGACGGCCGACGGTCGCGAGGTTCGGCGAGGCCGGTTGTTTCGATCCTCCGAGCTGAGCCGGCTGGATTCCGAGGGCGAGAACATGCTCGTCCGTACCGGAGTGCGCCACGTGGTGGATCTTCGTGGGCAGTCCGAGATCGACCGCGCCGGTCGTGATCGCGTGCCGTCCTCGGTCCGGGTGCACAGCACTCCGTACGAGAACCACAAGGGTGAACGCGCCCCGCACGAGCTCGGCAACGTCGTCGACGCCGATGCGCAGTTGCAGTACATGATGCGCGCCTACACGTCGTTTCCCTCGCTCGCCGGGGCGAAGGTGGCCATCCGTCGCGTCGTCGACGCGGTCTCGGACGGCAGTGGTGGCGTTCTCGTGCACTGCGCTGCGGGCAAGGATCGCGCCGGATGGACGATAGCGACGGTCCTGCGCGCGGCGGGGGTGCTCGAACAGGACATCCTGACCGACTACCTGGCCAGCAATGCGGCAATCGCTCCGCTGCGCGCGCACCTGTCCGACATCTGGTCGGACGGTGACGGGCAGGGCCGCGAGAGCACGAGCGATGGCAGCTCGGTGTTTCTGTCCAACGCCGTCCTCGGTGTCACCGAGGAGTACTACCGACACGGGCTGAGCGTCGTCGACGAGCTCTACGGATCGTTCGACGGATATCTGAGCGAGCTCGGAATAGGCGTCGACCAGGTCGAACGGTTGAAATCTTCACTGCTCGTCCCGACGGACTGAATCGGACACGTACCCTGTCCAGCATGCGTACTGGACAAACGGCGCCGGATTTTCGGCTACCGGATCACGAGGGGAATGTGCGGTCCCTCGGTGAGTTGCTGGCCAGGGGCCCGGTGGTGCTGTTCTTCTATCCTGCGGCGTCCAGTCCGGTCTGCACGGCCGAGGCCTGCCACTTCCGGGATCTGGGCCGGTCGTTCGAGGCCCTGGGGGCTCAACGAGTCGGGATCAGCACCGACACCACCGACAAACAGTCGCACTTCGCGTTGCAGCGTTCCTTCGACTATCCGCTGCTCGCCGACTCGGACGCCTCGGTGGCGGGCCAGTTCGGAGTCAGGCGTGGCGGGTGGCTCATGCGCCGCCGACGCCGGCAGGAAATTTCCAACCGTTCGTCTCACGCTGCGAAGCGTGGAATCCTCCGTCAGCTCCTGTCGGTGAAGCGAACGACGTTCGTCATCGATCGCGACAGGGTGGTGCGGCTGGTGGTGACGAGCGAGCGTGCTCACGTGCACGCGGACAAGGCGTTGGACTACCTACGCTATCTGGCCTGACCCGGCTTCTCCGCTGAACAGAGGCGTGTACACGGCGGGCTTGCTGTTCTCGGACGTGGATTCGGCGGCAGTCTTGTCAGCGTGGCTGAAAAGAGCCTCGATCTTGATATTCGGTTCCATCTTATGAAGCATGCCCCCGTTCGAGGGAAAACGCCACCTGGACGCGCTGAGCAGCACGCGAGAAAAATATTGACCGCCAACGTTTTTGGAAAGCGACGTCGAGGGGTGGGAGACTGGGCGTCGTGCCCGATCTCGAATCTGTCCTGTCCGGACTCCGTCGCCGCCCCGACGCGGAGGCCGTCAACCTCTTTGCCGTCGACGCCGCGGACCGGCTTCTGCTCGACACGGTAGGCGAATCGGTTTCGGACGTGGCCGCCCGACGGATCACGGTGATCGGTGATCGCTACGGCGCGCTCACGCTCGGACTGCAGGTGCAGTACGGCGTGACCGGCATTCGCGTCCACCAGGATTCGTACACGGGCGAACTCGCACTCGATCGCAATGCGACCTCGGCGGGCATGTCCGGGGCGCACACTCACCACGCGTTGGACCAGTCGTTGCTCAGCGGCGCGGACCTGGTGCTGATGCAGTTGCCGCGCAGCCTCGCAGAACTGACCGAGATCGCCGAGGCGATCGCCGCCCACTCCGATCCGGGGGTGGTCGTGCTCGCGGGTGGCCGGGACAAGCACATGGCGCCGGCGATGAACGCCGTGCTCCGATCGTCCTTCGAGACGGTCACCGCGGGCCGGGGCAGACAGAAAGCTCGCGTCCTGACGGCGTCGAAACCCGTCCCTTCCGAGACTCGAAGTTATCCCGTGACCGCGGTGCTCGACGACCTCGATCTCACCGTCGTCGCGCACGGTGCGGTGTTCGCCGGGGCGAAGCTCGACGTCGGAACCCGGTTCCTGGCCGAATTCACGGACCGGATGTTGCCCGGTGCTCGTCAGATCGTCGACCTCGGCTGCGGAACCGGGATACTCGCCTGCCTGCTGGCCCGTGCGCGGAGCGAGGCTCGGGTCCACGCAAGCGACAGATCCGCCGCGGCGGTGGCGTCGGCGACTGCGACCGCGAGGGCGAACGGTCTGGACATCGACGTCGTGCGGGACGACGCACTTTCCACGTTCCCCGACTCCTCCGTCGATCTGATCGTGTGCAACCCGCCGTTCCACGAAGGGGCGTCCCTGCACACCGGCAGCGCCCAGAAGTTGTTCGAGGCAGCAGGGCGGGTGTTACGTCCGAACGGCGAGATGTGGACCGTCTACAACACTCATCTCAACTACCGGCGCGCACTGGCCGACGCGGTGGGACCGACCGCGGTGGCGGGGAAGAACGCAAAATTCACCGTCACCCGGTCGGTCGTCTGACCAGCTCGTCTACTCGACCGGGCCGCCGTCTTCCGGCGTGCCGTCGATCTGGCCGCGATCGCGGCCCCGGTCCTCGACGAGTGTCCCCTCCACGATCTCGGCCTGACGCTGGCCGTCCGCGTAATCGATGTCCGGGTCCTCGTCCGAACCGACGATCTCGTGGTCCACGATCTCCTCGGTCAGCTCGTCGTCCGGAGTTTCCGCCACCGACCGTTCCTCGTCCTCGAGGGCGGTGTCGGGCTCTTCCTCGCTCAGCTTCTCGTCCAGGCTCTCGCCTTCGAGCGCTTCGTTCGGCGTCGTTCCGAACCGGTCGGCCTCGCTGTAATGGTCCGGTGCATCGACGATGTCGTCGCCGTCGTCGTTGCGCACCTCGTCCGAGTCGAGGCTTTCGCTCTGGTCCAAAGTGTCGCCTGGTCCGTCTTCGATACTCATGTGATCCATAGTGCCCGCCGAGGCGCCGCGGGAAACTGCCGGTGTCTGCGCGGTTCGTCACGAAGGAAGGTAGAGTCCGAATTGTCGGAAGTCGTGTGGTCCGACTGGGAACTTTTGTCCGTATGTGGGAGTTTTACGTACAGCTGCCGGTTCACTACCGGTTGTCGGGCTCGGCGCGACGCGACGGGCTCGAACTCGAAGAAGGATTCACCCTTCAGAAAGGACGCGACACGGTGCGCACCTCCAGCAACCCGGTGTTCCGCAACCTGCCCAAGCAAGAGGGCGGCGGATACGCCACGTTCGGCTCTGCGACGGCAGGTGCCTCGCAGGCTGCTCAGCAGTTCGGTCAGCCGCAGGCCTACGGCGATCCCTACCAGACAGGCCCCACGTCGCGGGCGATGACGATCGACGACGTCGTGACCAAGACGGGCATCACGCTCGGTGTGCTCGCGCTCACTGCGATCGTCTCGTTCATCCTCGTCGACGGTAACCCCGGCCTCGCAGCTCCCTTCGTCATCGGTGGCGGTCTGGTCGGTCTCGGCCTGGTCCTGTTCGCGACGTTCGGCCGCAAGATGGACAGCAAGGCAGTCGTGCTTGCCTACGCGGTCGCCGAAGGCATCTTCCTCGGTGCTCTGTCGTTCCTGTTCACGTTCCCGATCCAGGGTGCGTCGGCCGGAACGCTGATCTCGCAGGCCGTGCTCGGTACGTTCGGTGTGTTCTTCGGAATGCTCGTCGTCTACAAGACCGGTGCCATCCGCGTCACCCCGCGCCTGACCCGCATGATCGTCGGTGCACTCATCGGCGTCGTCGTGCTGGCGCTCGGTAACCTCGTCGCCAGCTTCTTCATGGACGGCGGCCTCGGCCTCCGCGACGGCGGACCCATCGCCATCATCTTCAGCCTCGTCTGCATCGGCATCGCCGCGTTCAGCTTCCTGCTGGACTTCGATCAGGCGGACCAGCTCATCCGCGCGCAGGCGCCGGAAAAGGCTGCCTGGGGTGTGGCCCTCGGCCTGACCATCACGCTGGTGTGGCTGTACGTCGAGATCCTGCGACTGCTCAGCTACTTCAACAACGACTAGTAGTCACCGCGAAAGGCCCCGCGCTCCTCGTGAGTGCGGGGCCTTTCGCGTTCCTGCGGGTGGCTCGAAGGACGCGTCAGCTGAGACGCTCGAGCACCATGGCCATTCCCATGCCGCCGCCGACGCACATGGTCTCCACGCCGAACGTCTTGTCCTGTGTCTTCAGGTTGTTCAGCAAGGTCGTGGTGATGCGCGCGCCGGTCATGCCGAACGGGTGACCGACGGCGATTGCGCCACCGGAGATGTTCAGCTTGTCGTGATCGATGCCGAGATCACGTGCCGAACCGAGGACCTGCACCGCGAACGCCTCGTTGATCTCGAACAGGTCGATGTCGGAGATGGAGAGATTCGCGATCTTCAGCGCCCGCTTGGTGGCCTCGATCGGTCCGAGTCCCATGATCTCGGGGGAGGTTCCGGTGACGCCGGTGGACACGATGCGGGCCAGCGGCGTCAGGCCGAGCGCCTTGGCCTTGGTGTCACTCATGATGACGAGTGCGGCCGCTCCGTCGTTCAGCGGGCACGCGTTGCCTGCCGTGACCGTTCCGTTGGGGCGGAAGACCGGCTTGAGCTCGCTGATCTTCTCGTAGGTCGTGCCCGCACGGGGGCCGTCGTCCTTGGACACGACGGTGCCGTCCGGGAGTGTGACCGGGGTGATCTCGCGCTCGAAGAAGCCGGAGTTGATAGCTTCCTCGGCCCGGTTCTGGCTGCGGACGGCCCAGTGGTCCTGATCCTCGCGGCTGATGCCGGTCAACAGCGAGACGTTCTCGGCGGTCTGACCCATGGCGATGTACGCGTCGGGCAGCTCGCCGCTCTCGCGGGGATCGGTCCAGCTGTCCGCGCCCTCTTCCTGCGCCTTCTTGGTGCGTGCCTCGGCGTCGGCGAACAGCGGGTTGTGACTCTGCGGCAGGGAGTCGGAGCTGCCGTGAATGAAGTTGGAGACGCTCTCGACGCCTGCGGAAATGAACACGTCGCCCTCGCCTGCCTTGATGGCGTGCAAGGCCATGCGCGTGGTCTGCAGCGAGGAGGAACAGTAGCGGGTGATGGTGGTGCCGGGAAGCGAGTCGTAGCCGAGCAGGACTGCCACGATGCGAGCGAGGTTGTTGCCCTGCATGCCTCCGGGAAGGCCACATCCCAGAAGGAGGTCGTCGATGTCGGTCGGGTCGAGCTCGGGAACCTTCGCGAGCGCGGCGGCGACCATCTGCACGGTGAGGTCGTCGGGACGGATGTCTTTCAGCGAGCCCTTCATCGCGCGGCCGATGGGTGAACGAGCGGTACTGACGATCACTGCTTCTGGCATGAACTCTCCTAGGGTTGATTACCGTGGATACTAAGTTACCGGCGGGTAGGGCTGGTTGTGCGCCTCCGTTTCGCTTCGTCGGCGACGTAGGAAACTCTCCAACGATGCCGCCGCGCGCGGCACGAAACGGCGGGATTCGGCCGCGGCGGACACGTCGGGGAGCTCGGGGAGCGGACCACCGTGCCACTCGCCCAACGCCGCAGCCAGGACAGGAAGCAACTGGCGAGCGGCGAGTTCGTAGCCGGCAGCCGACGGATGGAACCGGTCCGCGGAGAACATCGTGTCCGGGGCTGCGAGAAACTCGGGAGACAGCAAGTCCGCCAACGCCACGGGGTGCCCGCCTGCTTTCAGGGTCGCGTCGGACTGTGCGCGTGCCAGCCGAAGACCCCAGTTTCGGACGACCGTTCGCAGAGGTTGGGGTATCGCGGTCACGACGCCGAGATCGGGGCACGTTCCCACGACGACGACCGTGCCCTTCGCCGTCAAGCGTTCCACTGCGTTGCCCAGTCGCGCGGCCGACGCCGCGATGGAGAACTTCTTGGTGACATCGTTCGCGCCGATCAGAATGACCGCGGCGTCCGGTGGCGGGCCGGCGACGAACATCGCGTCGACCTGGCCCTCCAGGCCTTTCGACGTCGCGCCGCCGATTGCTTTGGTGCTCAGCCGGACCCGCTTCTCGGTTTCGTCGGCGAGCCCACGGGCAACCAGGACTCCCGGTACTTCGTCGGCGACAGTGCAGCCGACGCCCGCGGCAGTCGAGTCGCCGAAGATCATCAGATGAATATCTGCCGAACTCCCGATTCGCCACCGTTCCGGCGTGCGATCACCGGGCCCGTAGACGCCGTCGGCCTCCGGAGGTTTTGCCGTCGAGCGTCCGATCACCCCGCGAGCAGACGTCGCTTGGGCCATCAGATGCTTGTACGCAGCCCACGACGCTGTCCCAGCTGACGAGCCTGCAATCACCGTCGCGGCGCCCGCCTTGGCTGCGCCCTTCCACCGACTCACCGACACGTTCTCTTTGCCACGGTCTGCGCCACACGTCCATCGTAAGCATCCGTTCGCGGTGTCTCGGGGGTACCGAGAAGCGCGTCGGGTGCGATCGAGTCGTTCCGAGGACTCCGCTCCGAGCGCGATCTGGGAAGATGAAGTCATGCGCATCGCTCAGCACGTCACCGAACTCATCGGCAACACCCCGTTGGTCAAGCTCTCCTCTGTTGTCGGCGACAACGCGGGGTCGGTTGTGGCCAAGGTCGAATACCTCAACCCGGGCGGGTCCAGCAAGGACCGCATCGCCATCAAGATGATCGACGCTGCCGAGGCGTCGGGCGAGTTGAAGCCGGGCGGGACCATCGTGGAACCGACCTCGGGCAACACCGGGGTCGGGTTGGCCCTCGTCGCGCAGCAGCGTGGCTACAAGTGCGTCTTCGTGTGCCCGGACAAGGTGGGCGAGGACAAGCGCAACGTGCTGCGCGCCTATGGAGCCGAGGTGGTCGTCTGCCCGACGGCTGTCGCTCCCGAGGACCCCAACAGCTACTACAGCGTGTCCGATCGCCTGGTGCGCGAGATCGACGGTGCGTGGAAGCCCAATCAGTACGCCAACCCGGCAGGCCCGCAGAGCCACTACGAAACCACCGGACCCGAGATCTGGGCCGACACCGACGGCAAGATCACCCACTTCGTCGCGGGCGTCGGAACGGGTGGAACCATCTCCGGAACAGGCAAGTACCTCAAGGAGATCTCCGACGGCAAGGTCAAGGTCATCGGCGTCGACCCCGAAGGCTCGGTCTACTCGGGTGGCACCGGCCGTCCGTACCTCGTCGAGGGCGTCGGTGAGGACTTCTGGCCGTCGGCCTACGACCCGTCCATTCCCGACGAGATCATCGCCGTGTCCGACGCCGACTCCTTCGACATGACGCGACGCCTCGCACGCGAAGAAGGGCTCCTGGTCGGCGGATCGTGCGGTATGGCTGCCGTCGGCGCCCTGCGTGTCGCCGAGCGTGAAGGCCCCGACGCTCTCGTCGTCGTGTTGCTGCCCGACGGCGGTCGTGGCTACCTCGCGAAGATCTTCAACGACGACTGGATGTCGTCCTACGGCTTCCTTCGCTCGCGCCTGGACGGCAAGACCGACGAGCCGTCGGTGGGCGACGTGCTCCGCGGCAAGTCCGGCGCCCTTCCCGACCTGGTGCACACGCACCCGTCGGAAACCGTGCGTGACGCCATCGAGATCCTGCGCGAGTACGGCGTCTCGCAGATGCCGGTCGTCGGCGCGGAGCCTCCTGTGATGGCGGGCGAGGTCGCGGGCAGTGTCACCGAGCGCGAACTGCTGAGCGCGGTCTTCGAGGGCCGTGCGTCACTGGCGGACCCGGTCGCCAAGCACATGAGCGAGCCGTTCCCCCTCATCGGTGCAGGCGAGAACGTCTCCGACGCCACCAAGGCTCTCGGAGAGACCGACGCCCTGATGGTCGTGGAGGAGGGCAAGCCCGTCGGCGTCATCACCCGACACGACCTGCTCGGGTTCCTGTCCAAGGGCGCCTGACCCCCCTACGTGAGTGGTTGTGTATGGCGGGCCGTACACAACCACTCACAGCGGATCAGCGAACCGCGCTGGTGCCGGTGAGTGCCTGCCCCACCACCAACTGGTGTACCTCGGACGTTCCCTCGTACGTGAGGACGGACTCCAGGTTGTTGGCGTGACGAAGCACCGGGTACTCCAGGGTGATGCCGTTGGCACCGAGAATCGTCCGGCACTCGCGGGCGATCGCGATCGCTTCGCGCACGTTGTTGAGCTTGCCGACGGACACCTGTTCGCCGCGCAGCTCGCCCTTGTCCTTCAGTCGGCCGAGGTGCAGCGCGAGCAGTTGACCTTTGCCGAGTTCGAGTGCCATGTTCGCGAGCTTGGCCTGCGTCAGCTGGTAACCGCCGAGTGGCTTGTCGAACACCTCCCGTGTCTTCGAGTACTCGATGGCCGACTCGATGCAGTCACGTGCCGCACCCATCGCGCCGAAGATGATGCCGAAGCGGGCTTCGTTGAGACAGCTGAGCGGGCCACGTAGTCCATGAGCGTCGGGGAGCACGGCATCACTGGGCAGCCGGACGTCCTCCAGCACCAGTTCGCCGGTGATCGACGCACGAAGCGAGAGCTTCTTCTTGACGGTGTTCGCCGTGAACCCCGGCGTGTCCGTCGGGACGACGAACCCTCGTATTTTCTCGTCGGTCTGAGCCCAGACGACGGCGACATCGGCGACCGGGCCGTTCGTGATCCACATCTTGGAGCCATTGAGGACCCAGTCGCTGCCGTCCTTCCTGGCCCGCGTCCGCATTCCGCCCGGGTTGGATCCGTAGTCGGCCTCGGTCAGCCCGAAGCAACCGATGAGCGATCCCTCGGCCATACCGGGCAGCCACTGCTGCTTCTGCTCCTCGGAGCCGTACTTCCAGATCGCGAACATCGCCAGCGAACCCTGGACGGAGACAAGGCTACGAATGCCGGAATCCATGGCCTCGAGCTCCAGGCAGGCGAGGCCGTAGGCAGTGGCAGACGTGCCCGCGCACCCGTAACCCTCGAGATGCATCCCCAACAGTCCGAGTGCGCCCAGTTCCTTAGCCAGCTCCCTCGCGGGGACGGTGCCGTCCTCGAACCAGTCCGCGAGGTGGGGCCGGATACGTTCGCGGCCGAACTTTCGAACGGTGTCGCGGATGTCCTTCTCCTCGGAATCCAGAAGGGAGTCGATGGAGAACAGCTCGTCGACGGTCTGTGAATCAGCCACGGTCAAACGCCTCGTTTCGCTTTGCAGTGTCTCCCGAAGGCTACCGAGAACTCTCGCCTATCAGGCGGGAGTGGAGCCTGCAGTAATGACCCAACCAGGCGGGAGTGGAGCCTGCAGTAATGACCCTATTAGGCTGAAAGTCATGAGTGAGCAGCGCAGCAAGGCAGACAGCAGTTCGTGGCAGGGGTTTTCGACCAAAGCGGTTCATGCCGGTTACGAGCCGGACTCGCTGACCGGCGCGGTCAATGTCCCGATCTACGCGAGTTCGACGTTTGCTCAGGACGGCGTCGGCGGTATGCGCAGTGGCTTCGAGTACGCCCGCACCGGTAATCCGACGCGTCGGCCGCTCGAAGCGAATCTTGCCGCGATCGAGTCGGGCACGTACGGCCGTGCGTTCTCGTCGGGCATGGCGGCGACGGATGCGCTGCTCCGCGCGACGTTGCGTCCCGGTGATCACCTCGTCATTCCCAACGATGCCTACGGCGGCACGTTCAGGCTGATCGACAAGGTGTTCACTCAGTGGGGGATCGAGTACTCGGTGGCCGCGGTGTCCGACGTCGACGCAGTGCGTGACGCGATCCGCCCCAACACCAAGCTCGTGTGGGTCGAGACTCCGACGAACCCGCTTCTGAACGTCGGTGACATCGAGGCGCTTGCCGGTGTCGCCCACGAGAAGAACGCCAAGCTGGTCGTCGACAACACGTTCGCGTCGCCGTACCTGCAACAGCCGCTACAGCTCGGTGCCGATGTCGTACTGCATTCGACCACCAAGTACATCGGCGGGCACTCCGACGTCGTGGGTGGTGCTCTCGTCACCGACGACGAGGAGCTCGACGCGGCGTTCGCGTTCCTGCAGAACGGTGCAGGCGGTGTGCCCGGCCCGTTCGATGCATTCCTGACTCTTCGGGGTATCAAGACCTTGGCGCTGCGCATGGAACGGCACAGCGACAACGCGGAGAAGCTGGTCGAGCTGCTGAGCGGCCACTCCGCTATCTCCCAGGTCATCTACCCGGGTTTGGCGTCGCATCCGTCGCACGAGGTTGCGGCGAAGCAGATGCGGCGTTTCGGCGGCATGATCTCGGTGCGCTTGAACGGTGGCAAGCAAGCCGCCCTCGACTTCTGCGCACGGACCGAGATCTTCACTCTCGCCGAATCGCTCGGAGGTGTCGAGTCGCTGATCGAGCATCCGGGCGCCATGACGCACGCGTCGACAGCCGGGTCGTTGCTGGAGGTCCCCGACGACTTGGTTCGTCTGTCGGTCGGCATCGAGGACGCAGCCGATCTCGTCGGCGACGTCGAGCAGGCACTGGGCTGAATCGGATGCTTGTCGGATTGATCGACTCGGGGCTCGGCCTGTTGCCGACGTCGGCGTGGCTGAAGCAGCTGCGTCCCGAGCTCGATCTGATCCTGTTGATGGATCCCGACAATGCGCCGTGGGGTCCGAAGCCGGACGATGTGGTGATCGAGCGTGTGCTGGCGGCCGCGGATCGTGGGATCGAGGCTGGCGCGGAGGCTCTGGTACTGCCGTGCAACACCGCGAGCGTGACGGCGTTGGCGGACCTGCGAGCGCACGTGGGATCCGTTCCGGTGATCGGCACCGTTCCGGCGATCAAACCTGCTGCGGCACAGAGTGATCGCTTCGCGGTGTGGGCGACGGCAGCGACGACGGCCAGTGCGTATCAAGCGCGACTGATCGAGGAGTTCGCGGCCGGCCGCACGGTCACCGCCGTTGCGTGCCATTCGCTGGCGGAGTCGATCGACCGCGGAGATTCCTCCGCTGTGTCCGCAGCGATTCGCGAGGCCGCCGACCGCACGCCCGCCGACGTGGATGTGGTCGTGCTGGGGTGTACGCACTACCCGTTGGTGGCGGCCGAGATCGCCGCGGCTCTGCCCCCTGGAACTCGGTTGTTCGACAGTGCGGAAGCTGTTGCGCGGCAGGCACTTCGGAGGATCGACGAGCTCGGGAAGTCGACCGGCGGCAGCGGAACGGTCACGGTGTCGATGAGTGGACGAGCAGGGTCGCTACCGGCCAGTGCTCTCGCCCATCGAGAGGGCCGATTGCTGGCGGGCGAGCACATCGTTCACCAGTGACCGCGCGAAGGCTGCGTCTGTTCCGCCGAGTCCGAACACGACTCTGAAGTAGAGCGGGGCCACGACGTGGTCCATGACGGTGCGGTGCGACGGCGCGTCGTCTCCGCGCTCCGTGGCACGCCGCAGGATCGTGTCGATCTGGTCTTCGCGTTTGTCGAGACAACGGCTCCTGTCGGCGTCGCGCATGGCCCCGATCAGGGAGCGAAGCAACGCGGTTTTCTCCGGCCGCGTGATGTCCGTGACGAGGAACTCACACCACACGTGTAGATCACGACGGAGGTCGCCGGTGTCCGGTACGTCGGCATCCGCAGAGAGAACCTCCAGTGCCACTTCGGTTCGGAGAGTGTCGATATCACCCCACCGACGGTAGACGGTGGTCGCGGCGACGCCGGCACGTTGGGCGACGAGCGGCACAGTCAACGGCTCGGCGTCGTCGTCAATCAAATCGGTCACGGCCCGGTGGACGAGGGTGCGTATCCGGGCGCTCCTGCCCCCGGGGCGGCGGACGCTGGACGGCTCGACTTCGGACATTCCACCATTATTGCAAACCGATTGGCTTTAAGCGGCGCCTCGGTCTATCGTGAGTAAAAGCAATGATCTTGGCTTTAGCGACCCGCCCGGAGGCTACGAATGGTCAACACCGATCTCGATTCGACGATTCCCGTCGCATCCTCGCGGAGGATGTCCGCGTCGCTGGCCTTCTGGACCGTCGGCGTCACCTACCTGGTCGTCATGGCGTCGTCCGCCGCCCCGTCACCGCTCTACCCCGTGTATCAAGCGTCGTGGGGATTTTCCTCGACGATGCTGACCGTCGTGTTCGCGGTGTACGCCCTCGCGCTGCTCCTGGCTCTCCTCACGGTCGGAAGTCTGTCGGATCACGTCGGCCGGAAACCGATCCTGATCGGCGCGCTGGTACTGCTGGCGATCAGTCTCGTGCTGTTCATCGCCGCAGACGGGGTCGGCGGTCTGATCGCCGCGAGAGTGGTGCAAGGCCTTGCCGCGGGTACCGCCACCGGTGCGCTGAGCGCGGCCGTCATCGATCTGCAGCCGAACAGTACGGCGGGGCCCCTGGTCAACAGCGTCGCACCGTCGGTGGGGCTTGCCACCGGTGCGTTGGGGTCGGGGCTGCTCGTACAGTTGGCGCCCGCTCCGACCGTCCTGGTCTACGCGCTGTTGATCGCGGCGGTGGTTCTGCTCGCGGCGGCGGTGGTCTTCGTTCCCGAGACATCGTCGCTTCGCACCATCGAATCGAAACGCCACCTCGCTCGGCTGCTGCTGCCGAGAGCGGCGTTCCCCACCGGAGCGCGCGTTCCGTTCCTCATGATCGTGCCCGCGCTGATAGCGACGTGGTCGCTCGGCGGGTTCCACCTGTCTCTGGGACCGTCGATCATCGGCACCATCTTCGGCATCGACAACCACATCATCGGCGGTGTCGAGATATTCGCGCTGTTCTTCTCCGGCGCGGTGTCCGCTGCCGTGGTGCGGACTCTGCCGCCGCGCACGGTGATGATCGTGGGAACGCTCGTGCTGGCGCTGGGTGTCGCCGCCTCGCTGGTCTCCGTTGCGACGGAGACGGTCCCGCTGTACTTCGTCGGGTCCGTCGTCGCCGGTGCCGGATGGGGAGCGACGTTCCTCGGCGCCATGCGCACACTCGGCGGCCTCGTTCCAGCGGACGAGCGCGGAAGCGTCTTCGCTACGACCTTCGTCCTCAGCTACCTGGCCTTCAGTGTTCCGGCTGTCGTCGGCGGGATCGCGGTGCACACGTTCGGTCTCGAGCCGACGACGCTGGTCTACGGCGCTTTCGTGATCGTTCTCGCGGTCCTCTCGTCGACCGGGTTCGTTCTCGCGTCCCGCAGTGAGAGCGCGAGCTCGGTCGGGTGACACCGAGCACGATCAGCAGGTGCCGCGGTGGCGACGGCGGCCGCGTTCGCGGCCGCCGTACCTACCCGATCGGGCAGGCACCCACCTGGACGTCGGCTGGTGGGGATGCCTGGCGTGGAGCTGTAACCTTGATCACACGGTAGGGGGATACTCCGCTACCGGAACGTACAGGGGCCCCGATGATCGAGACTGCCGAGACCGGACAGGCGCTGCACGATCTGCACTCGCACCGCAGTTCGGTCGAGGCGCCACGCGTGCTCAAATTCCATGCGCCGGAGATAGTGTTCGGCCAGGATTCACTCGGCGAAGTTGCGCACGCAGCTCTGCGCCTCGGGGCGCAGCGCCCGCTGGTCGTGACCGACGCGGGCCTCATCGACACAGGCTGGGTCGCACAGCTCGGTCATCACCTCGAAGCACAGGGCCTGTCCCCGACGTCGTGGAGCGGGCTGACCCCCAACCCCAAGGATGTCGAGATCGAGGCGGGCCACGAGATCTATCAGGAATCGGGCTGCGACGTCATCGTCGCCATCGGCGGGGGGTCGGTGATGGACGCTGCCAAGGGCATCGCGGTCCTGGCCGGCAACGGCGGCTCGATACTGGACTACGAGGGAGTCGACCGCGCGACGCGGCCGATTCCGCCGCTCGTGATGGTGCCGACGACGTCCGGGACCGGGGCCGACGTGTCGCAGTTCTGCATCGTCACCGACACCACCCGCTCGACCAAGATCACCATCCTCGGGCGCGCACTCGTCCCGGACATCACCGTCATCGATCCTCGGTTGCTCACCACGATGCCGGAATGGCTCAACGCTGCAACGGGTCTCGACGCGCTCACTCACGGGATCGAAGCGTTCGTCTCGCTCGGCCACAACCAGCTCACCGATCACCACGCGCTTCGTGCCGTGACGATGGTGACCTCGCACCTTGCGCAGACGATGGACGTACCGACCGACATGACGGCGCGAACCTCCATGGCGCAGGCAAGCCTCGAGGCGGGCCTGGCCTTCACCAACGCAATTCTCGGTGCCACGCACGCGATGAGTCATCAGGTCGGGGGACTGCTCGACCTGCCCCACGGGGTCATCAACGGTGTGTTGCTGCCTCACGTCATTCGATTCAACGCCGCAGCCGACCCGCTGCCCTACGTGGCAATCGCGACCAGCCTCGGGCTGCCGGAGGGTCGTGGACCGGCCGAGGAAGCAGCGCTTGCCGTCGCCGCACGGGTCGAAGAGCTGGCACGCCAGGTCGGAGTTCCGAAGGGGCTCGCCGAGATCGGCGTCAGCGACGCCGACATCGAGGTCCTCGCCACCAACGCGCTGCGCGACGCATGCATGTCCACCAATCCCCGCCACGCGTCCCACGAGGAGATGGCGGCGTTGTTCAGGACCGCACTGTGACCGCCCAGCAGCCGGACCTGTCGCTACTGACTGGGCTGCGGTCGGGGAAGAGCACGTTCTATCCGCAGTATCGGGGCGCCGCCGAGCGGCTCGAACGCGTCGTACACGCACTCGAACTGATCTCCAGGGCGTTGGTGCGTACGGTCGACGGGCCGGAGACGCTGATCTGCGCGGTCGCCGAAGCCGCGCGGGCGCATCTGAGTGCACAGTGGGTGGTTTTCGCCCTCGCCGACGGCGCACTGCCGGACGCCGGACCCCGACGTCTGGTCCTCGGGCCGGACGCCACGCCGTTCCTGGTCGACAACGTCGTCGGTCCTCCCTTACCGGACGACGTCGTGGAGTGCCTGGAGTCGATCCGGCTGGCGAGGATCGGCGACGGACGGGAGCCACAGATCGAATCCCACCACGCCTTCGTTCCGATCGCGCTGGACGGCGGTGTGGTCGGAGCGTTCGCTGCATGGACCTCGACGCATCGAGTGCTCGACGCGACCGACTCCGCCGTCCTCAGCATTCTGGCCAGTCAAACCGCTGTGGCGCTGCAGAACTCCGCTCTGTACCAGAGCAGGCGAGTCCTGCTCGAACGTGCGGAGAGTGCCTACTCCGAAGCACACCGCACCGCCGCGGATCTCGCTGTCCGCAACGCCGAACTCGAAGCCACCCAGCGGCAGTTGGGCGCTGCGCATCGTCACCAGGTACTCGACGAGGAACGCCACCGAATCGCACGCGAGTTGCACGACAGCGTGACCCAAGCAGTGCTGTCCGCGGGCATGCAGATCGAGGTGTGCCTCGGCGACATCCCAGCCGGCGAGCGGGCCGAAAGACTGGATCTGGCCAAGGATCTCACCCGACGTGCCGTCGAGCAGCTGCGGTCGGCCATCTACGCGCTCAATCACGCGCAGGACGCGGATCGCACATCTCTGCCCGAGATGCTCGAACAACTGTCGGTGGTGCATATGCCCGACGAGCTACAGGTCTCGCTTCGCGTGGAGGGAACGCCGGTGGAATTGGGCAGCGACTGCGAACACGATCTGCTGCGGATCGCTGGAGAAGCGTTGTTCAACACTGCCGTTCACGCGGGCGCGCACCGAGCCGTCATCCGGCTCGCCTACCGCGAGGGTGGCGTCTCGCTCTCGATCGCCGACGACGGCACCGGTGACCCCGCGCATCTACGCCTGATGCAGCGGCTGGCGGAGAACAACGATGTCGACGGCCGGCACCGCGGACTCGCGAACATGGCAGCACGAGCACGTGAGCACGGCGGTGTTCTCGAAATCCGCCGGGCCCGAATCGGAGGTGTGCGCATCTCGGTACGCATTCCTTCTCGAGGAGAGTGAGCAATCATGACAGTATCGACGACAGTGGTCAGAATCGTGCTGGTCGACGATCACGCCATCCTCCGTGACGGACTCAGATCCGTCCTCGAACGTGAAGCGGACCTGTCCGTCGTCGGTGAAGCGTCGTCGCGAGCGGAAGGCCTCGCCGTCGTCGAACGCGTGAAACCGGACATCGTGCTCATGGACCTCAAGCTTTCGGCGAGTACCGATTACGAGGGCTTGGCTCTGTGTGCGCAGCTGTCCGGTGCGCACCCGACCATCGGTTTGTTGGTGTTGACGACGTTCCTCGACGACCGACTCGTGGTGGAGGCCGTGCACGCGGGGGCGCGCGGATACGTCGTCAAGGACGTCGACACCACCGAGTTGGTTCGAGCGATTCGGGCCGTGTCTCGTGGTGAGAGTGCTTTCGACTCGCGCAGTGCGTCAGCGGTCATCCGATCGCTCAACGGTCAGGGATCTGCCGTGGAGCGTCTCACCGACCGTGAACTGGAAGTGCTACGCCTACTGGCAACAGGGTTGTCCAACAACAGCATCGGCACCCGTTTGTTCATCTCCGCGACGACGGTCAAGTTCCACGTCAGCAACATCATGCGCAAGCTCGGGGTGAGCCGGCGGGCGGAAGCCGTCTATGCGGCAAGCAAGCAAGGTCTCATCTGATCGACACCACCCGTGCATCGGCGGGCGTGGTGTCGAGAACCAGCCAGCCGCCGTGGAATTCGTCCACCTCGTAGGGCAGGGTTGTGCTCAGCCCCAACGCCGTCAGTGCGGCAGCGTCGAACGTCCTGACGTGTCCGTGGCAGGCTGTTGCCTCGGCCTCGAACGGGACCGCGATCACGACGCGTCGGCGGGCGATTCGGATGGCCTCGGCGACGATTCGTCCGCCCAGTTCCTCGTCCACGTGCTCGAGCAGATGAAGCGCAGTGACGGTGTCCGCGCTGTTCGGCGCTACCGGAATCCCCGACGCGTCGCAGGTGAGAACGTCGAGCGTGGCGCCCAGGTGCGGGGCGACGGTGCGCAGCAGAGTCATCGTCCCGGCGGACAGGTCCGTGGCGGTGACGTCGACGCCGTCGAGGGCGAGCCGGAGCGGGAAGAAGCCGAAGCAGGATCCGAGATCCAGAACTGACCCCGTGACAAGGGTCTCGGCACGTGCATGAACAGGCGCGAATTCGGCTGCACCCGAGAGGAGGTCGTCGAGCGAGTTTCGATAGTAGGTCGTCCACGCCTGCAGTGGATCGGCCACCGTGGTCAGTACCAGCCCCACCATGACGAGTTCGAACTCGCGCTGCGACAGAGTCAGATCCGTGATGCGGTGCACCAGACTCTCGCCGATGTGCGTGGACGTCAACGCGTGCTCGACGCGCAGTGGCGCGGAGCACCGCACCTCGACTGCGCCAGGCGGGAGGGACTCGGAGTATTCGACGGTCACGCTGTCGTGAGTCCATCGCCTCTGGTGGGCTGGGGCCAGAGCGTCGAGTTCGGTCATGTCGGATCTTTCCTAGGGGGTGCGCGGGCTCGGTGCGCCGGCATCGGCGTCGAGACCTCCGTACAGGGTGCGAGCGCCATCGGAGAGCAACGAAGCGAGGTCCAACTCGTCGTCCGTCAACCACTGCTCGTACGCCGAGATTGCCACACCGAGGACCATCCAGCCAACGGTTCGCGGAAAATGGTCGGTGGGCTCGGAATCGGTTCGGGCCGCCACGTATTGGGCGATCACCTCACGCCACCCCTCGTACATCAGCATCGAATAGCCCTGCAGTGCTGGATTGCGGAGGATGAGTTCCATTCGCTGGCGATGAACGGGCGTCTCGTCGTCGGGAAAAGTATTGAACTTCAGGAGTGCCGACCGAATGCCGTCGGCGAGCGAAATGTCGTCGGGAAGCGAATCGAGCAGGCTGCGTAACGCCGTCAACTGCTCGTCGAAATCACCCCACGGCACCGCGTTCTTGGATGCGAAATATCGGAAGAACGTACGACGGGCGATCCCCGCGGCGTCGGCGATGTCGTCGACGCTCGTGGTGTCGAAACCGTTCTTGGCGAACAGTTCGATCGCGATATCGCTGATCTGCCCCCGCGTCGTGGACGGGCGACGACCTACCCGGCTGGACGGTTTCTTGCGACTGACCACTTTTTTCTCTCCGATAGGTGTCTTTGTGCACTCGATGCCATTATGGTGGTGAACCAAGTCACTGTCACCGATGACTGTGACCCATCCGATAAGTCTCGCCGATGGAGGTACACCGATGTCTCAGAACCCGAAGACCGATGTGACGAACGCAGCCGTGGTCGAATCCGACCTGATCGAAGAATCGCTGGTGGAAGAAGTGTCCATCGACGGCATGTGCGGCGTCTACTGACATGTCGGCACCCGTGAAGGCACTCCCAGCCGTGGACCTCGACGCTCGGTGGGCTCTTCACCCGCAGGTGGCGCTGCGCCCCGAATCCTTCGGGGCGCTGCTCTACCACTTCGGGACACGGAAGCTCTCCTTTCTGAAGAATCGCACGATCGTAGCGATCATCGAATCCTTCCCGCAGCATCCGGACATGAAGTCTGCGATCTCCGCAGCCGGAATCGACCAGTCAGCCCGCGCGCCGTACGTCAGAGCGCTTGCCACTCTGGCCGATTCGAAGATGATCACCAAGCTCTGACGCCCGAACCAGCCCTTCGGGCGCCGGACACCCCTCAACTCCAAGAGGACAGCGAAATGACCTCCATGCTCGAAAGACCGGCACCACCACCCGCGGTGGGCAAGCTGGTCGACCAATTCGAACTCGGCCTCGACGCGCCGATCTGCCTGACCTGGGAACTGACCTATGCCTGCAACCTCTCCTGCGTGCATTGCCTGTCGTCCTCGGGTCGTCGAGATCCCCGTGAACTGAGCACCGAACAGTGCAAATCGATCATCGACGAGCTGCAGAAAATGCAGGTGTTCTACGTCAACATCGGTGGTGGTGAGCCGACGGTTCGATCCGACTTCTGGGAGCTCGTCGACTATGCGACGGCCCATCAGGTCGGTGTGAAGTTCTCGACCAACGGAGTCAAGATCGACAAGGACGTGGCTGCTCGTCTGGCTGCCTCCGACTACGTCGACGTACAGATCTCGATCGACGGTGCCACCGCCGAGGTCAACGATGCGGTACGCGGACCCGGTTCGTTCGACATGGCCTGCCGTGCACTGGAGAACCTGCGTGAAGCCGGGTTCGAGGACGCCAAGATCTCCGTCGTCGTCACTCGCCACAACGTGAGTCAGCTCGACGACTTCAAAGCGCTTGCCGACAAGTACGGTGCGACACTGCGTATCACGCGACTTCGGCCCTCGGGACGCGGAGCCGACGTCTGGGACGATCTGCATCCGACGGCGGGACAGCAGCGCGAGCTGTACAACTGGCTCGTCGCCAACGGCGAAGGTGTGCTCACCGGAGACTCCTTCTTTCACCTGTCCGCGTTCGGTGACGCACTGCCCGGTTTGAATCTGTGCGGCGCCGGCCGTGTCGTCTGCTTGATCGACCCGATCGGAGACGTCTACGCCTGCCCCTTCGCCATCCACGAGCAGTTCCTCGCCGGCAACATCGTCCGTGATGCGAAAGACGGTATGGGCGGGTTCCAATCCGTCTGGCAGACATCGGAGTTGTTCCAGGAACTGCGGTCGCCGCAAACGTCGGGGGCGTGCACCAAGTGCTCGTTCTTCGACTCGTGCCGCGGCGGTTGCATGGCTGCGAAATTCTTCACCGGCCTCCCCATGGACGGTCCGGATCCCGAATGCGTCATCGGTAACGGCGAACTCGCGTTGGCTGCGGCGGGGGAGATCCCCAAGTCCAGCGTCGATCATTCTCGGTCCGGTGAACGTAAGACACCCCGCAAATCGGTTCCGCTCACGTTGATGATGCGGCCCCCGGCAAAGATCTGCGACGAGAATCCCCTCGCAGGAATGGAATAGGAAGAAATCAGTCATGGCCAAGAGTGCGTGGTTCGAAACCGTTGCCGAGGCGCAGCGGCGTGCCAAGAAGCGTCTACCCAAGTCCGTGTACGCCGCCCTGGTGGCGGGCTCGGAACGGGGTATCACCGTCGACGACAACACCGCGGCGTTCGGCGAGCTCGGTTTCGCGCCCCACGTGGCAGGTCTGTCGGACAAGCGTGACCTGGCGACGACAGTCATGGGGCAACCACTCTCCTTCCCGGTCATGATCTCGCCGACGGGTGTGCAGGCGGTGCACCCCGACGGCGAGGTCGCCGTGGCCAGGGCGGCGGCGGCACGAGGAATCCCGATCGGCCTGTCCTCGTTCGCGAGCAAATCCGTGGAGGAAGTCACGGCGGCGAACCCGCAGACGTTCTTCCAGATGTACTGGGTCGGTTCGCGAGAAGTGCTGCTGCAGCGCATGGAACGTGCACGTGCAGCGGGCGCGGTGGGTCTGATCATGACGCTCGACTGGTCGTTCTCCAACGGTCGCGACTGGGGTAGCCCGTCGATTCCGGAGAAGATGGATCTGAAGGCGATGTGGCAGTTCGCGCCGGAGGGCATCACCCGCCCGAAGTGGCTGTGGGAGTTCGCGAAGACCGGGAAGATTCCCGATCTGACCACCCCGAATCTCACCCCGCCCGACGGTGGTGCTGCGCCGACGTTCTTCGGTGCCTACGGCGAATGGATGGGTACCCCACTTCCGACGTGGGAGGACGTCGCCTGGCTGCGCGAGCAGTGGGGTGGTCCGTTCATGCTGAAGGGAGTCATGCGCGTCGACGACGCCAAGAAGGCCGTGGACGCGGGGGTCAGCGCGATCTCCGTGTCGAACCACGGCGGAAACAACCTCGATGGAACCCCGGCACCGATCCGAGCGTTGCCCGCAATCGCCGATGCCGTCGGCGACCAGATCGAGATCACCCTCGACGGTGGAATCAGGAGGGGGAGCGACGTCGTCAAGGCCCTCGCCCTCGGCGCCAAGGCTGTGTTGATCGGCCGAGGTTACCTGTGGGGTCTGGCCGCCAACGGTCAGGCCGGTGTGGAGAATGTTCTCGACATCCTGCGCGGTGGTGTCGATTCGGCAGTTCTCGGTCTCGGTCATTCTTCGGTGCACGACCTGTCGCCGTCGGATGTCGTGATGCCGCTCGGATTCGACCGGAAGCTCGGCGTCTGACCGAGAGTGTCCAACGACAAGGAGTGGTTCGAGACTGTCGCGGAGGCACAGCGGCGCGCGAAGAAGCGGCTTCCCCGATCCGTGTATTCGGCGTTGCTGGCCGGTTCCGAAGAGGGCATCACGGTCGCGGACAACACGGCTGCATTCGCCGAATTGGGATTTGCACCCCGAGTCGCGGGATTGTCCGATACACGCGATCTGTCGACGACGTTGATGGGTCAGCCGATGTCGTTCCCGGTCGTGATCTCGCCGACGGGTGTGCAGGCGGTACATCCGGACGGTGAAGTCGCGGTGGCCAGAGCTGCTGCCGCGCAGGGTGTTCCGATGGGGTTGTCGTTGTTCGCGAGCAAGTCCATCGAGGACGTCGTCGCGGCGAACCCGCAGACGTTCTTCCAACTGCACTGGGTGGGGTCGAGGGACTTCCTGTCTCACCTGGTCGAACGAGCGCGTGCAGCGGGCGCGGTCGGGCTGATACTGACGATGGACTGGTCGTTCTCGGAGGGCAGGGACTGGGGGAGCCCGGCCATTCCGGAGCGGGTCGATCTACGCACCATGGCTCGGTTCGCGCCGGAGGCCGTCTTGCATCCTCGGTGGCTGGGACAGTGGGTGCGCTCGGGGGCGATCCCTGATCTGACGGCTCCGAATCTGACCCCTCCCGGCGGCGCTCCACCGACGTTCTTCGGCGCGTACCGCGAGTGGACGAGGACACCGCTCCCGACGTGGGAGGACATTGCGTGGCTGCGTAGCCAGTGGGGTGGGCCGTTCATGCTCAAGGGAATCGCACGCGTCGACGACGCGGAGCGAGCCGTCGACATCGGTTGCACGGCGCTGTCGGTGTCCAACCACGGCGGAAACAACCTCGACGGAACACCTGCGTCGATCCGCCTGCTGCCCAGCATCGTCGACGCTGTGGGGGAGCGGGTCGAGATCACCCTCGACGGTGGGGTCCGCCGGGGCAGCGACGTCGCGAAAGCCGTCGCCCTCGGTGCACGCGCGGTGTTGATCGGTCGTGCGTACCTGTGGGGGCTGGCGGCCGCAGGTCAGCCGGGGGTCGAGAACGTTCTCGACATTCTGCGCGGAGGCCTCGACTCCGCGGTCCTCGGCCTCGGGTGTTCCTCGGTGCAGGACCTGTCACCGTCGGACATCGTCACCCGCACAGGGTGATCTGGCTCGCACTGGATCTCAGGAGGTCGAGCAGCTCGGGATCCTCCGGATCGAGCCGTCCGGTGCGGCCGATCACGGCGATGCACCCGGAGACCCCACCCGTGTCGTCGCGGACCGGCACCGCCACGGCGGACCTGCCCATCTTGATCTCGTCGCGTTCCGTGGCGACGTCGGTGGCACGGATTCGACTGAGCTCGATCGCGAGGTCCGCGAGGTCGACGATGGTGTGGGATGTGAACTTACGCAGATCCGCCAACGAGTTTCCGTCGGCCCGATTGGCCAACAACAATTTTCCGATCGCCGACGCGTGCACGTGTGTCGTCAGGGCCGTCTCGCCGGTGAGCTCGTGGTCCGGGTCCCGATCGAGAAGCCGGATGCGGTCGCCGGCGTACGTCGCCAGATAGACCCCGAAGCGGGTCCGACCTCGTACCGTGTCGATCACCTGTGAATAGTCCACCTCCGTCGACGGTGCGGCTCCGGCGAGCTCCCGCGTTCGACGACCCAGAGCGAAGCCCGACAGATCGTCGATCCGTACGAGAAAGCCGTCGGCCACCAGGATGTTGAGCAATCGGTACGCCGTTGCCGGCGGCGTCGACGTCGCGTGGGCGATTTCCTTGGCCGTCGCACCCGAACCGAGACGGGCAACGGCTTCGAGCAGCGCAAGTGCCTTCTGGACTGCGCGGGGTTCGTGTCCTCCGAGCTCGTGGGTTCGTGCGGTGCGAAGAGCCATCAGCGCGATTCGGACGCAGGAGATTTCACCAGGGCAACGGCTCCGCGCGAATTCTCACCGTACGTCACCGCTCCGGGCAGTACGTCGTGACTTTCCGCGCTGTCGAAGACGCCGACGGCGTCGAGCGACCGGGGCCGTCTGTGGTGGAGAACCGCGCGCCACGCCAGTCCGGACGCGCCGAGCAGACCGAGCATGACGAGCAGCGTGATGTTCTGCTGCACACCGACCGTGAACAGAAGATTCGCGAGAATCGCCGTGCCGGAGGCACATGCCAGCACTCCGGCGCACACGACGGGTGTCGTCAGCTCGCCGATGCGTCGCAGGAACGCCACTGCAGCTACGGAGGCGACGGCGTATCCGACGATGACGGCCGCACGGGCGAGCAAGCGAACGTCGTCCAGGAACCGGAAGTTGTCGAAGATCGGGATGCCGGCGGCGATCGCGAGCAGCGAACCGAGCCCGACGACGAGTCCGACGACGATCCAGAGAGCAACGTGCGGGGTTCGGAACACTCGGTGCACGCGGGCGACTCGGCGCGTGACCACGTTCTCGACGCCCATCGTGTACAGCAGGCGCGACGCCGCATTCGACGATGCCATGGCCGAGGCCAACCACGAGAAACTCAGGCCGAGATTCAATGCCACGACGAGCCACGCGTCGATACCCGTCGACGTCCCGTGCTGGTAGGCATCGACAAGCACGCCGCCGCGGCCGGACCAGACAGCCCACGCGGCGAACGTGAACAGCGCACCGCAGATGATCGGGGTGAGGAGGACGGTTCTGGTGACGTTGACGAGAGGCCGCTTCGCCTCCGGGGCGAAGAAGGTGGCGCTCTCGAAACCGGCCAACGAGAACATGGCGCCGAGCGCGACGATCATGAGTCCGTTCGGCGCCCCGGACGGTTCGATCTCGACCGGGCCGCTGCTGGGAAACACGAGAAGGGCGGTTATGAACAGCAGCGAGCAGACTTCCACTACGAGGATGGCCGTCGCGGCGAATCTGACTCCGCGGAGCAGACATCCGAGCATCGCCGCTGCGATCACACCGTGCACCGCGGCGATACCCAGGATTCCGCCGGTGGGCACGCCCAGCTCGTGCAGAACCGTTCGGACGGCCTGTCCTCCGAAGTACAGGGTCATTGCGCCACTCGCGCAGTATTTGCACAGCATCGCTGCGCCCACGGTCAGTGCGCCCCTCGGTCCCGACCCCTTGACCGCGAAGCTGTACAGACCTCCGGACGAGGAGAACCTCCGGGTGAACTGGGAGACACAGAAGGCGATCAACGACACCACGATCGTCGCCGCCAGTATCGTCAGAACACCGGCGAGCATGGTCTCGTGGGTGAGCATCGTGAGCGGCAGAATCACCATCGATGCGGCGGGCGCCGTCGTGGCCACCGACTGCGCGAACACTTCGACTCCCGACAGCTGCCGACGGCCGAGGGCGCGCAACGGTGACAGTGCAGGGCGCTCGGGCTCCCGCGCTGCGAAGGACGCGGTGATGGCGTGTTCCAGTGCAGACATGATGGCCGAAAAATAGCCGTGAATTGTTGCGCCCCGATTTCGTGAATGCTTCACCTGTTCGCACGCGAGTGATAAGCCTCGGCGAATCCGCTACCACTTCTCACTGCATCTGTCGCAAGACGTTTCCTGCGCTACGCATTCCGGAATTGTGTGCGTTCCACGATTGCCCTGACTCGAAACCAGTGATTTCGACGGCCAGGGCTACCTGGGGTGGGCAGAAGGAGTGGAAGAGCACATGGGAGTTACACGGAGATCGTTCATGCGGGGACTCGGAGTCACCGGCGGTGCGGGTCTCGCTTACGGAGCGATGTCGACGCTGGGGTTGGCGCCCTCGGCGGCAGCAGCCCCCTCACGATTCCAGGCACCGGCGATGGCCGATCTGATCGGGCGAGTCGACGGCAGCCCCACCGTGGTCGTGCTGGGCGGTGGGCCCGCGGGACTGTGCGCCACGTACGAGTTGCAGAAGGCCGGGTACTCCGTGACCGTCCTCGAGGCTCGGCAGCGTCCGGGTGGACGCGTGTGGTCGATCCGAGGCGGAGCGGAGGAAACGGATCTCAACGGAGAAACGCAGAAGTGCACCTTCTCCGAGGGGCACTTCTACAACATCGGAGCAACCCGAATTCCGCAGAGCCACATCACGATGGACTACTGCAGGGAACTCGGCGTCGAACTCCAGACATTCGGAAACCAGAATGCCAACACCGTAGTCAACTACAAGAGCGACACGTCTCTGAATCAGAAGTCCGTGTCCTACCGTGCAGCAAAAGCCGACACCTACGGGTACATGTCGGAGTTGCTGCAGAAGGCCGCGAGCCGCGGTGCCCTCGACGACGTGCTCACCGCGGACGACAAGGACGCCCTGTCGGAGTTTCTCTCCGATTTCGGAGACCTGTCCGACGACGGAAGATACGTAGGCTCGTCGCGGCGCGGGTACTCCTCGGAACCGGGCGCCGGCCTGGACTTCGGTACCGAGACCGAGCCGTTCGGCATGTCGGAAGTCATCCGCAGCGGCATCGGGCGTAACTTCAGTTTCGAGTTCGGGTACGACCAGGCCATGCTGATGTTCACCCCCGTGGGAGGCATGGACCGCATCTACTACGCGTTCGCCGAGTCCATCGGCGAGGACAACATCGTCTACGGCGCCGAAGTCACGTCCATGAAGAACACCTCCGGTGGCGCGACGGTCGAGTACGTGAAGGGACGGATCCGCACAGTCGATCTCGGCGGACTACGTGATCTGCACGATTCCCCCGAACCTCATCGGGAGGCTGGACACCAACCTCCCTGCGGACGTACTCGCCGCCAATCTCGCGGCGAAGGCGTCGTCGTCGGGCAAGCTGGGCATCGAGTACTCGCGTCGGTGGTGGGAGACCGACGAGCGGATTTACGGCGGTGCCAGCAACACCGATCTGGACATCTCGCAGATCATGTTCCCCTACGACCACTACAACTCCGATCGCGGCGTGGTCGTCGGCTACTACAACTCCGGCAAACGGCACGTGGCATTCGAATCGCTCACGCACAAACAGCGTCTGGCGAAAGCTCTCGCCGAAGGCTCGCTGCTCCACGGTGAGAAGTACACCAAGGACATCTCCAGTTCGTTCTCGGGAAGTTGGCGCCGAACCAAGTATTCCGAGAGCGCGTGGGCGAACTGGGCAGGGTCGGGCGGATCGCACGGCGGCACGGCCACGGCCGAGTACGAGTTGCTGTTGGAGCCGGTCGATCGCATCTACTTCGCCGGGGACCACCTGTCCAATGCCATCGCGTGGCAGCACGGCGCCTTCACCTCCGCACGCGACGTCGTCACTGCGCTCCACGAGCGCGTCGTCGCGTCCTGACCTCTCACTTCCACGAAAGGAAATCTCTTGTCCAAGGTCACACGTTCCTTCTTCGCCGCGCTCGCTGCCGGTGCCGTCGTGTTCACGGCGGCGTGCTCGTCGGACTCCTCGGCCGCCGACACCTCGACCGACACGGCGCCGGGCGCCAGGTCGGTCCTCGAAGCGGGGGAGTCGAATCCGATGATCGCCCAGGGAGTCGAGATCGCAGGGGATGCAACGGTGTACAAGACGAGCGGTATCGGCCCCACTGCGATGAACGACGCCGCTCCGACCGGCACTCCCGAGTCCTTCGTCGACACCGACGAGTTCTCCGGCGGCACGCTCCCCGACGGCGTCACCGTCACCGAAGCGCAAGGCATCAACGTCCTGAAGAAAATCAGGGACAACCTCGAAGCCGAAGGCTATTCGCTCGAGGACGTGGTGACCATGCGTGTGTTCCTCGACAACGCACCCGGTGCCGCGGTCGCGGACTTCGCCGGCTGGAACCGGGCCTACCGGCAGTTCTTCGCCAACACCAACCTGGACTCGGACGAGACGGAACTGGTACCGATGGGTACCGCGGAGCCTGCGGCACCCATGGAGCGCAACTCGGCACGACCGACCCGCTTCGCCCTCGAAGTCGCCACCCTCCCCGTTCCCGGCTGGCTCGTGGAGGTGGAGGTCGACGCGGTCAAGTAACCCTCACAGACGAACGCGGCGGTCTGCACGAGATGCGGTGGAGGCGACGAGGACAGCGTTGTCCTCGTCGCTTCCAAGCGTCCACGCTCGTGCTTCGAAATCCGTTTTACCGAACATGCTGTGCCGCTCCACGAGTCGGGTGCGACGCAGTTCGTCGTCGATGTCGATGAACCAGACTTCGTCGATCTCGGCACGTGCCAGTGGCCAGTCCCCCTCGTCGAGCAGAAGATAGTTTCCCTCGGTGATCACCAACGGCACGTCCGGGGCGACCGCAATGCTGCCTGCGATGGGCTCTTCGAGGGTTCTGTCGAAGCGCGGCGCGTAGACGATCCCGGCGTCGTACTCGTGTCGGAGGCGACGCAACAGATGCGCGTAACCCGCGGCATCGAACGTGTCGGGCGCGCCCTTCCTGGCCCGACGCCCGAGTGCGTCGAGGGTGGCGTCGGCGAGATGGAACCCGTCCATGGGCACCAGCACTGCGCGGTCGGATCCGAGCCCGTCGACCAGGCGTCCACCGAGCGTCGACTTGCCCGCGCCGGGCGCCCCGGCTATCCCGAGAATTCTTCGGCCCGGTCCGGCCGCGAGGTCGTTCGCCCACGCGATCAACTCGTCCATGCTTCGACGATAGGCCGACGGGCGGCACATGTCGTCCACGCCGCAACGGGCACAGTCCTGCGCCGGACGTCACGAACTCCCGAAGCCGGACAGCAAACCCGAGTATGCCTTGGGTGGAGGTGGTGCGAATTCGCTGCGCTTTCCTGTGCGCAGGCCCATGGTGACGAGCGACTGAACGGCGAGTGTTGCCGCGGCGACACCGTCGACGACCGGCACCCCGATCTCCGACGAGATGTGCTCGCACAGGTCGGCCATGCCGGCGCAGCCGAGCACGATGGCGTCGCTTCCGTCGGATTCCAGAGCGTCACGACATGCTTCGGTGACGATCTTGCGGGCGTCGGGGTCGGTCTCGAGGTCGAGGACAGGAATGTCGCATGCGTGGACCGCGAGGCATGACCGGGTGAAACCGTAGTGGTCGGCGAGGTCCTGTGCTCTGCCCGTGGTGCGTTGCAGAGTGGTGACCACCGAGAACCCTCGACCGAGGAAGCTCGCAGCATGCATCGCAGCCTCGGCGATCCCGACGACGGGGCCTGCGGCCGCTTCACGGGCGGCGTCCATGCCCGGATCGCCGAAGCAGGCGATGACGTAACCGTCGGCGCCCTGCTGTTCGCCGATCGCGATCTGTTCGAGAATGCCTGGCACGCTGAGTGCTTCGTCGACGTGCGATTCGATGGAGGCGGGCCCCATCGTCGGATTGACCGCGTCGACGAGCGTGCCCGGACCGGCTACGGCCCGGGCACACCTGCCGATCGTGTCGGTCATCGACGATGTGGTGTTGGGATTGATGACCTTGATGAGCACCTGCAGAATCCTATGCGCTCACGGAATCGTCGAGATGGTTCGTCACGGCGAGCTTGGTCCTGGTGGCGAGAACGTAGTACAGCCCGAACCCGATTCCACATCCGATGAACCAGCTGTACTTGGACGCGGTCGCCATCCCGGCGATCTCCATTCCCTCGATGGCGCCGTTGAACAGCACCGGGAACATGGCGATCAGTGCACCGACGATCGTGGCGTACACGGCAGCGGGGTTGTAACCCTTGGAGTACCAGTACTTTCCGGCAGGAGACATGGTGAACAATTCGTCGACGACGACCTTCTGCTTGCGCACCAGGTAGTAGTCCGCGATCAGGACGCCGAACAGTGGGCCGATGAATGCGCCGAGCGTCTCGAGCGTGAGGTGGATGACCTCGGGGTTGTTGTAGAGGTTCCACGGGGTGATCAGGACCGAGCCGACGGCGGCGATCATGCCGCCTGCCCGCCAACTGATCTTCTGCGGGCTGACGTTGGAGAAGTCGAAGGCGGGGGAGATGAAGTTCGCGACGATGTTGATGCCGATCGTCGCGATGGTGAACGTCAACGCACCGAGAACGATGGCGAAGGTGCTGTCGATCCGGGCTACCGTCTCCACCGGGTCGGTGATGAGTTCACCGAACACGGGCAGCGTCAGGGACGCGGTGACCACGACCAGGATGGAGAAGACCAGGAAGTTGACCGGCAGACCGAGGAAGTTCCCTTTCTTCACTGCGGCGTAGGACTTTCCGTAACGGGAGAAGTCGCCGAAGTTGAGCATGGGGCCGGAGAAGTACGAGACGACGAGAGCGATGGCGCCGAGCATGACCGGAACGGAACTGAATCCTGTGTACTCGACTTCGCCGAGGTTCAGATCGATTGCACCCCAACCGGCCTTCCAGATGAGGTAGCCGCACAGCGCGAACATGACCACGTAGACGGCAGGCCCGCAGAAGTCGATGAACTTACGAATCGACTCCATGCCGCGCCAGAAGACAGCCGCCTGCAGTACCCACAGGAACAGGAAGCTCGCCCATCCGAGAGCGGAGAGGCCTGCGAAGCCGTAATCGGCGGTGACGGCGTACGGAGCAAGCGACGGGAACAGTTTGATCAGGACGATGTCCAGCGCCGCCGACGCCAGAAATGTCTGAATTCCGTACCAGGCCACCGCGATCAGACCGCGGATGATCGCCGGGATGTTGGCGCCCAGGACACCGAACGACGCCCGGCACATCACCGGGTAGGGAACGCCCGCCACCTGGCTGGGCTTGGCGACGAGATTGCAGAAGAAGTAGACGATGGTGATGCCGACGAGCAGGGACACCAGGACTTGCCAACTGGCCAGCCCGAGCGCGAAAAGGCTACCTGCGGTGACGTATCCGCCGACGGAGTGCACGTCGGACATCCAGAACGCGAACAGGTTGTACGACGTCCACGACTGCTTCTTCAGCGGCGCCAGGTCTTCGTTGGTCAGTCTCGGGTCGTAACTGTCCTTGATCAGTCCACCGCCGACGGGATGGCCTGCTGCCTCGATCATGTCGCCGACAGGCGATATCGAGCTGTTCGCTGTGTCTGTCATCGATGCTCCTGGTACGTCGTGCGAAAGAGCGCTTCGGGTGTGATCGGCCTCTGCCTTCGGTGGCCCGAGTCCGGTGAAGAAAAAGTAGCGACGAAGTGTTGCCCCTGCGTGACGGCAGGAATATATCTTTCGAGACGTCAGTCTCCGGGCGAATCGGCCAGCAACCCGGTATCGCTCGTGATGGACGAGATGACGGTGTTGAGGCGGGCGGAGTGAGACTGCGAAATGGCCAGCAGGGTTGCCGCGTCGCGGTCGAGGAACGCGTCGAGCATCGACCGGTGATCCGCATGCAGGGACGCGCGGTCCGACCCCGCGACCTGCACCATCGGCTGTATCGGCTCGGTGATGTTCCATGCGGACTCGAGCATGTGCAGTAATCGTTTCATTCGAGACGGCCTGGTCAGTGCCATGTGGAACTCGCGACTGCGGCGATGGTATTCGCGGGGATCATCGGCGGAAATGGATTCCTCGAGAAGTCGATCGGCCTCGATAGCTCGCTCCCGATCCTGCTCGTCGGCCAGTGCGACTGCGGTGGCGAGCGCCGCCG
The DNA here is from genome assembly GCF_002259345.1 of Rhodococcus sp. 06-156-4. Taxonomy (NCBI): domain Bacteria; kingdom Bacillati; phylum Actinomycetota; class Actinomycetes; order Mycobacteriales; family Nocardiaceae; genus Rhodococcus; species Rhodococcus sp. 06-156-4. The sequence continues at coordinate 199,877 of NZ_NPGB01000036.1, read as the reverse complement.
ACTCCAGTACCTCACGAACGATGTACATCTCGCGGAGCTCGGCCGAGGTCAACTGTGCGACGGTGTATCCGAGGTTGGGGCGGTGGTCCACCAGACCTTCGCCGATCAGTGTTTTCAGCGATTCACGCACGGGGATTCGGCTCACGCCGAACAGTTCGGCCACATCGCCGAGAGGGATGGGAGTGTTGGGCGGCGCGTCCCCGGACAGGATCACTCGTCGGAGCTCGTCGAGAATGGCGGGTTGTGCACCGCCCGGTTCGGCAATGCTCAACTGCGCCAGCAGTACCGATCGCCGACGTGGGGGCATGGTGCTCCTTTCGTGCCTCTGGTGCGCACGCTAATGGCGGATTGTTTCCTGTGTGTGACGTGCGGAGTGGAAACGAATCGAGGCAGATCGGCGCAAGCGGATACCATTCGACAGTGGCCGAGACCGAGCAACCGTCCTCCTCGTATCGACGCTTGGCCGACGATCGATGGCCGGCGGTCGACGGTCGACGCACTGTGGCGGTGCCGGTCGGTGCAGTCGAGCAGCACGGGCCTCATCTACCTCTCGACACCGATACTCGGGTCGCCCAGGCCGTGGCGGAGCGATTGCCCGGCGTGGTCGTCGCGCCGTCGATCGCGTACGGGGCGAGCGGAGAGCACGAGGGCTTCCCCGGCACCATCTCTATCGGTGCGGACGCGCTGGAGGCGATCCTCGTCGAGTACGGCAGGTCGGCGTGCCGGTGGGCGGACCGTCTGGTGTTCGTCAACGGGCACGGCGGCAACGTCGGTGCGCTGGCCGCGGCGGTTCGGCTGCTGCGGTACGAGGGGCGCGACGTGGCGTGGTTGCCCTGTGTCGTTCCGGGTGCCGACGCACACGCCGGCCGTACCGAAACTTCACTGCTGCTGCATCTTTGCCCGGAGGTGGTGGACAAGTCGCGTATCGAGGTCGGGAACACGGACTCGCTCGCGGACCTTCTGCCTCTGCTGCGTTCCGGTGGTGTCCGAGCGGTTACCCCGAACGGAGTGCTGGGTGACCCCCGTGGGTCGTCGGCGGCCGAAGGCGAGACCGTCCTGGGGCAGATGTGCGCCCTCGCGGCGGATGCGTTGCAGCGATGGGGACCGTCGGAGCGGGGCATGTTGACGTGAACCTGCGGTCCGAAAAATCGCGTTCGAACAGGCCGTGGGTATGTTTCCGAATTTCTGCGTCCACGGATACCACTTCGCGGCAATGTCCGCTTACGATCACCTGATGGGTCAAGGACGATTGCCTGATGGATTCGGGGTGCGCGTCGATCCTCGTGTACGCACATACTCGGAGGGGCGCGTTCTGATCGGGGGTTCCCCGACTCGGATGCTGAAACTGGCACCCACCGCTGCGGCGATGATCGGCGACGGATTCCTCGAGGTGACCGATTCGCAGTCCGCGCTCGTGGCGCGGAAACTGCTGGACTCCGGTGTCGCGAATCCGCGACCGATGTCCATTCCGTCTCCGCAGGACGTCACCGTGGTGATCCCGTTGAAGAACAACGCGGCAGGGCTGTCCCGCCTCCTTCCTGCGTTGCACGGACTGAAGGTCATCGTCGTCGACGACGGATCCGACGAGCCGGTCACGGTGCCGCCGGTTGCGTGGAGCATCGGCGGGGTGACGACGCTGCGGCACGAGAGTTCTCGGGGGCCCGCTGCAGCGCGCAATACCGGGCTTCGGTCCGCAACAACTGATTTCGTGGCATTCCTGGATTCGGATGTGGTGCCGCGCAAGGGCTGGCTCGAGGTCATGCTCGGGCATTTCTCCGACCCTGCGGTCGCACTGGTCGCGCCGAGGATCGTGGCTCTCGAACCCGAAGGCAACGCTCTGGCCCGGTACGAGCACGCCCGGTCGTCGCTGGACCTGGGTCGCAAGGAAGCCGCGGTTCGAGCGGGCAGCTCTGTCTCCTACGTCCCGAGCGCCGCAATGCTCATCCGTCGCCACGTCGCCGAGGAGTGCAACGGATTCGACGAATCCATGCACGTCGCCGAGGACGTCGATCTCTGCTGGCGGTTGCAGGAGGCGGGGTGGCGGCTGCGCTACGAGCCCGTTGCCAACGTCGCGCACGATCATCGCGTCACGTTCGGTCGGTGGTTCGGCCGCAAGCTGTTCTACGGCACCGGAGCAAGTCCACTCGCGGACCGGCATCCGGGCATGGTGCCCCCGCTCTCGATGTCACCGTGGACTCTGATCTCCTGCCTGTTCGCGATCAGTTTCACCAAGTTCGGCCTACTGGGCGCGTTGCTGACGCTCGGGGCGACGACAGGCAGGCTCCGCAGGATGTTCCTCGGGCTCGACCAACCGACCCGCATCGCGGCGATCCTGGCAACGGAAGGGTTCATCGGCGGGCTCTGGCAACTCGCGTCGGCGATGTGTCGACATTATTGGCCCATCACACTTCTGGCGGTCGTGCTGTCGAGTCGAATTCGCAGGATTGCGCTGGGAATCGCTGTCGCAGATGCGATGACGGACTGGTACAAGCATCGCGAGCTCGGTGGGCTCGACCCCATTCGATACGCGTTCTTCAAGCGCGTCGACGATGTCGCGTACGGAGCCGGACTGTGGACCGGGGCGGCACGGTCTCGCAGCCTGAAAGCCTTGACACCCCGAATGGACACATGAGCCCCAGCCGCACGGTCGACGTGATCGTCGTCGGCGGCGGATCGTGCGGCGCCGTCGTCGCGTCGAGGCTCAGCGAGGATCCTTCGTGCTCGGTCCGGCTCCTCGAAGCAGGGCCCGGATTCCGGACCGTCGACGAGGTTCCGCTGGATGTGCTCGACGCACGTGTACTTCCCCTGGGGGCCGACAGTCCGTGGCTCGACACGTACTCCGCCGATCTGGCGGACGGTATCGCCGCTCGGGTCTCGCGGGGGCGAGTGCTCGGTGGGTCGGGCGCGGTCAACGGTGGATACTTCGTGCGCGCCCGGCCGGACGACTTCGATGCGTGGCCTGCATCGTGGTCTTTCGCGGATGTACTGCCGTACTTCTCGGCGCTGGAACGGGACCTCGACTTCACCGGGCCCTATCACGGCAGCGAGGGACCGATGCCCGTGTCGCGGGTGCTGCCCGGAGCGGGAAGCGCCATGACAGAGGCCTTCGTTGCTGCGGCCGAACGCGCCGGGTTCGCGTTCGACGAGGACAAGAACTCGCCGTACTCGGCGGACGGCGTAGGCCCGGTGCCGCGCAACATCTCCGGAGGGGTGCGAACGAATGCCGCTCTGGCGTACCTTCTTCCGGCGTCGGATCGTCCCAACCTTCAGGTCCGCAGCGACGCAACTGTTCTCGGCATCGTCGTCGATCGGATGCGCGCGGTCGGGGTCGCCGTCGACCACGGCGGTACGAGGGAGATGCTACGGGCGGAGCGAATCATATTGTGTGCGGGAGCAGTTCGGACCCCGCAGCTGCTGATGCTCTCCGGTATCGGGCCTGCGGGCCGGCTGGGCGCGCTCGACATCCGGACCGTCGTGGATCAACCGAACGTGGGACGTGGTTTCAGTGATCATCCGGAAGTAACTCTGCCGTACAGTGTTTCGTCGACCGGTCCCGCATCGTCGCCCATGGAGGCGGTGCTGCACGTCGGAGACCTCGAGATCCGCCCCTACTCGGCTCCGTTCGACCGCATGATCGCAGGCCTCCCGGCCGGGGATCCGCTGATCGGAGTCGGCCTGATGCGACCCGAGTCGAGAGGGGACATCGAGCTGGTGTCGTCGGACCCGGCGATCGCGCCCCGGGTTCGGTACCGATACCTGGAATCCGTCGCCGACCGGCGGGCGTTGGCGTCCGGACTGAAACTCGTCGCCGAGCTCATCGAGAACACCGAATCCGTCGAGGGCGACCTCGACGGGTTCGTGCGCGCCAGGCTGGGGACATCGCTTCACCTCTCGGGAAGCTGCGCGATGGGCGGGGAGGACGCCGTCCTGGACGACACGTGCGCGGTGCGCGGCGTCGACGGGTTGTACGTGGTCGACACGTCTGCCTTCCCCGTCGTTCCTTCGCGAGGGCCCCACGCGACGGCGATCATGCTCGCCGAACGCGCCTGCCGCCTCATTCGTGGCTCGGTGGCGTAAGTTCGTGGTCTGTGGACCATTCTCGGTTCCGCAGAGAATGGGGCACCCCGCCATGTCTGACAAATCTCCTCGCAGTTCGATGTCCAAGAAACAAGGAAAGTCGTTGAAGGAGAAGCGCGCGGACAAGAAAATGAAGGCCTCGGGCGACACCGGCATCGACATCTCGGCGACCGTCAAAAAGCGCTGACCGCGCCGGGCACCCAGCTCGGTCCGGTAACCCCCGCGACGCAGGTCGAGAATGCACGGGCCCTCCGGCCTCGGCGATCCCCGCCGAGCTCGGTGGGCCTGTATTCTGCGTGTGTGAGCTGCGTTACAGTAGTGTGACCGCGCCAGAAGAGGTACTTGTGTGATGACTGGAAGAACGCCAGGACAGGGGAACCCCTGGGTGGCCCTTCGCCCTGGTGAGGACATCGACGTGCTCGCACGTCGGGTGACCACAGCGCACCGCTCTTTCGTGGAGGACTCCTCGGCCACCGCCAGTGTTCGTTCCGTGGTCCTCGATTCCTGGATGCGCAGCCGCACCAAAGGTGTCGACCCCGACGGTGGAAACGACTCGATCGTGTTGTCCGGTGCGGAACTGGAGCGCTATCGCTCCGAGCACCCCATGTCCATCATCAGGCCGGTCATCCGCAAGCTGCTGGTCGAGGATGCCGCGGACACCGGCTTGCTCGTCGCGATCTCCGACGCCGAGGGCCGGCTGCTGTGGGTCGAGGGAGATTCGGCTGCGAAGGATCGCGCGATGTCGATGAACTTCGCCGAAGGCGTCGACTGGAGCGAAGAAAGCAAAGGGACCAACGCTCCCGGCACGGCGCTCGCGGTCGACCACTGCGTCCAGATCTTCGCCGCCGAGCACTTCAGCAGGACCGTGCACGAGTGGAGTTGTTCCGCGGCGCCCGTCCATCACCCGACGAGCGGACAGATCCTCGGCGCGATCGATATCACCGGCGGTCCTCGCGTTGCGGTTCCCGAGGTGTTGTCTCTGATTCGCGCCACTGTCGCCGCCGCCGAGTCGGAATTGCGTGTGCATCTGATGAATTCGCCGAAGTCGTTGGGTGACAGTGCTCCTCGGTTGGAGGTGCTCGGTTCGGGCCGGCCCGGGTTGACGAAAGGAAGCGGTCGCAGCGCGCTGTCGCAGCGGCATGCGGAGATCCTGTTGCTCCTGGCCGATCACCCGGAGGGTCTCAGTTCCGATCATCTCGCCGTACTGCTCGACGAGCAGGAATTGGACTCGGTGACCATCCGCGCCGAGATGTCGCGACTACGCAAAGCATTCGGAAGTGCAGGTCTGGCGTCGAGGCCGTATCGGCTCGTAGGCGAACTGACCACCGATGTCTCCGACATCCGGCGCGCCCTCGACCGCGGCGACATCGAGGGGGCGTTGCGCATCTACACCGGTCCCGTTCTTCCCGGGTCCACGGCACCCGGCATCGAGGACATCAGAGAAGAACTTCGCTCCCGGGTCCAAGCCGCGCTGCTGCGGGCAGGGGATCCGGTGTTGCTGGCCCAGTGGACGTCGTCGATCCACGGGCGCACCGATGTGTACGCGTGGGAAGCGTACCGGGCCACGCTCAGTCAGGACTCCGCACTGTACGGGCAGGTCAGCGCCAGAATCGAGCATCTCGACCGCCAGCTCGGCGTCTGATCCGTCGGGCCGGGCGCCCAGCAGAAATTGCACGCAGTGCAGCAACGTAGTTGCAACGTTGCGCACTCTAGTGTCTTGAATCACATCAGTTGATGAACGACGAAGGAGTCACTAGATGTCCGTCTATGCCCGTCCAGGTACCGCCGATGCAAAGATGTCGTTCCAGCCGCGCTACGACAACTGGATCGGTGGCGAGTGGGTACCACCAGTCAAGGGCCAGTACTTCGAGAACCCGACTCCCGTCACCGGTGAGAACTTCTGCGAGGTCGCCCGCTCCACGTCCGAGGACATCGAACTCGCCCTCGATGCTGCACACGCCGCCGCACCCGCCTGGGGCAAGACCTCCGCAGCCGAGCGCGCCGTGGTCCTCAACAAGATCGCCGACCGCATCGCGGAGAACCTCGAGTCCATTGCGCTCGCCGAGTCCTGGGACAACGGCAAGCCGATCCGTGAGACCCTCAACGCCGACATTCCGCTCGCCGTCGACCACTTCCGTTACTTCGCCGGATGCATTCGGGCACAGGAAGGTTCGTTGTCGGAGATCGACGACGACACGGTGGCCTACCACTTCCACGAGCCGCTCGGTGTCGTCGGGCAGATCATTCCCTGGAACTTCCCGATCCTCATGGCCGTGTGGAAACTCGCGCCGGCACTTGCCGCAGGCAACGCCGTCGTGCTCAAGCCGGCCGAGCAGACGCCCGCGTCCATCCTGCACCTGATCTCCATCATCGGTGACCTGTTGCCTCCGGGCGTCGTCAACATCGTCAACGGCTTCGGCACCGAGGCGGGCAAGCCTCTCGCGTCGAGCCCGCGTATCGCGAAGATCGCGTTCACCGGCGAGACCACCACCGGCCGCCTGATCATGCAGTACGCCTCGCAGAACCTGATCCCCGTCACCCTCGAACTGGGCGGCAAGAGCCCCAACGTGTTCTTCTCCGACGTCCTGTCCTCCAACGACGACTACCAGGACAAGGCGCTCGAGGGCTTCACGATGTTCGCCCTCAACCAGGGCGAGGTCTGCACCTGCCCGTCCCGCTCGCTCATCCAGGCGGACATCTACGACGAGTTCCTGGCGCTCGCCGCGATTCGTACCAAGGCAGTGCGCCAAGGTGATCCGCTGGACACCGAGACGATGATCGGTGCGCAGGCATCCAACGATCAGCTCGAGAAGATCCTCTCCTACATCGAGATCGGCAAGGGCGAAGGCGCTCAGGTCGTCACCGGCGGAGAGCGCGCACAGCTCGGCGGAGATCTCAACGGCGGCTACTACGTCCAGCCGACCATCTTCACCGGCAAGAACAACATGCGTATCTTCCAGGAGGAGATCTTCGGACCGGTCGTCTCGGTCACGTCCTTCAAGGACTACGACGAAGCGATCTCCATCGCCAACGACACCCTCTACGGCCTCGGCGCCGGCGTGTGGTCTCGTGACGGTGGCGTCGCCTACCGCGCCGGCCGCGACATCAAGGCCGGGCGAGTGTGGACCAACACCTACCACCAGTACCCGGCGCACGCTGCCTTCGGCGGGTACAAGCAGTCCGGCATCGGTCGTGAAAACCACAAGATGATGCTCGACCACTACCAGCAGACGAAGAACCTCCTGGTCAGCTACGCCCAGAAGGCTCAGGGCTTCTTCTGATGTCCGACGCGCGACCTCCAGCGCGTCTCAGCGCATCGGGTCCGGCTCCGGCTCCGCCTGCGCGTCTCAGAGCCACCGCCGGGGCGATGGAGCTTCTCCGTCGCCTCGGCGGGATCCACGGCGCGTTGATGATGCATCAGTCCGGAGGGTGCTGCGACGGCTCGTCGCCGATGTGTTATCCAGCAGGGGAATTCATCGTCGGCGATCGGGATGTGCTGCTCGGTCTGTTGGATCTGCGGCTCGGCGTCGGCGACATCCCGGACGATCTCCCCGAGGGCGACGACGCAGTGCCCGTATGGATTTCAGGTTCACAGTTCGAGGCGTGGAAGCACACCCAGATGGTGCTCGACGTGGTGCCCGGGCGTGGTTCCGGGTTCTCGTTGGAAACGCCTGAGGGGCTTCGATTTCTCAGCCGCGGACGGGCGTTCACTCAGGAGGAGTTCGACGTACTGAAGGAGCTGACACCGTTCGTCGGAGTCGACTGGGAAGAGGGGCGCAGGCCTCCCGTTCCCGACGACGTCATCGTCGTCGCCGAAGCGGTCGACGCCTGCCCGGTCCCGGGCATGCTGCAGGGCTGACCACTCACAAGGGAGGTGGGCGCCTACAGTCGAACGCGTGAAATCTTCCAGTACGACGCCTGCCGGTGCGGAGACCGAGAGCCTCCGCACCGTCGTCATCGCCTTCGGCGCCAATCTGGGTGTCGCGATTGCCAAGACAGTCGCTGCGGTGATCACGGGTTCGGCGTCGATGGTCGCCGAGGCGTCGCATTCGTGGGCGGACACCGGCAACGAGATATTCCTGCTCGTCGCCAACAAACGAGGCTCCCGCGGCCCCGACGACCGGAGACCGCTGGGATACGGCAGGGAAGCGTATTTCTGGTCGACACTCGCCGCGGTCGGATTGTTCGTCGCGGGCGCCGCGGTGTCGATCTGGCACGGCATCACCTCGCTCCTCGCGAGCGAATCCAGCAGCGAGAACTACACCGTCGCGTACGTCGTGCTCGCGCTGGCGTTCGTGCTGGAGGGAATCTCGTTCCTTCAATCGGTTCGGCAGATCCGCGGTGAAGCAGCCGAGTACGAGAAGGACTTCTTCGACTACGCACTCGAGACGTCCGATCCGACACTGCGTGCCGTGTTCGCCGAGGACAGCGCGGCCCTCATCGGCATCGTCATTGCCGCTGCAGGCATCGGACTGCATCAGCTCACCGGGTCCAGTGCCTACGACGCCGTCGGTTCGATTCTCGTCGGTGTTCTGCTCGCCGTCGTCGCCTTCGTGCTCATCGACCGAAATCGACGTTTCCTCACCGGCGAACCGGGTTCGCGAGCATTATGGAACGCAGTGGTGGAGCGAATCGAACAGCTTCCGGAGGTGGCGTCCGTTCGGTTCGTTCGCATCGAATTCGTCGGTCCGAAGCAGATCCTTCTGGTCGCGAGCGTCGACCTCGTCGGCGACTCGGTCGAATCCTCGATCGCGCACACACTCCGGCGGCTGGAGCGTGAGCTCGAGACCAACAAGGCTGTGGTGGACGCAGTACTGACAGTCGCAGAACCCGACGAGGGAGATGTCGGTCCGACACCGAACCACTGACGTAATTCGCTCGTCATATTGCGATGACTCGGTGCTTACACCGCGGGCATATCTTGATTCGGATTCGCTCACCCGCGAAAGAAGTCGCATCGCTTCGAGAGAGGCCGGCCATGTCCGTCACAGAACCAACACCCACCCATCACGACGGGACCGAGTCGCACGTAGAGGGCAGCGACTATCTGGCCAAACGCCAGCTGAAGAAGGGCACGGCGGGATGGGTCCTCCTCGCTGGACTCGGCGTCAGCTACGTCATCTCCGGTGACTACTCGGGCTGGAACTTCGGTCTCGAACAGGGTGGCTTCGGTGGCTTGCTCATCGCAGGCATCCTCATCGCAGGCATGTACCTGGCCATGGTCCTCGGCATGGCCGAGATGTCGTCGGCGTTACCGGCGGCGGGCGGTGGGTACACGTTCGCTCGTCGCGCACTCGGACCGTGGGGTGGATTCGCAACCGGCACCGCCATTCTCATCGAATACGCCATCGCTCCGGCAGCCATCGCCACCTTCATCGGTGCGTACGTCGAGTCTCTCGGATTGTTCGGCATCACCGACGGTTGGTGGGTGTACCTCGCGGTGTATGCCATCTTCATCGGCATCCACCTCGCAGGTGCCGGTGAGGCACTCAAGATCATGTTCGTCATCACCGCCATCGCCCTCGTCGGTCTGGTGATCTTCGCGGTATCGGCACTGGGACAATTCGACTCGGCCAACCTCACCGACATCGCGCCGACGGACGCCGCGGGCGCGTCGAGCTTCCTTCCGTTCGGCTATCTCGGAATCTGGGCGGCGGTTCCGTTCGCGATCTGGTTCTTCCTCGCCATCGAAGGGGTTCCGCTCGCCGCAGAAGAAGCGAAGGATCCCACCAAGAACGTGCCGCGCGGCATCATCGCGGCCATGGGCGTCCTGCTGCTGACCGGCGCCGGGGTTCTGCTCCTGGTGACCGGTGCGGGCGGCGCCGACGCCATGCAGGCGTCGGGCAACCCGCTTGTCGAAGCCCTCGGCGACGGCACGGCCGCCAAGGTGGTCAACTACATCGGGCTCGCCGGCCTCGTCGCCAGCTTCTTCTCCATCATGTACGCCTACTCGCGTCAGCTCTTCGCGCTGTCGCGGGCCGGGTACCTGCCGAAGACCCTGTCGGTGACCAACTCTCGCAAAGCGCCGACGCTCGCGCTGATCGTCCCCGGCATCATCGGTTTCCTCCTCTCGCTCACGGGTCAGGGAGCGATGTTGCTCAACATGGCCGTGTTCGGTGCCGCGCTCAGTTACGTTCTGATGATGGTCAGTCACATCGTTCTGCGACGTAAAGAACCGACCATGCCGCGGCCGTACCGGACCCCGGGCGGCATCGTCACCACGGGCTTCGCACTCGTCGTCGCAGCGCTGGCTGTGGTCGCCACGTTCCTCGTCGACAGCACGGCAGCGCTGTGGTGCCTCGGGGTCTTCGCCGCGTTCATGCTGTACTTCGGGCTCTACAGCCGTCATCATCTCGTCGCGAACTCGCCGGACGAAGAATTCGCAGCCCTCGCGAAAGCAGAAGCCGAACTCGAATGAGCACGTACTCACACCAGGTATCCGGTGCCAACTTCTCGTTCGACGGCCTCGTCGAGCTGATGGCGAAGGCAACACCGTTGCGGTCGGGCGACGAATTGGCCGGGTGCGCGGCACAGTCCGACGCCGAACGAGCTGCCGCGCAATGGGCACTGTCCGACGTCTCGCTCGACGTGTTCCTCGAAGATCTTCTGGTTCCGTACGAGAGCGACGAAGTCACCCGGCTCATCATCGACTCGCACGACCGCACCGCCTTCGGTGCGATCTCGCATCTGACGGTCGGTGGGCTCCGAGACTGGCTGCTCGACGCCGCCGCCTCGAAGGATTCGGCGTCGACTCTGCGATCCGTCGCACCGGGGTTGACTCCGGAAATGGTTGCGGCCGTCAGCAAGATCATGCGCAATCAGGATCTGATCTCGGTGGCGCGGGCTGCCGAGGTGACATCGGCGTTCAGGACAACCGTCGGACTCCCTGGGACGTTGAGCACGCGATTGCAGCCCAATCACCCGACCGACGATCCACGCGGAATCGCCGCCGCGACTCTCGACGGTCTGCTGCTCGGATCGGGTGACGCAGTGATCGGCATCAACCCGGCGACGGACTCGCCGCACGCGACGTCCGATCTGCTCTTTCTGCTGGACGAGATCCGGCAACGGTTCGAGATCCCCACACAGTCGTGTGTGCTCTCGCACGTCACGACGACGATGGAACTCATCTCCAAGGGCGTTCCGGTGGATCTGGTGTTCCAGTCCGTGGCAGGGACCGAAGGGGCCAATTCAGGCTTCGGTGTCAACGTCTCATTGCTGCGAGAGGCCAACGAGGCAGGCCGGTCGCTGCACCGGGGAACCGTCGGGAACAACGTCATGTATCTGGAGACGGGGCAGGGTTCGGCGCTCAGTGCAGGCGCCCACCTCGGCGCCGGGGGACGCCCGGTCGACCAGCAGACCCTGGAGGCACGCGCATACGCCGTGTGCCGTGATCTCGAACCGTTACTGGTCAACACCGTCGTCGGATTCATCGGACCGGAGTACCTGTACGACGGCAAGCAGATCGTCCGTGCCGGGCTGGAGGATCACTTCTGCGGCAAGCTCCTGGGCCTGCCGATGGGCGTCGACGTCTGCTACACCAACCACGCCGAAGCGGACCAGGACGACATGGACACCCTTCTCACGCTGCTCGGTGCAGCCGGAGTCGCGTTCGTGATCGCAGTCCCCGGAGCCGACGACGTGATGCTCGGTTACCAGAGTCTGAGCTTCCACGACGTTCTGTACGTGCGGCAGGTGCTCGGGCTGAAGCCCGCACCGGAATTCGCAGCATGGCTGGACCGGCTCGGCATGGTCGATGGCAGCGGTCGAATCCTCGACGTCGACGCACTGAGGTCGCCGTTGCGTTCGCTGACGAGTGCACGATGAGCGCCGTAGAACGCGCCGACGACGGATTCTGGCAGGAGCTGCGTCTGAGCACGCAGGCGCGAATCGGACTGGGGCGTACCGGAGACTCGCTGCCCACCCGCCGAGTGCTCGAGTTCCGATCGGCACACGCGGCTGCGCGGGATGCCGTGCACATGCCACTGGACGTCGACGACACAGCGGCGGCCGTGGAGAAGATCGGCATCGGGGTACCGGCGGTCGTGACGTCCAAGGCGACCTCTCGCGCGGAGTATCTGCGACGGCCCGATCTCGGACGGACCCCCGACGACCTGTCCTCCATCACCCCAGGTGACTTCGACCTCGGATTCGTCCTCGGTGACGGGCTGTCACCCCGGGCCCTGATGGATCACGGACCGTCGATGCTCGCGGCGCTGGTCGAAGAACTGTCCGATGTGTACAGCCTTGCCCCGCCCGTCATCGCCACCGAGGCCCGCGTCGCGTTGGGTGACCACATCGCGGAGGCAATGGGTGTTCGCACCGTCGTCGTACTCATCGGTGAGCGGCCAGGGCTGTCGGTAGCGGACAGCTTGGGGATCTACCTGACGCATCTGCCTGCACCCGGAAAGTCCGACGCCGACCGCAACTGCATCTCCAACATTCATCCGCCGGAAGGGCTGGGGTACGAGCAGTCCGCCAGGATCGTTGCCAGTCTCGTCGCCGGCGCTCGCAGGCTCGGCAGGTCCGGTGTTGCGTTGAAGGACACCTCGCGCGCGGACGCACTCGAGAACTCCGAAGTGCTGACCATCGAGTAGTACACCCTTTCGGGGGTAGGCGACTTGTGACGGCAATCACTACTGTGGTCGACATGGAAAGTCGTAGTTATTCGTCCGGGCCGTCGTCGACAGCGTTGCTCGAGGAGACCATCGGCCAGAACCTCGACCGAACCGTAGCCGAGTACGCCGGTCACGATGCACTGGTCGACGTCCCCTCCGGCAGACGGTGGACGTACTCCGAGTTGCTCGCCGACGTCGAACTGCTCGCCGCGGGCCTGCTGGTCAAAGGCGTGACGACAGGTGATCGAGTGGGAATCTGGGCGCCCAACTGTCCCGAATGGGTGCTCGCGCAATACGCGACCGCCAAGATCGGCGCAATTCTGGTCAACATCAATCCCGCGTATCGCACGCACGAGTTGAAATTCGTCCTGAATCAGGCCGGAGTGTCGGTTCTGTTGTCCGCGCAGGAATTCAAGGGCTCGGACTACGGCGCGATGATCGAGGACGCACGCGAGGAGACCGTGCGGGAGGTCGTTTTCATCGGGAGCTTCGGCTGGGAACTGATGACCGACCGCGGACACCGGGCACTCGCCGCAAACCCTTCCCTGGTCGCGGACGTGCAGAGCTCGTTGGCGCCGAGCGATCCGATCAACATTCAATACACCTCGGGCACAACAGGGTTTCCCAAGGGCGCGACCCTGAGTCACCGAAACATCTTGAACAACGGGTACTTCGTCGGTGAGTTGTGCCATTACACCGAACACGATCGCGTGTGCATTCCGGTGCCGTTCTATCACTGCTTCGGGATGGTGATGGGAAACCTGGCCTGTACGTCGCACGGTGCGGCGATGGTCGTTCCCGGACTCTCGTTCGATCCGGCGTCCACGTTGGCCGCCGTGGAGCAGGAGAAGTGCACGTCCCTGTACGGGGTACCCACCATGTTCATCGCCGAACTCGCTCTACCGGAATTCGATTCGTACGACCTGTCCTCGCTCCGCACCGGCATCATGGCCGGCTCGCCGTGCCCCACCGAGGTGATGAAGCAGGTCATCGAAAGGATGGGCATGGCCGAAGTGTCCATCTGCTACGGCATGACCGAGACTTCCCCCGTGTCGCTGCAGACACGCAGCGACGACACCATCGAACAACGCGTCTCCACCGTCGGCGCCGTCGGGCCGCACCTCGAGGTGCAGATCGTCGACCCCGTCGACGGATCGACCGTCGCCCAGGGGGAGTCCGGTGAACTGTGCACCCGCGGATACTCGGTCATGCTGGGCTACTGGAACCAGCCGGAGAAAACAGCCGAGGCCATCGACGCCGACGGATGGATGCACACCGGCGACATCGGTGTCATGGACTCCGACGGCTACGTTTCCATCACCGGCCGCATCAAGGACATGGTCATCCGCGGTGGCGAGAACGTCTACCCCCGAGAGATCGAGGAATTTCTGTACACCCACCCCGACATCCTCGACGCCCAGGTCATCGGGGTTCCCGACGCCAAATACGGTGAGGAACTGATGGTCTGGATACGGATGCAGGACGGAGCAACCCCGCTGGACGCGGATTCGATCCACGCCTTCTGTGCGGGCAAACTGGCGCACTACAAAATTCCGCGCTACGTGCACATCGTCGACGAGTTTCCCATGACCGTCACAGGCAAGGTCCGCAAAGTCGAAATGCGCGAGCGGTCGCTGGATCTGATCTAGTTCTCGGAGGCAGGTGCCGTGCTCCGAGGACAGTCAGCGCGGTTGTGAACGCACATTCAGCTCATGAGTGCACGGGCCCTGGCTCGTTCGAATCGCATGAACACCTCCGCGAAATTCCACAGGTCCCTCCAGACCCAGCGGATGACCTGGTAGCCCTCGTCACGCAGGGCGTCCTCCCTGGCCTTCTCGCGAGCTAGGTTCCGGGAGTCGCCGCCGTACTTGCCCAGCCCGTCGAACTCGCCGATGATTCGTAACTTCGGCCAGAAGAAGTCCACCCGGAAATCGAGCAAGGGGACTCTGTACTGCAGAGTGGGAGTGGGTATTCCGTGCTCCTCCATCCGCAGTCGACTGAGGGATTCGCCTGCGCTTTCGCTGAGTCCGTTCATCCGGTGAACCGCCCGCCGCGCTGCGGCTATGTTGTGCAGCCTCGAACTCCGCTCGAGGGCGTCGGCGAGCTCGTCCGGCGTGATCGCGAACTTGCGCAGTGCCGAGTCGCCGATCACCACTGCATGATCCAGGTCGAGCACGCGCGCGGTGTCGACGATCGTGCGCGCCGGGGAGGTAACCGGTACCGGCCCGAGTTCGACAGTGGTGGACGGCGTCAGACGGCCCGTATGCACGTGAAGGCTCGAGGTCCTCCTGGCCCCTGTCGCACGATCGGCCGTGAGGTGCACGCGCCCGAGGTCGGTGTTCCACATCGTCAAGCCGTGCAGCACCGCAGCGGAGACGTGGCTCACCGCATGTCCCCGCTTTCCTCGAACTGCGGCGACGGCTCTGAGTCGATGAACGCCCGTCGGTGTCAGAGCATCGAATCGATCTGCTGGACAGTAGATCCCGGTGGCGACCTTTCTGATCTCACCGGAGGCGATCATTCGACGGAACTCGTCGTCGCTGTATCCGGCGGCGGATGCTGCTGCACGGGTGAGGAAGCCATCGGCGTCGGGATGCATGCGGTGATCGTGCAGTTGATGAGGCGTCGAAACCACCCCCTCGCGTCCGATTGTGGACGAACGAGGGGGTTGTGGATGAATTCTGGTTCGCTCGTACCATTCCGTCCGGTGTCCTCACAACGTCGATGGTGTTTTCACAACACGCATCAGCGTTGTGAACGCACATCCCCGTTGTGCGAAGCGACGCTCAGGGGATACTGGAACGCATGACCGAACCGCAGTGGACACCGTCGACGGAGGACGTCGAGAGCGCTCGCATCACCGACTTCACGCGGGAGGTGGAGCGCAGGCACGGCGTCTCGCTGCCGGATTACACGGCGCTGTGGCGATGGTCGACGCAGAATCTGGATGAGTTCTGGCGTCAGGTCTGGGATTACTTCGACGTCGTTGCCTCCCAGCCCGCGACCTCGGTGCTCGGCTCGTCCGATATGCCGGGGGCGCAGTGGTTTCCAGGAGCCGAGCTCAACTACGTCGACCAGGTGAGACGCCACGTGCGAGACGATCGTCCGGCCATCGTCCACGTCGGTGAGGACGGTGCCCGATCCGAGCTTTCCTGGGCCGAACTCGCGCGTCAGTGTGCTGCGTTGGCGGACGCTCTGCGCCGCGAGGGCGTCGTGCCAGGGGACCGTGTCGTCGGATACCTACCGAACATCCCGGAGGCGGTGGTCGCATTCCTCGCAGCGGCCGGCATCGGGGCGGTGTGGTCGGCCTGTGGACAGGACTACTCACCGTCGGCGGCGATCGATCGTCTCGGGCAGTTGGACCCGAAGGTCCTCGTCGTCGCCGACGGGTATTCCTACGGCGGCAAGTTCCACGACAAGAGTGCCGACGCGGCAGAACTACGCGATGGCCTGCCGACAGTTCGGACGGTCGTCCAGGTCGGAAGCAATGTCGCCGAAGGAGCGATGTCGTGGGAGGAGTGCACGGCAGGCGAGCACGAGTGGGTCACGACGCCCGTTCCGTTCGACCACCCGCTGTGGGTGGTGTTCTCGTCCGGCACGACAGGTCTGCCGAAGGGGATCGTCCACGGGCACGGGGGAGTCCTGCTCGAGCATCTGAAGGCCGTTGCGCTGCAATCGGATATCGGTGCCGACGACGTCTTCTTCTGGTACACGAGCCCGAGTTGGATGATGTGGAACTTCCAGGTCGCCGGCTTGCTCGTCGGGGCGACCATCGTGTGCAGCGACGGGAGCCCGTCCTATCCCGCGCCCGACGGGTTGTGGTCGATCGCGGCGGCGGAGTCGGTGACGTTCCTCGGCACCAGCCCTGGTTACGTTCTGTCCTGCATCAAAGCGGACTCCGTTCCGTCTCGTGATCACGATCTGAGTGCGCTTCGCGCGATCGGAATCACCGGGTCCAGCATGCCTGCGTCGTCGTCGGAGTGGTTGGCGCGGAGCGTCGGTGAGCGGGTTCCGGTGTTCTCCATCTCGGGTGGAACCGATGTCGTGTCCGCATTTGCCGGCGGTGTTCGCACTGTTCCGGTGTGGCCGGGGGAGTTGTCGGCGCCGTTTCTCGGAGTTGCGCTCGACGCGTTCGACGAGGACGGACATTCCGTGACCGGGGAGGTCGGGGAACTGGTGGTCACGAAGCCGATGCCGTCGATGCCGGTGCGGTTCTGGAACGACACCGACGGAGAGCGATACCGAGACGCGTACTTCGACACCTATCCCGGCGTGTGGAGGCACGGGGACTGGATCACGCGCACCGACCACGGGAGCGTCGTCGTGCACGGCAGGTCCGACTCGACGTTGAACCGCAATGGAATTCGTATGGGCAGTGCCGACATCTACCAGGCCGTGGAATCCCTGCCGGAAATAGTCGAAGCTCTGGTCCTGGGAGTCGAATCCGAGGATGGTGGTTACTGGATGCCACTGTTCGTCGTGCTGGCGGACGGCGAGGAGCTGAGCGACGTGTTGCAGGACAAGATCAAGGACTCGATTCGTCGACACGCATCGCCTCGGCACGTACCGGACGTGATCATCGCTGCGCCCGGGATTCCGCACACCCGGACCGGCAAGAAGCTCGAAGTGCCGCTGAAGAAGATCTTTCAGGGGCGAGACGCCGCGCGTTCCCTCGACCGATCGGCCGTCGACGCCCCGGACCTCATCGACTGGTACACGGATGTCGGTCGGAATCGTCAGGGCTGACGAGTCCACTTCGCCAGGTACTCCTTCTCCGCTGGACTGATCCGCCGCAGGCGCTCCGATCCGACGTCGACCATCGCCATTCGTGTCGTGGCCAGCACGGCCGGAGCGGAGTCCGCCGCAGCGCCCGCTGCGCGCACCTCGTAACCGATCGTGAAATCGACCGAACGCACCTGCTCGAACCAGAGCGTGACATCGAGCGGACTGTCCGAGTGGCGCAGGGGCTTCTTGTACGCGATGTTCACGTTCGCGATCAACGCGCTCTTGATCAAGGACTCGTTGGCCTGCGCGGCCCGATCTTCCGGACGTTCCCCTGGCGCGTCTCCCGTGCTGAGCAGCCACTCGATTCTGGCTTCCTCCAGCAAAGTGACCATCCGCGCATGATTGATGTGCGCGAAAGCGTCCATGTCCGACCAGCGGACGGTGATCGTGGCGTGGTAGCCGGGCTTCGAGTTCGTCACCGCATCACGGTCTCACGTCCCTCGGTGTTCTAGAGTCCGGGTGTGTTGATCAAGAACGTGGTCCTGACTCCAGGCGGCGGCGCGGTGGACGTACAGACGGTCGACGGCCGGATCGCCGACATCAGCGCAACCACGGCGTCGGGCAGCGCGATCGAGGGCGACACTCTCGACGGGCGCGGCGCGGCTCTGCTGCCGTCCTTCGTCGACAACCACGTTCATCTGACGCAGTGGGCGACGTCGCTGACGCGCATCGACGTCTCCGGTGCCGATTCCGCTGCGGATCTCGCGGACATCCTGGCTCGCTCGAACGAGCGGCACGGTTCGGGGATTCTCCGAGCGCAGGGATTCCGCGACGCCTTGTGGCCGGACGCCCCGCACAAGGACATCCTGCAGAACGCGTTGCCCGGCCGTCGAGCGGCGATCACGAGCATGGATCTGCACACTCTGTGGCTCAGCCCTGCGCTCCTGGACGACCTCGGGATCGATCATCCGACGGGTGTGCTTCGAGATCACGACTGCATGGAGGGCCTCGGCGCTCTCGATCGGCTGGCCGACCCCGTGGACAGTGATCGCGGTGCCCTCGCCGCGACACGAGAACTCGCACGACGAGGTATCACCGCCGTCACCGACTTCGAGTACGCGGACAATCGAGCTGTGTGGACCCGACGGTCGGCGCTGGGGCGCGCCGATGTCCGCGTCGACTTCACGGTCTGGCCCGAGTGGCTCGACCACGAACTGGAACGCGGCGCAGCCACCGGCGACATCGTCGCCGACGGTGTCGCGCTCGGACCGCTGAAGGTCATGTTCGACGGTTCGCTCAACACGAGGACGGCCTGCTGCCACGACCCGTATCCCGGCGGCACGTCGAGCGGGGTGCTGCTCGAGACGCCCGAGGACCTCGTGGCCGTCATGAGGCGCGCCAGGGCGGGCGGCATCACTCCGGCGATCCACGCCATCGGGGACCGCGCCAACTCGCTCGCACTGGACGCATTCAAGACTGTCGGCGGGGGAGGCCGCGTCGAGCACGCTCAGCAGATCCGCCCCGGCGACATCCCGCGATTCGCCGCCACAGGCGTCGCAGCGTCGATTCAGCCCCAACATGCGATGAGCGATCGGGACGTGGCCGACGAGCTGTGGGCGGGACGAAGCTCGATCGCGTACCCCTACCTGTCTCTGCACCGGGCGGGAGCGCGGCTGCTGTTCGGGTCCGACGCCCCCGTCAGTCCTCCCAGCCCGCTCGACGCGGTCGCCGACGCCGTCTGGCGCACCGACGACGAGCGACCACCGTGGCAGCCGTCGGAAGCACTGCCGCTGGGCGTCGCGCTCGCCGCGGCGTCCGGGGGGCGACACTCCGTCGAACTCGGGTCGAAGGCGGACCTGGTGCTGCTCGCCGAGCATCCTGCACAGCTCGGCAACCGCGATCTCCGTGCCGTCCCCATTCTCGCCACCGTGCTCGGCGGCAGGCTGACGTTCGACAGTGCCTTCGCATGAACGACACCGGTTCCTGGCGCCGATACGAGGCGTCGACGCTGCCCGCGCCGTTGGCCGCAGCTCTGTCGGCTTTCGTCGACCAGGGATATCACGGCACCTCCGTACGAGAAATCGCCGGACGAGCAGGGTTGTCCGTCCCTGGCCTGTACCACCACTACCCGTCCAAGCAGGCCCTGCTCGTCGGACTGATGACAGCAGCGATGGACGAGCTGCTGGAGAGATCGAGATCAGCAGAGACCGAGGCCGGGCCGTCGCCACGAAAACGATTCGACGCCGTGGTCGAGTCGTTGCTGCTGTTCCACATGCACCGGCGTGAGCAGGCATTCCTCGGGTCGACGGAGATCCGAAGCCTCGACGAGGTGAACCGCATCGACTACGTCGGTAGGCGCGACGAGCAGCAGCGCATGGTCGACGCCATCGTCGCCGACGGGATCGCATCCGGAGACTTCGGCCTCGATCACGCCGAGGACGCCTCGCGAGCAGTCACGACGATGTGCATCGGAGTCGCCGGCTGGTATCGGCCGGACGGGCCCCTGGCGCCGTCGGAACTGGTCGAGACCTACCTCGCCATCGCGCGGCGAATCGTGGAGGCGCGAGTGGAGCCTGCGGAATGAGCCAACAGAGCGCGAGTGGAGCCTGCGGAATGAGGCGTGTCGGAGTGCGGCGGTAGCGTTGCGAGCATGGCATCTCTTGCGGATCTCGAGGTCAGGAATTTTCTGCTGACGGGGACACGAACCGGAAAGCTCGGCTTCGTGGCGTCGGACGGTCGGCCGTTGGTGGCGCCGGTGTGGTTCGTGCTCGAGGACGACGCCGTCGTGTTCAACACGGGCGCGGACACGGCGAAGGGTAAGGCGATCGCCAGGGATCCGCGGCTGGTGTTGTCGGTCGACCTGGAGGAGCCGCCGTACGGGTTCGTACAGGTCCAGGGTGTGGCGGAGACATCGGAGGATCCCGACGACCTGCTCAGGACAGCCACGGCCATCGGTGGTCGGTACATGGGCTCGGACCGTGCCGAGGAATTCGGTCGACGCAACGGCGTGCCCGGAGAGCTGGTCGTGAGGATCAAGCCGACGAAAGTGATCGCGTCCATGAACGCGACTGCGTGAGTGGACCGCGAGTGGAGGGGATTAGTTGGTGTGCCGGGCTCGGTCCGCTCTCCGCGATGCCCTGTAGATTGGACAAGTGATGTGCACAGGCGCAAACGTCGCCGGCAGACGTAGATCCGGTCCTCGTCGTTTCGGGTCCCACGGAGCGCTGTCCGAATCGATATCCCACGTGATGGGACCGAGGCAGATGGCCGTGTAACGGCTGATCCCATGTGCGCAGATGTACCCATGAGTAACATCGGCGACTGTTGGGGCGTCGATTAGTTCTCGTTGCAGATACCAATTAGATTTGTGAGTTCGGTGTTCGGAAGTGTCGGAGCTGTCGACGCGGACCGAAGGCGTGTGATTGTGGGAAAGAGAGGATTCGATTGGACCCGCTAGGTTGGGACGAATCAGTCGGAGGAGCACAGGCGCATCAGGAAGTGCCGGACTCGTCTTTCCCGCTTTCTCCCGCACAGCTGGGCATGTGGTTCGCCCAGCACGTGGATCCGTCGGTGCCCGCCAACATCGCTCAGTACGTCGAGCTGCGCGGGGATCTCGATCTGGATGCACTGCGCACAGCGCAGTCTCGCGCGGCGTTGGAGCTGCAGTCCGGTTTCGTCCGCATCGTGGAGGTCGATTCCGAGCCACGCCAGTTCGTCGACTCCACCCTCGAGGATCCACTCGGCTACATCGATCTGCGGGGTGAACCGGACCCGGTCAGTGCAGCTCAGGACTGGATGCGCGCAGATTACAGCGCGCCCATCGACATTCTCCGGGATCGACTGATCGCGGCAACCGTTCTGCACCTCGAGGACGACAGGTACTTCTGGTTCAACCGAGTCCACCACGTCGTGCTCGACGGCTTCGGCGCGGTCACGTTCATGAATCGTGCTGCCGAGCTGTACACGGCATCCGTGGAGGGGCACGAGCCACCGCCGAGCAAGGCCTCCGATCTCAGCAAGGTGTACGAGGCCGAGGTTGCGTACCGTGAGTCGAGCCGGTTCGAGAACGACAAGACGTACTGGGCCGATCGGGTCGCGGGTATCGAGGCCCCCACGAGCCTCGGTGGCCGTACTGCCGCCCCCGCACCTGTCAGTCAGATCGACAGTCGATCGTTGTCCGCGGGGACGACCGCGGACCTCGCTGCACTGGTCGAGTCTGCCGACACCACGACTGCGACGGTGGTCATCGCTGCGTTCGCGAGCTACCTGGCTCAGATGACCGGCACGCAGGATGTCGTCCTCAGTTTGCCGGTGACCGCTCGCACGACGGCAGTCCTGCGTAGGTCCGGTGGCATGGTGTCCAACGTGGTGCCGTTGCGTCTGACGGTGACGACGGACATGTCCATCGAGGAGCTGCTGTCCAAGGTCACCACCGAGGTGTCCGGTGCGCTCAGGCATCAGCGTTACCGCCACGAGGACATCCGACGCGATGCGGGCAGCACCACCGGGCAGGCGTCCTTCTTCGGCCCTTGGGTCAACATCATGCTGTTCTTCAGCGAGGTACGTCTCGGGTCCATGGTCGGGACACTGAACGTTCTGTCGACGGGTCTCATCGAGGATTTCGGTCTGAACCTGTATCAGAGCGTGGGTGGAAAGCAGACCCACATCGACTTCGAGTCGAACCCCAACGTGTACTCGGCAACGGAATCCGAACGTAACCACGCTCGTTTCGTGGAATTCCTCGATCGATTCGTCGCCGCGGCACCCACCGACCGTGTGTGGGATCTGGAGTTGCTCACCACGACCGAGCAGGAGCTTGTCGTCGGTGGTTTCAACGAGACCGACCACGAGGTTTCCCAGCGGACGTTGCTGTCGGATTTCCACGCACGCGTGGACCTCGATCCTTCCGCAACGGCCTTGGTCTACGAGGGAACAACGCTCAGCTACGGTGAACTGGCCTCCCGCGTCAGCGGTCTCGCGCGACTTCTCGTGAGCAAGGGGGTCGGGCCGGAAGCGCTGGTGGGTCTGTCGATCAGGCGGTCACTCGATCTGATCGTCGGGATGTACGCCATCGTCGAGGCCGGCGGCGGATGGGTTCCCATCGATCCCGACCATCCCGCCGAGCGCACCAGGTACATCCTGGAGTCCGCCGATCCGCTGTGCGTCCTCACCGTGGCCCGCGACGAGGTCGACCTGCCCGACGGTGTCGAGGCGGTGGAGATCGACCTCCTCGATGTCGACTCGATGGACTGCACGCGCGTCGAGGACCGAGATCGCGTCGCTCCGTTGCGCCTGGACAACACGGCCTACGTCATCTACACGTCCGGTTCGACGGGGCGCCCCAAGGGTGTTGCCGTGTCGCACGCGGCAATCGACAACCAGTTGCAGTGGATGCGCGCGGAATACGGCCTCGACGCCTCCGATGTCTACCTGCAGAAAACGGCGACGACGTTCGACGTGTCCTTGTGGGGCTTCTTCCTGCCGCTGCAGGTGGGTGCAACGATGGTGCTGGCGACCCCTGACGGGCATCGAGACTCGATCTACGTCGCGGACAGGATTGCCGAACACGGCGTGACGGTCACGGACTTCGTGCCGTCGATGCTGACAGTGTTCGTCGCCAATGCCCCTGTCGGAACCTGTGATTCGCTCCGCCACGTCTTCGTCATCGGCGAAGCGCTCCCTGCCGAGACCGCGGCAGCATTCCGCGAACTGTGCGGGGCGGGTCTGCACAATCTGTACGGCCCGACCGAGGCCGCGGTGTCGGTTACCTACTACGAGAGCGGGATTCAGGACGTCAGAACCGTCCCGATCGGTGTCCCGGAATGGAACACCCGTGCGTTCGTGCTCGACGGCAGGCTCAGGCCGTCGCCGATCGGAGAAGCCGGCGAGCTCTACCTCGCGGGCGTCCAACTCGCACGTGGTTACGTCGGTCGCCCCGACCTGAGTTCGGATCGCTTCGTCGCGAGCCCCTTCGGTGCGGGCGGGGACCGCATGTATCGCACGGGCGACCTCGTGAAGTGGCGCGCCGACGGCAATCTGGACTACATCGGACGAACCGATTTCCAGGTCAAGTTCCGCGGCCAGAGAATCGAACTCGGTGAGATCGAGACGGTGCTACTGGCCGACGAGACGATCTCGCAGACCGTGGTTCTCGTGGTGGAGACGGCTACTGGTGAACAGATCGTCGCGTACGTCGTTCCATCATCCCGCGAGTCGATCGACGTCGCGGCCGTGGTGGAGCGAGCGGGCCGGTCGCTACCGTCGTACATGGTGCCTGCATCCGTCATGGTGTTGGATGCGTTCCCGCTGAACACGAGCGGCAAGCTCGACCGAAAGGCATTGCCGGAGCCCGTCTTCAGCAGTGCGCGTGAATACCGCGCGCCCCAGACCCACGCGGAGCAGGTCGTCGCGAGCGTGTTCGAGGACGTACTCGGCGCGACCCGTGTCGGACTCGACGAGGACTTCTTCGAGCTCGGCGGAAACTCCTTGGTTGCAACGCAACTCGTGACCCGCGTCGGGGCTGCACTCGGTGTGCGCCTGGGCGTACGTGAACTGTTCGAGGCGCCCTCGGTCGGTGCTCTGGCAGCGCGTGCGACGAGCGCTCTCGCGCAGGGCTCGGTGGGGCCCGAGCTCGTGGCAGGGCCCAGGCCGGATGTGGTGCCGCTGTCATTGGCTCAGCAGCGCATGTGGTTCCTGAACAGGTTCGATCCGGATACCGCTGCGTACAACCTTCCGTTCATGGTGCGACTTCGCGGCGACGTCGACAGATCGGCCGTGGAGCGCGCATTCGCAGACGTCGTCGAGCGCCACGAGACGTTGCGTACGGTCTACCCTCAGATCGACGACGCTCCACAACAGGTCGTTCTGCGGGCACAGGACGTGTTCGACGGATTGAACGTGACGGACGTCGACGAGGCCCAGCTCGTGGACAGTCTGATCGATCTCGCGCGGGGTGGATTCGACGTCTCCGTTCAGGCTCCGTTCCGAATCGAGCTGTTCAAGCTGTCCGACACCGACTACGTGTTGGCGATGGTGCTGCACCACATCGCGGCCGACGGTTCGTCGTTCGGGCCCCTCGCACGTGACATCATGGTCGCCTACGAAGCGCGTACCGACGGGCGGTCGCCGAGCTGGACGCCGCTTCAAGTCCAGTACGCCGACTATGCACTCTGGCAGCGCCGGGTCCTGGGCGCCGAATCCGACGAGAACTCGCTGTCGGCACGGCAGATCGCGTTCTGGTTGCGCACACTCGACGAACTCCCCGATCAGCTCGACCTCCCTTCGGACCGACCTCGCCCGGCCGTTGCGACCAACGGGGGCGCCAAGAGCCGCTTCGTGATCGAACCGGATGTGCATCGTGGTTTGAGCTCCGTGGCTCGCTCGCATCAGGCGTCGCTGTTCATGGTGGTTCAGGCTGCATACGCAGTTCTGCTGTCGCGCTTGAGCGGAACGACGGACATCTCCATCGGCGCGCCGATTGCCGGTCGAGCAGACCAGAAGCTCGACGACATCATCGGCATGTTCGTCAACACCCTCGTGCTCCGCGCGCGGGTCGACCCGCACTCGTCGTTCGACGTCCTGCTGGATCAGGTCAGGAACACCAACTTGCCGGCGTTCGCGCACGCCGACATCCCGTTCGAACGGCTCGTCGAAGTACTCAATCCGGCGCGTTCGACCGCACGACACCCGCTGTTCCAGGTCGCTCTGTCACTCGAGTCCGCCCGCCAGCGTGAGCTCAGCTTCGCGGGCCTCGAGGTGGCCGCGGAGGAACTCGACGTTCCCATTGCGAAGTTCGACCTGCAGTTGTGGTTGACCGAGCATCAGGACGAGAACGGACGCCCTGGCCGGATCGAAGCAGTCTTCGAGTACGCCACAGATCTGTTCGACGAGGCCACGATCGAGAGTTTCTCGAAACGGTTCGTGCGGATCCTGGACGCCATCGTGGCCGATCCGTCGATTCCGGTGGGTGCGATCGACATTCTCGCGGCCGACGAAGCCTCGACGCTGACGTCGGTGCACGGTGGCACCGTCGACTCGCAGCGACTGTTGCACGAGTTCCTCGACGCCGGTGTTGCGGCCAACCCCGACGGCGCGGCTGTACGCGCATCCGGAGCGGATCTGACCTACAGCGAGCTCGACGTACTCACCAACCGCTACGCGCGGTACTTGATCGAGCGTGGAATCGGCCCGGAAACCGTGGTCGCTCTTGCGTTTCCGCGATCGCTCGAGATGGTTCTGTCCATCTGGGCAGTCGCGAAAACCGGCGCAGCATGGGTGCCGGTGGACCCCGAGTACCCCGTGGATCGGGTGCGCCACATGTTGTCGGACTCGGGTGCGGTTGTCGGCATCACCACCTCGGCGCGAGTCGACGCCCTGCCCGCTACGTGCGAATGGTGGCCGATCGACGCGCAGGAGTTCGAGTCGTCCGTCGAAGGCCGTTCGGGCGCAGCGCTTTCCGACGCGGACCGCCTGTCCTCGGTGACTCTCGACTCCGTCGCCTACGTCATCTACACCTCCGGTTCGACAGGCCTGCCCAAGGGTGTGAGTGTCACTCATCGTGGCCTGTCCGGACTGATCGATTCCTCGCGTGAGCTGTACCGTGTCACGCCTGAATCGCGCTTCCTGCACGTGATCTCACCGTCTTTCGACCCGTCTGTCCTGGAATGGGCACTTGCTGCTTCCGCCGGTGCCACACTGGTCGTGGTGCCGCCGACGATCATCGGCGGCCCCGAGCTCCATACGCTCTTCGCCCACGAGTCCGTCACGCACGCCGTCATCACACCTGCCGTACTCGGCTCGATGGATTCCGCCGGCCTCGACGATCTCGAACTGCTGTCCGTCGGCGGCGAGGCGTCGGCTGCAGATCTGGTCGGCCGCTGGGCCAGGGGACGCCGGTACTTCAATGCCTATGGTCCTACCGAGACGACCATCGTCTCGACGCGCGGTGAGCTCTTCGTCGGTGAGCGAATCACCGTCGGTGGCCCCGTACCCGGAGTCGGGGCACTGATCCTCGACACCCGGTTGAACCCCGTCCCCGTGGGTGTCGCAGGTGAGCTCTATCTATCGGGCGAAGCCGTGGCGCGTGGGTACTACCGTCGTCCGGGACTGTCCTCGGAACGATTCGTCGCCGATCCCTTCGGTGGGTCGGGTACGCGTATGTACCGGACGGGCGACGTCGTGCGGTGGACCAACGACTTCGACATCGAGTACGTCGGACGATCCGATTTCCAGGTCAAGGTCCGAGGGTTCCGCATCGAACTAGGCGAGATCGACGCGGCGCTCGAGAGTTTCCCCGCGGTGACGTTCGCTGCCACCCTGGGCCGGGAAACCGCGTCGGGGCAGACGGCACTTGTGTCCTACGTGCACGGTTCGTCCGGCATCGACAGTGACGAGTTGGCGAGATACGTGTCGCGGCTGCTGCCGAACTACATGGTGCCGTCGGCGATCGTCGTGCTCGACGAGGTCCCGTTGACACCGATCGGAAAGCTCGACCGCCGGGCACTCCCCGAGCCGGAGTTGGGAATCAGTTTTCGAAAGTTCCGCGCCCCCACGACACCGATCGAAGAGACCGTGGCAACGGTGTTCAGCGACGTCCTCGGGGCATCCGTCGTCGGCCTGGACGACGACTTCTTCGAACTCGGTGGAAACTCGCTGGTCGCGACTCAGGTCGTCGCCAGGCTGGGTGCTGCGCTCGACGCGCAGGTGCCGGTCAGGGCGATCTTCGAGTCACCGACGGTAGCCCAGCTGGCGATCAGGGTCGAGCAGGAAGCTGGACGAGGCGCTCGCATCGAGCTCTCCAGAGGTGTTCGGCCGGAACGTATTCCGCTGTCGCTGGCGCAGCAGCGTATGTGGTTCCTCAACCGTTTCGACACCGAGTCGGCCACCTACAACCTGCCCATCGCGCTCCGTCTGTCCGGAGCTCTCGACGTGCCGGCGTTGCAGGTCGCGATCATGGACGTGATCGACCGCCACGAATCGCTGCGGACGGTGTTCCCCAACTCGGCGGACGGTCCGCATCAGGTTGTTCAGGACGCGGCACAGATCGTTCCCAACCTGATGCCGGTATCGACCACTGCGACTGATCTACAACGATCCATCGCGCACCTGGCCGCCACGGGTTTCGACGTCACCGCGGACGTTCCGGTGCGCGCGCAGCTGTTCGAGATCACCCCGACCGAGCACGTTCTGACGATCGTCGTCCACCACATCTCGGCCGACGGTTGGTCGCTCGGTCCGCTCGCGCGCGACGTGATGATCGCGTACGCCGCACGGACGGAATGGGAGTCGCCGGCATGGGTTCCGCTTCCGGTCCAGTATGCCGATTACACCCTGTGGCAGCGCGCGGTCCTCGGATCGGAGGACGACGCGTCCTCGCTGATCTCTCAGCAGGTCGCGTATTGGAAGTCGACGCTCGACGGGCTCCCTGATCAACTGGACCTCCCGACGGATCGTCCGCGCCCCGCGCGTCAGTCGTTCGGCGGTGGGACGGTGGAATTCGAGATCGAGCCGCGAATCCATGCGGGGCTTCTCGATCTCGGTAGAGAGCGCAATGCGTCGCTGTTCATGGTGGTCCACGCAGCGCTGGCGGTGCTCCTGGCACGCCTGTCGGGAACCGAGGACATCGTCGTCGGAACTCCGGTGGCGGGGCGCGGCGAGCAGGCTCTCGACGACGTCGTGGGCATGTTCGTCAACACCCTCGTGTTGCGGACCGACGTCGACGGCCACGAGAGCTTCAACGACCTGCTGGCTCACGCACGCGAAGCTGCGCTCGGGGCATTCGCGCACTCGGACATTCCGTTCGAGCGCCTCGTCGAGGTGTTGAACCCGTCGAGGTCGACGGCACGGCACCCTCTGTTCCAGGTGATGCTGTCGTTCGAGAACCTCGGGCCGACTCATCTCGACCTCCCCGCTCTGAGCATCGACAGCCTCGATCTGGATGTCGCCGTCGCGAAGTTCGATCTGCAGCTGACCCTCACCGAGCGACTGACATCGGATGGCGACGCGGACGGTCTCGCGGCCGAATTCACCTACGCGACAGATCTGTTCGACGAATCGACGATTCAGGCGTTCGCAGACCGCTTCCTGCACGTGCTCGGCGCCGTCATCTCAGACAGTTCCGTTCCCGTTGGTGACATAGAGTTGTACGACGCCGTCGAGCGTGGGTTGATTCTGAAATCCTGGAACAACACCGAGCACGAACTCGGCGTCGACGCAACACTTCTCGATGCCTTCGACGCGCAGGTGGCCGCACGCCCCGATTCGGTTGCCGTCGTGTTCGACGGGCAGGGCGTCACCTACGCAGACCTCGACGCACGTGTCAATCGCCTCGCACGCGAACTCGTCGCCCGTGGCGCGCGACCGGACGAGTCGGTCGCCGTTGCGATGCGTCGATCGTTGTCGATGATCGTCGCTCTCTATGCAGTACTGCGATCGGGAGCGGGCTACGTCCCGGTCGACCCGGACCAGCCGGCCGAGCGCAACGGGTACATTCTCGAGGTCGCATCGCCGATCGCCGTGTTGACGACCTCACACGACGACCTGGACATCCGAGTCGACGTACCGATCGTCGTGGTCGACTCGCTCGACACGAGCACTCACTCGGCGGCGACGATCACCGATGCGGATCGCCTCGCGCCGCTCCGCGCGGACAACGTCGCCTACGTGATCTTCACGTCCGGATCCACGGGTAAGCCCAAGGGCGTCGCTGTCTCGCACTCCGCCGTGGTGAACCAGATCTCGTGGCTGGTTGCCGAGTACGGTCTGAGCACCGAAGACGTTGTTCTGCAGAAAACTCCGTTCACGTTCGACGTGTCGGTGTGGGAACTGTTCGGATCGCTCGCTGCCGGTGGCCGTCTGATCGTCGCCGAGCCGGACGGTCATCGCGACCCGGCGTATCTGGTGTCCGTCATCGAGTCGGAGGGCGTCACCGCGACGTCGTTCGTGCCGTCCGTCCTGTCCGCATTCGTCTCGGCCGTCGGTCCCGACGGATGTCCTTCACTGCGGACGGTTCTGGTTGCAGGTGAGGCTCTTCCGACTTCGGTGGTCCGATCCGCTGCGTCGGCGCTTCCTTCCGCACGGATCCACAATCTGTACGGTCCGACCGAGTTCGCGGTTCACGCGACCGCGCGTGCCGTGGCAGGGACTCCGGGCGTGTCCGTCCCCGGCGCCTCGGCGCCCATGGGGTCGCCGGTCTGGAACGCACGGGTGCTCGTGCTCGATTCTCGGTTGCGTCCGGTTCCGATCGGCGTCGCGGGAGAGCTCTATCTGACGGGCGCACAGGTTGCACGCGGTTACTTCGGTCGTCCCGACCTGTCGGCAGATCGCTTCGTTGCCTCGACTTTCGGCGACGGCACTCGGATGTACCGCACCGGCGACCTCGTTCGATGGTCTGCTGCCGGGGAACTCGACTACCTCGGACGCACGGACTTCCAGGTCAAGCTGCGCGGTCTTCGCATCGAGCTCGGCGAGATCGAATCCGCGTTGCTCGGACACGAGTTGGTGGCTCAGACGGTCGTTCTGGTTCGTTCCGATCAGCTCGTCGCTTACGTCGTTCCCGTCCCGGGTGCAACGGTGGACACCGGGGCATTGCAATCCGCCGTCTCCACGGTGCTGCCGACCTACATGGTGCCGTCCACCTTCGTCGTGCTCGATGCTCTCCCGTTGAACGCGTCCGGCAAGCTCGATCGCCGGGCTCTGCCCGATCCGGTGTTCGAAGCGCGAGTGTTCCGTGCGCCCCGCACACCGGTCGAGGAAATCGTGGCCGGTGTGTTCGCCGAGGTCCTCGGTGTGCCGCGCGTGGGTCTCGACGACGACTTCTTCGAGTTGGGCGGAAACTCGCTCGTCGCGACGCAGGTCGTGTCGAGAGTCGGTGCTGCTCTCGGAGCCCGCGTGCCCGTACGGACGCTGTTCGAGGCCTCGACCGTCGAAAGTCTCGCTGCCCGTGCGGAATCGCACGTCGGTGGTGGTCGCGTCGCACTCGTCGCAGGCCCACGTCCGGATCACATTCCGCTGTCGCTCGCGCAGCAGCGCATGTGGTTCCTCAACCGCTTCGACACCGAGTCCGCTGTGAACAACCTCCCGGTGGCAATCCGGCTCTCGGGAAGCCTCGACGTGTCGGCGCTGCAGGCCGCCATCGCCGACGTGCTCGAGCGTCACGAAGCGCTGCGCACGGTCTATCCGGAGACCGACGGAGTCGCCTCACAGGTCATTCTGCCGACGTCGTCGGCTGTTCCCGTGTTGGTGCCGGTCACCGTTGCCGAGGACGACCTTCCGGGACGAATCGCGTCGGTGGTCTCGACAGGGTTCGACGTGACGCGGGAAGTACCGCTCCACGCCGAGCTGTTCGCCGTGACCGACACCGAGCACGTGCTCGTGTTCGTCGCGCACCACATCAGCGCCGACGGTTGGTCGATGGGCCCGTTGACGCGCGACGTGATGATCGCCTACGCCGCCAGAACGGTCGGCGAGGAGCCTGGGTGGGCTCCGCTCGCGGTCCAGTACGCGGACTTCACTCTGTGGCAGCGTGAAGCACTCGGAGACGAATCCGACCCTCGGTCGTTGATCTCGACGCAGGCGGATTTCTGGAAGTCGACGCTCGCGGGTCTGCCCGAGGAACTCGTTCTGCCGTTCGATCGTCCGCGTCCCGGCGTACAGTCCTTCGTCGGTGGCACCAGCAGTTTCCGTATCGAACCGGAATTGCACCGAGACCTCGTCGAACTGGCTCGCCGTACCGGCACGACACTGTTCATGGTCGTTCACTCGGCGCTTGCAGTTCTGTTGGCCCGCTTGTCCGGAACGTCGGACATCGCAATCGGCACGCCGATCGCCGGGCGTGGTGAAGCGGAACTCGACGACGTGATCGGCATGTTCGTCAGCACGCTCGTTCTGCGCTCCGACGTGGAACCGAGTCGTTCGTTCGAGAACCTCCTCGAGGCGACTCGCGAGGGCGACCTCAAGGCATTCGGAAATGCCGACGTGCCGTTCGAGCGACTCGTGGAGATCCTGAACCCGGAACGCTCCACAGCACGCCACCCGCTGTTCCAGGTCGCGTTGTCGTTCCAGAATCTGCCGCAGACCAGCTTCGAACTGCCGGGGCTCAAGGTCAGCGCGGTCGATTTCGACATCGACGTCGCCAAGTTCGATCTGTCGTTGTTGTTGTCCGAGCACACCGATCAATCGGGTGCGCAGACCGGTATCTCCGCCGAAT
This sequence comes from Rhodococcus sp. 06-156-4, assembly GCF_002259345.1. Classification (NCBI taxonomy): domain Bacteria; kingdom Bacillati; phylum Actinomycetota; class Actinomycetes; order Mycobacteriales; family Nocardiaceae; genus Rhodococcus; species Rhodococcus sp. 06-156-4. Next base: position 168,251 of record NZ_NPGB01000036.1, on the reverse strand, counting down.
TCACCTATGCGACAGCTCTGTTCGACCGCTCGACGGTCGAGGTGTTCGCTCGCCGGTTCGTTCGAATTCTCGAAGGTGTCGTCGCGCGACCCGATCGTCCGGTCGGTGACCTCACCATTCTCGAGAACGACGAGTACCAGTGGCTGACTCACGTCCACGGCGACGAGGTGACGCACGGCGGTACTCTGCCGGAGATCTTCCAGCGCGGTGTCGACATCGATCCCGACGGTGTGGCAGTGCGCGCGGACGGCCGCTCCATCACCTATCGAGAACTCGACGAGACGTCCACGCGTGTCGCGCGCGCGTTGATCGAACGTGGCGCCGGCCCGGATCGCATCGTCGCACTCGCCTTCCCGCGCTCGTACGACATGGTCGCCGCGGTCTGGGCGGTGGCCAAGTCAGGCGCTGCACACCTTCCGGTCGATCCCAACTACCCGTCCGGACGCATCGAGCACATGGTCGGCGACTCGGGCGCACTGTTCGGCCTGACGTCGAGCGACCACGTCGAGGAACTGCCTTCGGCGATCGAGTGGCTCGTGACCGACGGCGCCGATTTCGCAGCGGCGGTCTCTCGGCAGTCCGACACTCCGATCACCGACGCGGATCGCACGTCGCCGCTGTCCATCGATCACGCCGCGTACGTGATCTACACCTCCGGCTCGACGGGACTCCCCAAGGGCGTCGTCGTCACGCACAGTGGTCTGGGCGGCGTGCTCGACGCGGCGACCGACCTGTATCACCTGGACCGAACATCCAAGTTCCTGCACATCTGTTCGCCGAGCTTCGACCCGTCGGTTCTCGAATGGATGGCCGCGTTCTCCGAAGGCGCGACCCTCGTCGTCGTGCCGTCGACCATCATCGGCGGCGAGGACCTCGCCGAGTTGCTCGTGACCGAGCAGGTGACCCACACGATCATCACCCCCGCCGTGCTCGGAACAGTGGACGCGGCGGGGATCGACAGTCTCCGGGTCGTCTCCGTCGGCGGCGACGTCACCACCCCCGATCTCCTCGCTCGGTGGGCGCCGGGCCGTACGTACTTCAACGGGTACGGTCCGACCGAGACAACGATCATCTCCACGTTCGCCGAGCTTCGGCCGGGCATGCCCATCACCGTGGGCCGACCGATCCACGGAATGTCGGCGCTCGTTCTCGACGCGCGTCTGCACCCGGTTCCCGTCGGTGCCGCAGGTGAGCTCTATCTCGCGGGCGGCGCTCTCGCCCGGGGCTATCACGAGCGCGAGGATCTGACGTCGTCGCGTTTCGTCGCCAATCCGTACGGTGCTCCCGGTGCGCGCATGTACCGCACCGGCGACGTCGTCCGTTGGACCTTCGGATCGGACGCCGTGATCGCCGACCCGAACGCCGTGACCATCGAGTTCGTCGGGCGATCGGACTTCCAGATCAAGGTCCGCGGATTCCGTGTCGAACTCGGCGAGGTCGACGCAGTACTGACCGAACACGACAGCGTGTCCTTCGCGGCCACGCTCGGACGTGAACTTCCCAGCGGCGCAACCGGTCTGGTTGCCTATGTGCTCCCGGCGCGTGGGGCGACAGTGGACGTCGAGGGTCTCACCGAGTTCGTGGCGAAAACTCTTCCTGCGCACATGGTCCCGGCGTCGATCATCGTCCTCGACAGTGTTCCGTTGACCCCGGTGGGCAAGCTGGACCGTGCGGCGCTACCGGAACCGGTGTTCGCCGAACAGGAATTCCGCGGTGCGACCGGAGAAATAGAGACGATTATCGCCGAAGTCTTCGCCGATGTTCTGAACATGGAGCGTGTGAGCGTCGACGAGTCGTTCTTCGCTCTCGGCGGCGACAGCATCGTGTCGATTCAACTGGTCTCGCGGGCGCGCGCACGGGGTATCTCGTTCACCCCTCGGGACGTGTTCGAGCGCAAGTCCGTTGCCGCGCTTGCCGAGGTCGCCACCGTGATGAGCGAGACCACGGACGTCCCGGTGGTGGAAGAGCTGCCCGGCGGCGGACTGGGTCCGCTGGCACTGACGCCGATCATGAAATCCATCCTCGAAGGTCCGGGTGGATTCTCGAGGTTCGCGCAGTCGGTGGCGGTCACGCTGCCCACCGGCATCGACCACGGGCTGCTGAGCAGGACCATCGGCGCGGTCGTCGATCACCACGACGTGCTTCGGTCCGTCGTCGAGCGTGCCGAAGGCGGCGAGTGGACGTTCTACGTCCGGGATCACGGCACCGTCGACGTCGAGGATCTGCTGGTTCGCGTCGAGCTCGACTCCGGGCTCGACGACGCAGAGGTTCGCGCGCGTGCCGAGTCCGCACTCGACGAGGCAAAGGACCGCCTCGATCCCGAGCGTGGTCGGATGTTGGAAGTCGTCTGGTTCGACTTCGTCGGTGACGGGCCTGCGCGGGCAGGCATCCTCCTCCTGGTTGCACACCACTTCGTGGTCGACGGCGTGTCGTGGCGAATCCTGCTGCCCGACCTCGCCGTGGCATGGGGGCAGGGAGCGGCCGAGCAGCCGATCACACTTCCTGCCGTCGGTACGTCGATGCGTCGGTGGGCCCACGGTTTGGTCGACGCCGCTCACGACAGCGAGCGTGAAGCTGAAATCGGTTGGTGGACAGACGTTCTGGCAGGTGCCGATCCGCGAATCGGTTCTCGCGCGTTCGACGCGCGAGTCGACACGCTGTCGTCGACCGACCGCGTCGACATCGAACTGTCCGCGGCGGTCACCGACGCCGTGCTCACCCGAGTACCGAGCGCGTTCAACGGTGGTGTCAACGACGGACTTCTGGCCACCCTGGCGTTGGCTCTCGGCCAATGGCGTTCCCGAACCGGCGCTGTGACCTCCGAGAGCCTGGTCAAGCTCGAGGGCCACGGTCGCGAGGAAGACATCGTGCCGGGTGCGGACCTCTCCCGCACCGTCGGATGGTTCACCAGTGCGTTCCCGGTCCGGCTCGATTTGAACGGGATCGACGTCGACGACGCTCTGGCCGGTGGCACAGCGGTCGGCGACGCGGTCAAGGCCGTGAAGGAACAGCTCCTCGCTGTGCCGGACAAGGGAATGGGCTACGGTCTGCTCCGCTACTTGAACGGTGAGACGGCCAAGGTTCTGCAGTCCAGCGCGAGCACTCCGCAGGTCAGCTTCAACTACCTGGGACGCGTGTCCACCGAGGGCATCTCGGCGGAACTGACCGGCGGCGCCTGGCTCCCGTCCGCGGGGTTGGCGGACGTCGGTGCACCGGGTGATCCGGACATGCCGGCCAATGCCGCGGTGGACATCAACTCTGCCGTTGTCGACACTGTCGACGGACCCCGTCTGACCGCAAGTTTCACGTTCGCGACAGGGATGCTCACCCGCACCCAGGTGTCCGAACTGGTCGAGCTGTGGGATCGTGCGCTGACCGCGCTGACCGAACACGTGGCAGGAGACAACGCAGGGGGACTGACTCCGTCGGACGTTCCGCTCGTGTCCGTGTCGCAGGCCGACATCGATCGATGGGAGGCGACGTACCCTGCGGCGGCGGACATCTGGTCGCTCGCCCCGTTGCAGTCGGGCTTGCTGTTCCATGCGTTGATCGCCCAGTCGACCGACGCACGGGCTGGGTCGGTCGACGTCTACACGATGCGGGTCGTGCTGCGGCTGAGCGGAAACGTCGAGCGTGAGCGTCTTCACGGTGCTGCTCAGGCGCTGCTCGACCGGTACGAGAACCTACGGACGGCATTCGTACAGAATGTGGACGGTACGTCGGTTCAGTTGGTGCTGGATCGAGTCGACGTGCCGTGGAGGGACGTCGACCTGACGTCGCTGCCGGAATCGGAGCGCGAGGCGGCCTTCGACGAGCTCCGTGCGGCCGACAAGATCGAGCCGTTCGATCTGACGTCGGCTCCGCTGATGCGGTTCACGTTCGTGACCGTGTCGGCCACCGACGTACGGTTCCTCGTGTCGAGTCACCACCTTCTTCTCGACGGATGGTCGACGCCGCTGTTGATGCGAGATCTCCTGGCTCTGTACGCGCTTGCAGGTGACGTGTCGTTGCTGCCTCGCGTGCGCTCCTACCGGTCGTTCCTCGGCTGGGTCGCGGAGCAGGACGCACGCGTCTCGGTCGACAAGTGGATCGAGGCCTTGGCAGGTGTCGAGCAACCGACGATGCTCACGTCGGCCGAGCGTGCCGGAGAGGCGTCCACCGATATCGGTGAGGTGATTCTGGATCTGAGCCCGGCGTTGTCGTCGGCGCTTCACTCGGTCGGAGCGCAACTCGGTGTCACGCTGAACACGATGGTTCAGGCAGCGTGGGGTCTGCTCCTCGGTCGGTCCGTAGGAAGCAACGACGTGTTGTTCGGCGCCACGGTGTCCGGACGCCCGGCGGGTCTGGCAGGCGTCGAATCCATGGTGGGTCTGTTCATCAACACCCTCCCTGTCCGTGTCCGGTTCGACGGCCACGAATCGGTCGAGTCCGTACTGGTGCGGTTGCAGGGTGAACAAGCCGATCTGCTCGATCATCATTACCTGGGGCTCAACGAGATTCAGCGAGCTGCGAATCTGGGAGCGTTGTTCGACACCCTGACGGTGTTCGAGTCGTATCCAGTCGACGAGGCCGGTCTCGCCGAACAGGCGAAGAACATCGACGGCATGTCGGTGTCCGGGGTCGAGCTGGAGGACGCGACCCATTACCCGCTCACGCTGCTCATCGCGGTGGATTCACAGGTGCATCTGAAGCTGAAGTACCTGACCGATGTTCTGGACGGCGCTGCCGTGGCCACCATGATGGGCCGGCTGGAACGCATTTTCGAGGCTTTCGCCGCGGATCGAACGGTCGCTATCGGCGACGTCGACCTGTCCGACCCGAGCGAACGCGCACTGATCGCTGCCGCGAACGACACCGCTCACGATGTCGACGAGTCGGCAACGCTCGTCTCGATGTTCGACGCCCAGGTGGCGAGGACGCCCGACGCGGTGGCGCTGACGTTCGATGGCGAATCGCTGACGTACGCCGAGTTCCATGGCCGGGTCAATCGACTCGCCCGTGCCCTCGTCGAGCGCGGTGTCGGCGCGGAATCGCTTGTCGCGGTTGCCTTCAAGCGCTCGCTCGATCTGATGGTCGGCGTGTACGCCGTGCTGGAAACCGGTGCAGGCTACGTGCCGATCGATCCGGATCAGCCTGCCGATCGCGTCGAGTACATCCTGAACACCTCCGCGGCGGCGACGGTTCTGACCACGTCGCGAGAACGGTTCCGCGCGGACGACGCGGTGGTGCTCGAGATCGACCGTCTGGGGCTCGACGAGTACTCGGATGCGCCGCTCGTCGACGCGGACCGCATCGGTGTTCTGCGTCCGTCGAATGCGGCATACGTGCTGTTCACCTCGGGCTCGACAGGTCGGCCGAAGGGCGTGACGATCACTCACGCCGCCATCGTGAACCGCCTTGTCTGGATGCAGGACCAGTACGGTCTACGGGCCGATGACGTGGTGGTGCAGAAAACACCGGTGACGTTCGACGTGTCGGTGTGGGAACTCTTCTGGCCGTTGCAGATCGGCGCCCGTTTGGTGATCGCGAGGCCGGACGGACACCGCGACCCGGTCTATCTGGCGGAGTTGATGCGCGGCGAGCGGGTTTCGGTCGCGCACTTCGTGCCGTCGATGCTTGCCGTGTTCGCCGCGGAGCCCACAGCGAACGGTGCCGACGCGCTTCGATGGATCTTCGCGTCCGGTGAGGCGTTGCCGCCGGCCACTGCGCGGACGATCGGGTCGGTTCTGCCGGCCGCTCGGTTGGTCAACCTGTACGGCCCCACCGAAGCGGCCGTCGACGTGACCTACCACGACGTCGTCGACGCGGACGTCGCGTCGGTGCCGATCGGGCGTCCGGTGTACAACACCCGAGTTCACGTGCTGGACGATCGACTTCGCTCGGTGCCGGTCGGGATGGTGGGGGAGCTCTATCTCGCCGGTGTGCAGCTCGCTCGCGGTTACCATTCGCGTCCCGATCTGACGGCCGACAGGTTCGTCGCCGATCCGGCGGACAGGCACGGTGGCCGCCTCTACCGCACCGGCGACCTGGTTCGCTGGACGTCGAACGGCGAGCTCGAGTACATCGGTCGCTCGGACTTCCAGGTCAAGCTTCGTGGTCTGCGAATCGAGCTGGGAGAAATCGAGTCCGCTCTTCTGCGTGCCGATTCGGTGGCTCAGGCCGTAGTACTGGTCGTACGCGATCAGCTGGTCGCCTACGTCGTGCCCACTGCAGGCGCGTCGGTGGACGTCGATGCTGTAGTCGCGTCGGCGGCGACCACGCTTCCGGAGTACATGGTTCCGGTGTCGGTTCTCGTTCTCGACGAACTTCCGGTGGGACCGTCGGGCAAGCTCGACCGTAGAGCGCTGCCGGAGCACACGTTCGAGAGCTCGGCCGAGTTCCGCGGTGCCGAAACCGATGTCGAGCGAGTACTCAGCGAGGTCTTCGCGGACGTCCTCGGTCTCGACGCGGTCGGCATCGACGACTCGTTCTTCGCGCTCGGCGGCGACAGTATCGTGTCGATCCAGCTCGTTGCACGCTCTCGGGCGAGAGGTGTCGTGATCACCCCACGCGACGTCTTCGAGCAGAAGACCGTCGCGGGTCTCGCTTCGGTGGCCGCCGCTGCCGAGAACCTCGTCGACGAGGTCGTTCTCGGTGAGCTCGACGGTGGCGGAATCGGTTGGGCACCACTGCTTCCGTTCGCTCGTTCGATGACCGATCGGGGTGGGTCGTTCGATCGCTTCGTGCAGTCGGTGACCCTCGAGTTGCCCGTCGGTATCGACCGTCAGGGAATCGTGTCGACCATCCTCGCCGTGGTGGACCGCCACGACGGACTCCGGGCGCGCCTGGTGAACGAGTCCCAGGGGTGGGGTCTCGAGACTTCCGCACCCGGTTCGGTGTCGATCGATCGTCTCGTCGACCGCATCGAAGTGGGCGCAGAGCTCGACCTCGACGAGGTTCTGGCTCGTACCGCAGCGGCCGTCGACGATTCGATGTCGCATCTCGACCCGTTCGCAGGCGACATGCTCCGCTTCGTCTGGGTCGATTTCGGTTCGTCGAGGAGCGGCCGTCTCGTCGTCGTGGCACACCACCTCGTCGTCGACGGCGTGTCCTGGCGAATCCTCGTGCCGGACTTCGTCTCCGCCTGGGCGCAGACGGCGGCGGGTGCAGTCCCCGCTCTGCCCGAGGTCGGCACGTCGGAGCGTCGCTGGGCGCACGCCCTCGCGGACGAAGCGCGTTCGCCTCGTCGTCTCTCGGAGATGGATCTGTGGCGCAGCGTCGCGGGAACTCCGGATCCGGTCCTCGGTACGCGCGCGTTCGACCCTGCCCGTGACGTCACGTCGACGGTGGAACGTTGTGCGATCGAGTTGTCGCCGAGCGTGACTCGCGCCCTGCTGACCGCAGTGCCCGATGCCTTCCACGGTGGAGTGTCGGACGGGCTGTTGGCCGGTCTTGCCCTTGCCGTACGAGAGTTCCGTGCGCGTCGCGGAGTGGATGCGCCTGCGACATTGGTTCAACTCGAAGGGCATGGCCGCGAAGAAGAACTGATTCCAGGTGCGGATCTCTCGCGCACCGTCGGATGGTTCACCAGCATGTACCCGGTCCGTCTCGACCTCACCGGAGTCGACCTCGCCGACGCACTCGACGGTGGCCCCTCCATCGGTGCCGCGGTCAAGCTGGTCAAGGAACAATTGCTCGGCATTCCGGACAAGGGCATGGGATACGGGCTGTTGCGGTACCTCAACGAGGACACCGCGAACGAGCTCGGCTCGCTGTCGACCGGTCAGATCAGTTTCAACTACCTCGGTCGTGGTAGCACCGGTGAGGTTCCGGAAGGAATCGAAGGGTGGCTGCCCGCAACCGATTTCGACGATCTGACCATCAGCGGTGACGCCGACATGGCGGCGAACAAGACCGTCGACATCAATGCGATCGTCCGCGGAGCCGGGGACGATTCGGCGCTCGCTGCGACGTTCGCATTCCCCGTCGGTGCCATCGATGCAGACGACGTTCGGGAACTGGCCGATCTCTGGGTGGGCGCGCTGACCGCTCTGGCCGCTCACGTGGCGGACGGTACCGCAGGCGGTCTGACACCGTCGGACGTCCCGCTGGTCCGTATCGGTCAGCGCGAGATCGACGTCGTCGAACAGCGCTACCCGTCGACGCGTGACATCTGGTCGCTCGCGCCGCTGCAATCGGGCTTGTTGTTCCACGCACTGCTCGCGGAGTCGTCCGTCGACGTGTACACGATGCAGATGGTTCTGCGCTTGACCGGCGACGTCGATGCCGGTCGTCTTCGTACCGCTGCGGCGTCGCTCGTCGACCGGTACGACAACCTGCGGACCGCGTTCGTGACGGTCGCCGACGGCTCCACCGTTCAGGTGGTCCAGGACGACGTCGAACTCCCGTGGGCCGAGCACGACTTGTCCGGACTCCCGTCGGGAGATCGTGAGCGTGCGTACGAGGAGCTGCGTGCGGGGGAGCAGGAAGCTCGATTCGACACCGCCACGGCACCTCTCGTGCGTTTCACCCTGGTGAAGATCACCGAGGACGACAGTCGGCTGCTGTTCGCGAACCACCACGTCCTGCTCGACGGATGGTCCATGCCGTTGCTGATGCGGGACCTGTTGGTTCTGTACGCCGCGCACGGCGACGCGTCCGGTCTGCCGCGTGTGTCGTCCTACCGAACGTTCCTGTCCTGGATCGCACGTCAGGATCGAGCACGGTCCGAAGGCGTGTGGGCCCGAGCGTTCGAGGACGCTCCGGAGCCGACGATTCTCGCTGCCGGTGCCGCGGGACGTGAGATCACGTCACGGTCGGGTGCCGTGGAGACAGTCCTGTCGGCAGAGTTGTCCTCGTCGCTGACGCACTTGGGCGCCCGCCTCGGAGTCACCGTGAACACGCTGGTTCAGGCCGCGTGGGGAATCCTGCTGTCGGCATCGACCGGACGGGACGACGTCGTGTTCGGCGCGACGGTATCCGGCAGGCCTGCAGGACTTCCCGGCGTCGAGTCGATGGTCGGCCTGTTCATCAACACACTCCCGATCCGTGTTCGCCTGAACGCGGCCGAGTCCGTCGAGTCGGCGCTCACGAGGCTCCAGGCCGAGCAAGCCGATCTGCTCGATCACCACTACCTCGGGCTTACCGACATCCAGCGCGCAGCCGGTGTCGGTGCACTCTTCGACACACTGACCGTTTTCGAGTCCTACCCCGTCGACGAGGAAGGGCTCGCGGCCCAGGCGTCGAACATCGACGGCATGGCCGTGTCCGGTGTGGAGTCGAACGACAGCACGCACTACCCGCTGACGTTGCTCATCGTCGCGAACGACCGAATTCGGTTGACACTGAAGTACTTCGAGGACCTGTTCGACGAAGATCACGTGGCAGCACTGATCGGCCGGATGGAGCGCATTCTCACCGCGGTGGCCGTCGATCCGAGCGTCAGGGTCGGCGACCTCGACCTTCTCGGCGACGACGAACGTCATGCCCTGGTCGTCGATCGCAACCAGACCGATCATGCCGTCGACGAGGCGTTGCTCCTGGACGCCTTCTTCTCCCGCGCAGAATCGACTCCCGACGCACCTGCCTTGACGTTCGAAGGCGACACGATCAGCTACCGCGAGTTCGCCGACCGCGTCCATCGGCTGGCGCGCTACCTGGCCGGCCACGGTGTCGGGCCGGAGATCGCGGTGGCAGTCGGCATGCGCCGGTCGATCGATCTGATGGTCGGCATCTACGCCGTCGTGGAGGCAGGCGGAGCGTACGTTCCTCTCGATCCGGAACAGCCTGTCGATCGTCTCGAGTACATCGTGGACGTGGCGAACGCGGTGCTCGTGCTCTCGACCGAGCGCGACGCGGTGGAGCTGGGTGCAGGTTCACCCCCGGTGGTGCACATCGACACGCTGTCGCTGTCGGAGTATCCGGCGGTTGCGCTCGGTCCGTCGGACCGGACCGTCGGGCCGGACAACAGTGCATACGTGCTGTTCACCTCGGGTTCGACGGGTCGGCCCAAGGGTGTCACGATCACTCATCGCGCCATCGTCAACCGCCTCGAGTGGATGCAGGCCGAGTACGGACTGCACGACGCCGACACCGTCGTACAGAAGACACCGGTGACGTTCGACGTGTCGGTGTGGGAACTGTTCTGGCCCATGCGTGTCGGCGCGAGAACCGTCGTTGCGCGGCCGGACGGTCACCGCGATCCCGCATATCTCGCACAGCTGTTCGCGCGGGAGTCGGTCTCGGTGGCGCACTTCGTGCCGTCGATGCTCGGTGTGTTCTCGGCAGAACCAGGTGCAGCCGATGCTCGCGACCTTCGGTGGGTGTTCGCGTCCGGTGAGGCATTGCCGGAATCGACTGCGGCAAAGATCGTGTCGCTGCTTCCGTCGGCGCGGCTGGTCAACCTCTACGGGCCGACCGAAGCCGCAGTCGACGTGACGTATCACGAGTTCGTCGCCGCGAACACCCGCGGTGTCCCGATCGGTCGACCGGTCTGGAACACGCAGGTGTACGTGCTCGACAACGCTCTTCGGCCCGCTCCCGACGGCTCCGAGGGAGAGCTGTATCTCGGTGGCGTTCAATTGGCACGCGGCTACAGCTCACGACCTGATCTGACCGCGGACCGATTCGTCGCGAACCCCTTCGGACTCGGGCGGCTGTACCGCACGGGTGATGTCGTGCGGTGGAACACAGCCGGCGAACTCGAGTACGTCGGCCGCTCCGATTTCCAGGTCAAGCTGCGCGGACAACGAATCGAGCTCGGTGAGATCGAGGCCGCCCTCGTCGCAGACCCTGCGGTCGCACAGGCTGTGGTGGCCGTACGCGACGATCGTTTGGTGGCATGGGTCGTTCCGTGGACGGCACGCACGACAGTCGCGGACATCTCGTCGGAAGCCGAGACTCGACTGCCTGCGTTCATGGTTCCGTCGGCTGTCGTGCTGCTGGACGGTCTTCCGCTGACGAGCTCGGGCAAGCTGGATCGCAGGGCACTTCCCGATCCGGAGGTCTCGGCCGCGGAATTCCGTGCGCCCTCGACTCCGATCGAACAGGCCGTTGCGACGGTGTTCTCCGACGTGCTCGGCGTGGAGTCCGTCGGCCTGGACGACGACTTCTTCTCCCTGGGCGGCAACTCACTGGTGGCGACGCAGGTCGTCGCCAGGCTCGGCGCTGCCCTGGACACGACGGTCCCGATCCGGGTTCTCTTCGACGCCACCACGGTCGGCGGTCTCGCACGTGCAGTGGAAGCACACGTGGGGGCCGAAGGAACGGGCTCGCAGGGCCGTGTCGCACTGGCGGCTCAGGACCGCCCGGAACGGATTCCGCTGTCGCTCGCTCAGCAGCGGATGTGGTTCCTCAACCGTTTCGACTCTGCCTCCGCGGTCAACAACATCCCCGTCGCGATACGACTGACGGGCGAGTTGAACACCGAGGCGCTGCGCGACGCGGTGACCGACGTCCTCAGCCGACACGAGACGATGCGGACGGTCTACCCCGAGGTCGACGGTGTCGGGCATCAGGTGATCCTCGAGCCGTCCCAGGTCTCCATCGATCTGGCGCCGCACGCTGTGTCCGAATCGGACGTGGTGAACGAGGTCGTGTCGATCGTCTCGATCGGGTTCGACGTCACTCGAGACGTCCCCGTGCGCATTCGGTTGCTGGAAGTGAGCCCCGAGTCGCACGTTCTGGTGTTCGTCGTGCATCACATTGCTGCAGACGGGTTCTCGATGGGCCCTCTGACGCGCGACGTGATGACGGCCTACGCGGCACGCACTGCCGGCGATCGACCGCAGTGGCAACCGATGGACGTGCAGTACGCGGATTACACGCTGTGGCAACGCAGCGTTCTGGGCAGTGAGGACGACGCGTCGTCGCTCGTGTCGGCGCAGATCGACTACTGGAGGTCTCAGCTGTCCGGGTTGCCGGATCAGATCGACCTACCGTTCGACCACGCTCGACCCGACGTGGCGAGTTACCGCGGGCGAACCACACAGTTCTCCGTCTCACCGTCTCTGCACCGCAGTCTCGAAGAGCTTGCGCGGGCACACGATTCGACCGTGTTCATGGTCGTGCACGCAGCGTTGGCCGTGCTGATGGCGCGGTTGTCCGCGTCCGAGGACGTGGCGATCGGTACGCCCGTCGCAGGACGCGGTGATGCGCGCTTGGACGACTTGATCGGCATGTTCGTGAACACGCTGGTACTGCGCACCGAGGTGTCGCCTGCAGTTGCGTTCGACGCGGTGCTGGCACAGGCACGTGAAGTCGATCTGCAGGCGTTCGGCAACGCCGACGTTCCCTTCGAGCGCTTGGTGGAGATCCTGGACCCGCAGCGGTCGCAGGCTCGTCATCCGCTCGTGCAGGTGGTGCTCGCATTCCAGAACCTCGGTCGCACGGCCCTGGAACTGCCGAACCTGTCCGCGGAGGCGGTGCAGTTCGATGCGGAGATCGCGAAGTTCGACCTGCAGTTCACCTTCGAGGAGGAGACCGGCGGCGGTTACACCTGCTACGTCTCGTACTCGACCGATCTGTTCGACGAGTCGACGGTCGTGTCGATGGGGGAGCAGTTCCTCGCTGTTCTCGGTGGTGTCGTGACCGATTCGTCTCGGGCGGTCGGTGACATCGAGATCGTCGATGCGCTGACGCGTGATCGTGTTCTCACTCAGTGGAGTTCGTCGGGTTCGGACGTGTCGGTGAGCGAGGCGACGCTGATCGATCGGTTCGAGGCAGCTGTGTCCGCGCATCCGGGTGGTGTAGCCGTCCGTTTCGGAGACGAGTCGGTGACGTACGCGGAACTCGACGGCCGGGCCGATCGTGTCGCGCGAGCTCTGATCGAGGTCGGAGCACGTCCGGATGCGCTCGTTGCGGTGGCGCTCCCGCGGTCGGTCGAGTTGATCGTGGGCTTGTTGGCGGTGCTGAAGGCCGGCGCAGGCTACCTGCCGATCGACCCGTCGTACCCGTCCGAGCGGATCGCGTTCATGGTCGACGATGCGAGTCCGGTTGCGGTCCTCACCGATTCGGCCGTGCTGGAGGGCGAGTCGATGGCACCGGTGCGCGCCGGTTCCCTCCCGGTCGTGGACTTGTCTCGACTCGAAGGCGAGGGGCGCATCGGTGTCAGCGGAGAGAGTGACGGCCGTGAGGATGCGGACAGGGTGTCCGATGCGGATCGACGCGCTCCGTTGCGTCCCGAGCACTTGGCGTACGTCATCTACACGTCGGGTTCGACGGGTCGTCCCAAGGGTGTGCTGATTCCGCATCGTACGGTCGTCCGACTTCTCGACAACACGGACGCATCGTACGGTTTCGGGCCGGACGACGTGTGGACGATGTTCCACTCCTACGCGTTCGACTTCTCGGTGTGGGAGCTGTGGGGTCCGTTGGCTTTCGGCGGCACGCTGGTGATGGTGGACTACTTCACGTCCCGGTCACCGGAAGCGTTCCGCGAGCTTCTCGCCGCCGAACGTGTCACGGTGTTGAATCAGACGCCGTCGGCGTTCTACCAACTTGCCGAACTCGACCGGGTGCAGGCCGCGGATGCGGGTGAGCTGTCTCTGCGGTACGTGATCTTCGGTGGTGAGGCTCTCGAGCCTCGTCGTCTCGCTGGATGGTTCGACCGCCACGGCGACGGCAGCACGGCGGGGCCGCGACTGGTGAACATGTACGGCATCACCGAGACGACGGTCCACGTGTCCTACCGCCCGTTGACGGCGGAGTCCATCGGCTCGGCGTCGGTGATCGGTGCACCCATCACAGGGTTGGGTGTCTACGTGCTCGACACTCGGTTGAACCCGGTGCCCGTGGGAGTGGCGGGCGAGCTGTACGTCTCCGGTGGGCAGTTGGCTCGTGGCTACCTCGGACGCGCCGACCTGTCGTCGGTGCGGTTCGTGGCCAATCCCTTCGGCGAGGGTCGGCTCTACCGCACAGGCGACGTTGCTCGATGGACGCGGCGTGAGGACGGTAGCGGCGAGCTGGTGTACCTCGGCCGTGCGGACGATCAGGTCAAGGTGCGAGGATTCCGCATCGAGCTCGGCGAGATCGAGGCTGCCGTCTCGGCTCAGAACGGCGTGACAGCGGCGGCGGTCGTGGTGCGTGAGGACTCGCCGGGTGCGGTTCGTCTCGTTGCCTACGTGGTGGGTTCTGCCGACCTGGACGCGGTGCGAGCGGGAACGGCGCAGTCCGTTCCGGAGTACATGGTTCCCTCCGCGTTCGTGCAGATGGACGAGATTCCGTTGACGGTCAACGGCAAGCTCGATCGGCGTGCTCTGCCGGAGCCCGCGGCGGTGGCCACGGCGTTCCGTGCGCCGTCGACACCGATCGAGGAGATCGTCGCGGGAGTGTTCGCAGACGTGCTCGGTGTCGCGCGCGTCGGTGTCGACGACGACTTCTTCTCGCTCGGCGGAAACTCGTTGCTCGCAACGCAGGTGGTGTCTCGGCTCGGTAGTGCCTTGGATGCGTCGGTGCCGGTGCGGCTGTTGTTCGAAGCCTCGTCGGTCGGCGACCTGGCTGCACGCGTCGAGTCCGCCGTCGGAGGTGGGCGCACCGAACTGGTCGCCCGCGAACGGCCGGCGAACGTGCCGTTGTCCTTGGCGCAGCAGCGCATGTGGTTCCTCAACCGCTTCGACAGTGCGTCGACGGCGTACAACATCCCGATGGCACTTCGCCTGTCGGGCCGCCTCGACGAGGACGCGTTCTCCGCGGCCATCGGTGACCTCGTGGCACGCCACGAGACGCTCCGAACGGTCTACCCGGAAACGGACGGTGGTGCCGTACAGCGGGTGCTCTCGTCCGAGCGTGCCGGGATCTCGTTGCACATCGAGGATGCCGATCCGGCGTCGGTGACCGAGAAGGTGATGGCGCTGGCCGCCACCCGATTCGACGTCACGACCGAAGTTCCGGTACGCGTCACCCTGTTCCGGGTCGGTGCCGACGAGTACGTCGTGGCGATGGTGGTTCACCACATCTCCGCCGACGGTTCGTCGATGGTTCCGATGACGACCGACCTGATGACCGCGTACGCGGCGAGGACGACGGGCACCGAACCGCAGTGGACACCACTGCCGGTCCAATACGCCGATTACGCGCTGTGGCAACGCGAGGTTCTCGGCCGAGAAGACGATCCGACGTCGGTCGGCGCGCAACAGTTGGACTACTGGAAGACTGCACTCGCAGACCTGCCGGACCAGCTGACCCTGCCGATCGACAAGCCGCGTCCTGCAGACCAGAGTTTCCGGGGCGGCCGCGTCGAGTTCACGGTTCCGGCCGGTACACACGCCGCACTGCAGGAGCTCGCTCGCGCACACAATGCGACCGTGTTCATGGCCGTGCACGCGGCGTTCTCGGTACTCCTCGCGCGCCTGTCGGGCATGAACGACATCGCCGTCGGTACGCCCATCGCAGGACGCGGAGAAGCGGCGCTGGACAATCTCGTCGGCATGTTCGTCAACACTCTGGTCTTCCGACTCGACGTGGACGGCGGCCGGGACTTCGTGGACCTGCTCGCGCAGGCACGCGAGACGGATCTACGGGCGTTCGCCAACGCTGATGTTCCGTTCGAACGCCTCGTGGAGGTCCTCAACCCCACGCGGTCGACGGCACGGCACCCGCTGTTCCAGGTCGGTTTCTCGTTCCAGAACGTGGCGCAGACGGCCCTCGAGCTCGGTGATCTGACGGTGTCGGCGGTGGACGCGGACTCGGGTAACTCGCAGTTCGATCTGC
Source organism: Rhodococcus sp. 06-156-4 (assembly GCF_002259345.1). Classification (NCBI taxonomy): domain Bacteria; kingdom Bacillati; phylum Actinomycetota; class Actinomycetes; order Mycobacteriales; family Nocardiaceae; genus Rhodococcus; species Rhodococcus sp. 06-156-4. The sequence goes on along the minus strand of NZ_NPGB01000036.1, from coordinate 152,564 downwards.
ACCTGATCCTGGCGGACAAGTACGACGACTCGGGTGCGCCTGCGGGCTTCGAGGCGCTGATGACCTACGCGACCGATCTCTTCGAGCCAGAGACGGTCGACGCCGTCGTCGCACGCTTCGTCCGCGTCCTGGAGGAGGTCGTGGCGCGGCCGGACGTTCCGGTCGGAGACATCGACATCACCTCGCCCGGCGAACGCGTCGAGCTGGTGTCGACGTGGAACGACACCGCTCGCGACCTCGGGGCGGACCGAACTCTCGTCGATCTGTACGACGCGCAGGTACGGCGCAGCCCGGACGCGACCGCGGTCGTGTTCGACGGTGTCTCGCTCACCTACGCCGAGTTCGACGCTCGCGTCGAGCGCGTCGCGCGGTCGCTCGTCGAGCGCGGCGTCGGACCCGAAAGTCTGGTGGGACTTGCCATTCGACGGTCCACCGACCTCGTGGTCGCGATGTACGCGATCGCCAAGGCCGGGGGTGCGTACGTTCCTCTCGATCCAGATCAGCCGATCGAACGCACCGAGTACATCCTGTCCGTGGCGGCACCGGTCTGCGTGATCACCACGGCTCGCGAGAACGTCGTCATCGACGGCTCCGTCGATCTGACGGATCTCGAGAAGGACGCGGATGCAGGCCGGACGACGGACGCGCGCGCGCTTCGCAGTGACAACCGCGCGCTTCGCGCCGACAACACGGCGTACGTGATCTTCACCTCCGGGTCGACCGGTAAGCCGAAGGGCGTCGCGGTTTCGCACGGCGCCATCGTCAACCAGTTGGTGTGGAAACACGCGGAATTCGGGATGAACTCGTCGGATTCGGTGCTGCTGAAAACCGTTGCGACGTTCGACCTCTCGGTGTGGGAGTTCTGGTCCGCCCTCACCGTCGGTGCATCCATGGTGATCGCCTCGGCCGACGGTCACCGTGATCCGGACTACCTGCTGGGTCTGCTCCGTGACCACGAGGTGACGACACTGCACGTGGTGCCGTCGATGTTGTCGATGCTGACCACGGTGTCCGACGGTGCACTGCCACCGACGCTGCGGCGAGTCCTGGCGATCGGTGAAGCACTGCCCGCGGCGACCGCGTCGGCGCTGAAGAAGGCGAGTTCCGCGGAGCTGTACAACCTGTACGGGCCCACCGAGGCGGCGGTGTCGATCACCTCGCACCGCGTCGTCGACGGTGACACCACGACGGTTCCGATCGGAAAACCGGAGTGGAACAGTCGGGTTCACGTTCTCGATGCGCGTCTGCAGCCCGTTCCCGTCGGCGTCAGCGGTGAGCTCTACCTGGCGGGATCTCAGCTGGCGCGTGGCTACCACGGTCGGGTCGATCTGACAGCCGATCGATTCGTCGCAAATCCGTATGCGAGCTCGGAACGTATGTACCGAACGGGCGACATCGTGCGGTGGACGCGCTCGGGTGAGCTGGAGTACATCGAGCGTGCGGACTTCCAGGTCAAGGTTCGCGGATACCGCATCGAACTCGGTGAAATCGAATCTGCCTTGCGCGGACTCGATTCCGTTCGCGACACCGCCGTGACCGTCTACAACGACGGACGCACCGGTGACCAGCTGGTGGCGTACGTCGTGCCGAACCTCGCCGGGGGCGAAGACGGCACAGATGCCGAGACGATTCGGATCGAGCTGACCCGAATCCTCCCGTCGTACATGGTTCCGTCGGTGTACGTGATGCTGGATGCGTTGCCGCTGAACGCCAACGGCAAGCTCGATCGCGCAGCACTGCCGGAGCCGGAGACGACCGTCGGGGAGTTCAGGGCCCCGACCAATCCCATCGAGGAAGTCGTCGCACGAACGCTGTCCGACGTGCTCGGTCTCGCTCGTGTCGGGTTGGACGACGACTTCTTCGCACTGGGCGGAAACTCCCTGATCGCGACGCAGGTGGTGTCCAGACTGGGCGCAGCCCTCGATACCCGCATTCCGGTGCGGACGATCTTCGAAGCGTCGTCGGTGGAGGCGCTGGCCGCACGGGTTCAGCCACTCGTCGGTGGCGGGGCGCGGGTTCCGCTCGCTCCGCGCATCCGGCCGGACGCGGTTCCGCTGTCGCTTGCGCAGCAACGGATGTGGACCATCAATCAGGTGGACACCTCGTCGGCTGCGTACAACATCCCGGCAGCCGTGCGGTTCACCGGTGCGCTGAACACGGCAGCGTTCGCAGCCGCCATGGCCGATGTGATCGAACGTCACGAAGTGCTCCGGACGCGGTACCCGGACAGTGAGGACGGACCGATCCAGCTGATCGGCTCGGTGTCGGACGCTCTGCCGGATCTGACGCCGATTCCCGTCACGGAGAGCGACGTCTTCGGCCGCGTCGGCGCGATCCTCGGTGAAGGCTTCGACGTGACGAGCGAGGTGCCGGTTCGTGCGGCTCTCTTCGCCTTGTCCGACACCGATCACGTGTTCGCGCTCGTTGCGCATCACATCACGGCAGACGGGTTCTCGATGCGCCCGCTCATCCGCGACGTGATGCTCGCGTACACCTCTCGTGCCGCGGGGGATGCTCCGCAGTGGGCACCGTTGCCGGTGCAGTACGCGGACTTCAGCCTGTGGCAGCGCGAGGTGCTCGGTAGTGAGGACGACCCGGACAGTGCACTCGGTGGGCAGCTCGCGTTCTGGACTCGTGAGTTGGCCGGGCTTCCGGACTTGTTGCCCTTGCCGACCGATCATCCGCGACCGGCGCGGCAGTCGACGATCGGTGAGGCGTACGAGTTCACGCTCGGTGCCGATATCGCGGGGCGTATCGAGAAGACCGCTCGCGAGCACAACGCGACCGTCTTCATGGTGGTCCACAGTGCGTTGGCGGTGCTGCTGGCCAGGCTCAGCGGCACCGACGACATCGCTGTCGGAACGCCGACGGCGGGCCGAGGCGAGGAAGCCCTCGACGATCTGGTCGGCATGTTCGTCAACACCTTGGTGTTGCGTTCGTCCGTGCAGGGAGGGTCGACGTTCTCCGAGTTGTTGGCGGACACGCGTGACCGCGACCTGGCGGCCTTCGGCAACGCCGACGTGCCGTTCGAGCGGCTCGTCGAGCAGATGGGTAGAACGCGATCCAGTGCGTATTCGCCGCTTTTCCAGGTGATGCTGACGTTCCAGAACGCTGTCAGCGGCACGTTCGAGCTTCCCGGGCTCGAGGTGTCGACCCTGGCGGCAGACGAGGATCAAGCCAAGTTCGACCTGCAGTTGACTGCGATCGAGCAGTTCGACGAGTTCGGTGCGCTCACCGACGTCCGGGCGCTGCTGAACTACGCGACCTCGATCTTCACGAGATCGACCGTCGAGAAGATCGCGGACAGGTTCCGGCGCATCCTCGACACGGTCACCCAGGATCCGTCCGTGACGCTTCGATCGATCGACATCCTGACGGAGTCGGAACGTGCGGCGCTGACACCGAAACGAGCTCCGCGGACAGTGGACGACCTTCCGTCGCTGGTGTCGGAGGCTGCGTCGGTGAGCCCTGCGGCGACCGTTCTGGCGCACGAGGGGCGGGAGATCTCGTTCGAGGAGTTGTCGGACAAGCTCGCGTCGGTGTCCAAGGCGATGGGTACGACCCTCAAGCCCGAGGCGTTGGTCACCGTTGCTCTGTCGCAGTTGGTGCCTGGAATTCTCCCTGCGCTCGGTGCTCAGGGGTACGCGGAAGCGGTAGCGACGATGATTTCCGCGGCCGAGGACGTAGTCGGCCCCTGACCCACGACGACAGCTGACCCACGACGTCAGCTGACGTCCCCACCGAGTAATTCCTCGGCGGGAGAGGGGGACGTCGGCTGCTGTCGTGGGAGTAGGGATAATCGACCGGGTACTCGACGCGTGTCGTGATCAGGAGGAGAAGTAGATGGTGTCTGGTGGATCCGGTTCGCACTCGACGGCGATCGAAGATCTACCTGGGCTCGTCGACCGTGTCGTCGCGGCCGAGCCCGACAGGACCGTCGACATCGGCGGCAATGTCGTGTCCTACGGTGCCGTCCAACTGGAGCTGACGAATCTGGATGCTGCCATGGGCGGGGTTCTCGGCGCCGACGCCCTCGTTCCGCTTGCGCTGTCGACGCTCGCTCCGGGAGCCGTCGAGTCGGCCGACGGTGGTCTGGAGTCCGTCGTCGCCGCAATCGTGAGCGACGTGCGTTCGGTTCTCGGCTCGGACTCCCTACAGACGGGTGTGGGGGAACACGTCACCTTGGCCACCCGTTTCCGCGATCGCGCGGACCGCACTCCGGACGCCGTTGCCCTCGAATTCGACGGCCGGACCCTGACGTACGGCGAATTCTCCTCTCACGTCGATCGCTTGGCTCGCCGACTCGTCGAACTGGGGGTCGGCCCCGATGTTCGAGTCGGCCTGTCCATCTCCCGCTCCGTGGACCTTGTGGTCGCGATGTACGCGATCGTCGAGGCGGGCGGCGCCTACGTCCCCATCGATCCGGGTCACCCTGCGGAGAGAATCGCCTACGTCGTCGGCATCGCCGAGCCGCTGCTCGTGCTCACCTCGTCGGGGGAGCACGTGGCGCTGCCGGACGGCATCCCGGTTCTGTCGGTGGACACCGAGCCGCTCGACGACTACTCGTCCGACCCGTTGACCGACGCCGAGCGGCCGTTCGGCCCGGCACGTCCGAGCAACACCGCCTACGTCATCTTCACCTCCGGCTCCACGGGACGACCCAAAGGTGTCGCCGTCTCGCACGAAGCAATCGTGGCGAACCTCGATTGGCGACAGGCGGCGTACCCGTTGTCCGACGCCGACGTCGTTCTGCAGAAGACACCGTTCACGTTCGACGTATCGGTGTGGGAGTTCTTCTGGCCGCTGCAGGCAGGGGCACGGTTGGTGATCGCGGCGCCGGACGGTCATCGCGACCCCGCCTACATCGCCGACACGATGCGTGCGCACGGGGTGACCACGACTCACTTCGTGCCCTCGATGTTGACGGTCTTTCTCGGCCAGTTCGACGGTTCGGACGAGCGAGACAGCCTGCCGGCACTGAAGCAGGTGTTCGCGTCCGGCGAGGCACTTCCGGCCAGCTCCGCTCGCCGGTTCCACGAGCTGTTCGACGCGGAACTGCACAACCTCTACGGCCCGACCGAGGCCGCCGTCGACGTGACCTTCCACCGGACCGACAGTGCCGACGCGGTGTCCGTTCCGATCGGATCGGCGGTGCCGCGCACCGAACTGCACGTACTCGACGAAGGCTTGAACCCGACGCCGCCCGGGGTACCGGGTGAGCTCTATCTGTCGGGTGTGCAATTGGCGCGTGGGTACCTGGGCCGCCCGGATCTGACGGCCGACCGCTTCGTCGCGAACGTGAACTCCTCGTCCGGCGAGCGGATGTACCGCACCGGCGACCTCGTGCGGTGGAACAACGACGGGGTGCTGGATTACCTGGGACGCACCGACTTCCAGGTCAAACTTCGCGGTCTGCGTATCGAGCTCGGCGAGATCGAGGCAGCGCTGCTCACGCTGGGCGAGGTTCGCCAGGCCGTGGTGGTCGTCGTCTCCGACGAGTCCGACAACGGAGTCGACGACAGATTGGTGGCGTACGTCGTCACCTCGACGGGCACGGCGGATTCCGAGCAGTTGGCGGCCGGAATTCGCGGCACGTTGCCGGACTACATGGTGCCGGCCGTGTTCGTCGCGCTCGACGAGTTTCCGCTGAACGCCAGCGGAAAGCTCGATCGTAAGGCACTTCCCGTGCCCGGCTCCGCGGACCTGGCGACCGAGTACCGCGCCCCCGAGAACGACGTCGAGCGCGCGATCGTCGCCGTGTTCGAGGACGTTCTCGGTGTCGACCGAGTAGGCGTCGACGACGATTTCTTCGCTCTGGGCGGCAACTCCCTGAGCGCGACGCGCGCGGTCGCTCGCGTCAACGCGGACTCGAAGGTCAAGGTCGACGTCCGCGGTTTCTTCGACACTCCGACGGCTGCGGGACTCGCCGCGTCGGTGGAGAGTGCCCTGGCGTCGGGAACATCGGCCACCTCCGTGCCCCTGACTCGACGTGAACGCCCCGACGTCGTCCCCCTGTCGATGGCACAGCAGCGCATGTGGTTTCTCAATCGACTGGACCCGACGTCGGCCGTCGACAACATCCCCGTCGCGATCCGGTTGTCCGGCGAATTGGACAAGGATGCGCTGACCACGGCAGTCGAGGACGTGGTCCAACGCCACGAGGTGCTTCGAACGCTGTACCCCGACACCGACGGTGTGGGCCGTCAGGTCGTCGCGGACATGGGTGACCGCACTCCGGAACTCGAGACCGTCGTCGTGAGTGAGCAGACCGTTCTGGACCGAGTCGTCGAGCTGGTGTCGGCAGGCTTCGACGTGACGTCCGAGGTTCCCGTCCGGTTGACACTGTTGGAACTGGAGTCGAGCGAACACGTACTCGTCGTGGTCGCGCATCACATTGCAGCAGACGGTTTTTCGATGGTTCCGCTCACCCGGGACATCGTGTCCGCATACGTGGCACGCACAGCAGGGGCGGCGCCGGAATGGGCGCCACTCGAGGTGCAGTACGCCGATTATTCGCTGTGGCAGCGAGAGGTACTCGGATCGGACGACGATCCGAACTCGCTCATCGCCGAACAGGAACGATTCTGGATCGGCGCACTCGCCGATAGTCCGGTCCAACTCGATCTGCCCTCGGACCGACGTCGACCGGCCGTGGCGTCGGGCCGCGGCGCGAACTACTCGGCCTTCGTCGACGCCGAGATGCGGCGCAGGGTCGAGACTTTGGCCTCGGGCCGAGGCGCTACCCCGTTCATGGTGGTGCACGCCGCACTCTCGGTGTTGCTGGCGAAGCTGTCGGGCACGTCGGACATCGTGGTCGGGACCCCGGTGGCGGGACGAGGGGAGCAGGTACTCGACGAGTTGGTCGGCATGTTCGTCAACACGTTGGTGTTGCGAGCCGACGTTCAGGACCGCCGGAGCTTCACCGAGTTGTTGAATTCCGTCCGAGACACCGATCTCGACGCCTTCGCGCACGCGGACGTACCGTTCGAGCGACTCGTCGAGGTTCTGGACCCGGCTCGGTCGCAGGCCCGTCATCCGCTCTTCCAGGTCCTCCTGGTGTTCCAGAACGTCGGTTCGACCGATCTTCGGCTCCCCGGTCTCACGGTGTCGGGCGTGGAGTTCGACACCGCTGTCGCGAAGACGGACCTGCAGGTGACCGTGTCCGATCGTGGGGACGGGTGGTCGCTCGATCTGACCTACGCCACCGATCTCTTCGACGAACCAACGGTCGCGGACATGGCGCGACGGTTCCTCCTCGTGCTGGACTCGGCCGTTTCGACGCCCGATCTGCCGGTGGCATCCGTGGACATCGTCGACGAGTCCGAGCGGACTCGGGTGCTGCACGAGTGGAATGCGACCGACCACGTCGTCGCCGACGTCACCCTGCTGGACGGGTTCCATCGGGCAGTAGCGGAGTCTCCGCACGGGCAGGCACTGCAGTTCGGTGACGAATCGCTGACGTACGCCGAGTTCGCCTCCCGTGTCGCTCGGCTCGCGCGGTACCTGCTCGGACGGGGCGTCGGTCCGGAAGTATTGGTCGCGGTTGCGATTCCACGCTCGCTCGACATGATGGTCGCGGTGTACGCGGCACTCGAGGCCGGCGGTGGGTACGTACCGATCGACCCGAGCCAGCCGGCCGAACGGAACCGGTACATTCTCGAGACCTCGCGTGCCTCCGTCGTACTGACGACGTCCGACGCCGATGTGGCCGGTGGAGTCGCCGAGACCGTTCGCCTCGACGGACTGAGTCTGTCCGAGTTGTCGGGCGCCCCGCTGTCCGACGTCGATCGCCGAGCGCCCCGAGGCGACAACGTCGCCTACGTCGTGTTCACCTCCGGTTCGACCGGCAGGCCGAAGGGCGTCGCCGTATCGCATTCGGCCGCAGCGAACCAGACAGCGTGGTTCGCGGCCGAATACGGGATCAGCAGTCAGGACTCGGTGCTTCAGAAGACGCCGTTCACCTTCGACGTCTCGGTGTGGGAGTTGTTCGTACCGCTCGCATCCGGGGCGCGACTCGTCGTCGCGATTCCGGACGGTCACCGTGATCCGGCCTATCTGGTGGATGTGGTCGAATCGGAGGGAATCACCGCGCTGTCCTTCGTGCCGTCGATGGTCGGTGCGTTCCTGGGAGAGTCGGTCGGCCGCGACCTCTCGGCTCTCCGCCTGATCCAACTGGCCGGGGAGGCCTTGCCGACCTCGACGGTGACCGCACTGTCGAAAGTGACCGACGCTTCGGTGCACAACCTCTACGGCCCAACGGAATTCACTGTTCACGCGACGGCCCGTTCGGTCTCCGGCGCGGAAGCTCCAGCTGACGCATCCGTACCCATCGGCACCCCGGTGTGGAACACGGCTGCGTACGTACTCGACGGCAGTCTTCATCCGGTACCGGTAGGTGTCGCAGGTGAGCTGTATCTGTCCGGACGGCAGATCGCGCGCGGGTACTACGGTCGACCCGATCTGACCGCCGACCGGTTCCTCGCCGATCCGTTCGGCGGCGGGAGGATGTATCGCACCGGCGACCTCGTGCGCTGGAACCAACGAGGCGACCTCGAGTACATCGGCCGAACCGATTTCCAGGTGAAGCTGCGAGGACTGCGTATCGAACTGGGCGAGATCGACGCTGTCGCCCGTACCGTTCCCGGCGTCGCGGATGCAGTTGCCGTCGTGCGCAACGACCGGATAGCGCTCTACGTCGCGTCGCCGGCGAGCGACCGTGTGGACGCGGCCGAACTGCGAGAGACGCTACGACGTGAACTGCCGTCGTACATGGTGCCGGCCGCGATCGTCGAACTCGACGAGTTCCCGGTCAATTCCGCCGGAAAGCTGGATCGTGGAGCACTACCCGAACCGCAGGTGGAAGCGGCAGAATTCCGCGCGCCGTCGACCCCCGTCGAGGAGATCGTCGCGAGCGTGTTCGGTGAGGTGCTGGGGGCCGAACGGGTAGGAGTCGACGACGATTTCTTCGCGCTCGGCGGAAACTCGTTGATCGCCACACGAGTCGTGTCACGGCTGGGTGCTGCGCTGAACACGACGGTTCCGGTTCGACTGATGTTCGAAACCTCGACCGTCGCAGCCCTGGCGACACGAATCGAGAGCGAGGCAAGCGGTGGGGCACGGGTACCTCTCGTCCCGCGTCCGCGGCCCGATCGTGTGCCACTGTCCCTCGCGCAGCAGCGCATGTGGTTTCTCAACCGACTGGACACGGAGTCGGCGGTCAACAACATCCCGGTCGCGATCCGGTTGTCCGGCCTGCTGGACAGACATGCACTGCACGTCGCGGTCGCCGACGTACTGGCCCGCCACGAATCTCTGCGGACGGTGTACCCAGAGGTGGACGGGGTGGGCAGCCAGGAAGTCGTGCCGACCCGCGCTGTCATCCCCGACCTCGCCCCCATCCCGATAGACGCCGACGAGCTTCCGGCAGCGATCGAGGAGACCGTGCTCGCCGGTTTCGACGTCACCGGGCGAGCGCCGTTCCGCGCGAGCCTGTTCGAGGTGTCGTCGACCGAGCACGTTCTGGTGTTCGTCGTCCATCACATCGCCGCGGACGGGTACTCGCTCGGTCCGCTGACGCGAGACGTCGTCCGGGCCTACACCGCACGCGCGGCAGGGCTGGACACCGATTGGGAACCACTTGCCGTCCAGTACGCCGACTACACGCTCTGGCAGCGGGAAGTGCTCGGCTCCGAGGACGATCCGAATTCGATCATCTCCGCGCAGAAGGATTACTGGCAGAGCGCGCTCGCCGGGCTCCCTGCTCAGTTGGATCTGCCGTTCGACCGTCGCCGTCCGGCCGTGGCGAGCAATCGCGGTCGAACCCACCGATTCGAGGTCTCCGGCGAGCTTCGCGCGTCCGTGGAACGGACCGCGCAGGAGCACCGAGCCACTCCGTTCATGGTGGTGCACGCTGCGTTGTCCGTCCTGCTCGCACGACTGTCGGCAACGTCGGACATCGCCATCGGTGCGCCCATCGCCGGCCGCGGCGACGCAGCGCTGGACGACATGATCGGTATGTTCGTCAACACCCTCGTCCTGAGAACGGACGTGGATACCGCGGCATCCTTCGAGGACCTGCTCGACACGGTGCGCCGCACGGATCTCGCGGCATTCGCCAACGCCGATTTACCGTTCGAACGCCTCGTGGAGATACTCGATCCGGCTCGGTCCGCGGCGCGTCACCCACTCTTTCAGGTAGCGCTCTTCTTCCAGAATCTCGGCCGATCCTCGTTGGAGCTGCCGAATCTGTCCGTGTCGGCAGTCGACTTCGACGCCGGGATCGCCAAGTTCGATCTGCAGGTCGCGGTCAGTGAGCCGGTCGACGGCAATGGATGGTCCGTCGAATTCGCTTACGCAACCGACCTTTTCGATCCGGCGTCCGTCGAGACGCTCGAACGGCGATTCCTCCGCGTTCTCGAGCAGATCACCGACGAGCCGACGGTGATCGTCGGCGATATCGAACTGGTCGCTGCGGACGAGGCGGAGCTGCTCGTTGCCGGATGGAACGAGACCGGACGAACCGTCGACGATGCGATGCTGCTCGACCGGTTCGCCGACGCCGCGCGCGAGACACCGAACGCCGTCGCGGTGGTGTACGAGGACGACTCTCTGACGTACGGCGAATTCGCCGCGAGGGTGGACGAACTCGCGCGCGTGCTGGTGGACGCAGGCGCGGGGCCCGACGCTTTGGTCGCCATCGCGATGCGCCGATCGATCGACCTGGTCGTCGGAATGTATGCGGTGCTGCGTGCGGGCGCAGGCTTCGTCCCCATCGACCCCGATCACCCGGTGGAGCGAATCGACTACATACTCGGTGCCGCACAACCGGTCTGCGTCCTCGTGCGCGGTCGGGACCTGTTCACACCTCCCGGGGCCGTCCGAGCGATCGACGTGGACTCCGCGGCGGCCGAGTTCCGGGGCGGCAAGGACGTGGTCCTGCCGCGTTCTCGTGCGTCTGCCGAGTCCGTCGCATACGTGATCTTCACGTCCGGGTCCACCGGCCGTCCCAAGGGCGTAGCGGTGAGTCACCGCGCGATCGTGAACCAGATGGAATGGATGCAGTCCGAGTACTCGCTCGACGCGTCGGACGTGTATCTGCAGAAGACCGCGACGACGTTCGACGTCTCGCTCTGGGGATTCTTCCTTCCGCTGAGAGTGGGAGCACAACTGGTGCTCGCCACCCCCGATGGTCATCGCGACCCCCGCTACCTCGCCGAGGTGATCTCGCAGCGACACGTGACGGTCACGGACTTCGTTCCCACGATGCTGTCGGTGTTCGCATCGGCGGTAGGACGTGCGGCGCTTCGGTCCGTGCAGCAGATCTTCGTCATCGGTGAAGCTCTTCCCGGAGAAGCGGTCCGTGACTTCGCGCGAGTCTCGGACGCGCGGGTGCACAACCTGTACGGCCCCACCGAGGCGGCCGTGTCGATCACGTACGCGGACGTGACCGACACCGCGATCGGCTCGGCTGTCACCATCGGGCGACCCGAGTGGAATTCCGCTGTCTACGTGCTCGATTCACGACTCCGGCCGGTCCCGGTCGGAGTTCCGGGCGAGCTCTACCTTGCCGGCGTCCAGCTTGCGCGTGGCTACCACGGTCGAGTCGACCTGACGGTCGATCGATTCGTGGCCAATCCGTTCGTGTCTCGCTCGTCCTCGGCGAGCAGCCGGATGTATCGGACGGGCGACCTCGTGGTGTGGCAATCCGACGGCACGCTCGAGTACATCGGTCGCACCGATTTCCAGGTCAAGTTCCGTGGGCAACGTATCGAGTTGGGTGAAATCGAGGCCGCGCTCGCTGCCCACCCGCGGGTGGGCTTGTCCGCCGCTGCGGTGGTGCAGACGAACACCGGTGACCAACTCGTCGGATACGTCGTTCCTGCGTCCGCCGAGGACACCGACATCGACATCGACGAACTGCGCGATTCGCTTGCCGAGGCGCTGCCTCGCTACATGATTCCCGGTGCGATCCTCACGCTCGACGAGTTCCCGTTGAACACCTCCGGCAAGCTGGACCGGAAGGCGCTTCCCGCCCCGACGGTCCATGCCACGCAGTTCCGAGCACCTCGCACACCGATCGAGGAGATCGTCGCAGACGTCTTCGCGGACGTACTCGGTCTCGAACGGGTGGGTCTCGACGACGACTTCTTCGAATTGGGCGGCAACTCGCTCGTTGCGACTCAGCTCGTGTCCAGACTCGGAGTCGCCCTGGACAGTCGAGTTCCGGTGCGCATGGTCTTCGATGCGTCTTCGGTCGAATCCCTTGCGGCACGCGTGGAGTCGGGCTCCGGCGCCCGCCCCGCTCTGACCCCTTGCCCGCGACCGGACCGCATTCCGCTGTCGCCTGCGCAACAGCGTATGTGGTTCCTGAACCGTCTGGAGCCCGAGTCGGCGGTGAACAACATCCCGGCGGCGGTGCGATTGAGCGGTGCACTCGACGTCGATGTGTTGCGTGCAGCGATCGACGATGTCGTCGCTCGCCACGAAAGTCTGCGCACGGTGTACCCGGAATCTTCCGGAACCGGAATCCAGGTGGTCCTTCCTGCCACGGCTGTTCGACCGGACTTCCGGGTGGAGCAGGTCTCCGAGGCCGACGTGGTCTCTGCGGTGACCACGATCGTGTCCGAAGGATTCGACGTCACCCGGTCGGTGCCGGTTCGAATTCGGCTGCTGGACCTCGGCGATGACGAGTACGTGCTGGTCGTCGTCGCCTATCACATTGCGGCCGACGGCTTCTCGATGATGCCGTTGATCCGAGACGTGGTGACGGCCTACGTGGCGCGCGGAGCAGGCGACGAGCCGGGATGGTCGCCCCTGCCGGTGCAGTACGCGGACTACACGTTGTGGCAGCGCGAAGTACTGGGGTCCTCGGACGATCCGACGTCACCCATGGCTGCCCAGGAACGGTACTGGCTCGAACGGTTGCGTGATGCTCCGGACGAGCCGGCACTACCGGTCGATCGTTCCCGTCCCGCCGTGGCCAGTGGGCGGGGTGCCGCCCACCGCTTCACCATCGACGCGAAGACGGTGGCAGCCATCGATTCCGTGGCAACCCGTGCCGGCGTGACTCCGTTCATGGTGGTGCACGGTGCGCTGGCCGTGTTGTTGTCGCGGGTGTCCGGTGAATCCGACGTGGTGGTGGGCACTCCGATCGCCGGTCGCGGTGAAGCCGAGCTCGACGACGTGATCGGAATGTTCGTCAACACGTTGGTGCTTCGAACGCCGGTGGCAGGAACCTCGACGTTCGTCGACCTGTTGAAGGTCGTCCGCGAAACGGACCTGTCCGCCTTTGCACACGCGGACGTTCCCTTCGAGCGTGTCGTCGAGGTTCTCGATCCACCGCGAGTCGGTGGACGACACCCGTTGACCCAGGTGCTGCTCACGTTCCAGAACTTCGCATCCACCTCGTTCTCGCTACCCGGTCTGAAGGCATCGTCGATCGACTTCGACGCCGCGGTGGCCAAGATGGACCTTCAGGTAACTGTCGGGGAGCCCACTGCAGGCCTCGACGGCGCACCGGTCCGTGAGGCCGAAATCGTCTACGCCACCGACTTGTTCGACGCGTCGACGATCGAACTACTCACCGCGCAGTTCGTCACGGTGCTCGGTGCGGTCGCGGCTGATCCTTCGGTCGTCGTCGGTGATATCGACCTCGTCGACGACGCGGAGCGAAGCCGATTGCTGGTGGAGCTGAACTCGACCGATCACGATCTGGATCCGTCGGCGACGCTGGTCTCGATGTTCGAGTCACGCGTGTCGATCTCGCCGAATGCAGTGGCGTTGACCTACGAAGGCGAGGCCGTCGCATACGGAGAACTCGACTCGCGTGCCAACCGCCTCGCGCGGTACCTCGTCGAGCGCGGCGTCGGTCCGGGCGGAACGGTGGCAGTAGCGGTCGGCCGGTCGATCGAGCTCATGGTCGGCATCTACGCGGTGCTGAAGGCAGGGGCCGCGTACGTTCCGGTCGATCCGTCGCAGCCGACCGAGCGAATCTCCTACATCCTCGACACTGCGGCCACCGCGCTGACCCTGACGACGACGCGTGATCGCGGAGAACTCGCGGGCGACGACGTGGTCGTGCTGGACGACGTGGACACGACCGTCCACCCCGACCGTCCCCTCACCGACGCCGAGCGCACGGGAGCACTCACGCCTCGGGATCCCGCGTACGTTCTGTTCACCTCCGGTTCCACCGGAAAGCCCAAGGGCGTCGTCGTCGAGCACCGTTCGATCGTCAACCGTCTGGTGTGGATGCAGGACGAGTACGAGCTGACGGTGGACGACACCGTGGTGCAGAAGACGCCGACGACGTTCGACGTGTCCGTGTGGGAACTGTTCTGGCCGTTGCAGATCGGCGCTCGACTGGTGATCGCACGGCCGGACGGGCACCGTGATCCGAAGTACGTCGCAGAGCTGATCGCCGCGGAACGCGTGAGCGTGGCGCACTTCGTTCCGTCGATGCTCGGGGTGTTCGCCGCCGAGCCGTCTGCGGCGTCGGACAGGTCTCTGCGGATCGTGTTCTCGTCAGGTGAAGCCTTGCCGACGTCGACGGCGCGTGCTCTCGCCGAGGTTCTTCCGTCCACCCGATTGGTGAACCTGTACGGACCGACGGAAGCGGCTGTCGACGTCACCTTCCACGAGGTCTCCGAAGCTGATATCGCCGCCGTCCCGATCGGTCGACCGGTCCACAACACGCAGGTGTACGTTCTCGACGCGCGACTGAACGCGGTCGGCGTCGGCGCGGTCGGCGAGTTGTATCTCGGTGGCGTGCAACTGGCGCGCGGATACTCGTCCCGCCCCGATCTCACCGCGGACCGATTCGTCGCGAACCCGTTCGGCGTCGACGGCGCGCGGCTCTACCGCACCGGCGACCTCGTGCGGTGGAACTCCGCCGGCGAGATCGAGTACATCGGACGGTCCGACTTCCAGGTCAAACTGCGCGGATTGCGCATCGAACTCGGAGAGATCGAATCCTCTGTGCTGCAATCGGATTCGGCTGGACAGGCGGTCGTTCTGGTCCGTGGTGACCGGCTGGTCGCCTACGTCGTTCCCGCAGCAGGTCGAGTCGTCGACGTGGACGCGATCCGGCGCACCGTCGCGGAGTCGCTGCCCGAGTACATGGTGCCCGCGGCGTTCGTCGTGCTCGACGAGTTCCCCCTCGGCTCAGCGGGCAAGCTCGACCGCAAGGCGCTGCCGGACCCGGCGCCCCAGCTGTCGGAGTTCCGTGAACCGACGTCCGAGGCTCAGGTCACGGTTGCCAGTGTCTTCACCGAGGTCCTGGGGCTCGAACGGGTCGGTCTCGACGACAACTTCTTCGACCTCGGCGGCAACTCGCTCATCGCTACCCAGGTCGTGTCCCGCGTCGGCGCGGCGCTCGATGCGTCGATTCCGGTCAGAACACTGTTCGATTTCTCGACGGTCGAATCCTTCGCCGCCGCAGTCGAGAGTCTGGCCGGCACGGGTAGCCGGGCACCTCTGGTCGCGACCGAGCGTCCGGCGAGGCTGCCGCTGTCGCTGGCGCAGCAGCGGATGTGGGTGCTGAGCACCATCGACCCGGAGTCGAGCGCGTACAACATCCCCCTCGCGGTGCGTTTGACCGGCGAGCTGAACCAGGATGCGCTCGCCGCGGCGATCGGCGATGTCGTCGCTCGCCACGAAACGCTGCGTACGACCTACCCGTCGGACACCGACGGTCCGGAGCAGAAGATCCTGTCACCGCAGGAGGTCGTGTTCGACCTGCGTCCCACAGTCGTCGACGGTGAAGAAGAGGCGTTCGAGGCAGTCGCCCAGCTGGTTCTCGGAGGATTCGACGTCGCGGCGACGGTACCGGTTCGTGTGGGGTTGGTTCAGCTGAGCCCGACCGAGCACGTGCTTGCCCTCGTCGTCCATCACATCTCCGCCGACGGCGCCTCGATTGCGCCGCTCGCCCGGGATGTCATGGTGGCCTACTCGGCCCGGACGCAGGGCACCCCACCGATGTGGACTGCGCTCCCCGTGCAGTACGCGGACTTCGCACTGTGGCAACGCCAGGTGCTCGGCGACACGACCGTTGGGGGATCGCCGGCGTCGACACAGCTCGACTACTGGAAGCAGACCCTCTCGGGAATTCCGGAGGCTGTCGATCTACCGACCGACCGTCCGCGTCCGCCGACCCAGTCGATGCGAGGGCACTCGACGCCGTTCCATGTCGACCCCGCGGCGCAAGCAGGATTGATCGACTTCGCGCGCGATCGTGGCACCTCGCTGTTCATGATCGTGCACGCTGGTCTGGCTGTTCTTCTCGGCCGTCTCAGCGGCAGCAGCGACATCGTCGTCGGAACCCCGGTGGCGGGACGCGGAGCCGCCGAACTCGACGATCTCGTGGGCATGTTCGTCAACACCCTCGCGCTGCGCACCCACGTCGACTTCGGTGGAACGTTCTCCGGTCTGGTCGACGACGTGCGGACGGTCGACCTCGGTGCATTCGGCAACGCCGACCTGCCGTTCGAGGAGATCGTCGACGCCGTCGTCCCCGCACGGTCTCAGGCACGCCACCCGATCTTCCAGGTTGCCTTGTCGTTCCAAAATCTCGAACGGGTGAAGTTGGAACTGCCGGGACTGTCGGTGGAAGGCCTGGAAGCGGGGGAGCTCGGCGCGAAGTTCGACCTGCAGTTCACCGTCGAGTCCAGGATGGACGACGCCGGCGAACCTGCCGGACTGTTCGGCTCGCTGCTGTACGCCACCGACCTGTTCGACGAGCAGACTGCGGCGTCGTTCGCAGACCGGCTGACGCGCATCCTCAAGGCTGTCGCGTCGGATCCGTTCGTGATCGTCGGTGATATCGAGATCATGTCCGACGAGGAAAGAGCTCGAACCGACGCGCAGACGACCTCGGCTGGGGCGAACGACGCCACGGCCGTCGCCGTCGAACGGTCGCTGCCGCAGGTGATCGGATCCGTGGTCGAGCTCGATCCGGAGGCTCCCGCGGTCGTGGACAACGGTGACGAGATGTCCTACATCGACATCGAAGGACGGTCGTCCGCGCTGGCGCGTGTCCTGGTCGACCGCGGTGTCGGGCCCGGTGATCGCGTGGTCGTCGACGTCGCGATGTCGGTGGACTGGGTAGTGACCGTGCTTGCGGTCGTGTTCGCGGGTGCCGCCGTGGTGGTGTCGGAGGCGGACACACCCGCATCGGTACTCGGCACGAGCGCGGATGCGACGTGGGTGATCGGCACCTCGGCGTCGGACATGGCAGTGTCCCAGAAGAGTGACGGTGCGCAGCTCGTTGCGCTCGACGATTCCGCAGTGTCCGAGGCCGTGCAGTCCGCATCGCGTCGACCGATTGCGTACTCTGCGCGCACTCGACTGCTCGCCGTCGACGACGCGGCTGTCGTCGTGGTCGACGATCGAGCGACCGAGCCGTTCGTGATCGCCCAGAGTGAGTTGGTGGCGTCGTTGCTCGCCGCGGATGCACGACTGTCGATGACGTTCGAGTCACGGGTGCTCGCGGATGTCGCTGCGGGACCGCTCTGGCATCTGTCCACGCTGCTGTCGTCAGCTCTCGTCGGAGCGGCGTGGGTGGTACCTGCGGCCGACGTCTCGCTGAGCGATGCGGTCCTGGACGACTGGGTCACGCATGCGTTCGTCACCGCGGATCGAGTCGAGGAGCTGGCCGAGGAAGAGTCCGAGGACCTCCAGTTCGTCGTTCTCGTCGACGCACCGACAGAGAACGAAACCTCGGCCCGTGCGATCGGAGAGGCTCGGTTGACTGCAGGCGAACGAGCTTTCGGGCGCCACTAGGGAGCGGTCTCGGCCCGGCCGGGCGGACCTTACCGCGCAGTAACGTCGTCCGCTCGGCAATCGATGAACGGTGGGGTACGCAATCTGCGGTGCCGAGTGCATCGAACCACCTGTAGTTCGCATACCGGTGTGGATGTAACCGAGCTTCGGCCCCAGGGCCGAGCGTCGATCGAGGGGGCGAAACGGAACGTGTACGTGCAGTCAGCAAAAATGGACATCGTGTACTGCATGGACTGCACCGGCTACCGCACGGACCGCGACGCATGAGCGACGACCGACCCTCGGATGTCGACCGTGCACGGTCGACGCGCAGACCCAGGCCTCCACGACCCCGCAGGGTACGGAACACGTCTCCGCTGCTGCCTCAGTTGCTCGCGGCGGCCGTCGAACTGGACCCGTCGCACACCGCGTTGGTAGCAGGAGACATCGCGCTGTCCTACGCCGAGCTCGATCGTCGATCGTCCCGGATCGCACGCGTGCTGATCTCGTCTGGAATCGGGCCGGAATCGGTCGTCGCGATCGGGATGACTCGATCGATCGAATCGGTGCTGTCGGTGTGGTCCGTCGCCAAGACCGGAGCCGCGTTCCTACCCGTCGACCCCACGTATCCAGCGGACCGAGTGCAGCACATGATCTCGGACTCCGGCGCGCGAGTCGGCCTGACCACCAGCAAATTTCGGGACTCTCTGCCCGACGAGTGTGTGTGGACGGTCCTCGACGACGCAAGATTCCAGACCGAACTGGACCGCGTCTCCGACGAGCGAATCTCGGTGTCGGATCGGACCGCAGTTCTCCGTAGCGACAATCCGGCGTACCTGATCTACACGTCGGGCTCGACGGGTCTGCCCAAGGGCGTCGTCGTGACCCATCGTGGACTCGCCGACCTCACGGCAGCTCAGAAGGCCGATTACGGGCTCACCAGCCAGGCACGCACACTGCACTTCGCATCACCGAGCTTCGACGCGTCGGTGCTGGAACTGTCGATGGCCGTTGCCGCCGGTTCCACGATGGTCGTGGCACCGACCGACATCTACGGTGGAGCGGAACTGGGTGCCTTCCTACGGCGGAACCGCATCACCCACGCGTTCGTCACACCCGCAGCCCTGGCGTCGGTGGAACCGGTCGACCTGGACGACTTGGTGGCCGTCGTGGTCGGCGGTGAAAGTTGTCCACCCGAACTCGTCGAGGCGTGGGCGCCCGGCCGCTCCTTCTTCAACGCGTACGGGCCAACCGAATCCACCGTCGCCAGCACCATCTCGCCGGCACTGAGGCCCGGAGATCCCGTGGTCATCGGTAAGGCGATCGTCGGTACGACAGCGCACGTTCTGGATCGCCGGCTGCGCCCCGTTCCAACCGGCGTCGCCGGTGAGCTGTATCTGGACGGCGCCGGTCTGGCGCGCGGGTACGAGTCACGTCCGGGCTTGACCTCGTCTCGCTTCGTCGCGAATCCGTCGGCCGATCAGGGAACACGGATGTACCGAACGGGGGACGTCGTTCGTGTCACGGCCTCCGGTGCTCTCGAATATCTCGCGCGGAACGACTTCCAGGTCAAGGTCCGCGGGTTCCGTATCGAACTCGGCGAGATCGACACCGCGTTGTGCTCGCACGACGCCGTGGCGTTCGCGGTGACCGTCGGAGTTCCTGGACCGACCGGAGACACTGCGCTCGTCTCCTACGTCCGTCCGGTCGTAGGCCACGAGATCGATGCCGCCGAGCTCACGGCATTCGCCGGCGGTGTGCTGCCCAAACACATGGTGCCCGCGTCGATCATGCAGATCGACACCGTTCCGCTCACCCCGTCGGGCAAGCTCGACCGTGACGCGCTTCCCGAACCGGTGTTCGCGAGTCGTGAATATCGTTCTCCCGAAACAGCGTCCGAGCGCGCGGTGGCAGCGGTGTTCTCGACGATTCTCGGGATCGAACAGGTCGGGCTCGACGACGACTTCTTCGAACTGGGCGGCAATTCCCTGTCCGCGACCAGACTCGCGGCGAGAATCGGCGCTGCCACGGACGTCAACATCGCTGCAGGTGAGGTGTTCCAGGATTCCACGGTCGCCGGCCTGGCTCGGGCTGTGGACGCAAAGGCAGGAGCTGCTCGCCGCATCGCGTTGGGAGAGCTGCCGCGTCCTGATCGTATTCCGGTTTCGTTGGCGCAGCAGCGCATGTGGTTCTTGAATCGGTTCGACGCGGAATCTGCCGCGTACAACATTCCCGTCGCGATCCGGTTGTCCGGCGCTCTGGACGTCGATGCGTTACGGGCTGCGATCGACGACGTGGTGGGACGGCACGAGCCGTTACGGACGTTGTATCCCGAGGACGAGTCGGGGCCGGTGCAGAAGATTCTGCCCGCCGCCCAGGCAGGTGTCGATCTCGAGGTCGTCGATGTCGATCCTGGTGAGATCGTGTCTGTAGTGCGAGCATTGGCGGCCACATCCTTCGATGTCACCGCCCAGGTGCCGGTTCGGGTGCGGTTGTACCGGTTGTCGGAGACCGAGTACGTGTTGGCGTTGGTGGTTCAGCACATCTCCGCCGACGGTGGATCGATGGGTCCGTTGACCCGCGATGTGATGGTTGCGTACGGTGCCCGGTCTGCCGGTGGGGTTCCGGGGTGGGCGCCGCTGGAGGTTCAATACGCAGATTTCGCGATCTGGCAGCGTGAAGTTCTCGGTTCCGAAGACGATCCGAGATCGATTGCGTTCGAACAGTTGTCGTTCTGGAAGCAGGAGCTCGCCGGGCTTCCGGATCAGCTGGAGTTGCCGACGGATCGGCCGCGACCTGCTGTGCAGTCCTTTGCCGGCGGGAAGATCGATTTCTCGATGAACGCCTCGGTCCAGGAGTCGTTGTCGGCGGCGGCACGGTCGAGCAACGCGACGTTGTTCATGGCGGTGCACGCAGCGTGGGCGAGTGTGTTGGCGCGGCTGTCCGGTTCGGTGGACATCGCAGTCGGGTCGCCGATCGCAGGTCGCGGTGAAGCTGCCTTGGACGATCTGATCGGAATGTTCGCGAACACGTTGGTCTTTCGGACCGAGGTGGATCCGTCGGCGAGCTTCGAGCGGACGTTGGCTGCTGTGCGCGAGGTGGACGTGCGTGCACTGGCGCACGCGGACGTTCCGTTCGAGCGGCTCGTCGAGGTGCTCAACCCCGCGCGGTCCACTGCACGTCATCCGCTGTTCCAGGTCGGTCTGTCGTTTCAGAACATCGAGAAGGCGGTGCTCGAACTGCCAGGGCTGTCGGTGTCCGCGGTCGATGCGGACGCCGAGGTCGCGCAGTTCGATCTGCATCTGATCGTCTCCGACCAGTACGACGAGGACGGTAATGCGACAGGGATGGGCGCCACCCTGAAGTACGCGACGGCGTTGTTCGACGAGGACACCGCCCGGTCGATCGTGGATCGGTTCGTCGCGTTCGTGACTGCGGTGGCGTCGGACCCCTCCGTCGTCGTGGGTGATGTGGACATCATGGGCGCGAGTGAGCGCGAGCTCACGGTGGTGACGTGGAACGAGACGGCGCACGAGATCGATTCGGGGGCGACTCTGGTGGCCGCTGTCGACTCGGCAGTGTCCGGTCGTCGGGATGCGATCGCGTTGACGTTCGGGGATCGATCGTGGTCCTACCGGGAGTTCGACGAACGCGTGAACCGTCTTGCTCGATATTTGATTTCGTGTGGTGTCGGGCCCGAATCCACGGTCGCGGTCGCCATCCGGCGGTCGGAGGTGATGGTGTGGGCGATGTTCGCGGTGGTCAAGGCGGGCGGTGCGTACGTGCCCGTCGATCCGGATCAACCCGCGGACCGTGTCGGATACATCGTCGGGTCCGCCGCGCCCGTGGTGGTGTTGATCGCCGGTGGAGACGGTGCCGAGTTCGCCGGCGCGTCGATTCCGGCCGGGCAGCGGGTCGTCGACATCGAGGATCTGGACCTCGGCGGCGTCGACGGTACGGCGGTGACGGATGAAGATCGGGCGGTGCCGTTGCGCCCGGACAACACCGCGTACGTGATCTTCACGTCCGGCTCGACCGGTCGCCCCAAGGGGGTCGCGGTGTCGCATCGTTCGGTGATCAATCAGCTCGAATGGATGCGCGCCGAGTACGAATTGGACGAGTCCGACGTCTTCCTGCTCAAGACTGCTGCGACGTTCGACCTGTCGGTGTGGGAGTTGTGGTCGTGGGTGGTCGTGGGTGGTCGCCTGGTGATCGCCACTGCGGACGGGCACCGCGATCCGGTGTATCTGTCGACGCTCGTGCAGCACGAAGCAGTGACGACATTGCACGTCGTGCCATCGGTGCTCGCGGCGATGGTGGAGGCATCGGGTGGGGCGTTGCCGTCGTCGATTCGTCGGGTACTGGCCATCGGTGAGGCGTTGCCTGCGTCGACTGCGCGGACGGTGCTCGGCGGCGGAAACCTCCGCCTCGACAATGTGTACGGTCCTACCGAGGCCGCGGTGTCGGTCACGTCGATCCAGCTCGAGCTTCCGATCGACTCCGTCGTACCGATCGGCCGGCCGGAGTGGAATTGTCGTGTGGCCGTGTTGGATTCGCGTCTGCATCCGGTTCCTGTCGGCGTCGTGGGCGAGCTGTACCTGTCCGGAGTGCAATTGGCTCGGGGATATCAGGGTCGGTTCGACCTGACCGCGGATCGGTTCGTCGCCGACCCTGCCGGGAGTGGTGAGAGGATGTACCGCACCGGTGATCTGGTCCGGTGGCGAGCCGACGGAGTACTCGACTACATCGGACGCAGTGACTTCCAGGTCAAGATCCGTGGATTTCGAATCGAACTGGGCGAGATCGAGTCCGTGGTCGCCGGTGTGCCCGGAGTTCGTGACGTCGCCGTTCTGGCGCGGTCGGACGAGCGGCTGGGGGACCGCCTGGTCGCGTACGTCGTGGGATCGTCGGGTGACGTCGATCCAGGTGCGGTGAAAGCGGCGGTGGCCGAACGGCTTCCGTCGTACATGATCCCGGCCGCGTTCGTCGTGCTGGACGAGTTGCCTCGGAACGTCAACGGAAAGCTCGACCGTGCTGCGTTGCCCGAGCCCGAGATGGAGGTGCGGGAGTTCCGTGCACCGACATCGCCGACAGCGCAGACGGTGGCCGACGTGTTCGCGGACGTGCTCGGAGTCGAGCAGGTCGGCCTCGACGACGACTTCTTCGAACTGGGTGGCAATTCGTTGGTGGCCACCCAGATCGTGGCTAGGTTGAGCACGGCGGTCGGCTTCCAGGTCCCGTTGCTGTGGATGTTCTCGGGATCGACCGTCGACGCGTTGGCGCGCAGAATCGACGAAGGACCTGCGGTCACGGACGCCCGGACAGCATTGGACGTCGTGTTGCCGATACGACCCTCGTCGTCCGGTCGTCGACTGTGGTGTTTCCATCCGATAGTGGGCGTGTCGTGGTCGTTCGGAGGGTTGGCGCAGACGCTGGCGTCCGACATCGGCATCACCGCACTGCAGTCACCGGCACTGACGGAGCCCGAGTGGGCTCCGAGATCCATAGCGGACTGGGCCGACAGGTACGTCGACGAAATTCGACGCGTTCAACCGGAGGGTCCGTACGAACTCCTGGGATGGTCGCTCGGGGGTGTCCTGGCTCATGCCGTCGCAGTGCGGTTTCAGAAACAGGGGAGCACCGTTCGACTTCTGGCGATGATGGACAGCGCGCTGGGCGGATCGGAGGAAGCAGCCGACGTCGCCGCGCGTGCCACCCCCGTGACGATGTCGCACCTGTTCGGCGCACTCTTACCGGATGCCACGTTCGACGGTTCGGACGTCACCGCGGAGTCCATAGCTGCCGCCGTTGCCACTCTCCCCGCTCCGTTCTCCGAGATCTCGGCGGAGCGAATAGCCGACGTGGTCTCCGGCGCAGAGGAGGCACGCTCCCTGCTGGCCGGGCACGTGCCCGAGGTCTTCGACGGTGACGTGGTGTACTTCACCGCCGGAGTAGACGATCCGACGGGCAGAGTCGGCGCAGATGGATGGCAACCCTTCCTCACCGGCCGGGTGGACAATCAGGTGGTCGAAGAAACTCACTGGGGAATGGCATCTGCTCGCGCATTGGCCATCGTCTCGAAAGTGGTGAACTCGTCGAAATAGTGCATAACAATCGAAAGTATTGCTATGCACTTTTCGATTCGACTTCGATCCTGTTATTTCGGACATTCGACCGTATGCGGCTTGTTCGGGCGACTGTCTCAGAATCCAAAACCTCAGTGTGACTTGGCTGATGCGCTGTTCGCCGCGCGGTCGGCGGGTGTTCGCCGAACCTTTTCGTAATCGTGTTGTAATAGTTCGTCGAGTCCGGGTGAGCATGTTTCCAACGAAGCCTGCCCACGACGAACGGCGGGCGACCTGGCCACGAGGCGGCGTCCAACGAGCACGGTCGAGGGGTTGTTCACGTATGAGTTCGCGGTCCACGTCGTCGAGTGACCGAGTGAAGGGTGAACGAAAGGATCGCGGGCAACGGGGACGTAGACCGGCCCGTAGTCGGGTCACGCTGCTACCGGCGTTGCTGAGTACCGCGGTCGAACGAGATCCGAGCGCCGTCGCGATCGTCGACGGCGAGCGGACGGTCACGTACGCCGAACTCGACGCCCGGTCGTCCAGGCTGGCTCGGTACCTCATCTCCGGCGGAGTCGGCCCCGAAGTCGTGGTCGCACTCGCTCTGACTCGATCGATCGAGTCGATCGTCGCGGTGTGGGCCGTCGTCAAATCGGGAGGCGCCTTCCTTCCGGTCGACCCGTCCTACCCGGCCGAACGCATCCGCCACATGGTGACCGACTCGGGCGCGAGCCGAGGGCTCACCCTCACCGAGCATCTGTCGTCGTCCACCATGCACCCGGCCGGGCTACCGAATGCGTGCGCATGGACCGCGCTCGACGACACCGAGACGGGGGCGCGCCTGGGCGAACTGTCCGACGAGCCGGTGTCCACGAGCGAACGAACCGGTACCCTGCGTGCCGAGAACCCCGCTTATCTCATCTACACCTCCGGCTCGACGGGCACGCCGAAAGGGGTGGTGGTGACGCATGCGGGGCTGGCAGCCCTGTGCGCTCAGGCAGTGCGGACGCTCGACCTGACCCATCGTTCCCGGACACTGCATTTCACCTCACCCAGCTTCGACGTGTCGGTGTTCGACTATCTGATCGCGATCGGCTCGTCCGCAACGATGGTGATCGCGCCTCCGGACAACTACGGCGGCGAAGAACTCGTCGAGCTACTTCGCCGAGAACGCGTCACGCACGGCTTCTCGACCCCTGCGGCCCTGACATCGGTGGACGGCAACGGACTCGACGACCTGGAGGTTCTGGTCGTGGGAGGCGAGGACTTCGGGGCCGATCTGGTCGCACGGTGGGCACCCGGCAGGTCGCTGATCAACGGGTACGGACCCACCGAGGCCACGATCTTCGCGACGATGTCCGATCCGATCCGGGACGGTTCCCCCGTGACGATGGGCCGCCCTGTCGACGGAATGCGCGCTCACGTTCTCGACGCGCGTCTCGCGCCTGTTCCACCGGGGGTCGCTGGAGAGTTGTACCTTGCCGGACCCGGTGTGGCCAGGGGATATCACGGTCGCTCGTCGTTGACCGCGGCGCGATTCGTGGCCGACCCCCGCGATTCCTCCGGTGGACGTATGTACCGGACGGGCGACCTTGTTCGCAGTACGTCGTCCGGCGGTCTGGAGTACCTCGGCCGCAACGACTTCCAGGTGAAGATTCGCGGATTCAGAATAGAGCTCGGTGAAATAGACGCTGTCCTTCGATCTCACCCGGACGTCGATTTCTCCCTCACGACAGGCGTCGACGCCGGTGCCGGAACCACTGCGCTGGCGTCCTACGTTCTGCCCTCGAAATCCGCAGCACCCGACGCCGCTGAATTGAAGGAGTGGGCGGGCCGGTCACTGCCGTCGCACATGGTTCCGTCGGCTGTCGTGCTGATCGATCACGTGCCGCTCACCGGTGCAGGCAAAGTGGATCGTTCTGCATTGCCGCAGCCGGAGTTCACCGCGCGTGAGTTCCGTGAACCGTCGACGTTCGCCGAGAAAGCAGTTGCCGCCGTGTATGCGGAACTGCTCGGCCGCGACCGGGTGGGCGCGGACGACAACTTCTTCGAACTCGGTGGGAACTCGCTGATCGGAACCCAGGTTGCAGCACGTGTCGGATCACGGCTCAACTGCTGCGTGCCCGCCCGGTTGTTGTTCGACGCGCCGACGGTCGCAGGTTTGGCTCGCGAAATCGCAGCGATGACCGAGAGATACGGGGAGCGCACTCGACTGTCGGGCCACCTGGATGCGGACGCTGTCGACCTGGCTGTCGCCGACCTGGTTGCCCGCGAAAAGTTTCGTCGGACATATCACCTGGCGGACGATCCGAGACCGGATCCGGTGACCTTCGGTGCTGCCGGTGCGCCGTCCACGACGACACAGCGGGCCACCCTGGTCCCGTTGTCCCCCAATCAGGAGCGGCTGTGGGAGGACAACCGTCTTTCGCAGACCCACGCGCGCAACATTCCTGTGGCCGTACGGATGCAGGGAGAACTGGACGTCTCCGCGTTGCGTGCGGCGGCACTCGATGTCGTCGACAGGCACGAGGTACTTCGAACCGTCTATCCGGATGTCGACGGTGTCGGACACCAGAAGGCAGTCGCAGCCCACGACGTTCGGCTCGACCTCGAACCGATCGACGTCGACGAGAACGACATCGTCTCCGCGGTGGAGAAGGTAGCGGCGACCCGCTTCGACGTGACCGCCGAGGTCCCTGTGCGAACCGCGGTGTTGAGGGTATCGCCGGTCGACCACGTTCTCGTTTTCGTCTTGCACCACATCGCCGGTGACGGATTCTCGATGCGTCCTCTCACCACGGACGTGCTGACCGCGTACGTCTCGCGAACAGACGGCCGTACGCCCGAGTGGGAGCCGCTGCCGATCCAGTACGCCGACCATGCCCTGTGGCTTCGAAGCGTCCTGGGTGACCCCGATGATCCAGAGTCGCTGGCACACCGACAGGTCGAGTACTGGCGGTCGCGATTGGACGGCCTCGCGTCGGCCGGACGTGTCCCGACCGATCACGCACGTCCGGCGACGGTGACGACGTCGGGTGCGAATGTCGGCTTCGTGATTTCCGCGGACGTTCGTCGAACCGTGGAAACGTTGGCCTTGGAGAACAACGCATCGCTGTTCATGGCCGTACACGCTGCAGTGGCAGCAGTGCTCGGTCACGAATCGGGATCCGACGACATCGCCGTTCGAATTCCCACGGCCGGTCGAGGGCTCGCAGAACTCGACGGGCTCATCGGGAAGTTCAACAACTCGGTGGTGCTGCGAACGCGTGTCGACCCGGATACCGCGTTCACGGACCTGCTCGCGCACAGTCGCGCCGTCGACCTGAGTGCTCTGGAGCATGCAGACGTGCCCATCGACGACGTGCTGAGCCGAGTCGACACCGGTGAACTGCCCGTTCAGACGACGGTCAGTTTCCAGAACCTCGGGTGGCCGGGCTTGGAACTGCCTGGCTTGCGGATCACACCGGTCGATTTCGATTACGGGGTCAGCAAATACGAGCTTCAGCTGGTGTTTCAGGACGTGACGGGTGACGCGGGCGACGTCGCGCTGGCAGGAACCGTGCTCTATGCGACCGACCTGTTTCGCGAAGAAACGGCGGAACGACTGGCAGCCGGCGTCTCACGTCTTCTCGACGCCGTGTCGATCGACCCGTCCGTGACCATCGGCGAGGCCCTCGCACCGTCGGTTCCCGGTGCGACCAGAGGAGACTGACGGTCAGGGAAGTTTCACAAAACGCCCAGCCCCGACCGGAGACGACGCGTTCGTCACAGTATCGTGGGCAAGGTAGACCGCTCTTGATTGTTCGGCACGCGAACACCGCGGTACCGAACATTCGATCGAGGGTGGGGAGGATTGCACCACATGGTTGTCGATCCCGACCACAGCCTGCCCCTCTCGGTCGCCGACGTTCGCAGGCTCGTCACGTCCGTCGCGCACGCGGAGGCCGATCGTCCCGCCCTCGTGTTCGACGGTGTGACCGTCCGATTCGGTCAGCTGGCCGAGGCACTGGACCGGCTGGACTCCAGCATGGGTGGGGTCCTCGGACCGGACGCGCTGTTCGCTCTGGTCCTGGGAGACCTGCTTCCCGCGACCTTCCAGTCCGACGAGGGTGCGTTCGACCGCGTTCTCACCGAGCTCGCCGCCTCGCTGTCCCGTCTCGTCGCCGCCCCCGAGCTCGACGGCGACGATGTCAGGCCGTCCGGCACGTTGCTCGACGAATTCGACGCTGTCGTGGAGAGCACACCGGACAGCCCTGCGGTGCGGTTTCGAGACCAGGTGTTGAGCTACGGAGAGCTGGATCGGAGAGCCGAGCAGGTGGCACGTCACCTCGTGTCGCTGGGTGCCGGGCCCGACCGAACCGTCGGCGTGGCCATGCATCGGTCGGTCGAGTTGATCGTGGCAATGTACGGAATCGTCAAGTCCGGCGCCGCCTATCTACCGTTGGACCCCGATCATCCGCGCGAGCGGCTCGACTACATCGTCGACGTCGCCGAGCCGGTACTGATCGTCACCGAGGACACCATGGCCCACCGGCTGCCGTCCGAAGTGCCCGTCGTCGATGTTCGAACCCTCCTGACCCACGGTTCCGACGCCCGTGACGGGGATCTGTCGGGACCGGCGCCGGACGACCTGGCCTATGTGATCTTCACGTCCGGATCGACCGGTCGGCCGAAAGGCGTCGGGGTCTCGCACCGCGCAATCGCCGCGAACCTGCACTGGCGACAGCGCCTGTACCGGCTGAACGCGCGGGACGTCGTCCTGCAGAAGACACCGTTCACCTTCGACGTGTCGGTATGGGAGTTCTTCTGGCCGCTGCAAGTGGGTGCGACGCTCGTCGTCGCGGAGCCGGGTGGGCACACCGACCCCGAATACCTTGCGACGACCATCCGGTCCACCGACGTGACCGTCGCGCATTTCGTCCCGTCGATGCTGGCGGTGTTCGTCGATGTCGTCGGCGTAGAGGATATTTCGAGTCTCAGATACCTCTTCGCGTCGGGCGAAGAGCTCGGTGCCGCCACCGCAGCACGGTTCGCATCGCTGTCGGCTGCCGAGCTGCACAACCTGTACGGGCCGACCGAGGCCGCCGTCGACGTGACCGCGCACCACGTGACGGGGGCAGGCGACGGACCTGTACCCATCGGCGTAGCTGCCGACGACACCGAGCTGTATGTACTCGACGGTGCACTCGGCCCCGTGCCCGATGGGACGGTCGGAGAGTTGTACCTCGCCGGTATTCAACTGGCACGCGGATACGTCGGAAAATCGCAGCTCACTGCGGATCGGTTCGTGGCCGACCCATTCGGTTCAGGTCGACGCATGTATCGCACCGGGGACCTGGTCAAGTGGACCGACGGCGGGGTTCTGGTCTACCTCGGCCGCAGTGACTCCCAGGTCAAACTCCGCGGACTGCGGATCGAGCTCGGCGAAGTGGAAACCGTTCTGCAGCAGGATCCCTCCGTGCTTCAATGCGCGGTGATCGTGCGCGGCGACCGCCTGGTCGGATACGTGGTGCCGACGAGATCGTCCGAATTCGACGAGGAGGCGGCGACGGCCAGGCTGAAGGCGGTGCTTCCGGCGTACATGGTGCCGAGTGCCCTGGTGGAACTGGACGCGATGCCACTCGGACACTCCGGCAAACTCGATCGGCGAAGCTTTCCTGACCCCCCGGCCGAACGAACCGCCTTCCGCGCACCGGAATCCGACACGGAAATCGGTGTCGCGGAGGAGTTCGAGGTGCTCCTCGGTGTATCCGGCGTCGGGCTGGACGACGACTTCTTCGCCCTCGGTGGGAACTCTTTGGCGGCGACGCGTGCGGTGTCCCGTGTGAATTCTCGATTCGGCGTACGCACCGTCGTCCGTGACTTCTTCGACAACGCGACCGTGGAACAGTGGGCGACGGTCGTCGAGTTCGCCGCCGGTTCCGGGCCCGACGGCACCGCCGTGCTCGGGCGTCTGCCGGTGACCTACCCCGTCCCGCTCTCGGCTGCCCAACAACGAATGTGGTTCTCGGCCAGGCTCGACAGCGAGTCCGCCGCCGACAACATCGTGCTGGCGCTCGAACTGCGCGGGCCGCTGGATCCGACTGCTCTGACGGCAGCTGTCGGTGACGTGGTCGCTCGCCAGGCGGTACTGCGGACCACCTACCCGGAGGTCGACGGGACAGGCACCCAATCGGTGGCCGATCCAGGGCATGCCCCGATCGATCTGAGCGTCGTCGACGCGGATCCGTCGTCGGTGATGCGTCACCTGGAGCGGGCCGCCACGACGCCGTTCGACGTCACGGCCGCGCCGCCGTTCCGAGTCAGGTTACTGCGCACGGCATCCGAGCATCACGTCTTGATCTTCGTGGTCCATCACATCGCAGCCGACGGCTTCTCCATGCGCCCTCTTGCGTCGGATGTCACGGAAGCGTACGTCTCGCGCCTCGCTGGGCACGCGCCCGAGTGGATACCGCTACCGGTGCAGTACACGGACTACACGGTGTGGCAGCGAGCGCTGCTCGGGGCATCCGACGATCCGACGTCACTGGCTGCGGCTCAGGAAAGGTTCTGGTCGACGACACTCGCCGGTGCGCCGGAGGAGACGATCGTCCCGACGGACAGGCCGCGAGGGCCAGTTCGGTCGGGATCGGGTGGACGTAGTTCCCGACGTCTCGATGCAGCCGTCCATCGGCGAATCGTCGAACTCGCCGGACGCCGGGGCGTCACTCCGTTCATGGTGGTGCACGCCTGCATCGCAGTGTTGTTGGCGCGGATGTCCGGTGAATCGGATGTGGTCGTGGGTACACCGGTTGCCGGCCGCGGTGAGACCGATCTCGACGCAGTCGTCGGCATGTTCGTGAACACGCTGGTGCTGCGGACGCCGGTGGACTCGTCGGCGACCTTCGACGACGTGTTGGCCCGAGTACGCGAGGTGGACCTGTCCGCGTTCGCTCACGCGGACCTTCCGTTCGACCGTGTGGTGGAGATACTGGACCCACCTCGTTTCTCTGGACGTCACCCGTTGTTCCAGGTGTTGTTGACCTTCCAGGACGGAGGCCGCGCGACCGTACAGGCGTCCGGACTTGCGTTGTCGCCCGTGGAGGTCGCCGTCCATGCCGCCAGATTCGACCTCGAACTGGTCTTCTCCGAAAGCTACTCCAGCTCCGGTGACCCGAACGGCATCGAATTCTCCATCACGTACGCGCGCGACATCTTCGATACGTCGACCGTCGACGCGCTGGCCGCTCGCGTTCGTCTTCTCCTCGACGTGGTGTCCGAGGATTCGACGGCGGTCGTCGGCGACATCGCTCTGATCGATGCCGCCGAGCGTCGCTGGTTGATCGACGAGATCAATTCGACCCATCACGAGTTCGACGAGACGTCGACGTTGGTGTCGATGTACGCTGCGCGCGCGGCAGCGTCGCCCGATGCCGACGCTCTGACGTGCGACGACGTCACTCTGACCTATCGGGAGTTCGACGCACGCGTGAACACGCTTGCGCGGTACCTGATCTCGCGAGGCGTCGGTCCGGAAACGAGAGTCGCGGTCTCGATGCATCGCTCCTTCGACCTCTTCGTGGCCATTTACGCCGTGCAGGCAGCTGGTGCTGCATACGTCCCGATGGATCCGGATCAGCCTGGAGAGCGGCAGCGGCACATCGTCACGGCGTCGAACGCTGTGCTGGTGCTGTCGAGGAACGAGGACCTTGTCGGCGCGTCGATCTCGAGCCAGGCGCTCGAAGCATCGAGTGTCCCGGTGGTGTCCGTGGACGAGATCGACCTGCGCGCCTTCTCGCCCGGACCGCTGACCGACGCCGATCGTCTCGGTACGCTCACCGCGGCGAACACTGCCTACGTTCTCTTCACGTCGGGATCGACGGGTGCCCCCAAGGGGGTGTCGGTCGACCACCGCGCCATCGTGAATCGGCTCGTCTGGATGCAGGAACAATACGGGTTGACCCGAGAGGACGTCGTCCTGCACAAGACTCCGGTGACGTTCGACGTGTCGGTGTGGGAGTTGTTCTGGCCGTTGCACATCGGTGCTCGAACGGTGATCGCGCGTCCGCACGGCCACCGTGATCCGAACTACCTGGCCTCGCTCCTGTCGTCCCAGCAGGTAACGGTCCTGCACTTCGTACCGTCGATGGCCGCCGTGTACGCCTCCGATAGGGCACCGGCGAACGTCGCGCCGCGATGGGTGTTCTGCTCGGGAGAAGCCCTGCCGTCCGCAACGGCATCGTCGCTGCAGACGGCACTGCCGGGTGCACGCGTGGTCAACCTGTACGGCCCCACGGAGGCTGCCGTCGACGTGACCCACCACGAGTTCTCCGACACCGACACCGACGGCGTACCGATCGGACGTCCCGTGTTCAACACTCGTGTGCACGTGCTCGATCCGAGGTTGCACCCGGTCCCCGTGGGTGGGCAAGGGGAGTTGTACCTCGGCGGCGTGCAACTCGCGCGCGGATACTCGAATCAGCCGGACCTGACGGCTGACCGGTTCGTCGCCGACCCGTTCTCGATCGACGGGGCGAGGCTCTATCGCACGGGTGACGTCGTACGGATGCGCACCGACGGCGAGCTGGAATACCTCGGCCGCTCGGACTTTCAAGTCAAGCTGCGAGGGTTGCGCATCGAACTCGGGGAGATCGAGAACGTTCTTCTCCGCGACGGCTCGGTCCACCACGCCGTGGTGGATGTGCGAGGTGACAGGCTCGTTGCCTACATCGTCCCCTCGCACGGGTCGTCCGTGGACACCGAACGGCTGCGGGATGTGGCCGGGCGGGTACTGCCCGAATACATGGTTCCGTCGGCGTTCCTCGTGATCGGCGAGCTCCCGCTCGGACCGTCGGGCAAACTGAACAGGCGAGCGCTGCCGGAGCCGATGTTCGAGCGCACAGAGTTCACCGAGCCGCGTACTCGCGCCGAGCACGTAGTCGCCGAGGTCTACAGCAGCCTCCTGCGTGTCGATCGAGTCGGGCGCGACGACGAATTCTTCTCTCTCGGTGGCAACTCGCTTCTCGCCACTCAGGTGACCGCCCGGGTCGGCGCAGAACTCGACGTCTACCTCGATGTCCGCGCCGTGTTCGACGCACCGTCGGTGGCTGCCCTGGCAGCAGTGATCGATCGCAGCGTCGGGAAGAAGCGGCGCGCACCCCTGACGGCGCGCACACGTCCGGAACGAATACCGCTGTCCCTTGCGCAGCAACGAATGTGGTTCCTGGATCAGTTCGAACCGGACTCCGCCGCCTACAACATTCCCATCGTCGTCCGTCTCACCGGTGAGCTGAACGAGACAGCCCTCCGAACGGCCATCGACGACATCCGTGAACGCCACGAAACGCTACGCACCGTGTATCCGGATGTGGACGGTGTCGGCCACCAACGAATTCTGCGTATCGACGAGAGCCCGTTCGAGCTCGGTGTGGACACCTGCACCGAGAACGACGCGCTCGGACGCATCCGCGTGCTGGTGAACACTAGTTTTGCGCTGTCCGAAGCTCCGCCGTTCCGTGCCCATCTGTTCCGAGTCGGCGATACCGAAGGAATCCTCGCGGTCGTCGTCCACCACATCGCCGCCGACGGTTTCTCCATCGGTCCCCTCATGCGAGACATCGTGTACGCATACGCGGCACGAGTCGGAGGTCGGACACCGATGTGGGAGCCGATGAAGGTGCAGTACGCCGACTTCTCGGTGTGGCAGCGCGAGGTCCTCGGGGAGGAGAACGATCCGGAATCTCTGGTTCGCACGCAGATCGACTACTGGAAGCGGCGTCTCGCAGGGAGCCCCGAGCAGCTGGACCTACCGACCGACCGTCCTCGCCCGGTCGTGCAGTCCGAGCGCGGTGCCGTTCACCGCTTCGCGATCGGCGGTGCATTGCATCGCGCCGTCGTCGCGCTGGGCCTCGACGTGGGATGCACGCCGTTCATGGTCGTGCACGCAGCGT
This sequence comes from Rhodococcus sp. 06-156-4, assembly GCF_002259345.1. Lineage (NCBI taxonomy): Bacteria > Bacillati > Actinomycetota > Actinomycetes > Mycobacteriales > Nocardiaceae > Rhodococcus > Rhodococcus sp. 06-156-4. The sequence goes on along the minus strand of NZ_NPGB01000036.1, from coordinate 118,810 downwards.
TCGCGATTCTGTTGGCACGTGCGGCGGCAACGGAAGACGTCACGATCGGAACGCCGATCGCAGGCCGTGGTGAGCGTGCGCTGGACGATGTGATCGGCATGTTCGTCAACACGCTCGTGCTCAGATCCGAGATCCGTCCCTCGGACACCGTGAGGCACGTGCTCGCGTCGACGCGCGAATCCGACCTCGACGCGTTCGCGAACTCGGACCTTCCGTTCGAGCGGCTGGTGGAGATACTCGATCCGACGAGGTCGACGGCGAGACAACCTCTGTTCCAGGTGATGCTCGCGTTCCAGAATCTCGAACGCACAAGCGTCGAGCTCCCGGAGATCCGCGCCGCGGGCGTCGAACTGGAAACCGGGCTGTCGAAGTTCGATCTGTACCTGACCATGTCGGAGGATTTCGACCGTTCCGGCGAACCCGCAGGAATGTCGGCTCAGTTCCTCTACCTGACCGAGCTGTTCGACGAAGACACCATCGCCGCAGCCGGACGGCGATTCGTCCGAATACTCGAGGCCATGGTCACCGATCGGTTCGCGGTCGTCGGTGACATCGACCTTCTCGACGACCACGAGACGACATCGGTTCTCACCGAATGGAACCGAACCGCGGTCGCTGCCCGCGAGGACATGCTCCTCGATCGATTCCGCCGGGTTGCCCAGAGGTCTCCCGATTCGATTGCGATTCGCCACGGTGACCACGAGATCTCCTACGCACAGTTCTCCGATCAGGTGAAGGCGCTGTCTCGGACGCTGCAACACGCAGGTGTCGGACCGGAGACCACCGTCGGTGTGGCAGTGTCACGGTCTTTCGAGTCGGTCCTCGCGGTGTACGCCGTGCTCGATGCCGGCGGTGCCTACGTACCGATCGATCCGCAGCAACCGATCGAGCGCCTGCACTACGTTCTGGAGGCGTCCGAAGCCTCAGTCGTTCTCGTCGACGGTGCTGCGTCGAGCGTGGAGTTGTCGAAGGCGACAACCGGGGTCGTCACCATCGACGTGCACCACACGGTCGAGAGCGAACCGAACGCGACTGTGTCGGTCCATCGGCACCATCCGGACGTCGCGGCGTACGTGATCTTCACGTCCGGGTCGACCGGCAGGCCGAAGGGTGTGGTGGTCAGCCACCGCGCCGTCGTCAATCGGCTGGACTGGATGCAGCAGTGCTATCCACTGGGCACCGACGATGTCGTGGTCCACAAGACTCCGCTGACGTTCGACGTGTCTGTGTGGGAGCTGTTCTGGCCGCTCGGGATCGGGGCGACGCTGGTGATCGCGGATGCGGACGGTCACCGCGACCCCACCTATCTTGCACGGCTGATCGAGACGCACTCCGTCACCGTCGCGCACTTCGTACCGTCGATGCTCGCGGTGTTCACCGCTCATCCGGACGCGCGGTCGGCGCGAAGGCTGCGGCGGATCTTCGCATCCGGAGAAGCGCTCCCCGCTGCCACAGTGCGTGCGACATCGGAAATTCTGGCTGGAACCGACCTCGTCAACCTGTACGGACCCACCGAGGCCGCCGTCGATGTCACCCGGTACGACATCGTCGACTCCGCTGCGCCGACCGTACCCATCGGCCGGCCGGTCTCGAACACCCGTGTGTACGTGCTCGATTCGCGCTTGAACCCGGTATGGCCCGGTGTCGTGGGGGAGCTGTATCTGGCAGGGGTACAACTCGCCAGAGGCTATGCGACGAGACCGACACTGACTTCCGAGAGGTTCGTCGCCGACCCGTTCGATTCGACGGGCGGACGACTCTATCGGACTGGAGATCTGGTGCGGTGGAACCCCGTCGGTGAACTCGACTACGTGGGCCGCAGCGATTTCCAGGTGAAACTTCGAGGCCAGCGCATCGAATGCGGTGAGGTCGAGGCTGCAGTGCTCACTCATCCCAACGCTCGCCAGGCCGTCGTGGTACTGCACACCGACGCAATCGTCGGTGACTCCTTGGTGGCGTACGTCGTACCCGAGGACGGGGCGAGCATCGACGCAGCGGACATCCGTGCGGCTACTGCGCGCTTCGCCCCCGACTACATGGTTCCGACGTCGATCGTCGTCGTCGACCGGCTGCCGGTCGGTCCGAACGGCAAGCTCGACCGTCGGGCGCTGCCCGCGCCCGCGGTCCAGGTGCGGACGCACAGGGCGCCGTCGACTCCCGTCGAGGAGATCGTCGCCTCGACCTACTCGGACATGCTCGGCGCACCCCGAGTGGGTCTGGACGACGATTTCTTCGCCCTGGGCGGGAACTCGCTGATCGCAACCCAGGTGGTGGCGCGGTTGGGAGCAGAGCTGTCCACCGACGTTCCCCTTCGGATGTTGTTCGACGCTCCGGGAGTCGAGGTCCTCGCAGGACGAATCGAGCGGGAGACCACGCGGTCGGTCCGAGGCGTTCTGGCGCGACGACCGGACCACGACACCCCGGCTCCGCTGTCCCTACCGCAGCAACGCATGTGGTTCCTCAACCGACTCGATCCTCGTTCGGCAGCGAACAACGTGCCCGCGCTGATCCGGATAACAGGAAACCTCGACGTCGGAGCCCTGGTCGAGGCCTTTCACGACGTCACGACCCGACACGAGATCCTACGGACGCGCTACCCCGACGTCGACGGGGTCGGCTTCCAGTTCGTCGAACCCCACCGTTCGGTTGCACTACGTGTGGAGCACAGTGACTCCGCGTCGACTACCGCGCGAGTCCTCGAGATGGTGTCTCGTGGATTCGACGTGACCGAGACGGTTCCCGTACGCGCGGTTCTGCTGCGGGAGTCCGCAGACGAGCACGTCCTCGTCGTCGTCGCCCACCACATCTCCGTGGACGGATTCTCGGTAGGTCCGCTCACCCGGGACCTGGCGCGCGCGTACGCAGCTCGGGCGACCGGCAACGAACCCGCATGGGATCCTCAGCCCCTGCAGTATGCGGACTTCGCAGTCTGGCAGCGCAATTTCGTCGGCTCCGAAAACGATCCCGCATCGCCCGCGTCGCGTCAGATCGACTACTGGGTCCGGCAGCTGTCGGACGTGCCTGCCGAAATCGAGTTGCCGCGCAGCAGTTCTCGCGCGACGACGACGGCCGCTGCCGAGGAACGGGCAGGCGCCGTCGTCGTGTCCATCGATCGGTCGACGCGAGATGCGGTGGCAACGTACGCCAGAGGCGTCGGGGCAACTCCGTTCATGGTCATGCACGCCGCCCTCGCCGTGGTGTTGTCGCGAATGTCCGCCAACGAGGACATCACCGTCGGAACCGTTGTCGCGGGTCGTGGGGACAGTCGCCTCGACGAGATGATCGGTATGTTCGTCAACACTCTCGTTCTGCGCACCCGGGTCGATCCGGCCGCGAACTTCGACCGGTTCGTGGCCGACGTACGTGAAACCGATCTGTCCGCGTTCGCCAACGCCGACGTGCCGTTCGAGCGAATCGTCGATGTGACGGATCCGCACCGAATCCGCGGCAGACACCCGCTCTTCCAAGTGATGTTCGTGTTCCAGAACCTCGCTCGGATCGACTTGGAGTTGCCCGACCTGACCATCAGCGGGGTGGAATTCGATTCCGTCGAGGCGAAATTCGATCTGCAGGTGACGGTGGCCGACGCCTACGACGCCGGTGACGTGGCCGGGTGGGACGTCGAATTCGTGTACGCCGCGGATGCACTGGATCGAGCCACGGTGCAGCGCATCGCCGACGCCTACGCACGTGCTGCGTCCGCGCTCGTGGAGCAGGCGCACGAGCCGCTGGGGGACGTGACGCTGCTTCCGGCTGCGGAGCTGGAGCTCGCACTCGTCACCGAGACAACCGACGACCCGATGCCGTCCGCATTCTCCACGTTGGTCGACCGGTTCCATGCCATGGCCGGAGAGGTACCCGATCGCGTTGCACTGCGTGACGGGGGCAGATCCTGGACTTACCGAGATGTCGCGGCGAAAGCGAACGTGATCGCTCGCGAACTGATCGCGCTGGGTGCACGCCCGGAAGCTACGGTCGCTGTGTCGCTGCCCCGATCGGCGGACCTCGTGGTCGCGCTGCTCGCCGTGGTCACCTCGGGCGCCGCGTACCTCCCCATCGATCCGGACCACCCGGACGATCGGGTTCGTTTCGTCCTCGACGATTGCGCCCCGGTCGCGGCCGTGTACCAGGGCGTCGACTCACGCTTCGGTGGACTGCCTGCCGTCGACATGGCGGCTGTCGCTCCTACCGCGGCCGAGGTGGATCGGCGCTCCGAGGCGACAGTGACCGATGCAGAACGGCATTCGTCGTTGCGTCGTGGGTCGCTCGCGTACGTCATCTACACGTCGGGATCGACGGGGCAGCCGAAAGGCGTCGGAGTCACCCATGACAACGTGCTGACCCTCTTCGAGAAGACGAACGACGTCTTCGAGTTCGGAGCGACCGACGTCTGGACGATGTTCCACTCGTTCGCATTCGATTTCTCCGTGTGGGAGATGTGGGGAGCCCTCCTTCACGGCGGCACGCTCGTCGTGGTCGATCACTACACCGCTCGTTCTCCCGAGGTGTTTCGGGAACTACTCGCCTCCGAGCGTGTCACAGTTCTCAATCAGACGCCGTCGGCGTTTCAACGGTTGGTCGACGTGGACACCGAGTCGTCGACGGAACTCGTTCTCCGGCACGTGCTGTTCGGGGGAGAAGCGCTCGAACCGAGGCGTCTGCGCACGTGGTTCGGCAGGCACGGCGACGGCGAAGCCCATGGTCCTGCACTGTTCAACCTGTACGGAATCACGGAGACGACGGTGCATGTCACTGTCCGGCGAATCGCTGCATCCGACGTCGAGTCCGGCTCGATAATCGGGATGCCGATTGCGGGCCTGTCCGTACACGTACTCGATCGTCGCCTGCATCCCGTGCCGGTAGGCGTCGAAGGCGAACTCTACGTGGGTGGCTCTCAAGTGACCCGCGGCTATCTGGAACGACCGGGCTTGACAGCGACGCGTTTCGTAGCAAACCCCTTCGGGGACAACGGCGAACCTCTCTATCGCACCGGTGACCGGGTCCGATGGGTGGTCTCCGGGAAGACCGGCGAGCTCGAATTCTCGGGTCGAGCCGATCAACAGGTCAAGGTCCGTGGTTACCGTATCGAACTCGGTGAGGTGGAAGCAGCGACTGCGGCCCATCCCTCGGTAGCCACAGCGGTTGCCGTCGTGCGGGAGGACCCACCGCTCGGGCCTCGGGTCGTCGCGTACTTCGTACGTGCGGCCGGTGCGTCTCGCGACCTCGACTCGATCCGTCGAACCGTAGGAGAACGACTGCCCGACTACATGATTCCGTCCGGTTTCGTCGAACTCGAAGATCTGCCCCTCACCGTCAACGGCAAGCTCGACCGGCGCGCACTGCCTGCACCGACCGTCGTCGACACGGCGTACCGCGCCCCGTCCACCGCCGTGGAAGAAGCGGTGGCGGAGGCATTCTCGGCCGTCCTCGGTAACGACCGGGTCGGCTCGGACGACGACTTCTTCGCGCTGGGCGGCAACTCGTTGGTCGCGACCCAGGTCACCGCCCGACTGGGCGCGGCTCTGGACACCGAGGTCGACCTACGAGCGCTGTTCGAAGCGCCCACGGTGTCGGCTCTCGCGGCGAGGATCGCGTCCCAGGTCGGGACGGGCAGGCGTCGAACACTGGTGTCTCTCGGTAGACCCGACACGCTTCCGCTCTCCCCGGCGCAGCAACGCATGTGGCTGCTCGCTCGACTCGACCCGACGTCCACGGACTACAACATCGCGTTCGCGCTGCGAGCGAGCGGCACCCTCGACGTCCACGTCCTGCGTCGGGCCGCAGACGACGTCGTCGGTCGCCACGAGACCCTGCGAACGTACTATCCCGACATCGACGGCGTCGGCACGCAGGTCGTTCTTCCACGCGCGGATGCAGCAATCGACTTCGTGGTCGAAGAGATCACGGGTGACGACGTCGTCGATCGTGTACGCGAGATACTCGCGACCCCGTTCGACGTCACCGCGTCGGTCCCGGTGCTCCTGCGTGTTCTCGAGGTGACGCCCACCGAGCACGTCATGGTGTTCGTCACCCACCACGTCGCAGCTGATGGTTTCTCGATGGCACCGCTGACGCGCGATCTGCTGATCGCGTACAACGCACGCATTCGCGGCACGGAGCCGTCGTGGACACCGCTCGACGTTCAGTATGCGGACTACGCGCTGTGGCAGCTCGAGGCGCTGGGGTCGACCGACGACCCGGACTCGCTGGTGTCACGGCAGGAGTCGTACTGGAGGACTGCACTGGACGGACTTCTCGAGCAGCGGGGTGTGCCCGTCGATCGAGCACGGGACGTGGGCGTCGGTCGAGTCGGTGCCGAGTACCGCTTCGTCGTCGACGCGGACTTGCGGTCGGCCCTCGACACGCTGGCTCGTCGTCATGGCGTGACGCTGTTCATGACACTGCACGCTGCCCTCGCTGTTGTTGTGGCCAGACTGTCCGGCGATGCCGACATCGCCGTGGGGACACCGGTTGCGGGACGCGGGGACTCGGCCCTCGACGACATGGTGGGGATGTTCGTCAACACCGTGGTCCTGCGAACACCGCTCGACGGATCCGAGACCGTCGGCGACGTGCTTGCCCTGGTGCGCGAGACCGACCTGAACGCGTTCTCGCACGCCGATGTGCCGTTCGATCGCATCGTCGACATGCTCGACCCACCGCGATCGAGGTCTCGATCGCCGTTCTTCCAGGTGCTGCTCGCACTACAGAATCACGCGACCACCGTTCTCGAACTTCCGAATCTGGCCGTGTCCGCACTCGAGGCGGAAGAACACGTCGCGAGATACGACCTTCAGTTCGTGTTCTCGGATGCGGTTGCATCCGATGGGCGAGCCGAATCCGCGTGCTCGTTGATCTATGCGACCGACCTGTACGACGAGTCCACGGTGGTCCACGTCGCCGAGGTGTTGTTGTCGGTTCTGCGTTCGTTCGGGATCGCCGACGACGCCGTCGTCGGCGACATCGAGATCGCCCAGCCCGCCCCGCCTCCACCCGAGCCCCGCGATGCCGACTCGAGCCTGGCCGCCCAGCGCACGATGGCGGCGATGTTCGACGCAGCGGTCGAAGCGGAACCGGGTGCGCCGATGATCGTCGACATAGACGGCGAGCAGTCCTACGTCCGGACTTCGGACCACGTCGCGCAGTTGGCCCGCTTGCTGATGTCCGAGGGCGTCGGCCGGGGGACACCCGTGACGATCCATCTCCCGTTCTCCGAGCAGGGCGTCTGGGCAATCCTTGCTGTCTGGTCAGCCGGAGGCGCGGTGTCTCTCGACGCCGGCGAGGTCGCGGTCGGTGTAGGTTTCTCGGATCCGTCCGGCTCGGCGCTTCCCTGGATCTCCGTCGACGACGCGAGCCTGTCCGGCCGATCGACGCGGCCGGTCGACCGGGGCGTACGAGGCTTCGGTATCGACCCCGACGACACGGCCGTCATCTCCGGCGGGGAAGTGGTCACGCACCATCGGCTGGCGCAGTCGGCGTCGACGTCAGGGCGAACCTTCGCCGTCGACCACGAGGCACGCCTGCTGACCGTCGATCGTGACGCACGCTCGGTGACTCGGCCAGATCGACGACACTTTCTCGGGGATCGCGACGTCCTGACGGTGGCCGTCGCGGCCGCGACGGGAGCTGCGCTCGTGATGGACGACCGGAGTGCCCAGGTGCCCGACCTCGTCGACGACACTTGGGCAACGCACGTCGTTCACGGCAGTGGCGCCGACGTGGACCTCGGTGGGACGGATGTCGTGGACGTGGTCATCGACCACCCGTGGGCGCAGTAGCGGCGGGTCAGGACTGTGGAGCGCACTCCAAGGGGTGCGAGTCCGGGTACGTGGGATCCAACGCGCGACTGATCATGTAGAACACATCCGGATCACGCGTCAGACCCATGTGCGACGCCGTGTTGCCGGGGCAGATGTCCTGGACCCACTCGTTCTTCACCTGGCCGGTACCGCCGTCGTTCAGGAAGGTTCGCTCCGGAGGCGTCACGACCTCGTCCTTGCGGGTTGCGATTACGGTGTACTCGACACCGGGCATGACTTCGCTACCGGCGTTGAGCTTCTTCAACAAGGGCGAACCGATGAGCTGTTGTGTGCCCGCGATTCCGAACACCAGTTGCGACGTCAGATCGCGGGGAAGCCCGAACGATGCCGCGAGGAGGTACAGCTGCTGCAGCCCGTTGAAGCTGGTTCCGTGGTTGGTGGCGCCGAGAGTGATGACCTGGTTCACCTTGCTGCGCGACGCGTCGGATGCATCGGCACCACCGTTGAACTTGAGGTACTGCCGCGAGACCGTGCCTCCCTGCGAATGTCCGACGAGATCGACCTGGGAAGCGCCGGTGCTCGACAGGACCAAGTCGACGAATTGGCCGAGCTCGCTCGCTGACTGCTCGATGTCGTCGATTCCCCAGACGAGGCGACTGTGGTCCCACATCACCGGCATCGCGCCGTAGTTGAGAGCGAACACGCAGTAGCCCTGACCAGCGAGCTCGGGCGAAAGTTTCGGCCAGCTCTCCTGCATGTCGGTGTCGGTTCCGTGGACCAGGATGACCGGGCGAGGATGCGCTTCGGAGGGCTTGCACGAGAAGTCGTTCGCGCCTTCGGGAGGCGTACCCATGCGCTCCAGGGACAACGGCTCCGGTTCGACTCCCGGCTGCGCGGACGCAGTCGGTGCGCCGATCACAGCAGCGAGTCCGACCAGGGCACACATTGAAACGAGTGCACGTAGTGACCGCGTCGTGAAGAAAGCTCGGCCGCGTCGTACGCATGCGTTCAACTGCTTGCTCCTTGTTGGTTGGTCCACTGCGGTTCGTCCATCCCCTGCAGTTTGCTTCAGGTCGCTTCGACCAGTTCTGTGTCCAGCAGAAGCGCGTCCGATGCCGTCATCGGAGAGAGCGACAATTGTCGCCCGTCGGATCGGCACATCTACCCAGCATTACGAGACATGCGGGTAAATGCAAATGGCTACCAGCCGAAAGTGTGATATTTCAAGCCTCCACGCACCTCACCGGCATGCGCGGCAACCGCTCGTGCCCATTGGCCGCGTGAAACTTTGGTGACGAATGAGGGAACCAGAGGATTTCCCAGTATCAGTAGCGTCCACCAGTAAGCGACCCGCCGAACGCTGACCGGAGGGCAGCCTCGGGCGCGGTATTCGCCCTGCAGCCTCGCGAATCCGTACCCCAGCTTGTAGGACTGCCGAAGCAATGGCCGCAACTCTTCGCGCAGCCTGTAGGCGACCTCGGCCACCGGTAGGAATCCGAAGGTGTACCCGGCCAATTGTGCTCGCCAGCAGAACTCGACGTCCTCGCTGGCGTGATAGGAGGTGTCCATCCCTCCCAGGTCACGCCACACGCCCGTCCAGGCCCCCATGCTGGCGCCGATGGCGTGAGGCAGAAATGTGGTCCGTCCCTGCCGCTCGGCGGGCATGGACGGCGTCCAGGACATTGCCTTCGCGGTGTTGATCCCCGCGGTCTCCACAGCCGTTCCGACGACGTCGAAATCCTGCGCGAAGCCGACAAGTGAACTGATCCAGTTCTCGTGGACTATGTCGTCCGCATCACAGAAGGCGAGAAATTCGCCCGACGCGTGCCGTGCGCCGCAGTTTCGGGCAAACGACACACCTGCCTGCTCGGAAGCGTCGATGTACTGAATTTTCATACGAGTATTGAGCGAATGGTCGGATATGTGGCGCCTCAGTAAATCGCCGACTCCGTTGTCGGCTACTACGACTTCGAATTCCCCCGAATAATTTTGCTGTGCCAATCCGTCGAGTTGTTCGTCGAGTTGGCTGATAATTCCATTCATCGGAATTACGACGGAAACAGTCGGGCGAACAGTTCGGTGCGCGTCGATTGTCATATCGACAGCATAAAAGAAAACTGCTCAGGCGGAACTGGACGCCTGACGGTAACCGCGGATAGCCGGGTAGAGGAACACGATCACCAGACCGAAGGACCACGCGAGAGTCTGCAGGACGGGCGTCAGTGTTGGTCCGCCCAGAGCGAAGGCACGCATCGCATCCACCGCACACGACATGGGCTGCGCTGCAACCACAGGCTGCAGCCAAGTCGGGTACGCCGCCACCGGCACGAACCCGGAGTTGAAGAAGAGCAGCAGAGTGCACAGAATCGAGACCAACTCGACCAGCGGCGCGTCTCGTGACACGGTGGCCAGAAACGTCACCAGGACCGCGAACCCGATCCCGAACGCGATGGGTAGAAGCACGAGGCCCAGTCCGGCCAGCAAGCCCTGGTTGAGCCGGAATCCGAGCGCGAACCCCATGGCGATGATCACCAGCGTGGTCACGAACACACGCACGGCCTCGGCCATCATCCGACCCACCAATCCGGCTGCACGGTGGGTGGGCAGAGTCCAGAAACGCGGCAGCAACCCGTTCATGCGTTCTTGCTTGAGGCCCACTGCACTGACGATGGAGCCGAACATTGCGCCGATGAGCACGATGAGAGGCACCTGGCCGTACACGGCGGGCTGCCCGGTGGCCATCGAAATCGAGTCCCCGAGTACCACTCGGAACATCAGAAGCATCAATGCCGGGTAGAGCATGGCCTGAATCATGGTCGTAGGGTCTCTCGACCAACGCTTGAGCAAGCGAGTGCACTGGATGGTGCTGTGGACGAACAGAGCACGTGCCGACGACTCCGGCAGCATCGTCGTGGGCTCCGGAAACCCGAACGTCTCACGGGTAGCGGCGCGCGGCTGAATGTCGGTCATGATCAGTCTCTCCGTCGCAGGCTCGCCCACAGGGCAAGTGGAACGAGCACAAGGGTAAGGCCGACGATCCAGAGAACGGCGGGGAGCACGACCGACAGCTGGACCGTCCCGTCGGCCATGTCCCTCATCGCTGCCGCGAACTGTGAAATCGGCTGATTACGCACGAACGGGCGAATCCACTCGGGAAAGCCGGACTCCGGAACGAACCCTGTCGACGCCATACCCAGGATCAACTGCGGCAACGTCAGCGCCTGACTGGTGGCTTCCGGGCTCTTCGAGAGAGTTCCGATCGCATCGGCGCCGAAGGACAGCACGGTACTGATTGCCAGCGCCATGGCGCCGAACATGACGGCCTGGTCGAACCCCGCGCTGAATCGAAACCCGATGACGTGCCCGTAGATCAGAGCGGCAGTCAGAGTCACCGTCGACCGGAGGAACGCACTCGTCATTCGTGCCATGAGAGGAGCGCCGATGACGACCGGCATGGTCTTCAGGCGGGTGGACAGACCCGTCAGGGTCTCCGTCGAGGCTCGCTGCGCCGAGGAAATCGCAGTGAACGCCATTGCCTGCAGAACGATGATCGGCATGAGGAACTGCGCGTAGTCGATCCCCTGGAACTGCATGACGAACTTCAGCGGCAGGAAGAAGCCCAGCGTGAAGATCAGGGGTGCGAGGACTGCGATGAACAGCTCACCTTTGCGGACCATGGTTCGGACTGTGCGCGCGGTGAGGACTTTCCACTGCACGAACCCCGAGGGCTCGAAACGAGCCTTGGCACGGGTGCGGCCGGTCGGCGTTGCCGAGGTCGAGGCAGCAGCCACCGTCGAGTCTCGAGAAGTCGTGGTCACTGCGTGGCGGCGGTGTTGGAGTGGCCGGTCAGGGAGAGAAAGACGTCGTCCAGAGACGGCCGGCGCAGTGCGATGTCTGCCAAGGGAATGCCTGCATGGTCGATTCGACGAAGAACCTCGGACAAAGTGGCAGCACCGTCCGGAGCAGGGATGGAGATGCGGTCTGCGCCGGGCGCGAGTTCCCGTGCCACGACGCCGGGCACCAATTCGCCCAGAATCCTCACAACCTCCGGCAGGCGATTCGGATCGACCGGGACAACTTCACAGAAGTTGCCTCCCGTCATCGCCTTGAGCTGATCCGACGTTCCCTCCGCGATCACCGTTCCCTTGTCGATGACGATGATGTTGTCGCTCAGAACGTCGGCTTCCTCCAGGTACTGCGTGGTGAGCAGCACGGTGATGCCCTGCGCTTTGAGTGCCTCGACCAGTGACCAGACGCCCTGACGGCTGCGCGGATCCAGCCCCGTCGTCGGTTCGTCGAGAAACACGACCTCCGGACGAACGACCAGACCACATGCGATGTCGATGCGGCGGCGCATTCCACCGGAGTATCCGCGCACCGGTCGTTTGCCGGTGTCCGCCAGGTCGAATTCCTCGAGCAACGCGTGGGCGCGGGCCTTCGACGCCTTCTTGTCCAGGCCCATCAGTCGACCGAACAGCTCGATGTTCTCCCGTCCGGACAGAGTGTCGTCGAGGGCGGCGTACTGGCCCGTCATCATGATGGACCTGCGGACCGCAGGTGCATCGGTCACGACGTCGTGGCCCGCGACGAGTGCCCTGCCGGTGTCCGGTTTGATCAGTGTCGCCAGAACTTTGACCGTGGTCGTCTTACCAGCGCCGTTGGGGCCGAGTATTCCGAGAACGGTCCCCTTGGGAGCCGAGAAGCTGATGCCTCGGAGGGCGTGCACGTCGTCGAAAGATTTGTGGACGTCTTCGACCAGTACAGCTACGTCCTCGGGAAAGGGCATCGATACTCCGTGCGGTCGGTGGTGCAGTCGGATTCTTCGGAAGGCGAGATTCGGTGAGCGCGTACCCGTCAGTTCAATCCAGGCACCGGACCGAAATGTTACCTGCCGGGAAAGATGGCGATTTCACATCGCTCACGACCACTCGATTCCTATTTCGTCCTCGACGTCCAGTTCGCGGCACAGTGATCGAATGCCGCTGTAGTCCTGGACGAGGTGATCCCGGCTCCCGTCGTCGACGATGTCTCGAAGCATTGTCTCGAAGCCGTCGACCTTCTCGGCTCGAAGAATAGCTTCCCACGTCGAGAAGTCCGTGCCCGAGAACGCTCTCATGCCCTGGGCGAGGCCGTCGAGGAACACTCTCCGATCGCCGTCGTCCAGTGTGCCGAAGACGATCTTGGCCATCTCGTCGGCGATCGAGGCATGGCAGTACTCGTCGCGATTGTGGAGCTTCACCGTTGCGCGATTCACCGGTTGGATGATGTCGTCGTCCTCGATCAAGTCCAGGTAGGAGGTTATCGAGATCTCCGCGACAGTCGTGTACGCGAGGGCGCTCAATGCAGCAGCTCCGGAGTTCGCCGCACCGAGCTGCGCGGCGCGTTGAGCACGGACTGTCGCGCTGAACGGGAGTTGTCGCTCGGGCATCGCCCATCCGCGCTGACGACGGGTGAGCGCGCTCGCGTTCAGATGCATGAGGGTGTGGTACTGCTCGTCGACCATCGCCTGCGTGACAGCGATCGCGAGGACGTCACCCATTCCGGTGTCGAACACGTCCTGGGCAAGGAGTGAGAAGCCCGGATTGACCACGTGCTGTTCCACGTCCATGACGTTCTTGTTGAACGCGATCCAGCCCCAGGCCCGGATCCGTTTCCGCTTCTCGTCCGGCAGCGAGAGGTACACGTCGTGTTCCGCAAACGGGATCAGAGCTTCCGGGAAGTCGTGCTTGGCATGATCGAACAGGTCGTCCAGATCGGGTTCGGGCTTCTTGACCGTGGCCCGATTGGCCCAGTTGCCGGCCAGCCTCGACACGATCGCGCTCTCCACTGGATCATCCGGGTCGAACTCGGGCAGTGATGGATTGTCGATCATGACCGGTTCTCCTCACGTCCTTGTTCTCGCACGATACCGAAGAGTGCAGCGCAGAGAGCCGCGTATCCGGCGGGATCGGGTAGGCCCGACTCGGCGCGATCGAGGAACTTCTCGAAGTCAGGCACTACGCCGTCCTCGACGACCGAATTCAACTCGGACATCGCCGACGCCAGCGCGGACCGCGCGGTCACCGCATGGGGGTTTCCGGATTGCACATCCCAGTAGACCTCCGGTTCACCGCCCGTCACCCGAGCCAGTAATGCCAAGGCGGTACGAGCAGGGGGAGGGGCGAGAGCGTGCACGAGCGCCGGGTCGACGTCGAGCGAGGCGAGAGCAGATCCGAACGCCAGCACAGCAGCGTGGGTCAGAGCCTGCGTTGCGGCAGCCACCCGGTCGTGCTCGTCGGCGTTCACTCGCACGATCAGCCCGCCCCACGTTTCGAGACGAGCAAGAAATTCGCCGACGCGGGGGCCGTCCCGGTGGACGACCGCCGCGACAGGGCGTCCGTCCATCCCGAGGGACGGAGCGAACATCGGATTGATACCGAGCACGGAGGCCTGCGTCCACCGAGCCTCGACCGAGGAGGCGAATCGGGACTTCACCGACAGTGTTTCGACCAGCAGTATGTCCCGGCCGGAATTCGGTACCTGCGCGGCAAGAGCTACCGATTCCGGGACCGCCAGGACGACGACGGTCGTCGACGCCAACAACTCGCGGAGAGTGTCGTCCGGATCGACGATGTTGCCCTGCACATGGTCACAGCCGTGCTGCGGATCGCCGGTTGCGTCGACATCCACGGTGACGACGGACAGCCCGTCGGAGACGAGGAGCCCGGCCAGAAGGGTGCCGACGGCTCCACGGCCACCGACCACGACAGCGTCATACGACTTCATTCGTCGAGTATCACCGCTGTCGGCTCGCGGCGGAGATCCAGATGGTGATGTTCGCGTGGACGACCTCGACTCCGGCGCTGTCGCGAATCGACACGGGCACGACGACGTCCGAACCCTCCGTGACGGTTGCCCAATCGGGTGAATCGAGCAGGGCTACCGCGGTCAGTGATGTGGTGGCCTTGGTCAGATAGCGCACCGTCATCTCCTTCGGGATCCAGCGATGCGTCGGTGGCACCGTCGCTTCGGCGAGCATGCCCATGGCCACCTCGGCGAGATTGCACGCGGCGATCGCGTGAAATGTGCCCAAGTGGTTCCTGATTCCCCACCACTTCGGGGCAGTCACCTCGCAACGACCTGGCTCGAGGGACTTCACGCGGGGGAGGACGGATCCGAAGTACGGGACCCTGAGACACATGCCGATCGAGAAGATCGTCTGCCCGACGACGTTGTCGGGGAGCTTCTTCCACAGGCCGTAGGTAGTACTGGTGGCGGTCATACTCGCATCTTACTGCCGAGTAAGGTGCGAGCGGCGAATGCGCATAGGGAGGGATTTGTGCTCCGGCGCGGTCTACGGCATACTGGTCGGGTTGCCTGGACACGGGACGCGCTTTCGTGCGGCCTGCGCCAGGTAAGAGCAGAACAGGACCAGCACTCCGCGTGAGTGCGTTCGGTTTGCCGGCTCGGAGATGAAGGAACGCCTCGCGCACCCGGTCATCGAAGAAGAGCAAGCGGAAAGAAGTGTCAGTAGAAATACGACACGCCCGACCGCGTGGACCGGAGAACCATGACAGATGAACAGCGGCAACGGATCGGGTCTTTCCTGATCGCCAACGTTCGGTTCGTCGTGTGAGCACGAGGGCAGTTCGAGTCTCTTCGGTTTTCGCCGAGCGGCTCGGGGACTGTGCAGACGAGGTGGAGCAGGCCACAAGGCCGGCTTCACGACAAGCGGCAAGAAAAGGACACTAAGCGTGGCGGGACAAAAGATCCGCATCAGGCTCAAGGCCTACGACCACGAGGCGATCGACGCGTCAGCGCGCAAGATCGTCGAGACGGTCACCCGTACGGGTGCCCGCGTCGTCGGACCGGTGCCGTTGCCGACCGAAAAGAACGTGTACTGCGTCATCCGTTCGCCCCATAAGTACAAGGATTCGCGCGAACACTTCGAGATGCGTACTCACAAGCGGCTCATTGACATCCTCGACCCGACGCCGAAGACGGTCGACGCGCTCATGCGCATCGATCTGCCTGCCAGTGTCGACGTCAACATCCAGTGAGCGCGGAGACAACGATGACTGATAACAAGAATCGGCCTGCCACAGGCATTCTGGGCACCAAGCTCGGAATGACTCAGGTCTTCGACGAGAACAACCGCGTCGTTCCCGTGACCGTGATCAAGGCCGGACCCAACGTGGTCACCCAGATCCGCACGCAGGAGCGCGACGGCTACAGCGCCGTCCAGGTCGCCTTCGGCGCGATCGATCCCCGCAAGGTGAACAAGCCGACCACCGGCCAGTTCGAGAAGGCAGGCGTCACGCCTCGCCGCCATGTCGTGGAGATCCGCGTCGCCGACGCCTCGCAGTTCGAGGTCGGCCAGGAGCTCACCGCTGCAGTGTTCGAGGACGGCGCTTTCGTCGACGTCACCGGCACCAGCAAGGGCAAGGGCTTCGCAGGCACCATGAAGCGCCACGGATTCAAGGGCCAGGGCGCAAGCCACGGCGCCCAGGCCGTGCACCGTCGTCCGGGATCCATCGGCGGTTGCGCCACTCCCGGTCGCGTCTTCAAGGGAATGCGTATGTCCGGCCGCATGGGTGGCGACCGCGTTACCACGCAGAACCTCTCGGTCCACAAGGTGGACAGCGAGAACGGTCTGCTCTTGATCAAGGGAGCAATCCCGGGCCGTCGCGGCAATGTCGTGATCGTCAAGTCTGCATTGAAGGGTGGTGCTCGGGCATGACCAGCCTCGAGAAGAAGACCAACCTGACGCTCGACGTCAAGGAAGCCGGCGGCAAGACCAACGGCACCGTCGATCTCCCCGCCGAGATCTTCGATGCGCCTGCCAACATCGCGCTTCTGCACCAGGTCGTCGTGGCTCAGCTCGCTGCTGCTCGTCAGGGAACTCACTCCACGAAGACTCGTGGCGAGGTTCGCGGTGGCGGCAAGAAGCCGTACCGGCAGAAGGGCACCGGCCGGGCTCGTCAGGGCTCGACTCGCGCTCCCCAGTTCGTCGGCGGAGGCACGGTCCACGGACCGCAGCCGCGCGACTACAGCCAGCGCACCCCGAAGAAGATGAAGGCAGCTGCACTGCGCGGCGCCCTCTCCGATCGGGTTCGCAGCGAGCGTCTGCACGTGATCACCGAACTGGTTGCCGGACAGACTCCGTCGACCAAGGTCGCGAAGTCCTTCCTCGGTGAGATCTCCGATCGCAAGAAGCTTCTTCTTGTTGTCGGCCGCGAGGACGTTGCAGCGTGGAAGAGCGTTCAGAACCTGGACGGCGTGCACCCCATCGCACCCGATCAGCTCAACACGTACGACGTGCTCGAAGCCGATGACGTCGTCTTCAGCGTGGAAGCGCTGAACACGTTCATCGCAGGGCCTGCGAAGAACGAGGAGGGAAGCAAGTGACCACCATCGCCGATCCCCGCGACATCCTGCTTGCACCGGTCATCTCCGAGAAGTCCTACGGACTGATCGAGGAAGGCACCTACACCTTCCTGGTGCACCCGGATTCGAACAAGACGCAGATCAAGATTGCCGTCGAGAAGATCTTCGACGTCACCGTGACCAGCGTCAACACGCAGAACCGTCAGGGCAAGCGCAAGCGGACCCGCACCGGTTACGGCAAGCGCAAGGACACCAAGCGCGCGCTCGTGACGCTCTCCGCCGACAGCAAGCCCATCGAGATCTTCGGAGGTCCGGTCGCGTAAGCGACTGGGACTCTTCGGATATAAGGACGAGAAGACTCATGGCAATCCGTAAGTACAAGCCGACCACTCCGGGCCGCCGCGGCGCCAGTGTCTCCGATTTCGCGGAGATCACTCGCAGCACGCCCGAGAAGTCGCTGATTCGCCCCCTGCACGGTCGCGGTGGACGTAACGCACACGGTCGTATCACCACCCGGCACAAGGGTGGCGGTCACAAGCGTGCATACCGTCTGATCGATTTCCGTCGCAACGACAAGGACGGCGTGCCGGCCAAGGTCGCTCACATCGAGTACGACCCCAACCGCACCGCCAACATCGCACTGCTGCATTACGCAGACGGCGAGAAGCGCTACATCGTCGCCCCCAAGGGCATCGCTCAGGGTTCGCCCATCGAGCAGGGTGCAGGCGCCGACATCAAGCCGGGCAACAACCTGCCGCTGCGCAACATCCCGACGGGTACGACCGTGCACGCGGTCGAGCTTCGTCCGGGCGGCGGCGCGAAGATGGCACGTTCGGCCGGCGCGAGCATCCAGCTCCTCGGTAAGGAAGGCCCCTACGCGACGCTGCGTATGCCGTCCGGCGAGATCCGTCGCGTCGATGTGCGCTGCCGCGCAACCGTCGGCGAGGTCGGCAACGCCGAGCAGTCGAACATCAACTGGGGTAAAGCCGGCCGTATGCGTTGGAAGGGCAAGCGCCCGACCGTTCGTGGTGTCGTGATGAACCCGGTCGACCACCCGCACGGTGGTGGCGAGGGCAAGACCTCCGGTGGACGCCACCCGGTCAGCCCCTGGGGACAGCCTGAAGGCCGTACCCGCAAGAACAAGGCGAGCGACAAGCTGATCGTCCGTCGTCGTCGTACCGGCAAGAACAAGCGCTAGGAGGGAGTTCAGAATGCCACGCAGCCTGAAGAAAGGCCCGTTCGTAGACGATCACCTCCTCGCGAAGGTTGACGTCCAGAACGACAAGGGAACCAAGCAGGTCATCAAGACCTGGTCCCGTCGATCGACAATTCTCCCCGACTTCATCGGTCACACCTTCGCCGTCCACGACGGTCGCAAGCACGTGCCGGTGTTCGTGTCCGACTCGATGGTCGGCCACAAGCTCGGAGAGTTCGCACCGACCCGCACGTTCAAGGGTCACATCAAGGACGACCGGAAGGCGAAGAGGCGATGAGCAACACCGAAACCGCCAACCCGACTGCCAAGGCCGTCGCGAAGCACGTCAGCGTCACGCCCATGAAGGCTCGTCGCGTCGTGGATCTGGTTCGCGGGCGCTCCGTCGAGGACGCGCTCAACATCCTGAAGTTCGCGCCGCAGGCAGCCAGCGAGCCGGTCGCCAAGGTGATCGCCTCCGCAGCGGCCAACGCAGAGAACAACCTGGATCTCGACCCCAGCACGCTGATCGTCGCGACCGCGTTCGTCGACGAGGGCAAGACGGGCAAGCGTTTCCAGCCGCGCGCTCAGGGTCGTGCTTTCCGGATCCGCAAGCGCACCAGCCACATCACGGTGATCGTCGAGAGCCTGCCCAAGACCGGCGGAACAAGTCGTAACCGTCGTAAGGGCCAGGCGTCCAAGGAAGGGGCTCAGTAGTGGGTCAGAAAATCAACCCGCACGGCTTCCGCTTGGGTATCACCACTGACTGGAAGTCGCGCTGGTACGCAGACAAGCAGTACTCGGAGTACGTCAAGGAAGACGTCGCCATCCGCAAGCTCCTCGCCACCGGCATGGAGCGCGCAGGTATCGCGAAGGTCGAGATCGAGCGCACCCGTGACCGTGTTCGCGTGGACATCCACACGGCACGTCCGGGCATCGTCATCGGTCGTCGTGGCGCCGAGGCCGACCGCATCCGCGGAGCTCTCGAGAAGCTGACCGGCAAGCAGGTCCAGCTGAACATCCTCGAGGTCAAGAACGCCGAGTCCGAGGCTCAGCTCGTGGCCCAGGGTGTAGCAGAGCAGCTCAGCAACCGCGTCGCTTTCCGTCGTGCAATGCGTAAGGCCATCCAGTCGGCCATGCGTCAGCCGAACGTCAAGGGCATCCGTGTCCAGTGCTCCGGCCGTCTCGGCGGCGCCGAGATGTCTCGCTCGGAGTTCTACCGCGAAGGCCGTGTGCCCCTGCACACCCTCCGTGCGGACATCGACTACGGCTTGTACGAGGCAAAGACCACCTTCGGCCGTATCGGCGTGAAGGTCTGGATCTACAAGGGCGACATCGTCGGTGGCCGTCGTGAACTGGCCGCTGCTGCACCTGCTGCAGGCAACGATCGCCCGCGCCGTGAGCGTCCCTCGCGTCCGCGTCGTTCCGGTGCTTCGGGCACCACCGCGACGAGCACCGAGGCAGGCCGTGCGGCATCCGCAGAGGCTCCGGCCTCGACCGAGCCGAATCAGGAGGGCTGACGATGTTGATCCCACGCCGGGTCAAGCACCGGAAGCAGCACCACCCGAAGCGATCGGGTGCGTCCAAGGGCGGCAACCACGTGACGTTCGGTGACTACGGCATCCAGGCTCTCGAGCCCGCCTACATCACCAACCGTCAGATCGAGGCCTCCCGTATCGCGATCACCCGCCACATCAAGCGTGGCGGCAAGGTCTGGATCAACATCTTCCCGGACCGTCCGCTCACCAAGAAGCCTGCCGAGACCCGAATGGGTTCCGGTAAGGGTTCGCCCGAGTGGTGGGTCGCGAACGTCAAGCCGGGTCGCGTGCTCTTCGAGCTCTCGTTCCCCGACGAGGCCGTCGCACGTCAGGCCCTGACGCGCGCAATCCACAAGCTGCCGATGAAGGCACGCATCATCACCAGGGAGGAGCAGTTCTGATGGCTACCGGAACCCCAGCCGCAGAGCTCCGCGAGCTCACCGGTGAAGAGCTGGTCACCAAGCTGCGTGAGTCGAAGGAAGAGCTGTTCAACCTTCGCTTCCAGATGGCTACCGGCCAGCTGGACAACAACCGTCGACTGCGCACCGTTCGTCACGAGATCGCGCGCATCTACACCGTCCTGCGTGAGCGTGAGCTCGGTCTGGCCACAGGTCCTGCCGACGACACTGCAGGTGACGCGGCATGAGCGAGGAAAAGACTGTGACTGAAGGACGCAACAACCGCAAGACCCGCATCGGATACGTCGTATCCGACAAGATGGAGAAGACGATCGTGGTCGAGCTGGAAGACAGGGTCAAGCACCCTCTCTACAGCAAGGTCATCCGTCGGACCACCAAGGTCAAGGCACATGACGAGAAGGGCGACGCCGGAGTAGGCGATCGCGTTCAGCTCATGGAGACCCGCCCGCTGTCCGCCACGAAGCACTGGCGACTGGTCGAGGTCCTCGAAAAAGCCAAGTAAGCATTCACTGCTGCGAAAAGCCCACTTCCTCTCGGAAGTGGGCTTTTTCGTGTTTCGCTGCCTCGGACTCCGCATCAGCCCCGCGCGATGAGCAGAACCTCTTCTTCGGTCGGCGGACTCTTCGGGTGGTATGTCAGGCAGAGGGGAGTGGCGGTGCGACGGAACTCCGTCCCTTCGATCGCGGCGTAGAACTGCCCTGCGGGCAGGCGCCCGACATCGGGAACATGTCCTCCCTTCACCCGCGCCATCTCCTTGGCGGCCTCCACGTGGGACGGGCTGTTGAGCAACCCGTAGAACTGGGTCGACGCGTTGCCGGCTATGCGGTTGTGCAGCCCCTTCGGAGACTGAGTGGCGTACACGAGCCCCAATCCGTACTTCCGCGCCTGCGACGCGAGGGCCAAGGTGCTCTGCGTTGCCGGGGTCGATCGATCCGATGGCGCGAAGTTCTGAGCCTCGTCCATGACGAACAACCCGCCCAGGGGTCGATCGCCTGCCGGATTTTTCTTGATCCACGCGAACAGCCCCATTTGAAGCTGGTTGACGAAGCTGTGCTTTTGTTCGTCGGTCGTCAAACCCGAGAGGTTGATGACCGAGACCCGAGCCTTCTTGCCGTCGGCTGGTGTCAGTAACACTGCCGGGTCGATCGGCGTTCCCGAGCCCGCGAACATCGGATCGTTGGCCGACGCAGCCTTCAGGTTCTCCGCGAGGCCTGCGGCGATGCGCACCGCGTCGCGCATCTCGCTCGCGTCCTCGGGAAACTCTTCGAGCAGGTCGATGAAGTCCCCGAGTGTGCCTCCTCGAGAACGCCTTCCGAAACCGTCCAGCGCTTGGCGCAGTACGGCTCGTCCGTGCCTCGCCTTCTGTGAGGAACCCATGACCCCCGCGGCGGGTTCGAGCGCAGCCAGCGCAGACTCGACGGAGGCATCGAATTCGTCCGCGTCACCGACAACGCTGGCGAAGTCGGGGAGCGGCTGAAAACTCAACGGGCGACCCGCTGACTTGCGAGGCGTCCACACCACGATGTCGGTGTTGCGTAGGTAGGCGTCGGCCTTGTTCTCGTCACCGGGCGGCCAGGTTCGTTCATCCGAGGGCCAGGGCGTACCGAGCCGGGCCAAGTCGTTGTTCACGTCGAGAACGATTGCCGAGACACCCTGCAGGGCACATTCTTCGATCAGTCTCCGTATCAGCACCGTTTTTCCCGATCCGGAGCCGGCGAAGATCGCGGTGTGCTTGCGTAGCGCTTCGAGTGGGACCGTGACGTCGGCATTGGTACTGGTTTCCTGGCCGATGACGATCTTGTTCGGTTCGGTTGCAGAGCGGTCTCGAGGAGGAACAGCGTCGGCCGCCGCTGTATCGACAACGGCCGTTCCGTTTCCGTCAGCGGCGGCGGGCGGTGCGATCAGTGCAGTCTCGTCGTCGACGACACTCACTTCGGGGAGAACCGTCCGGAACAGATCTATGGAGTGCGCCGGTTTCCGGGCGAGGAGCCACGACGTCAGGGCAGGCGCGTTTTCCGCAAGCAGGACGCCCAACGCGGTCAGCGCACGTCGATCGTCGTCGCCGAGTCGAACTTCGACTCCACCGGCGCGTCGGAGCGCAGCGATGGTTTGCGCGGTTTTCGCCCCGGACGGCCACGGCTCGTTACGAATCAGGATCAGCCGTCTCCGCGGCATGTCGATGTGAAGTCCTGCCGTGGTGACGGCGCGTTCGACGCGAGCGAGTGCAGCCCGAGCGTTGGGAGACGTGACGGCGCGGAAGCACCAGTGCTCCTCGTCGTCGGTGTCGGTGTCGACGGTATGACGAAGGCGAGCGTGCAGGGCGGGCTTGCCACTGGGCGGAGGATCCTGAGCGAGACTGTCGTCGGAGCTCTGATGTTCGTGAATCCACGCGGTCAAACCGGAGGTCAGCAGGGCGGGTACGACTGAATCTTCGCTGTCGGGCGACAACGGCACGGACACGTCGGCGTTGTTCACCAGGTCCGCATAGTGCTCGTCGAGAGCCAGGAGCTCACTCGCAGGAGCGACCAACGTGGTTGCCGTCGCCCCGCTCCGGTCCGCAAAGCTGGTCAGTTCCGACGCCGTGGCTGTGTCGAGGCAGTGGCGAATGTGCCGATCCACCGCGATCAGAAGTTGGCGCGGCGTGAAGTCCGGGGCCTGTTCGAATGCCTCGGGAGCGACCGGCCACGTCGGATGAGGAGGCGCGAAGCCCGCCTCGTCGAAGCACGCCGCGAGACGTCGGCCCAGAAGCAGACGGCCGACCTCCGACGACGGAATCGGCTTGAGCGGTTGCATGACCCGGAAGCGATCCTGCACCGGCGCCACGCCGCGCGCCGCGATCAGCTCCCACGCACTGGACAGCGCCGACAAGATCGACGCCGTTCGAGGCAGGGTCTCGCGTAGGGACATCAGGCCGTGAGCGAGGTGCTCGACGACCTTGTCCTCCTGTGCTTCGGCGAATGCCTGATCGGTTCCGGTCCTGGCCTGCGCAACGAGCGTGTCGATCTGGTCGATCGCCAACACCGTGGGTCCGGTGATCGCAAGCAAACGCGAGATGTTCTCCGCAATACCCTGGTGGCCGAGCTCGGCCCGGCGAATACCCCACTCGGAGAATTCTTCGGGATCGACGTCGTCGATGGACTGCAGGTACGCATCGCCCAGATCCTGGACGGACGAGTCGGGTGCGATGGACAACACGAGCGCTCGCAGCGTGTGCTGCGAAGTACGACGATGCCGAGGATGCGCCTTGTACAACGCAGTCACGAACGCGTTCAACGTATCTGCGTCGATCATCGACTCGCCCATGACCTTGCTGCGCTCTGAATCGGCCAGTCCGGCGATGGCGGTCAATCGCCTCAACAGAAGTGCGAGCTGGCTGTCCGACCCATCGCCCGACGGCCGCATCAGGTCGTCCAACATGCCCATGAGCGTCGACCGCCAGAATGCTGCGGCGTCGAGGAGCCGGATGAGGAAGAAATACCCGCCCTTCGCCTGAACTTCCTCCCGCACCTGACCGAGGAGATGAGTCTTACCGGAGCCGGCAGGACCGCGAACCACGACGCCGAGCGGGCTGGCATCGTCCGAGTGCTCGGCATCGTCGTAGGCACGCATGACTTCGGCGAACACCCGCTCGTGCATGCCAGGGACATGAACGTTGGA
This sequence comes from Rhodococcus sp. 06-156-4, assembly GCF_002259345.1. Lineage (NCBI taxonomy): Bacteria > Bacillati > Actinomycetota > Actinomycetes > Mycobacteriales > Nocardiaceae > Rhodococcus > Rhodococcus sp. 06-156-4. Next base: position 94,878 of record NZ_NPGB01000036.1, on the reverse strand, counting down.
CTGCGATCGCCAGACATCGTCCGGTGTGGGCGCCCAGCTCAGCCTGACCGACTCGAGCGCTCGGATCTGTTGGTCGGCGGTCACAGCTCGATCTCGATCAGGTGATTGCGCTGGTTGCCGACGACGACGGCTGCGGCGTGATCTTCTGCGGTCAACGTTTTCTGATTCTCCTCGGGAATGAGCGATACATCGGGGGCTCGGCGAAGCCGCGCCAGGGCCGCGTCGAGCGCGTCTCGGGGGATGTCGGACAGCTCCGGTCGAAGGCGCGACAAGCGGACCGCGGTGCCAGGTTCCCTGACCAGCCGCGCATACACCTCCCGGATCCGTGTTTCGACCTCGTGATCCGTCGGTGCGTCGCTCGCCGTCGTCGACGCAGCCGCGGCACGAGGCGAGAAGATCTCGGCGGGCCGGGTGTCGGATTCGTCGAACCAGCGACGCAGGCCTGCGAGAACGGTGAAGAGTGCCTTTCCCGGCCCCGACGAACGAGCGGGAGGCGCAGTGCCCATCAGATCAGCACACGCCTTCCAACCCTTGTCGGTCAACTCGAGCGTCATCGACCTCCCGGCACGGCCCACTTCGATGAGGCCCGACTTCGTCAACTTGTCGCGAGAGGCCTTCTTCAGCTCGGGCCCGAGATTGTTCAGCTGTGGATTGGGTACCGCGGTGGCTTCGGCCATGAGAACGAGGAGTACGGCTGCCTCGGTGCCAGTCAGGTCGGCGGTGCTCATCGGTCAATTCCCTCTCGATCGTCGTGCTGTCACTACTCGGCGGATGGCCGCCACCACTTGTTGTGGGTCGGATACGACATGAGCATTGGTGAAACGCAACACGACGTAACCGTGAGTCTGAAGTTGATTGTCGCGCAAGCGGTCCTGCGAGAATCGAACTGCCGCACGGTGTTCGTCACCATCGATCTCGACCACGACCTTTTCGGCACGCCAGAGTACGTCGACGGTGAACGGTTGCGACAGATCGGAGAGTTTGACCGAACGATTGTGTTCGCGACCTGTAGCCCAGTCGGAGGCGTCGAGCATCCGGTACAGCGTCGTCTCGGGCACGCTGCCCGGGTGCGGGCTTCCTTCGACTGGGGGATAGCCGAGCGGCCGGATTCGATCCACGACGGTGGACACGGTGTCCGAGACCGCGGGCGCCGCCACTCGAACGGTGGGGAATCGGTCGACGGTGTGTGAGCCGGTGCCCGTGAGCCAGACCCCGAGTCGTCCGTGTGCGCACAGCCATTCGGCGGCGGTGGCGACCTCGGTGGGGTCGTGAGAGTCCGTCACGTCGACCACCAAGGCGCATGCATCACGACCATGGGCGGCAGCGATGATTCCTGCCGCTCCCTCGGCCCGTGTCTCGATCGGAAACGCGAGCGGCCGCGGTGGACTCCCGACGACGGCGGCGTCGGCGAGAGCTGCCAGGTACGGTCCGAAATGTGGCCCCGACGCAGCGACTCTGCGTGCAGCGAGTCGCGCGGCGTGCCGGTCGAGGAGCGACGAACCCGAACTCGAGCCTGCGTCGGGAAGCCAAAGCGACGTCAGTTGTACCGCAGCCGATTCCAGCGCGTCGACTACCTCGCCGACGATCGAGGGCGCGGAGGAAACACGGACGGACGACAACGAATAGAACGTCACCGCAGGCGCGGGCGGCGGAAGCGGATCCACCGACTCTGCGAGGCTCCGGTACGTCGAGCCGTGGAGCCGAGTGACCCTGTCCAGCGGTAGAGTCCGCCACCAGTCAGTGTCGTTGTCGCGCGCTGCAGCCGGCAATTCGATCAAGCACGACCCCCTGGTGCTTCGGACTTTTTCCCCACTCCGTGAACCGTACCGAGATATCGGTTTCGGTGCCCACCGCCACCGGTCACCGACCGAGCAGACCACCCAACGCCCCGCCGACCCCCGCCTGCTCTCCGCTTCCGCCGCCACCGATCAAACCGCCCGGAGGCTGTTCCGACGGTTGAACCACGACGAAACCCTGGCCGCCGAACTCCAGGGTGAACCGCTCGCCGGTGCTGCGCCCGATCAATGTCCCGAGCCCGAAAGAATCGTTCTTCTTCACACGGGTGGACAAGCTCGACGACCAGGCAACCGCGGCTTGCGGGTCCGCGAAAGTGGGCTGATCCACCTGGAGAACCACCGGCACACCGTCGGTCGTGATCGCTATCCGCCCACGCCCGGTGAACACACAGTTGAAGAAGCCGGCGTTACCGCCGGACGCAGCACCTTGAACGCGTTTGACGTCGTAGGTCAGGCTGGATTCGAACGCCAGCACGTTGGCGCCGTTGATCGTGAGGCCGTCGGTACCGTCGAGGTCGATCAGATGGACGTCCTGAGCCGCGTTGGCGAGAAACAGATCCCCGCGGCCCGAGACTTTCATCAGTGGTACGCCCTCTCCGGACAGCGCCTGCTTCAGCGCACGGCCGAGCCCGCCGGATCCTTTGGCCTCGAACTGAAGATCGCCTTGGTAGGCAACCATCGAACCAGCCCTGGCCATGATCTCGCCGTTCATGCCGACGCGACACATCTTGCTGCCTTGCTTCTGGATACCCGCCCCTGGCACTTCCGCGTGGGCGGGTGCGAACAATTCGCTTCTCATGGGGAGGTGTCCTCCTGATGTCGGGGTCGGGGTCGGTGTCGGAACTGTGATCGGGGCGGGACTCGGGGGGTCGGGCGGCGCGCTGTCGTCGTCGATGGTGATCCCGAACGCGGTCGCGACACCGGCCAAGCCGTCGGTAAAGCCTTGCCCGACGGCACGGATCTTCCAGGCGTCACCGCGTCGGTAGATCTCGAGGCACACGAGTGCATTCTCGGCGCCCAATGCGTCGGCCGGGTACGTGACGACGGTGGTCCCGGTGGAGTCGACGACACTTGTCTCGACGGGCCCGGAGGCAGCAAACGTCGGTGCACCGGTGCCGTCGAGCGAGGCAGTGATGGCCACTGTGTCGACACCTGCGGGAATTCGTTCGGGTTCGACGGTGATCCGGTGCCCGCTCGGGTCCCGGTGGTACTGCACTCCGGGGCCGGAAGGCTGGTTGTAGAAGATCAGGTCGTCGTCCGAGCGCACTCTTCCGCCAGCGCCGAGCAGCAGTGCCGATACGTCGACTGTCGCTGAAGTTCGGAGCGTGACAGTCAACGTCCCAGGGGGAGCGGGGCAATTCTCCCCGCGGGCGAGGGTCTTCACGTGTTCCAGTGTGCACGACGTGCGGCGCGGCCCACAGGCGCAGGCCGCCACGCGTCGGGTTACCCGGAGACGTAGTGGATGCGTACGTGTCGACCAGCCACGATTTGGATTCGATCCGGTGCGTCCCCTACACTTGACCGGTTGCCTGTGGCAGCGGTGTGTCTTCGTGCGCCCGCTCCGCGGTAGCCGACCGCGCGTGTCGGGACGGAAATCCGGCACGTATGCACATCCAGGTCTAGGAGAAGTTTGTGATTCAGCAGGAGTCGCGAGTACGCGTTGCTGATAACACGGGCGCGAAGGAAATCCTTTGCATCCGCGTTCTCGGTGGCTCGTCACGTCGCTACGCCGGAATCGGCGACATCATCGTAGCTACGGTGAAGGACGCCATCCCCGGTGGAAACATCAAGAAGGGCGAGGTCGTCAAGGCCGTCATCGTCCGCACCGTCAAGGAGCGTCGTCGCCCGGACGGTTCCTACATCCGTTTCGACGAGAACGCTGCCGTGCTGATCAAGCCGGACAACGACCCTCGCGGAACCCGCATCTTCGGCCCGGTCGGCCGCGAGCTGCGTGAGAAGAAGTTCATGAAGATCGTCTCGCTCGCCCCGGAGGTGCTGTAAATGAAGGTGCACAAGGGCGACACCGTTCTCGTGATCGCCGGCAAGGACAAGGGCGCCAAGGGCAAGGTCATTCAGGCTTACCCCGCTGACTCCAAGGTCCTCGTCGAGGGCGTGAACCGGATCAAGAAGCACACCGCGGTTTCCGCGAACCAGCGTGGCGCATCCTCGGGCGGAATCGTCACGCAGGAAGCCCCGATCCACGTATCGAACGTTGCAGTCATCGACTCGGACGGAAACCCAACTCGCGTGGGCTACCGGACCGACGAAGAGACCGGCAAGCGCGTTCGTGTTTCCCGGAAGAACGGGAAGGACATCTGAGATGACTACCACTGAGAACACGCAGCCCCGGCTGAAGGCGCGCTACCGCGCCGAGATCAAGGACGCCCTGAACACCGAGTTCGCATACGACAACGTCATGCAGATCCCCGGTGTCGTCAAGGTCGTCGTCAACATGGGTGTCGGCGACGCCGCCCGTGACGCGAAGCTGATCAACGGTGCAGTTGCCGACCTGGCAGCGATCACCGGCCAGAAGCCGGAGATCCGCAAGGCCCGCAAGTCCATCGCACAGTTCAAGCTTCGCGAAGGAATGCCCATCGGTGCCCGCGTCACGCTTCGCGGCGACCGCATGTGGGAGTTCCTGGACCGCCTGACTTCCATTGCCCTTCCCCGAATCAGGGACTTCCGCGGCCTGAGCGGCACGCAGTTCGACGGCAACGGCAACTACACGTTCGGCCTCAACGAGCAGTCGATGTTCCACGAGATCGACGTGGACAAGATCGATCGTCCGCGCGGCATGGACATCACCGTGGTGACCACCGCAACCAACAACGAAGAAGGCCGCGCGCTGCTCAAGCACCTCGGCTTCCCGTTCAAGGAGAACTGAGTCCATGGCGAAGAAGGCATTGGTCAACAAGGCCAACAAGAAGCCGAAGTTCGCAGTGCGTGGTTACACGCGTTGCAACCGCTGCGGCCGTCCCCACTCCGTGTTCCGCAAGTTCGGCCTGTGCCGTATCTGCGTTCGCGAAATGGCGCACCGCGGAGAACTCCCCGGCGTTCACAAGAGCTCCTGGTGACCTCCAGGCCCTGAAACGGCGATGTCTCAGGGCCTCGCGTAGTTACCACGCTGACGCATCACGCTGACGGGCGTGGGTTCCGACAGGAACCCACGCCCGTTTTTCGTGTGCGCCCTCTACCTGCACTATCGACCTCGATCGAACCGGCTGCAACGGGTGGACGTTTCGAGTATCCAGACCACGCCTGCAGGTCTATCGTGAACCGAACCGACGCTTTCGGAGGTTCGCCATGGCAACACTGAAGCACGACGAAGCGCAAGAAAAAGGCGAACTGAAACGCGTCCTCGGGCCAGGGCTACTGCTTCTGTTCATCGTCGGCGACATCCTCGGTGCAGGTGTGTACGCCGTCACGGGCGACATGATCTCCAACGTCGGTGGTATCGCGTGGGTACCGTTCGTGCTCGCATTCGTCGTCGCGACTCTGACGGCCTTTTCCTACCTGGAATTGGTGACGAAATACCCGCAGGCTGCGGGCGCGGCTCTGTACACCCACAAAGCTTTCGGAATTCATTTCGCGACATTCATCGTGGCTTTCGCCGTCATCTGTTCCGGCATCACCAGCGCGGCGACGTCGTCGAACGTCGTGGCCGGTAATTTGCTCGCCGGGCTACACGAAACATTCAGCACCACAGACGGACTCGGTTGGTTCGACATACCAACAGGCTCGACGGCTCAGCTCGTCGTCGCGCTGCTGTTCATGGGCTTTCTCGCAGCGATCAACCTCAGGGGCGTCGGAGAATCCGTGAAATTCAACGTTGTCCTGACCGGAATCGAAATGGCTGCGTTGGCAATCGTCATCGTGATCGGATTCGTCGCGGTGGGCCGGGGGAGTGCCGAGGGCGATATCGCCAACCTCGTGGTGTTCGAGGACCAGAACGAGAAAGGCATGTTTCTCGCGGTGACGGTCGCCACGACGATCGCGTTCTTCGCCATGGTCGGTTTCGAGGATTCCGTGAACATGGTCGAGGAGACGAAAGAGCCGCAGAAGATCTTCCCGAAGATGATGTTGTCCGGTCTCGGCATCGCCTGCCTGATCTACGTGCTGGTCGTCGTCGCGGTCATCGCCGTTCTACCGCTGAACTACGACTCGGGAAGCGAAGGAATTCTGTTGCACGTCGTGCGCGTCGGTGCACCGAGTCTCCCCATCGACGAGATATTCCCCTACATGACGGTGTTCGCCGTGGCCAACACTGCACTCATCAACATGCTGATGGCCAGCAGATGCATTTACGGTCTCGCCCAGCAGCGAGTCCTGCCGACGGCACTCGGAGCAGTACTTCCGAAACGTCGATCGCCCTGGACCGCAATCCTTTTCACGACTGTTCTTGCGGTGGTGCTGATCGTCGTGGTCAATCGGCTGTCCGGCAATTCGGTGGTCAGCGCCCTGTCGGGAACCACCGGCTTGTTGCTGCTCGGAGTGTTCGCCGTGGTCAACGTCGCCTGCCTGGTGTTGAAGCAACGGGCGGACAAGACCTTCTTCCGAGCGCCGTTCTGGGTACCGGTCGCCGGAGCAGTGCTGTGCCTGTTCCTGGTGGGCCCGTGGGCTCGAACCGATGCACAGATGATTCAGTACAAGATCGCCGGTGCCATGCTGCTGCTCGGCGTCGTCCTGTGGGCGGTCACCTACGTCGTCAACCGAGCGACGGGGCAGGGTGCGCCGCGTATCGACGTCGACAGGCTGGATCAGGACTGAGGGCGAACGATTTGGAGTTTGCCCACCGGTTGCCTACACTAGTGCGGTTGCCCGGGCTTCGTCGTGCCTGCACACGAGTCCTTGCAATACAGACGCAACCTCGAGTTCTCCGCACGCGGCATCACCACGCGGAAGCTCGAAACACCTGGCAGTGCAGAGATGCATTGCTTGGAGCGCAACCCCTGACCGGCAACAGTCGGTCAGGACATGTTCACTTCGTTGTAGGCCCACGATGTGACGAGCCAGGCCCGGGTTGTTCGCCAACCCAGGGGGCACCAGTTCGCACGTGTTGCATGGGAACCGCTGCGAGAAAGGTGCACAGGTCACACCATGACGATGACCGATCCAATTGCAGACTTCTTGACCCGTCTGCGCAACGCCAACTCGGCGTACCACGACCAGGTGAAGCTTCCCCACTCGAAGCTGAAGGCGAACATCGCCGACATCCTGAAGCGTGAGGGCTACATCGCTGATTTCCGCACCGAAGACGCCGAGGTCGGCAAGACCCTCATCGTCGATCTGAAGTACGGGCCCAGCCGTGAGCGCAGCCTCGCGGGCGTGCGTCGTATCTCGAAGCCTGGTCTTCGCGTATACGCAAAATCCACCAATCTGCCCAAGGTTCTCGGCGGCCTGGGCGTGGCGATCATCTCCACGTCCACCGGTCTGCTCACAGAACGTCAGGCGGCCAAGCAGGGTGTGGGCGGAGAAGTCCTCGCCTACGTCTGGTAGGGGAGGCCACCACCATGTCACGTATTGGAAAATTGCCGGTCGCGGTCCCCGCGGGCGTCGACATCACGATCGACGGCCAGAACGTCGCGGTCAAGGGCCCCAAGGGTGCCCTGAGCCTGACGATCGCCGAGCCCATCCAGATCGCACGTGCGGATGACGGCAGCATCGCCGTGACCCGCCCCGACGACGAGCGTCGTAGCCGTGCATTGCACGGTCTCTCGCGCACCCTGGTCGCGAACCTCATCACCGGTGTCACCAACGGTTACACCACCAAGATGGAGATTCACGGCGTCGGTTACCGAACGGTGCTGAAGGGCAAGGATCTCGAATTCGCGCTCGGGTACAGCCACCCTGTGCTGATCGAGGCGCCGGAAGGCATCACCTTCACGGTCGAGTCGCCCACGCGTTTCACCATCACCGGTATCGACAAGCAGGCAGTCGGCCAGATCGCTGCCAACATTCGTCGTCTGCGGCGTCCGGACCCGTACAAGGGCAAGGGCATCCGCTACGAGGGTGAAGTTATCCGCCGCAAGGTCGGAAAGACGGGTAAGTGATATGAGCCAGCAAACAGCAGACAAGGCGAAGGTCGACCGCACGCCTCGCGGCACGGACATCTCGACGAAGCGTCGCCTCTCGAAGGCGCGTCGCCACTTCCGTCTCCGCAAGAAGATCTCCGGAACGCCCGAGCGTCCTCGCTTGGTCGTCAACCGCTCTTCGCGCCACATCCACGTTCAGCTCGTCGACGATCTGGCAGGCCACACCCTGGCTTCCGCATCGACGATCGAAGCCGACGTGCGTGCGCTCGACGGAGACAAGAAGGCGCAGAGCGCAAAGGTCGGCGAGCTCATCGCCAGCCGCGCCAAGGCAGCTGGAATCGACGCGGTCGTCTTCGACCGTGGCGGCAACAGCTACAGCGGCCGCATCGCGGCTCTGGCCGATGCCGCTCGTGAAGGCGGGTTGGCATTCTGATGATGACTGCAACTGACAACGGAAGGACAGCCTGATGCCGGGACGTCAACGGCGTGACGGCGGAAATGGCCCCGCCGGACAGAACAGTGGACCCAACAGTGGTGGCGACAACCGCGGTGACAACCGTGGTGGACGCGACCGCCGTGACAACTCGCGTGGCGGAAACGCTGCCGAGAAGTCGAACTTCATCGAGCGCGTAGTCGCGATCAACCGCGTCTCCAAGGTCGTCAAGGGTGGTCGTCGCTTCAGCTTCACCGCCCTCGTCATCGTCGGAGACGGCAACGGCTTGGTCGGCGTCGGCTACGGCAAGGCCAAGGAAGTTCCCGCAGCCATCCAGAAGGGAGTCGAAGAGGCCCGCAAGAGCTTCTTCCGCGTACCGATGATCGGCGGCACCATCACGCACCCCGTCCAGGGTGAAGCAGCAGCAGGCGTCGTCATGCTCCGCCCGGCCAGCGCCGGTACCGGTGTCATCGCCGGTGGTGCTGTTCGCGCCGTGCTGGAGTGCGCAGGCATCCACGACGTGCTGTCGAAGTCGCTCGGTAGCGACAACGCCATCAACGTCGTTCACGCCACCGTCGCAGCCCTCAAGGATCTGCAGCGTCCCGAGGAAGTCGCGGCTCGCCGTGGACTCACCCTCGAAGAGGTTGCACCTGCCGGAATGCTGCGTGCGCGTGCACAGGCAGGAGCGGTGAAGTAATGGCACAGCTGAAGGTCACTCAGATCAAGAGCACCATCGGCCAGAAGTCGAACCAGCGGGACAGTCTGCGGACCCTCGGACTCAAAGGCATCCGCCAGTCCGTCGTCCGCGAGGACACCCCGCAGACTCGCGGACTGGTCAACGTGGTGCGCCACCTCGTAACAGTTGAGGAGGTCTAACCATGACCATCAAACTGCACCACCTGCGCCCCGCACCCGGATCCAAGTCGGCGAAGATTCGCGTCGGCCGCGGTGAAGGTGGCAAGCGCGGCAAGACCGCAGGTCGCGGTACCAAGGGAACCGGCGCACGCAAGAACGTGCCGGCACGCTTCGAGGGTGGTCAGATGCCCCTTCACATGCGTCTCCCGAAGCTCAAGGGCTTCACCAACCCGAACCGTGTCGAGTTCCAGGTCGTGAACCTTCGCGACATCGAGCGCCTGTTCCCCGAGGGTGGCCAGATCAGCATCGCTGACCTGATTGCCAAGGGCGCAGTCCGCAAGAACGAGCCCGTCAAGGTTCTGGGCGACGGCAAGCTGACCGTGAAGGTCGACATCTCCGTCAACAAGTTCACCGGTTCCGCCAAGGAAAAGATCGCCGCTGCCGGCGGTTCTGCAACCGAGGTATAGCCGCGAACTCGACTCCGGTCGAGTGAGCACACAGTGTGACGATGGCCGCAGCGGCAACCCCTTTCGAGGGCAACGCTGCGGCCATCGCTGCAGTGCAGTAGTTCGCCCGCCGACCGGTCGGGTGGTGCGCGGACTGTCCGTCCGGCGGTTCGTCGCGCACTGTTAGAGTTCTAGAGTTACGTGAACATGCGTTTCATGCGGACGACCCGTGTCGTGCGCAATCCAAGATCGAACAGCCGAGAGCCTGGTGGCTCGATGCAAGTTTCGATGCCATCGCAGTCGTGCCAGGAGGATCTTTGCTTTCCGCCTTCGTGTCGGCCCTCAGGACCCCTGACCTGAGACGGAAGATCCTGTTCACACTCGGTCTGGTCGCCCTGTACCGCTTCGGCGCTACGCTTCCGTCGCCGGGTGTGGATTACGCCAACGTCCGAGCCTGCATCGACCAGGTCTCCGGTGGTGACCAAGCGGGTATCTACTCGCTCATCAACCTTTTCTCCGGTGGTGCGCTGCTGCAGTTGTCGGTCTTCGCGATCGGCATCATGCCGTACATCACTGCGAGCATCATCGTTCAGCTCCTGACGGTCGTCATCCCGAAGTTCGAGCAGCTCCGCAAGGAGGGCCAGTCCGGCCAGGCGAAAATGACGCAGTACACCCGTTACCTGTCGATCGCGCTCGCGATCCTGCAGGCGACCGGCCTCGTCGCTCTCGCTTCACGCGGACAGCTCCTTCAGGGATGCCAGCAGGACATCATCGCCGACCAGTCGATCTTCGGACTCGTCATCATCGTTCTCGTCATGACCGCAGGTGCGGCCGTGGTGATGTGGTTCGGTGAGGTCATCACCGAACGTGGTGTGGGCAACGGTATGTCGCTGCTGATCTTCGCCGGAATCGCGTCGCGTATCCCGTCCGAGGGCAAGTCCATCCTCGACAGCCGCGGAGGCCTCGTCTTCGCGCTCGTCTGCGTCGCTGCGTTCCTCATCATCGCCGGCGTCGTGTTCGTCGAGCAGGGCCAGCGCCGAATCCCTGTCCAGTACGCCAAGCGCATGGTGGGCCGGAAGATGTACGGCGGCTCGTCGACGTACCTCCCTCTGAAGGTCAACCAGGCCGGAGTCATCCCGGTGATCTTCGCGTCCTCGCTTCTGTACCTACCGAACTTGATCGCCCAGCTCACGTCCGCAAGCACCGCCGTGGACCCCAGTTGGTGGCAGCGAATCATCAACGAGTACCTGGTGAATCCGGCGAACCCGGTCTACATCGCCATCTACTTCGGCCTCATCGTCTTCTTCACGTACTTCTACGTCGCCATCACCTTCAATCCAGAAGAACGCGCCGACGAGATGAAGAAGTTCGGAGGCTTCATCCCCGGAATCCGTCCGGGCAGGCCGACCGCCGATTATCTGAACTACGTCCTCAGCCGCATCACCCTGCCGGGCGCTATCTACCTGGGCACCATCGCCGTGCTGCCCAACCTGTTCCTCGACATCGGAAGCTCCGGCGGCGCGCAGAACCTGCCGTTCGGTGGCACCGCCGTGCTGATCATGGTCAGCGTCGGCCTCGATACCGTGAAGCAGATCGAAAGTCAGTTGATGCAGCGTAACTACGAAGGGTTCCTCAAGTGAGACTCGTTCTTCTTGGTCCTCCCGGTGCAGGCAAAGGCACCCAAGCAGCAGTCCTGTCGGAGAAGCTGGGCGTTCCCCACATCTCGACCGGCGATCTGTTTCGCGCCAACATCGGTGAGAAGACTCCACTGGGAATCGAAGCGAAGAAGTACCTCGACGCCGGTGATCTCGTCCCGAGCGAGCTGACCGTCGACATGGTCCGCAGCCGCCTCGCAGAGCCGGATGCCGTCAACGGCTTCCTGCTCGACGGGTTCCCCCGATCCGTCGGCCAGGCGGAAGCACTCGTCGGAATCCTCGCCGATCTCGGCGCCAAGCTCGACGCCGTCCTGTCCTTCGTCGTGGACGAGGACGTCGTGGTCGAGCGCATGCTCGCTCGCGGACGTGAGGACGACAAGGAAGACGTCATCCGCAATCGCCTCAAGGTCTACCGCGACGAGACCGCACCGTTGCTGGACTACTACACGGACCAGATCGTCACCGTCGACGCGATCGGCGACGTGGAAGAAGTCAGTGCTCGCGCACTGAAGGCGATCGAGGGCACCGACAAGTAATGGCGTTCGGTCGTAAGCGCAAGGTAGTGCCGTTTCGCAGTCCTGGCGAACTCGACGCCATGGCTGCGGCCGGCGCCGTGGTTGGCGCCGCACTGGTTGCCGTGCGCGACGCGGCCAAGCCGGGTGTCTCGACGTTGGAGCTCGACCGCGTCGCGGAAGCGATCATCCGTGACGCGGGCGCAGTTCCGTCCTTTCTGGGTTACCACGGGTTCACCGGCAGCATCTGCTCGTCGGTGAACGACCGTGTGGTTCACGGAATCCCTTCCGCGTCGGATGTTCTCGTTGCCGGTGACCTGGTCTCCATCGACTGCGGCGCAATTCTCGACGGCTGGCACGGCGACTCCGCCTGGACGTTCGGCGTCGGAGACATCATCGAAGCCGACGAGTTGCTCAGTGAGGCCACGAGGTTGTCGATGGAGGCAGGAATCGCTGCCATGCTGCCGGGCAACCGGCTGACCGACGTCTCACACGCCATCGAGAACGGAACGTACGCCGCCGAGAAGTTGCACGGCCGCAAGTACGGAATCGTCGACGGCTACGGTGGCCACGGCATCGGCCGCGAGATGCACATGGAACCGTTTCTGGCCAACGAAGGCGCTCCGGGCAAAGGTCCCGAACTCGTGGTCGGGTCCACTCTCGCGATCGAACCGATGCTGACACTCGGTACGTACGAAACCGAGATTCTCGACGACGAATGGACTGTCGTCACCACCGATGGCTCTCGTGCCGCGCACTGGGAGCACACTGTCGCCGTGACCGAGGACGGCCCCCGCATTCTGACATTGCGGCCGGAGTAGTTCGACGTACGAGTAGTCCGAGGTTCGAGTAGTTCGACGCACGAGTAGTTCGGCGCTCGAGTAATTCACAGTTCGACGGTGATGGTGACCGGTCCGTCGTTGACCAGTGACACTTTCATGTGCGCTCCGAATTGCCCGGTCTCGACGGTGGCGCCGAGGTCGCGTAGTCGATGTACGACGTGGTCGACCAACGGCTCGGCTGCGGCGCCGGGCGCAGCGCGGTTCCAGGACGGTCGACGTCCTTTCGAGGTGTCGGCGTACAGCGTGAACTGACTGATCACCAGGATCGGCGCGAGTTCGTCGGCTGCAGACTTCTCGCCGTCGAGGATTCGCATCCGCCATATCTTGTCCGCCAGCGCGTCGGCGATCCGTGCGTCGTCGGACTGGGTGACGCCGACGAGGACGACCAGGCCCTGGCCTCCGGGGGCCGGTATCAGGGAGCCGACGACGTGGCCGTCGACCGTGACGGATGCTTCCGAAACCCGTTGGATCACCGCGCGCATCAGTTCAGCTTGCCATGGGTCGATCATGCATTTGGCCTGGTGCGACTTTGCCGGTAGCATAGGTCGGCGGTGCGCTCTGCGTTCCGGTTGTTCGCATGCCTGCGCAAGCCGGCGGGTGTTCGACCGGTTGCTTCCCCCGGCCTTCGGTCGGTGGCCAGTGAGCATCACGGTAACGCAAAACAGATGCAATCAACCAGGTGTTAAGCCAGGGACGCGGAGGATATGGCTAAGAAAGACGGTGCCATCGAGGTCGAGGGCCGGGTAGTCGAACCCTTGCCCAATGCGATGTTTCGCATTGAGCTCGAGAACGGCCACAAGGTGCTCGCACACATCAGTGGAAAGATGCGCCAGCACTACATTCGCATCCTCCCCGAGGATCGCGTCGTAGTGGAGCTCTCTCCGTACGACCTCACGCGTGGACGCATCGTTTACCGCTACAAGTAACAAGCTTCTCCGGCCAGGTCCGGTCGGAGAGAACCATGCTCGCGACGTACCGCTGTGCGGTGCGCGAGGGCTACACACAGGAGATCAACGACGTGAAGGTTCAGCCGAGCGTCAAGAAGATCTGCGAGAAGTGCAAGGTGATTCGTCGTAACGGACGAGTCATGGTCATCTGCGACAACCTGCGTCACAAGCAGCGTCAGGGATAACCACCGAGCATTCGCGTTTCTGCTTGGCACATAGCTAGAAGAAGACCTCCCAGCACCAACCGCAACATTCGAGTTGCGGCACACCCCCGGCACGGAGGCCGGGGCCCCACTGAGTTTTGGAGAGCCGCAAGGTTCTCGGCAGTACAGAGGCACAGGGGACGGACTGGGAGCAGACCTCCGGACATGAAAAGGAATGCCACATGGCACGTCTCGCAGGTGTGGATCTGCCGCGCGAAAAGCGCATGGAGATCGCACTGACTTACATCTACGGCGTCGGCCGTACCCGCTCGAAGGAGATTCTCGACGCAACCGGCGTGAGCCCGGATCTGCGTTCGAAGGATCTGTCCGACGAAGATCTGACCAAGCTCCGCGAGTACATCGAGGAGTCCCTCAAGGTCGAGGGCGACCTGCGCCGCGAGGTGCAGGCCGACATCCGTCGCAAGATCGAAATCGGCTGCTACCAGGGCCTTCGCCACCGTCGTGGTCTGCCCGTACGTGGACAGCGCACCAAGACCAATGCGCGCACCCGTAAGGGCCCCAAGCGCACCATTGCCGGCAAGAAGAAGGCGAAGTAATGCCCCCTAAAGCACGCGGTACAGGCCCGAAGAAGACGCAGAAGACGCGTCGCAGGGACAAGAAGAACGTCCCGCACGGATCTGCGCACATCAAGAGCACGTTCAACAACACGATCGTGTCGATCACCGACCCGGCAGGCAACGTCATCTCGTGGGCGTCGTCGGGACACGTGGGCTTCAAGGGCTCGCGTAAGTCGACTCCGTTCGCCGCGCAGCTCGCAGCCGAGAACGCTGCCCGCAAGGCGCAGGAGCACGGCGTCAAGAAGGTCGACGTGTTCGTCAAGGGTCCCGGCTCCGGCCGTGAGACCGCTATCCGTTCGCTCCAGGCTGCTGGCCTGGAGGTCGGCACCATCTCCGATGTCACCCCTCAGCCGCACAACGGCTGCCGTCCGCCCAAGCGGCGTCGGGTCTAGCGGGAAGGAAGGTTTAGAAAATGGCACGTTATACCGGTCCCGCTACCCGCAAGTCGCGTCGTCTGCGCGTCGACCTCGTCGGAGGCGACCAGGCGTTCGAGCGTCGCCCCTACCCGCCCGGCCAGCACGGTCGCGCGCGGATCAAGGAGAGCGAGTACCTGCTCCAGCTGCAGGAGAAGCAGAAGGCACGCTTCACCTACGGCGTCATGGAGAAGCAGTTCCGTCTCTACTACAAGGAAGCCAACAAGCGCCCCGGCAAGACCGGTGAGAACCTGTTGACGATCCTCGAGACGCGACTCGACAACGTCATCTACCGTGCGGGCCTCGCTCGCACGCGTCGTCAGGCACGCCAGCTGGTCACGCACGGACACTTCCTGGTCAACAACCAGCGAGTGGACATCCCCAGCTACCGCGTCTCGCAGTACGACATCATCGATGTCCGCGAGAAGTCCGCACAGACTCTCCCGATCCAGGTTGCACGCGAGAGCTACGGCGATCGTCCGGTTGCCCCGTGGCTGCAGGTCGTTCCCAACCGCCTTCGCATCCTGGTTCACCGGGTACCGGAGCGCGCACAGATCGATGTGCCGCTCCAGGAGCAGCTCATCGTCGAGTACTACTCGAAGTAAGGCGCAGCACGCCTGCGGGTGTCATCGATACCCGCAGGCGTTCTCGCCTCCACACGTGGACGTCAAATAGCGGACGTCCGTACAGGAGGAATACACAATGCTCATTTCACAGCGCCCGACGTTGACCGAAGAGGTCATCGCCGACAACCGCTCGAAATTCGTCATCGAGCCGCTCGAGCCTGGCTTCGGTTACACCCTCGGCAACTCGCTCCGCCGTACCCTGCTGTCGTCGATCCCCGGCGCTGCTGTCACCAGCATCCGCATCGACGGCGTTCTCCACGAGTTCACCACTGTCCCCGGAGTCAAGGAAGATGTCACCGACATCATCCTGAACCTCAAGGGTCTCGTCGTGAGCTCCGAAGAGGACGAGCCGGTCACCATGTACGTCCGCAAGCAGGGCCCCGGCTCTGTCACCGCAGGCGACATCGTTCCCCCGGCCGGCGTCACGGTGAACAACCCGGATCTGCACATCGCGACCTTGAACGACAAGGGCAAGCTGGAGATCGAGCTCGTCGTAGAGCGCGGTCGCGGTTACGTCCCCGCCGTTCAGAACAAGGCTTCGGGCGCAGAGATCGGCCGTATCCCGGTCGACTCGATCTACTCGCCCGTGCTCAAGGTCACCTACAAGGTGGAGGCCACTCGCGTCGAACAGCGCACCGACTTCGATCGGCTCGTTCTCGACGTGGAGACCAAGAACTCCATCACCGCGCGGGACGCGCTCGCATCTGCGGGCAAGACCCTGGTTGAGCTCTTCGGCCTCGCCCGTGAGCTGAACGTCGAAGCAGAAGGAATCGAGATCGGACCCTCGCCCGCCGAGGCCGACCACATCGCTTCCTTCGGACTCCCCATCGAGGACCTGGACCTCACCGTCCGTTCCTACAACTGCCTCAAGCGCGAGGGTGTTCACACCGTCGGCGAGCTGGTTGGCCGTACCGAGTCCGATCTGCTGGACATCCGTAACTTCGGACAGAAGTCCATCGACGAGGTGAAGGTCAAGCTGCACTCGCTCGGCCTCTCGCTCAAGGACAGCCCCGCGTCCTTCGATCCGACCACCGTGCCCGGATACGACGCCACCACGGGAACGTGGAGCGACACCGATGCTGGATCCTTCGCGGACAGCGAAGGCGCCGAGCAGGACTACGCCGAGACAGAACAGCTGTAATCAGCTCGCTTTGAGCTCTTACTAGGAGATTCATCATGCCCAAGCCCACCAAGGGCCGCCGTCTCGGCGGGTCGGCGTCGCACCAGAAGGCCATCCTGGCCAACCTGGCGACGGCACTCTTCGAGCACGGCCGCATCACCACCACCGAGTCGAAGGCCAAGCGCCTTCGTCCGCACGCCGAGAAGCTTGTCACCCACGCCAAGAAGGGTGATCTCGCTCATCGTCGTGAGGTTCTCAAGACGATCAACAACAAAGATGTCGTGCACAAGCTGTTCGCCGAGATCGGGCCGTTCTTCGCCGATCGCGACGGTGGCTACACACGCATCATCAAGACCGTCCCCCGCAAGGGCGACAATGCACCGATGGCCATCATCGAACTCGTCAACGAGCAGACGGTGTCCAACGAGGCCGATCGCGCTCGTCGCGTGAAGGCGTCGCAGACCGCACCGGCTGCTGCAGAGGCTCCCGCCGCTGCAGAGTCGGCCGAGGAGAACGTCGTCGAGGCTGTCGAAGCCGACGCGACCGACGCTCAGGTCGAGAACGCCGACGCCGTCGTCGAGGGCATCGAGGACAAGGACGCCCACGCGTCGGACGCGTCCGAGGCCGAAGCTGTGTCCACCGAAGACCAGGGCAAGAAGGACTAGTCCACTTTGGTCTCGGAGTTCAGCGCAAGCGGACCCGTCGTTCCCACCGGGAACGGCGGGTCCGCTTTTTCGGCGTCCCGGAGACTGCGCCTCGACATCTCCTACGACGGAACCGACTTCTCCGGCTGGGCACGTCAGCCAGGGATCCGCACGGTGTGTGGTGTTCTCGAGGAAGCCTTCTCGACAGTGCTACGTCAGCCCGTCGAGTTGACCGTCGCCGGCCGCACCGATGCGGGCGTCCACGCACGCGGACAGGTCGCGCATGCCGACGTCGTCGGGGGCGTCGACGAACCGGATCGACTGATACGACGAATGGCCAGGTTTCTACCGGCCGACGTGCGTGTCACGGCATTGACGACGGTCAGCAAGGACTTCGACGCACGCTTCTCGGCGCTGCGACGACATTACGAGTACCGGTTCAGCGTGGCACGCTACGGAGTCGACCCGTTGGACCGTCGATCGATCGTGTCGTGGCCGCGGGAGATCGACCTCGACGCGATGCGCGACGCATCGGCGAGGCTCGTCGGGCTCCACGATTTCGCCGCATTCTGCAAGCGCCGCGAGGGTGCAACCACGGTCCGGGAGCTTCAACGGTTCGACTGGCAGCGGGACGGCGACCACGTCACGGCCTACGTGAGCGCCGACGCATTCTGCTGGTCGATGGTGAGGAGCCTGGTGGGCGCTCTGCAGGCGGTGGGGGAGGGACGACGAAGTCCGGAGTGGACAGCGTCGTTGCTCGAGACCCGCTCGAGGTCCAGCGCGGTGACGGTCGCTCCGGCACACGGTCTTTCCCTGGTGGGTGTCGACTATCCACAGGACGAGGAACTCGCCGAACGTAATGCAGCAACCCGCGAAGTCCGTCCGGAGATTCCGGCCTCCGGATTCTGTTGTTGACCGGTCGCCGTTAGGCTCGACCGATGAGCAGTGGTCGCATCGAACTCGCGGTGATCGTCGGGAGCGTCAGGCCGCAGCGGTTGGGGCCTTCGGTGGCCCAGTGGTTCGTGGATGTCGCCGGGCAGCGGGCGGAGTTCTCCGTGTCGCTGCTCGATCTGCTGGAATTGGAGCTGCAGTCGGATCTGTCGCCGTCGGCGGGTGCCGAGAGACTGGCCGAGACGATCTCGTCGGCCGCCGCGGTCGTCGTCGTGACGCCCGAATACAACCACGGTTACCCGGCGTCGGTGAAGACCGCCCTCGACACGTTGAAGTACGAATGGCGAGGCAAGCCGATCGGGTTCGTGTCCTACGGTGGCATGTTCGGAGGTGCGCGAGCGGTGGAGCAGTTGCGTTCGGTTGCAACCGAACTGCACATGGTGACGGTGCGAGACAGCGTCGGATTCGCACGTGCGCGAAAGGTGTTCGGCGGCAATCGGATTCCTGAGACCGGCCCCGAGTTGGATTCAGCGAACCGAATGCTCGATCAGCTGTGGTGGTGGGCGTCGGCTGCAGCGGCACGAGGCGCTGTCGACCCGTATCCGCATTCCTAGGAGCCGGTCAGTAGGTCGAGTTCGAACGTCGCAGACTGCGCGGTCGGCCGATGAAGGCTGTCTCCTGTGGGATGGTGACCAGGACCAGTTCCACCTCGCTCGTGGACGTTCGAACCCGGATGCGATCACCGGCCGCGCCCGGCTGGTGAATGGACACCGTCGGGTCCGGCATCGGTGTTCGTGAAATCTGCTCGGTGAGTGTCAGCACGGTGACCCCGTCGTTGCGGACCTGACCCGGTGTGCTCATCGTGTCGGAGAAGTCGTGCACCACCAGATCCACCCGTGTACCGGTTCGGTGTGGGCCTCCGTCGATTCTCAACCGCTCCGGAGTTGCGAGCGAGTCGACGAGTGGACCCCACGCGTGGGGTCTGTCGGTACGGATCAGAATACGTGCACCCGTGGCGACAGCCCTGAAGACCAGCTGCTGGGCGAGATACAGCTCGCCGGCGACGTGAACCGATCCGATGTCCGTGCCGTGGATCCGCGCCGCGACTCCGTGGCCGGATGCGTCCGAACCGAGAAGTTGCCCACATCCCGACGTCGGCAACCGGAGCTGTGCTGCGTGATCCTGGTCGATGGATCTGACGGGATCGGCGTACCCGCGGGCGGTGATCGCGAGTGGCAGTGACGTGAGCAGGGCTTCCCGTTGGCGACCACGCATCGACACCGGACGCGGAATGGACGGCGTCGGGACTGCCGACCTGGTGACGAATCCGCAGGATCCGGAGAGCAACACCACGCCGACACCCGAACTCGGCTGGATGCGGAGGACGACGGTCGACGTGGACGCGGGCACCGACCACAGATCTTCGAGAGTTTCGGTGTCCAGCCCTCGGCAATCGATCCCGAAACCGGTCCTGATCACTCCCGGCAGAGGAGCGAACGACCAACGCTGGGTGAGGGATTCGAACGACGTCCCGCGGCACATGCGTGAGGCGGCGGCGTGAATCTCCGAGCGTGTGAGCGTCCGAGTACGTACGCGACCGGCCTCCAACGCCCGCGCAACCCGCCGGGTAGCGATCGCGATCGTCCGGTCCAGACCGTCGCGGCCGCCGCCACGGGCGTCGACTGCTTCACGGTTCTTCCGCTCGTCCAGCGTCACGGTGACCCACACCGACCGAGCCGAGACGGCGGGGAGCGGGCCGATCAGGTTCTCGTACACGTCCGTCGCAGGTGATCCCGGCGCCGTTCTCGAGCCGTGTGAGACGATGTCGATTCGGCTCAGAGAAATGTCGTGTTGGACAAGAGATTCAGTGAGGTCGCCGAGGCCGAACGCAGAGTCGGTCATGGCGGTCGACCGTCCGAGCCTGGTGGTGGCTCCAGGTGTCGGGAGAAGTTCCAACACACACGAGACCATGGTCCCTCGCCGGTGCACTCCGACGGCGGTTCCGTCGCCGTCGATGTACTCGGTGGTGACGCCTGTCGAGGGGACGGTCCCCGCCAGATATCGAGCCGACGTGAACCCCCAGTCGAGGAGGGGGCGTCCGCCCACGACGACGAACGGAAGCAGCGCGAACGGCAGTGCACACAGCACGACGGTGAGGGGCGGAAGCTTGGCAAGCACCGCCGAGAGGCAGACCAGGACCGCGAATACTTCGACTCCCAGAGCTCGACGCAGGGTCGGTGCTCGAAATACCGACGTGCGGGCCGGGCGACGGCGCCCCGGTAGCGCGGCCATCATGAAATCCTCCCCCCGAAGGCTGTCCGTGTGACGAGCCGGACCCCCATCGCGGCTCAGCGGCGACTCTACGCTGTGCGCAACGATGTTGAAACCTCGTGCTCGCCGTCCCCGAGCGGTCGTCGACGGCGGTCGTGGCCGGGTGGGTAGTAGGGTGTGCGCCGGGGACGGACCCGAGGGTGTGTCGGGTCCGAAGAAACGGTAGGGGGCACCGTGGCGGCGACGCCGACAACGAAATGGCAGGTCGGCGGATACAGATTCCTCGTTCGCCGAATGGAACACGCATTGGTTCGGCGGGACGTGCGAATGCTGCACGACCCCATGCGCTCTCAATCCCGTGCACTTGCAGTCGGTCTCGTGATCGCGTGCATCGGACTTGCCGGGTGCGCAGCGCTCGCTCTGCTGCGGCCCCAGGACAAGATCGGCGACTCGGCGATCGTCGTCGGCAAGGAATCCGGCGCGATGTTCGTCCGCGTCGACGAAACCTTCCATCCCGTGCTGAATCTCGCGTCGGCACGCCTCGTCGTCGGGCAGGCGGACGATCCGACGATCGTCAAGGACAGCGAGCTCGCGAACAGGCCGCGAGGGGCGTTGGTGGGCATACCCGGTGCGCCGTCGTCGCTGCCGTACGACGTCGACGGTACGTCGGTCGCGTGGAGCGTCTGCGACACCGTTGGCGCGGCGGGGTCCGTGGCGGGCACGACCGTGATCGCAGGCGATCCCCGACACGGTGACGGCATCGAACAATTGCAGGACACCCAGGCTTTCCTGTGGGAGACCGGAGACGGGATCTTTCTCGTCTACGACGGTGTACGCGCCGCGATCGATCTGAACGACAGGTCGGTCGTTCGAGCGCTCGGGCTCGAGAACACCGTGCCCTCCGGAGTCAGCGAGGCACTGGCCAACACCGTGCCCGTGGTTCCTCCGATCACACCGCCGCTGATTCCGCGGGCGGGCGAGTCACCCGCCTACTCGCTCGCGGGGAAGACCGTCGGCTCGGTGGTGAAAGTGGTCGACACCGAGGATCGTTACTACGTGGTCCTCTCCGAGGGGATTCAGGAGGTCAGCGTTGCCACCGCGCAGCTGATCACGTTCGCCGACTCGCAGGGGAGTCCGGAGATCGACTCGTTGACTCCCGACGCACTCAGCGATGCACCGTCGGCCGACTCGCTCGCGGTGAAGACTTTTCCGCGGTCCCGTCCGTCGATCGTCGATCGAGAGTCCGAGCCGGTGGGCTGCGTGGCCTGGCTCCCACAGGACGCGCCCGACGGCGGCCCCACCGCACGTCTCGAATTCTCCTCGGGCCGAGTGCTTCCGCTGCCGGACTCTGCTCGACCCGTTGCGTTGGCGCAGGCCGACGGTGGGGGACCTGCGGCCGACGAAGTGTTCGTGCAGCCGGGTAGCGGAGGTTTCGTGCAGACCACGGGGATCTCGCCGACGAGCGTGCGACGAGACGGATACTTCTTCGTGGCCGACACCGGCGTGCGGTACGGGGTCGCGGATGCGGACGCGGCCAAGGCACTCGGCTTCGGAGCGGCTGCGTCCGCACCCTGGCAGATAGTCGAATTGCTCGGCGTAGGGCCGGCTTTGAGTCGAGACGCAGCCTTGACCGCTCACGACGGTGTCGGACCAGATCCGGACGCAGCCCTGCTTCCGTTCGAATGAGGAACGACCCTGCGCCGCAGGGGCAGTGACAATCCGAGACCGAGAACGAGGACGACACCGACCGCCGCCGCGCCGGTCAGAGCCACCGTCCGCGGCTGGGTGTCGGGCGGCTCCGGCACGAGTGGCGCGGCGATGTCGACCGGCGAGGCAGGGAAATGCGCAGAGTCGTCGAGTACCTGCCCGGTAACCGCGGCCAGCGGATCGACGACGCCGTGACCGACGAAAGGATTCCAGCCCTCGGCGGGTGCGTGCGCTGTGGCCTCGATGCGTTCGATGACCTGGGCAGCCCGAAGGTCGGGCCGGTGCGCCCTGATCAGTGCAGCAACCGCGGCGACCAGGGGAGCCGAGAAACTCGTTCCTTGAATCGGAGTCACACCGCCCTGATTGTCGATGGTGCCGCCGGCGAGTCCGGTGCCCGTCGGCGACAGAGACGTGATCGCCGTGCCCGGTGCCGCGACGTCCACCCACGGGCCCGCGAGGGTGAACGCCGCCGGTGATCCGTCGGGGTTCACCGACCCGACGGTGAGAACCTGATCGTCGAACCATGCCGGTGTTGCGATCGTGGCGACGCGATCCCATTGATCGGCGAACGGATCGGTCGGGTCGGGTAGGGGGTTCTGCGTGGCGCACGCGGACCCGCCGCCTCCGGTGTTGCCTGCGGCTGCGACCACGACGACGTCCTTGACCGTGGCGGCGTACTCGACGGCCGCGCCCAGGGGGCCGTCGACAGGACCCGTCCCACCCGGTACGCACGCCACCTCGGAGATGTTGATGACGGTCGCGCCGAGGTCCGCGGCAGTGCGTACGGCCATCGCCATGGTCATCACGTTGCCGTAGCCCGACGCGTTCGCTGCAGCAGGATCCTCGGAGTCGGGCTCACCGCCTTCGCGGACGATCCGAAACGCGTTGCTCGACTGACGGATCGACAGAATCTGTGCTTCCGGAGCGCCGCCGGCGAAGCCGCTGCCCTCCACCCGTGACCCGGCGATGAGACCGGCGACGAGAGTTCCGTGGGCGTCGCAATCGGACAGTCCGTCGCCCGTGTGAACGTAGTCGCCTCCCGGCCGCAGACCAGGCAGTCGCGGGTGCGGTGAGACGCCCGTGTCGATAACGGCGACGACCTGCCCGGCGCCTCGGGTGATGGGCCACACGGACGCGAAGTCCAGAGCCTGAAGCTCCGCGGGAATCGCGCTGCCGTCCGGGATCTCCGAGACAGGAACACAGGCGTTTCGTTGCTCGGTGGGATCGAGAGGGGCGGCAGGCCCCGGTTCGGGCAGCAGCCCCGGATCGACGACGGGCCGGTCCGCGCTCGCGACTCCGGCTCCGACGGTTGCCGAGATCATCGCGGCAGCGATCGGAACCGTCAGTGTTCGTGCCCGGGCGCGCCGACTCGATCGGACCGTCACAGCGCGCGCATGGCCGTGTACAAGCCACACACCCAGCACGCCAGTGGGATCACGGTGGCGATCGCCGCGTACTCGATCAGTTCTGCAGTGCGCCGAAGGACCGGGGAGTACTCCCGGGTGGGCACGGCCGAACCGAAGAACAGCGCCACGAGCGCCACAGCGACGCATGCGACGAAGACTGCCGGCTGGATCGCGTCCGAATCGGATACGGCCGGAGTGAACACGACGGCCGCGAGCAAAGTCAGAAGGATCGAAGCACCGCCGAGGACGAGAGGAAGCGCGTGGGTCACCTGCGCGAAGGTTCGCCCGCGCAACAGCAGGAGCAAGGCCGTCGCGAGTGCAAGGGACACGCCCGGCCGATAGATGGCGTCGCTCGATCCGAGCGCAGCCAGAAGGGCGCCACCCGTGGCCGCCGCGCCGCCGGCACACACGAGACCGGTCAGGTGACTACGGGCTCGCCGCGCCCGATCGGCGAGTTCGGCCGCGCTGGTGGGGTCTTCGTCGCCTGCGTCGTCGAGCGGAGCTCCTGCCGTCGGTACGGGAGGTAGTGGAAGTCCTGCCTGCATCATCGACACACGAGGTGCGGCCGCCAAGGCGGCCAACGCAACCACGGTGGTCCCCGCTCCGATGGTGCTCACCGGAAGATCGGTGAACATCGACACCGTTGCGCCTGCGCACACGGTGACTGCTGCGGCACTCGCCGCGGTGAACACTGCGGATCCGTGGCCGCCGGTACGCAGTGCAAGAACGGCTGAGGCGCCGACCAGAGCCCCGCCGAGCAGGAGGTGTGGTGCCCCGAATTCTCCTGGAACGAACCGAGATCCGGCCACGAACATAAGTGGGAGCGCGCATGCGGACAGAAAAACACCGGTGCTGTCGTCCCGATAGAATCTCCCGACGACGGTTCCCGCGACGATCATCAGCACTGCGGTCGTCGCCGCGGCCACGGCTGCAGTGACGCTCCGGGCGCCGACCTCACCGGCGTCGACGCGACCGCCGAGTTGCAGCAGTGGAAGCATCACGGCGATGCAGGCGAGCAACACCGCCGACGCACTTGTCACGAAACCCACTCGCCGCGCGGTGGCGGCTGTCCAGAGGCCGTCCCTCGAGCCATCCCCCGAGCTGTCGACGGACGCCACCGCGAACATCAGATCGTCGTGAAGGGGAGGTAGCGCCGGGGCGTCGGCGGTACCGAGAACGAGCAGCTCACCGTCGCGAACCGATGCCTCGTTGAGCGTTGCCGTGCCCGAGATCGGCGGCATCCCCACTTTCGACAGCACCCAGTCTCGGCCGTGTCTGTCGTTGGCAGCTGTTGCACGGGAGTCGACGATGTCCACGATGCCGGGGATCAACAGCGAGATCGGCACGTCGGTGGGTAGAGCCATGTCCACCTGTGCGGATTTGCCGAGCACCGTCAGTCGACACAGGTCGAGCGGCGCTGCAGCGCCACGATCCCGCACGTCGCTCCTGGTGCTCGGTTCCACCGAGTTCGGCTGCAACCGCGCGCCGTGTCCGTTCACGGCCTGCGAAACATCCCCCGTCACTGCTCGTCCCTCGTCACTGATGTTCCCCCGTCGTGCACAGTCACCCCGCTCGTGCCCCCCTGGCTACGAGCGTGGCCCACGATACTCGGAAGCAGGGGCCTGCGGCGACGTGCCGGACGGTTCGATCAGACTGCGCTGGTCGCAGGTTCCTCGCTCCGCAGATTCGTCGCCTCGGCAAGGAGTTCGTAGGAGCGCAGCCACGACGCTCGGTCGACGACCCCGGACGCCACGATCAACTCGTCGGCGTCGGCGTGGCGTACGAACCGATCGAGGTAATCCCGGACCGTTGCCGGTGTTCCCACCGCCGAATACTTGGTCATCTGCATGATCTGTCGGCCCTGCGGCGCGTCGAGAAGCATGTCCGCTTCCTCGTCGGTGAAGGTTCGCCCACGGCCGAGCAGCAGGCTGACGCGACTGCGTTTGGTCGCGAGGAACTGCTGCTGCGCATCGGCTTCGGTGTCGGCCGCGATCACGTTGACACCTGCGATGACGTAGGGGGCGTCCAGCTGGTCCGACGGGCGGAACTCACGGCGATAGATCGATACGGCCTGCTCGAGCGCATCGGGTGCGAAGTGCGACGCGAAAGCGAACGGCAGACCGAGCGCGGCCGCGAGCTGCGCGCCGAACAACGACGACCCCAGAATGTACAGCGGTACCCCCGTGCCTGCTCCCGGCGTGGCCACCACGCCCGGCACGAGAGAATTGTCGGAGAGGAACCCCTGCAATTCCTGAACTTCCTGCGGGAAGCGGTCCGCCGACGACGGGTCTCGGCGCATCGCACGCATGGTCTGTTGGTCGCTGCCCGGTGCTCGGCCGAGGCCCAGATCGATGCGTCCCGGGTGCAGCGTGGCCAGGGTGCCGAACTGCTCTGCGATCGTCAGCGGCGCGTGGTTGGGCAACATCACTCCGCCCGACCCGAGCCGGATGGTGGTTGTGTTCGCGGCGACGTGACCGATCAGCACACTGGTCGCCGACGACGCGATGGTGCGCATGTTGTGGTGCTCGGCGTACCAGATTCGCCGGTAACCCCATTTCTCCGCGTGTCGAGCGAGTTCGACGCTCGCATCGAAGCTGTCCCTGACGCTTTCACCTGGACCTATGTGTGCCAGATCGAGGATCGACACCGGTACGGAGAACGGTTGCGACGGGGATAAGGACATGCGCGCTGCCAGCCTTTCGACGAGAAATATCGTGTTCGAGAGCGACCGAACGCTCTTCGTGAAGACAACCAGCGAGGACTGCGAGCTATTCCGACGCTCGACGCGAGGGCTGGCTCACCGTGCGCGCATGCGTTAGCCTTCGGGCCGGAGTCGCTCTCGCCTGGGAACGAGCGCGGTCTTCGTGTCGGGGGGGACAGCGCGAGACGGTGGGGGCAGCAGCGTGAGTACGGTTCGTTTCGTTCGTGGTGCCCGCCGTCCGGTGCCCAGAACCCCTGGTGGCGAGGTCACCCTTCAGGCGCCGCCCGAAATTCCTCGGATCGTGCCGGGAAATCTGCTGATGAAGCTCATGCCGGTGGTCATGGTGGCGGCGATGGTCGGCATGGTCGCGTTGATGTTCACCTCCGGCATGGCCGCGAACCCCATGATGCTGATGTTCCCGGCGATGATGCTGGTATCGATGCTGGGGATGGTCGCGGGCGGAGGAAAAGGCGGCGGCGCGCGGACCGCCGAGGCGAACGAGGACCGCAAGGACTACCTTCGTTACCTGGACCAATTGCGCAAGGACGTGCGCGTCACGGCCGACGCGCAGCGCACAGCCCTCGAATGGTCGCATCCGGATCCGGCCGTCCTCTGGTCGTTCGCCGGAACCCACCGAATGTGGGAACGACGCACCGCGGACCCCGATTTCTGCCACGTGCGGATCGGCCGTGGCACGCAGAGATTGGCCACCCGGCTCGTGCCACCGGAAACCGGCCCGGTCGAGGAATTGGAGCCGGTGTCGGCGGTATCCCTCAGGCGCTTCGTGCGTGCGCATTCGGTCGTGAACGACCTGCCGACCGCGCTGTCGCTGCGCGGATTCGCGGCGATCGCCCTCACCGGGGACCGTTCCGCTGCGAGGGCGACGGTGCGTGCGATGATCGCGTCGCTGTGCACCTTCCACGACCCGGATCAGGTGCGCATCGCAGTGGTGTGCGGGCCGGACACGGTGATGCACTGGGACTGGATCAAGTGGCTCCCGCACGCGCAGCACGAGCTTCTCGAAGACGGAGTCGGCAGTGCTCGGATGATCTACGGCTCGTTCCTCGAACTCGAAGGTGCTCTGGGCGAGCAACTTTCACTGCGCAACAGGTTCACGCGCGGCGCGCCGGCAACAGCCGGTGTCGCGCACATCGTGATCGTCGTCGACGGGGGATTGCTGGACAACAGTGGCACCGACGTGACACGAACCGGGTTGGAGGCGGTCACGGTGCTGGATCTCTGCGGATTCGCGACGTCGCTCGCGTCCAGTCGAGGGCTGCGACTCGTCACCGAGAACGGAACGGTGGGTGCGGTCAGCGGCCCCGGCGTCGAGATCTTCGGGCAGGCGGACACGCTGAGTGTCGCAGCAGCGGAAACGGTGGCGCGGCGGCTGTCTCCCTTCCGTACGACCACCGCTCGGCACAGCGACGTCACCGTCGACGAGGGTGAGTCGATATCGACATGGAACCGACTGCTCGCGATCCCCGATGTCGGTGACCTCGATCCGATGCGTGTGTGGACGCCGAGGCGTGGGCGCGACCGGCTGCGAGTACCGATAGGCGTCGCGCCCGACGGAAGCGCGGTCGAGATCGACCTGAAGGAATCCGCGGAGAACGGCATGGGTCCGCACGGACTGTGCATCGGTGCAACGGGATCGGGAAATGCGGATTCTCGCCTACGACTACTCTAGCACTTATGACTGTGCGCGCCGGGATCTATTGCCGAATCTCTCGTGACAAGGCCGGGGAGGGGCTGGGCGTCGAGCGGCAAGAGAAGGACTGTCGCGCGCTCGCCGAACGGCTCGGGTGGGAAGTGGCGGGCGTGTACGTTGACAACTCGGTGAGTGCGTACTCGGGCGCGCCGCGGCCTGGTTACTCAAAACTATTGCAGGACATAGCATCCGGAAGTGTTTCCGGTGTGCTGGCCTGGGCTCCAGATCGGTTGCACCGCTCGCCCGTCGAACTTGAGGACTACATCGCATTATCTGAGCGACGGGACGCAACGACGCACACCGTTCGATCTGGAGCATGGGATCTGTCTAGCCCTTCCGGTCGTGCGGTGGCGCGGACCGTGGGCGCGTGGGCGCGGTACGAGTCAGAACACAAGGGCGACAGGATCCGGCGCGCACGTGAACAAGCGGCGCGCGCCGGGAAGAACAACGGCGGCCGGCGCTGCTACGGCTATGAGCCGGACGGCGTGACCGTGCGGCCAGCCGAAGCTGGCGTCGTCGCCGGCATCGTCGCCGATCTGCTCGCCGGCGCATCACTCCGGGCAGTCGTCGCCGATCTGAACGAACGAGGTGTCTCGACAACGACCGGGCGGTCGGCCTGGACGTCGACGGCGGTCCGCTCGTTGGTCCGGTCGCCGCGCATCGCCGGCCTGTCGACCCACCACGGGGAAGTCGTCGGCGTCGCGCAATGGCCGGCGTTGGTACCCGTCGAGCAGTGGCAGGCGATACAGGGACTCCTCGACGATCCGACGCGTAAGACGAACAATTCCGGCGGCGCGGTGAAGTGGCTCGGATCGGGGATCTATCGCTGCGGCGTCTGCGGCAGCGACCAGGTGCGCGTATACCACCGGGACGGCCGTACCCGTTACCGCTGCAAGAACCGGACTCGCGGCGTCGCGACGGCACACGTCGGGCGCGAACAGGCACCCCTCGACTTGTTCGTCGAAACTCTTGTCGTCGAACGGTTACAGCAACCGGACTTCCGGGCAGCGATCGCGCCGAAGTCCGTCGACGTCGACGTGGACGTGGACGCGCTAACGGTGCAGCGGCGGGCGGTACAGGTGCGAATGGAACAGCTCGCCGGCATGTTTGCAGACGGTGAGCTGACGCGCGCACAACTGGCCTCCGGGTCCGAACGGTGTCGATCGCAGCTCGACGAACTCGACGACCAGATCGCCCGCGCGGTCACTGACGGACCGTTCTCCGACCTGCCGGGGCCGGAACACATCGCCGGCGTCTGGTGGGGCGTCGGCGAGGATCGCGCCGGCGGACTGTCGCTCGACCGTCGCCGGCGGATCCTTGACGCGCTTATGACGGTGACGATCCTTCCCGTTCCTCCGGGGCGCGCGCCGGGCGGCGTCTATTTCCGGCCGGAGGGTGTGCAGATCGACTGGAAGGTCGGCTAGGCGAATGTGTCGATAATCACATTTTAGGTAGGAAACAGCAGCAGCGGGCGCGGCCGATCTTGGTCGCGTCCGCTGTTTTTCGTATGAACGTGCCCAGCGTAAGCGCGCTATAAAGTGCGGGCCGCACGGCCGGCGCGTTCTGTAAACACGCGCTCATAACGTTATGAGGCACAACGTTTTTCGGGTGTTGAGGCTTGCGTGCCCCCCGGTAGATCGTCATTCCGCGAGCGAAGACGACAGCATTGGGAGCGGGACAAATGACACGTGGCTACAACGCAAGCGACGACACAAAGGTACTAATTCGCCGGCTCGCGAACACGGCGCGGCACGGCGGCGACACAACCGAGCTGCGCAGGGTTGCGGCCGAAGCGCGCATTCGGGACTACGCGAAACACGTTGCAGCACAAGCGCCGCCACTATCGGCCGACGCAGTGGAGCGCATCGCCGGCGTAATCCGCGGCGCTGCCCGATGACCCGACCCGAGGACGAGGGCATCTGCCAGCGGCCGACCTACCGGCCCGAGGTCGGCCGAATCACGTTCTGGGATGGATCGGCACCGGGCGAGACGTGGCGCGATATGCGCAAACGGCAGGCAACCGGGATCTACCTCTGCGGCGTCTGCCCGGCGCTCGCTGCCTGCCGGCGATTCCTCGCGGACATGGACGAACGAAAGCAGCTCGTCGACGGCGTGGTCGCCGGCGAGGCGCGCATGTGGCGGCGGCAGTACTGACAAAAAAGTGCAGGCCACCCGGCGGGAGTGACCTGCACGTAACCACCTCACTCGAAAGGCAGTGGTTCCGGTGACTATAACACCAAGATTTACCGGCAAGATGCCCCCGCGGACAGCGGCCGCGCTGCGTATGCCGGCGCTGGATTGCGGGTGTCACGACCCGATGACGTGCAACTGCACGAGGCCGGCCGTGATGCCGGCCGCAACTCTGGCGACAGTTCTGCACCTGGCGACGATCGGTGTCGACGGCAGTTTCGCGGTCGCGGATCTGCGCGCGGCCTACGCCCTCGCGGACGACGACGGAACGCGGCAGCTCATTACCCGACTTGCAGGACGGCCGAAGTGACGGCCGCTGCGGCGTCCGCCGATACGGCGGTCGACCAGGGCGCGCCGGCCGACGCGCGCCCCGAGGACGTCCACCGCGGGCAGGTGCGAATCGCTTACATGCTCGCCCGCGCGTACGCCGATCTGCTCATGTTCGTGCACGGGATCGGATGGTTTACCTACGACGGCCGGCGGTGGACGGAGGACACCCACGGGATCGCGAAACGATCCGTCGCCGAACTGCTCCGGTCGTGCCTCGCCGACTCGCTCAACGACCACGACCTCCGGAAGGACGTCCGCCGATGCGAGACCGCGGCCGGCATTAACGGTGTGCTCGAAATAGCATCCGCCCTAAAGCAATTCGCATTCACAGTAAACGACCTCGACCGTGACCCGTACCTGCTGAACGCGGCGAACGGCACCGTCGATCTGCACACCCTCGAGCTCAAACCACACCGGCCGGCCGACAGGATCACGAAAGCGACGACGGCTGCATACGTGCCGGGTAAGGCGTCGCTGCCCTGGGAAATGTTTCTGGAGCAAGTGCTACCCGACGTCGACGTTCGACGCTTCGTGCAGCGGTACGCCGGCGTCGCGCTCTGCGGCCGGGTGCTCGAGCACACGCTCGCGATTCTGACCGGATCCGGCCGCAACGGTAAGGGTGTGTTCTACGGCGCGTTCGGGCACGCGCTCGGCGACTACTCGACAGTGGCCGAACCGGACCTATTCATGGCGCGCGAAGGTGCACACCCGACCGGAGAAATGGATCTGCTCGGTGTCCGGTGGGTCGTGGTGTCCGAGTCCGACAAGGGCCGCCGGCTCGCCGAGGCGACCGTGAAGCGGCTCACTGGCGGCGACCGGATCCGGGCGCGTCGGATGCGGCAGGACTTCGTCGAGTTCGAGGCCAGCCACACGCCGGCGCTCGTGACCAACCACCTACCCAAGGTGTCCGGCGACGACCCCGCCATTTGGGCGCGCATTCGCGTCGTGCCTTTCTCGGTAGTGGTGCCACCAGAACGGCGCGACAAGTCGCTCCCAGAGAAGCTGGAGGGCGATGCGGACGCGATTCTGACGTGGGCCGTAGAGGGATGGGCGGAGTACCTACGCACAGGACTAGCTGAGCCGGCTGCGGTGCTCGCCGCAACCGACGCGTACCAAGCCGACGCGGACGCGCTCGGACGGTTCGTGAAGGACTCCTGTGTCGAGTCCCCGCTCGTGAGTGTGCCGGCCGGCCAACTGTTCGACGCCTGGCGTAAGTGGGCCGCCGACGACGGAACGGAACCGGGGACCAAGAAAGCATTCGGCGAAGCACTCGACCGGAAGGGATTCACGTCCCGCAAAGGCGGCGGCGGAACCCGGATCCGACAAGGAATCGGACTCGCAACCGATGAGTGAGAACCAAACCTACGCAACCGTAGGTGGCGTGAGTGGCGCGTTTCCAGGTTCGCCCTACGCACACGCGCATTCAGGACATACAGAAGACACGCCACACACGCCACTTATTGCAGGTCACAGCGATTTCGGTGCAAAGGGGGAGGGGCTTTCCGATCACAGGATCGCCGGCCAGCCGGACCCCTTCGGGTCGGTACCCGTCCTCTCCCCCCGGAGGGTGACCACCCATCGCGCGCGTACACGCGCACGAGCCGCTGATTCAACTACCACCCGAGCGCACCAGGCGCTCACAACGAGAGACGGAGGCTAGAGCATGGTGAGGAAGGCCGTACAGCTACCGATTCCGCGGGGCGTCGACAAGGAAGCGGCCGAGCAGTCTTTACGACGGTTCGGTTACATGGTCCAAGAGACGTACGAGCAGGGCCAGCGGACGGCGATCGAGCAGGAAGACCTCAACCATCGTCAGGATCTGCTGTCGCCGTTGCTCGACTACGGGTCGGCATACATGAACCACACGAATCCGCGGTGGAGTGGTCAGCCGCTGCCGTTCACGAACCAAGTCGGCCCGATGCGCGGGTGCAGGCTCGAGGGCGGTCGAATTGTGCTCGAAAGTGAGGGTCTGTGGGATATTCGGTGCCAGTTGTTTTTCGATTTCGTCTCCACTCTCACCGGTCACATTTGGTGGGAGATTCGAGTGCTGCGGCCCGATAACAGTCTCTATACGTTCGTTATGGCGCAGATGGACGACCAGCGGCCGGTGACGATGACGAACGTTGCGTCCGTGGTGGTGCCCGAGCCTGGTTACAAGGTTGAGGCAGTCGTGATAAACCTCGCTTCCACGCGAGGACTGCAAGGTGGAGTTCACAAGAATCGCCTTACAGTGCAACATATTTCGCGTGATACGCAGACGGGAGACACGGGCCAATGAGTGAACGTAGCGCGTACGACGACCCGGACCCGATCGCGGATCCGGCACCCGTCGACGAAACATGGGTCGACAACGGCTGGCATGGGTCGCTCGGTGAGATGCGAGCGGCCGGGGAACTAGAGGGCAGGAGCTACCGGCGATGAGCGCACACGAACCGGTTAGGGAACTGATGCCGGCAGACCTGACGCGGGCCGCCCGCGTCTCGCTAGCGTCGCAGAACCACGATCTGGCGAACATGAACGCAGTCATTTCGGAAGCAATGGCGGAAGAGAATGGGCTTGTTCGAATGATCGTCGCGCTCGCCGGCCTCGGCGCGACGCTCGCGAACCGACTATCGCCCGACGAGCCGGACGCCTACCTGCTGTTGTTCCTCGACGAGCTGACGCGAGGTGATCGATAATGGATGCCATACAGGGTCGGGTTATCAAGTTCGACGATACGGGTGCGTTTACTATTTCGCTGAAATCGACTGTAACGCTGGAACTTCCAGGATATGTCGTTCTGGGCGGCCGGGTTGATGACCCTATGAATATCGTCGGGTACGTCGACGGTCTTTCTGCCAATCGAGCGGGTGGAGTCGACGTATCGGGTGAGCTTATGTACGGCGATGAGTGGGCCGCAATTCGCGATGCGGTCCGGAAGGTCGGCGGTCTGATGAAAGGTCGACGACTCGTCGAGTGGTCGGTGAAAAACCGGGTGCTCGTGCCGGTTCACGCTGACCTCGACGCGATGCCTGTCGACGCGGCCGCCGGCCGGCGCTAACGTTGCACACGCATCGCCGGTCCTGGCTGGCGGTGCGTCCTTCGGGCTTGCCGGCTCGTGAGGTTGGGTGCCGTCGCTCGCTACTGCTCGGTGGGGCAGAGCCGGCGGCGCATCCAGTCTCGGGAGTTGGCCCCGCCGGATTGTCACGAACGCCAGCGGCGCGGCCGCGGCCCGCGGCGACAATCCCGCGAATGCGAAAGAGCCTGTCTCAAAACATCTTTCAATTATCGCGCTATGTGCGCATCTCATCTAGGGGTACATCATGGGTCCACAGTCCAAGCTGAAAGCCGCACTCGAACGAGTGGCGGAGCTGAAGAAACACCAGGGCGATTTCTCTGCGGAGCAGATCAAAGAAATCACCAAGCTCGATACCGATATCAAGTCGTACCGCGCCGCGATCGCCGCCAACGACGACACACAGAACGCGCTGAAGAACATCGCCAGCCAGCCGAACGAGGGCGACGGGTCGGACCTGCCCGACGATCCCGGCGACTTCGGGGCGGCCGGCGGTGTGAACGGCGGCCGGGTGCTGAGCCTGAAGAGTGCCGGGTTTGCTCGCAAGATCGCGGCCGGCATGATGACGCCCTCCGGGGTGAGCGGCCGCAAAGCGATCACGTCGAGCGGGGAGAGCGTCGGCGCGGTGCAGGTCGCGACGTCGCCCGTCGCACTGGGCAAGCGGGCCGCCGGCCTGCTCGACCTGATTCCCGTAATTGCGAACAGTCCGTCGCGGTTCGAGTACCTTCGCCAGACGTTGCGCGAAATGAACGCGGCACCTATCGCGCCGGGCACCACGAAGCCGACGTCGAAGTTCGCGTTCGAGCCAGTCAAGGGTGACCTGACTGTCGTCGCGCACCTGTCCGACCCGATCGACCACTACCTACTGCAAGACCTCGCCGGCCTGGAGCAGTTCGTCGGGTCCGAATTGATCTACGGTCTGGAAATCGCGCTGGAGGCGCAGCTGCTCTCCGGCGACGGTACCGGCCAGAATTTCGAGGGGATCCTCGCCACGGCCGGGCGTCGCGAACAAGCATTCGCGGGTGATCGGATCACCACCACGCGCAAGGCGATCACGCAGCTCGAGTCCGAGGGCCTGACGCCGACCGGGTTCTGCTTCTCGCCGGCGGATTGGGAAGCAATCGAGCTGACCCGCGCGCCGGGGTCCGGGCAGCTCGAAATGATCGACTCGCCCGTCGACCGTGCGGCGCGCCGGCTGCACGGTGTACCCGTCGCAGTGTCGGCCGGACTCACGGACGGACAAGGCGTTCTGCTGTCTGCCGGCTCCGTGGCGCTCCGCACTGACGCTGGGGTCGCTGTGCGCTGGTCCGAGAACGTGTCGGACGACTTCAGTAAGAACCAGGTTCGCGCGCGTGCTGAGCTGCGGGCGGCTCCACAAATTGCACGCCCGGACGGTGTCGTCGTGATCGAGACAGAGGAAACGACGGGCTAAGACAGCTGGGCAAAGGTGGGCAGCGACTCGACAGAGCCGCTGCCCACTTTTCATTTTCAGGTCGCAAGGGTCGTAACGAGAATAGCGACCACGGCGACGAGCACAGCGATCACCGCTACAGCGAGCGCCCACTTTGCGATCGACAGACTCGACTTCGCGGCGTCCCTGCTGTCTTTGGCAATTTGGCGGCTGTCCTCTGCGATCTGTAGCTGTTGCTCGGCCAGCTCGACAGCGCGTTCTCGGTCGGCGACTTCACGTGCTTTTTCCTCGCGTTTAGCTTTGGCGACTTCTTCAATCTTTCGGTTGGTCTCCTGCATCCGCCTCGACTCTTCCTCGGCAGAGTGTCGGAACGCTGCGGTGAGGTCCGGTGACTGCATGAACTGTTCTTGCCAGTTGTTGAAGAATCGCGATGAAGAGTCCTTGTCATCTGTCATCGGTGCAGATTAAACGATGGTTGCCGGACCGATTAACGATCGACGGACTAAAGGCCTGGCTTGTCCTGGACCCCCCAAGGCTCCCGCCAAATTTCCGACCCCACGGTGTCCGCTCCACGCCTGATAGCCCCGCGCCGGAGAGGGCGCGTGGCTATGCAGTATCGCCACCCGTTCGGGGATCAGTCGAACGGACGGTGCCCTGGGCCGGGTCTCCGGGGATTTACAAAGGGGTCACAGTCAACCGGGGCAGGCTGGTTTACGTCGGGCGCTGCCAGAGAACGACGTCGAGCTGGTGGGCTATGTGTCGTAGTGGGCGCGCATCGCGCGACGCACGATCACCTGAGCTTCGGCGATGAAGTAGCGCATGTGCTCGCGCTCGTCGCCTGAATCGTCGACTTCGGCGATGCCCGTGTCGTACTTGGCTGGGTTGGAGGCCGCGGCTAGAGCGGCGTCGAGTTCGTGGATCGCGTCGAGTAGACGCTGCTCGGCACTCACTGGCCGGTCCGGCAGGCGTAGCAGCGGACGGGGACCGGCGGTGCCGGCGGGTGTACGGTGCCCAGCGCGCGGTCGCATACATTGCAGCGCAACGTAACTCGGTTGTCGGCATCTGCCGATATACTGTCGGTAAGGCTCATGGCGGATAGTCCCCGTCGTGGTCCGAGGCCCTGGTCGGTGTTGGAGCACCTACCGGGGCCGAATTATTGGCGTCACAGGCGCGAATCCGTAAAATCGGAGTTTCTCCGGACATTGGTTCTGGGGTTGGTGGCGACCCACTCCCCGGATCAGTTGAACCTGGTCCTCGTGGACTTCAAGGGTGGCGCGACGTTCGCCGGGCTCGAGGACGCGCCGCACGTCGCCGCCGTGATCACCAACCTGTCCGACGACCTCGCACTCGTGGACCGGATGAAGGATGCGCTGGCCGGTGAGATGAACCGCCGTCAGGAACTCCTCCGAGACGCCGGTAACTTCGCCAACGTCACGGACTACGAGAAAGCCCGATCGTCCGGCGCGGCCCTGGCGCCGATGCCCGCACTGTTCATCGTCGTCGACGAATTCTCGGAGTTGCTCAGTCAGCAGCCGGAATTCGCCGATCTCTTCGTCGCCATCGGACGTCTCGGGCGATCGCTGCACATGCACCTGTTGCTGGCCAGTCAGCGACTCGAGGAAGGCAAGCTTCGCGGGCTGGACAGCCACCTGTCGTACCGGATCGGATTGAAGACGTTCTCGGCGAACGAGTCTCGGACGGTCCTGGGGGTTCCCGACGCCTACCACCTGCCGGCGCAACCCGGCGCGGGCTACCTCAAGTGCGACTCTGCCGAGATCATGCGGTTCGCGGCGTCCTACGTGTCGGGTCCGTACGTTCGTCCGCGTACGGCACGTCAGGTGAACGGACGTACGGACGTCGACATCGTTCCGAAGCTGTTCGGTGCGTTCCCCGTACCGGTTTCGCCCGGCGACCGGGCGCGCGAGGTGGAGGAAACGCACCCGGTCGACACCGCGGACCTCCTGGCGGACGGCGCCACGAGCGTGGACGACACTCAGGACGTCCGTACGGTTCTGGACGTCGTCGTCGAACGTGTTCGTGGGCACGGTAACCCGGCTCACGACGTCTGGCTCCCTCCGCTCGACCGGTCGCCGGCGCTCGACAGCCTGGTCGGAGCCACGGATCCGGCGGCGCTCGCCCAGCGACCGGCGACGCTGCGGGCACCGATCGGCATCGTCGACCGACCGTTCGATCAGCGCCGAGATCTCCTGCAGGTCGATCTGTCCGGCGCACAGGGGCATCTGGCGATAGTCGGTGGTCCCCAGACCGGAAAGTCGACTGCCGTGCGCACTCTGATCATGTCCATGGCGTCGACGCACACGCCGGAGCAAGTGCAGTTCTACTGCCTCGATTTCGGCGGTGGAACCCTCAACGCATTGATCGACCTCCCTCACGTGGGCTCGACGGCGAGCAGGCTCGACGTCGATCGTGTTCGTCGCACGGTCGCCGAGGTGACGTCGGTGATCAGTCGCCGTGAGCGTCTCTTCCGCCAACGGGGTATCGATTCGATGGCCGAATTCAGACGCCGACGGACCGAGCATCCCGTCGATCCCGAGGATTCGTTCGGAGACGTGTTCCTGGTCATCGACGGGTGGGGGAGCATCAGAACGGATTTCGAGCCGCTGGAGCAGCAGCTCGCCGCCGTCGCCGCGCAGGGGCTGTCGTACGGCGTCCATCTCGTCGTCACTGCGACGCGGTGGGCCGAGATCCGGCCCGCGACGAAGGACCTGATCGGTACTCGAATCGAGCTCCGTCTCGGTGACGCATCGGACTCGGAGTTCGGACGGGTCAAGGCGGCCAGGGTGCCGGAGAACAGGCCCGGCCGCGGAATCACGAAGGACGGGCTGCACCTGCTGATCGGCCTACCGCGCCTCGACGGTGCGTCGTCGACCACGGATTTGGGCGCAGGAATCACCGCTGCGCTGCGCAGTGTTTCGGCTCGATACGGCGACAGAGCCGCTCCTGCCGTACGCATGCTTCCGGACAGCTTGCCCCTCGCGGACCTCAGGCGGGTACTGGTCGGTCGATGGCCGCGGGTGCGCGGAGACGTCGCGGAGCTGTGGGTTCCGCTCGGCATCGACGAGGCCGAACTGAAACCCGTCGCGATCGACTTCGCCGAGCAAGCCCACTTCCTCGTGTTCGGAGACACCGAATGCGGAAAGACGTCGTTGCTGAAGTCCATCAGCTCCTCACTCGTGGAAGCGAACACGCCTCAGCAGGTCAAGATCATCTTCGCGGACTATCGACGGACGATGCTCGGTCTGGTGGACACCGATCATCTGGCCGGATACGCCGCGTCGCAGCCGGTTCTGACCACCATGATGACCGAGCTGGCGTCCAAACTGGCCGAACGCATGCCAGGCCCGGACGTCACGTCGCAGCAACTTCGCGAACGGTCGTGGTGGACCGGGCCGGACATCTTCGTGATCGTCGACGATTACGATCTCGTGGCCACCGCGTCGGGAAATCCCCTGACGCCGTTGACGGAATACCTTCCGCACGCGCGAGACATCGGCCTGCACCTCGTCGTCGCGCGGCGGTCCGGCGGAGCCTCGCGGACGATGTACGACCCGGTGATCTCGCGCATCCGCGATCTCGTGTCACCGGGGTTGGTGATGAGCGGCTCTCGTGACGAGGGCAACCTCGTCGGAACGGTCAAACCGTCGCCGATGCCGCCGGGACGGGGAATGTTGGTGGACCGGCGTGGACAGTCGCTCGTGCAACTGGCCTGGTCCCCGGCATGAGAGTGCGGGCCGCCGACTCCGCTGGAACCTATGCCGCAGTTCACCTCGGTGAGGATTGCGTGTCCGTGCTGGTGAGTTCGGCGGCCGGAGTGCAGTGCACCAGGTTCGACATCGCGCTGACGATGGACGAGGGCACCCTGCTCTTCCTGCGCTCCGATCCGCCGGACGTGGCAGCCGAGCATGCAGCGGCCGTCTCCGAGACCGAGCGGCGACCGTGGTCGTTCGTCGACGACGAAGCCGTACTCGTCGGATCGACCGTAGTGCCCACGGCTCGCGTGTTCGGCGGAATCGTGGGCGACGCACTCGCACGGTCCGGCGTCGTGGGCCACGTGGACCTGCTCGAGATCGCGTGTCCGTCGGCGTGGGGTGACGCCCGCCGC
The DNA here is from genome assembly GCF_002259345.1 of Rhodococcus sp. 06-156-4. NCBI lineage: Bacteria > Bacillati > Actinomycetota > Actinomycetes > Mycobacteriales > Nocardiaceae > Rhodococcus > Rhodococcus sp. 06-156-4. Next base: position 55,980 of record NZ_NPGB01000036.1, on the reverse strand, counting down.
GACGTCGTACGGCGAGCCGTCCGTTCCTCGGCCGGTGAGGTGACGGTGATCGACTCCGCGACGGCGGTCGTTCGATCGCTCGGAGAGCGTGCCCCCGAGACTGCTGTGGTCGTCGAGGTCGACGATCTCAGCTCGGTCGTCGTCGGTCTCGATCGACGGCGAGACGAGCCGGGGGTCGACGGGCAGCCACACGGCTACGTTCGCGATGTGCGCTGGGACGCGGTGGGCAGCAGAGACATCGATGTCGACGCCGCCGCGAGCCGCTCCGTTCTCGACCGTGTGGCTGCTCTCGTCGCGGCCGAACCCAGGCGTGGACGAGTCGACGTTTTCGTCCTCTCGACGACAGGCGACGAACCCGTCCTGCCCGGACTCACCGGACCCGGCGTCGGCGAGCCAGCGTCGGACGACCTGCACGCGTATCGGATTCACCGTGCGACGGGTCCGACCGTCGTTCGATCGATGGCGGCCGCCGTCGGACTGTCGGATCCGGGTGACGCACCCGGGGATTCGTACCGTTCGGCAGACGCGGGCTCGGCGTACGAGCCGGCCGCGGACACCCCCGACTGGGCCAGTCCGTTCGCAGCAGACATCTACGCGGCCGGGGTGCGCGGTGAAGTGGGGGCCGGTGACTTTCGAGTAGATCCCACGGTGCACCCGCCGGTGCCGTTGGGCCGAGCCGCGGCGTGGTTGACCGAGGCGACCGCGCCGTCGCCTCCGACGCGCCGTGTTCCCGCGCCGGCTGTCGGCGCGCTGGCTCTCGTCCTCCTGCTCGGCGGGCTGGTGTTCTTCGTGTTCCGCGCGGAGAAACCTGTACCTTCCGCCCAGCCTGTTTCCGCCCAGCCTGCATCCTCTCGACCCGTCCCGGCAGTGGCGCCGACGTCCGAGCCGCCGGTAGCCGGATCGTCGACGCGGGCCGCCGAGCGCTCGACGCCCGTGTCGACACCGAATTCGACGCCGGACCCGGTCTCACGGTCGGAGTTCGGGAGAGTCAGTATCGCCGGGCCTGCGACCTGGACGACGCGCAGCGAGCAGACGCGAATTCTGTTGATACCGCCGGACTTTCCCGAGCGGCGGATCGTCCTCTCCTCGACGGAACTGACACCGGGTGCATCGTTGGATTCGGTGGCCGAGGATCTGCAGCGACAACTCGACGCGCGCAGCGACGACGGGTCGATCGTGGAATTCACCGCCGCGACCGATTTCGGTGAGCGAGTAGGAATCTCGTACGTGGAGAACCCGCCCGACGGCTCGACGGTGCAATGGCACGTCTTCGTCGACGGCGGGCTGCAGGTCAGCATCGGATGCCAGAGTTCTGCGGGCTTCGCGGACGCGTTGATCGACGACTGTGCGCGGGCGGTGTCGAGCCTGTCCGTCTCGCCGGCTCGGTAGATTCGCACATCGCTTCGAAGATTCTTCGGATCCGATGGAACCGAACCACCGGCCGGGTGCGTCCAATCAGATGTAGGGGGAGATCTGCTGGTACGCCATGGCGAACCGGTGCCTCGACCGAGCATTCACCAGAGTGCTCGACACCGATGAACACGAAGGGGTCGACATGGCACAAACCGATATTCAGACCATGCTCGCAGTGTCTGCAAAGGTCGACGGCCTGCGAGGCGAAATTCACGATCTGCTGTCCGCGCTGCGCGGCGATGTGAACCACGCGGCGTCCGGTATCTGGCAGGGTTCGGCATCGACGACATTCGCCCAGGTCATGACCAACTGGGATTCCAGCGCCAACAAGCTGGAGAACGCTCTGTCCGGCATCGGGGAGTCGATCAAGACCAGTGGTGTGCAGTACGACCAGTCGGAGCAGGACAACACGTCTCAGCTCAACTCCGTCGCGAGCAGCTTGAACCTCTGATCGCTCGCGCTCGGCTCTCGAACGTACGGACCAATCAACTCGTCGGCCTGAAGTCGATGGACACGAATGCGAGGAAACGATGACCAGCGGTGAAATCAAGTACAACTTCGGTGCGATCGGCGATCTGGCCGGCGGCATGACCACCAAGTGGTCGCAGCTCAACGAGAAGCTCGACGACGTCAAGTCGTCCATCCAGCCGCTCGTCGCGACGTGGCAGGGTGCCGACTCCGATCAGTACCAGGTCAAGCAGAACGAGTGGAACGCTGCGCAGGCCGAACTCAACGGCGTTCTGCAGAGCCTGATCGGCGCGGTGAACTCCGGCAACCAGCGGATGCAGGAGCAGGAAGCGGCCAACCGCGCGCGCTTCTCCTGATCTTCGTCGTCCATTCGGCCCCGACGTCCTCGCGACTTCGGGGCCGAATTGCGTGTGCGCCGGACTGTCGGTGACGCGGGGGTTTCCATCGAACGCCGCGCGATGTTCACTGGACCGCGTGACGGATCAGCTGGGCAGGATCGAGGAGGCGAGGTCGGTCGTCGCTGCTCGGCTGGAGTCTCTGCGGTCTCAGTTCGCCGCGATCGTCGAGGGCTCACGGTGGTCCACCGACGACGACGAACACGACCCGGAGGGTTCGACCATCGCGTTCGAGCGTGCCACGGTCGCGTCGCTTGCCCGCGATGCGGAATTGGAGTTGCGCGAGCTCGATGCAGCCACGGAACGCGTGGCGTCCGGCACCTACGGGATCTGCGAACGGTGCGGAGAATGCATCGCCGACGCTCGTCTCGACGCATTGCCCGCGGCACGCCGCTGTATCCGGTGCGTCCGTGCACGGTGAGTCGGGCGCACCTTCCGGTCGACGGGCGTTTTGACCTGGGGGCCACGCAGCCGGTATCGTCCCTCGTTGGCGTGTATGGGAACGCCGCGCACAATGCTGCGCGGCCGACTCCTTGATCTCGGGTCTCAACTGGCCGCCGAGGTCATCAATACGTCTTGGCCAGCAGCGACATCATGAAGACAGGACTTTTACGTGTCTACATACAGCCCGAAGGCCGGGGACACCACCCGGACTTGGCATGTGATCGACGCCACGGACGTCGTGCTCGGACGCCTTGCCGTCCAGGCCGCGACTCTGCTGCGCGGCAAGCACAAGCCGACCTACGCACCCAACGTCGACGGTGGCGATTTCGTCATCATCGTCAACGCCGAGAAGGTTGCCATCAGTGGCAACAAGCTCGACGGCAAGTTCCACCACCACCACTCCGGCCACCCGGGCGGACTGAAGTCGCGTTCGACTCGTCAGGTGTTGGAGAACAACCCGGACCGTCTCGTGGAGAAGGCCGTCAAGGGCATGATCCCCAAGAACAAGCTCGGTAATGCAATCGCGGGCAAGCTCAAGGTGTACGCGGGACCGAACCACCCGCACGCAGCTCAGCAGCCCGTTCCGTTCGAGATCAAGCAGGTGTCCCAGTGACGGCGCCGGAGGGAAATGACGTGACGTCGCAGGAAATCCCAGAAGAGGCAGTGGAGATCGCCGCGGACGAGTTCGTCTCCGTGGAAGAGCCCGAGGTCGTCGAGGAGATCGAGGCAGCTGCCGCCGCTCCCGCGCCCATCCTGTTCGACCGCCCGGTTCAGACCGTCGGCCGTCGTAAGGAAGCTGTCGCTCGCGTCCGGTTCGCTCCGGGCACCGGCGGATTCAAGCTCAACGGCCGCAGCCTAGAGGACTACTTCCCGAACAAGGTTCACCAGCAGCTCATCAAGGCTCCGCTGGTGCTCGTCGATCGTGCGGAGTCCTTCGACATCGTTGCACTGCTGCACGGTGGCGGACCGTCCGGACAGGCAGGCGCGCTGCGTCTGGCCATCTCTCGCGCCCTGATCGAGGTCACCCCCGAGGATCGCCCGCCGCTGAAGGCTGCCGGCTTCCTCACGCGTGATGCTCGTGCAGTCGAGCGTAAGAAGTACGGCCTGAAGAAGGCACGTAAGGCGTCGCAGTACTCCAAGCGCTGACGCGCCGCACAGTTCTACCCGCGAGGGCAGGCGTCCACGAAGTATCGGATGCCTGCCCTCGCGGCGTTTGTTCGACAGTTCTACATTCGAGCGGAGCCTGCGGAGCGACCGCATGCTCCATTCGAGCGGAGCCTGCGGAGCGACCGCATGCTCCATTCGAGCGGAGCCTGCGGAGCGACCGCATGCTCCATTCGAGCGGAGCCTGCGGAGCGACCGCATGCTCATTTCGGCGAAGGGGGACATGCCCGCATGACTCGACTGTTCGGTACCGACGGAGTACGGGGGCTGGCCAACGACCTGCTCACCCCCGAGTTGGCGTTGAAGGTGGCCAAGGCTGCGGCCGCGGTTCTCGCGCCCAGCTCGCCGGGTACGACTCCCGTCGCGGTGGTAGGACGTGATCCTCGTGCGAGCGGCGAAATGCTCACCGCTGCAGTCACTGCCGGGCTCACAGCGTCCGGAGTGGACGTCGTCGACGTCGGGGTTCTTCCCACGCCCGCAGTCGCATTCCTCACCGCAGACCTCGGTGCCGCACTCGGTGTGATGATCTCGGCATCGCACAATCCCATGCCGGACAACGGAATCAAGATCTTCGCCGCGGGCGGCCACAAGCTCGACGACGATGTCGAGGATCGAATCGAAGCGCACATCGCAGGCGATTTGCAGGGCGCCGCGCCGACAGGTGCAGGAATCGGCCGCGTCCGCGCATCGTCGGACGCCGCGGGTCGATACATCGCGCACGTCGGACGTGCGTCGACTCATAGTCTCGACGGGCTGACCGTTGTCGTCGACTGCGCGCACGGGGCGGCCTCGGTGGTTGCACCCGCGATCTATGCGCAGGCAGGTGCCGACGTGATCGCCATCAACGCCGACCCCGACGGTCTGAACATCAACGACGGGTGCGGATCGACTCACATGGAGGACCTGCAGAAGGCCGTCGTGGAGCACGGCGCCGACCTGGGAATCGCACACGACGGCGACGCCGATCGGTGCCTCGCCGTCGACTCGACGGGTGCGATCGTCGACGGCGACGCGATCATGGCCGTCCTTGCCGTCGGTCTCAAGGACGCGGGCGTCCTTACCGACGACACGCTGGTTGCCACCGTGATGAGCAACCTTGGCCTGCACATCGCGATGCGCGAGGCAGGGATCTCGGTCCGTACCACCGCGGTCGGTGACCGGTACGTGCTCGAGGAGCTGCGGTCAGGCGGATACGCGCTCGGTGGCGAACAGAGCGGGCACGTGGTGATTCCGTCGTTCGGTACCACCGGCGACGGCGTTCTGACGGCCTTGCTGTTGATGGGGCGGATGGCCGAGACCGGACGTTCCTTGGCCGACCTGGCATCGGTGATGACGACGCTGCCTCAGGTGCTGATCAACGTGAAGGTGTCGGACAAGCGCGCTGTCGCGTCGGCCCCGGCTGTTCTGGATGCGGTGTCCGAGGCGGAACGGATCCTGGGTGACTCCGGGCGAGTCCTGCTGCGCCCCAGTGGAACCGAGCAGTTGGTGCGGGTGATGGTGGAAGCTGCCGAGGTGGATCTGGCGAACCGGCTCGCCGAGGATCTGGCGAGCCGGGTCGGCCAGGTCTGACCGGTGGTCAGGCCGTCAGTTCCCGTAGCTTGGTCAGCTGCGCGACGCGGCCGGCGGTGTTCTCGGCAAGTGGCGCTACGTTCAGCGTGGTGACCCCGGCTTCGGCGAACGCGGCGACACGCTCCTTGACGTAGCTTTCGGGACCGATCAGGTTGACGGCGCGGACCAGCTCGTCGGGTACAGCCGCCGCGGCCTCCTCCTTCTTTCCCGCGAGGTAGAGGTCCTGGATCTTCTCGGCTTCGGCCTCGTAGCCGTATCGCTGCGCCAGGTCGTTGTAGAAGTTCTTGCCCTTTGCGCCCATTCCGCCGATGTAGAGGGCGAGATGCGGCTTCACCCAGGGCAGGAACTTCTCGGCGTCGTCACCGATGGCGAGCGTCGGGCTCGCGAACACCTGCAGGTCGCCGAGCGACGGATCGCGCTTGGCCTTGCCTGCGGCCAGGGCGTCACCCCAGACCTGCTCTGCCTTCTCGGGGAAGTAGAAGATCGGCTGCCAGCCTTCGGCGATTTCGGCCGTCAACTCCACGTTCTTGGGTCCCAATGCTGCGATGACCACGGGGATGCGTTCGCGCACAGGGTGATTGATCAGCTTGAGTGGCTTTCCGAGACCGGTGCCCTTCTCGGCGGGAAGGGGGATCTGGTAGTACTTGCCCTGGTGTTCGACCTTCTCGCGGCGCCACACCTGGCGGCAGATGTCGATCACTTCCCTGGTCCGAGCGATCGGCGCGTCGTATTTGACGCCGTGGAATCCCTCGACCACCTGAGGTCCCGATGCGCCGAGGCCCAGAACGAACCGGCCGTCGGAGACGTAGTCCAAGCCGGCTGCCGTCATCGCCGTCAGCGACGGCGTGCGGGTGTAGATCTGGAAGATGCCCGACGCGATCTTGATCGTCGACGTCTTGGCGGCGAGGAACCCGAGCTGGCTGACGGCGTCGAACGAGTACGCCTCGGGGACGAAGATGATGTCGACCCCGGCCTTCTCCAGCTCCGCGACCTCGGCGACGGTCTCGTTGAACCCGCCCGAATAATTCAACATGGTTCCGATGTGCATGGGACTCCTCGCAGGTAGGTGCTATCCGATGTCGAGTCTTTCCGCTGGCTCACTGTGACCCGGCGGGTTCTTGTTATCGGACGATACCTGGGCACGGTGGAACCGAATGTTCTCGGGCTGCGTCGAACAGAGAAGGAGCACCGAACGGGTGCCGAGCAGTTCGTCGACATGGGGGAACGTCCGAGTATGGAAATCGACATCGAGAAGGTCGGTCGGGTGGCGGTGGAGTTGGACGCGTCCTCCCGGACGGTGGCGGATGTAGCTCTGGTGGCGACGACACTGTCGTTCGGGCCGGCCGCGGCCGGTCGTGACTACGGCGACGTCGGTCTGCGCATCGCCGCAGGGTACGACGGCGTGGAGACGGGAATTCGGCGGTGGAGCGAGACCGTCGAGGACAATGCGGTGTCCCTGCGTGCCGTCCTCGACGCCTACCAGGCCGCCGACGGCCGGACGTCGTGGGCGATCGCGACCGCGGAAGGTCCGCGGTGAGTCCCACCGGACGCAGTGTCGACGAGATCCTCGACGCGGGGGCAGTGGGCCTTCTGTACTTCGAGAGGTACCTGCCGATCCTGCACCGACTCACAGCCGACACAGCGTGGGCGTACCCGGCCCTGTGCGCGCGGTACGACCAACAGCGTGGGCTCGACCTGGCGGTACTGTCCGAGGACGCGCGGCTTCTCGGCGACGGCGTCGTGTCGGCTCGGCGAGAGCTCGACAAGCAACGCGCACTCTTGGGCGACCTCGCTCAGGCCTGGGTCGGCTCTGCCGCGGAGTCCGCGGTTGCCGACATCGCATCGGACACGACGTTGGCCGATCAGCGTGTGCTCGCGACCGAACAGCTGGCACAGGTGCTCGGTCAGGCCGCCGAGAGGATTCGCGGAGCGGTGGAGCAGAAGGCGTCGGAGACGGCCCGGTTCGATCCGACCGTCGCGTCCGAGTGGGGAGCGATCGACGGCAAGATGCTGGAGATCGTCGAGCGTATCGACACGGTCGCGACGGTGGACCTTGCGGACCCGACGTCGTTGGATCGCGCGAAACAAGCCGCGGATGCGCTGGTGGACATGCTGCCGGTGTTCGACTGGCCTGCATCCAACGGACCGCTGTCTGCCGACTCCGCACCACGGAAGTTGATGCAGAACGCTCGGGACGTGTGCGACGAGTGGCTGCGCACGGTTCTGGTTCCCGTGGTCTCGGCTGCGTGCCGAACCTTCACGGACATCTGCTCATCCATCGATCAGGCAGTGCGGGACCACCTGACGACCGTGGCACTGGTCGCCGAAGCCGTTCGGTCCGAGCCGTTCCCGTCCGCCCCGCAGCCCCCGTGGGGTTGCGACGGTCCGAACCGACGAGCAGACGGGGGAGGGGGCACCCAGACCCTGCCTCCCGCTCAGCAGAACCCTCCCGATCCTCGGCACGACGGAGTGGTCCTGCCGGCACGCGTGCAGGAGTTCGGGCCGGACGTCGTCGACAGCCAACCGGGATCGGCTCCGATCACCCCTGGAAACGTCGCCGTTCCTGGCGATCCCGCCACCTCCGGTGAGCGCCGGATCGATCCGTCGGAGATACGCGCCGGTCTCGAGTCGCTGCTCGGTGAGGTTCCGAGCGGCAAGGACATCATCGCCGCCATCGAGCGCTCCGGCGCCGAGATGGTCGAACGTACCGAGGCGGCAATCGAGGTTCTTCTCGATCGTCTGAGCTCACCCGACGGCGTCGGTGAAAACCTTTTGCCGCCAGCGGAATCGAACGACGCACCGCGAAGCCCGGGGCCGTCCGATGCGGGCGACCCAGCCGACACGACCGAGCGGAATCGGCCCGACGAACGACCGGATCCATCCGTCGCACAGAATCATCCGGTCTCCCCATTCGCTCCCGGACCGCCCGTCATGCCGCCACCCGTTGCGGGCGGCGACGTCGAACGTGGACATGTCGAGGCTGCGTTCGACGGGCACAGTGCTCGATTGTCGTTGGCGCACAATGGGAATGTGGCGTTGCAGCTCGGAACTCCCGACGGCGAGAGTCGTCGTTTCGAACTGAAGCCGGGACCGTTCGGTCTTCCGATCGTCGAGTGCACGACGAACCCGGAGCCTCCCGCTCCCGCACCGGGGCCACCTGCGCTTCCACCGGAAGCCACCGCGCTCCCCTCTGAATCCGCCGCGTCCGGAACCGGGCAGGCGCCTGCGCCGGACCTCCCACCAGCACAACTACCGACACCCGAACCGCCGACACCCGAACCACCGACACCCGAACTACCGGTTACTTCAGAGCCGGACATGCCCGCACCCGCACCCGCTGGTTCCGGTGCTCGTCTGACCCAGGCGGGCCCCCTGTGACCCAGGCGGGACCGTCATGAATCAGCCCTTTCTGGATTCGGGCCGGTGGTGGCGGGAACGAATGGACCGCGCATCCCTGGAATGCGCGGAATCGATCGAGGCCGCGGGCCGCGGATACGAGGACGTCGTCAGACGTGTCCTGACGCGTGACTTCGAGGCGGACCCGGTCGCGGCGGCAGCTACAGGGCCCTCGCCGGGGTCCGACGTACATCGGCCCGCGTCGTGGGAGGAGGACGAGTACCGTACGGCGTCGTTCCTGACACCAGCGCAGCACGACCGCACTGTCCGGCCGGTGACCGGGCAGGACCGCAGCGACGGACAGAACGGACAGGGAGATCCGCACCAGGCGGAGACCAGGAGTTGGTTGGTCTGACCCGGCGGCGGTTCCGCAGCGAGTTCAGCGGCCGATCACGCCACGGATCGCGGTCAACGGGTTGGGCTTCGGCTGGTCCTGGACCGGCGCGTGCGGATCGACGACTCGCGTTCCCTTCAGCTCACCCGCTCCGGCGAGTTCGGCGTACTGCTCTTCGCCGGTGAGGTGGAACAACAGGAACGCGGTCAGGAGAGCGCGGGTGGTTCGGACGGTCGACTTCTCCGTCCCGCCGACTCCGAGGGGGCTCAGCAGTCGCCGGCCCTCGACGATTCCGTCGGACGACGCCTTGTCCAGACGCCGGAACGTCGTGGGGGAACGCAGTGCACCTGCGAGAGACACGGTGTTGTCGTTCAACGAGTCGGCCAGGGCCGCGTCACCCAGGACGATGCTCGGGATGTCGAGCGTCGCTGCCGCGTCCTCGGCGCTCGGTGCCGACGGCGCCGGGTACAGAGCAGCGACGGCCTTGACGTCCGATCGCGCTGCAGCGGTGAGTACCGCGATGCTGGCGCCCATGCCGTGGCCGGCCACCGCCAGTTTGTCCGGGTGAACGCTGATGTCTCCGGTTCCGAGCCGCACTCCGGTGACGATGTCGAGGGTTGTGGCGAGGTCGGCTGCCAGCCCGCGGTGTGACGGAACCGGTCCGCGCTCGGTGTCCGGAGCGGCGGCGACGATGCCCCACGACGCCAGGTGCTTCAGCGTGTCCGCGTACCGTTCGGCACTCAACAGCCAGCCGTGGCCGAACGCGACCGCAGGCAGGTTGTAGCCCGTGGCCGGGGTGAACACGACGCCGGGCTGGCCCGCCAACGCGAGGTTGCCGCGGAGCACTGGGTGAGGACCACGTTTCCCGAGCTGGGCGGCGAGCTTCTTCGATGTCGACACAGCGGCAACGCTATCGGATCGGAGCGGAACTACGTGGGTACGGGGCAGAGAACGAGCAAGCGCCACGCTGATCGGGGTCCGGTGGCGGGTACCCTGAACCACCATGTGTGGAATCGTGGGATATGTCGGCCACCGCCCGGCGTTGGGTGTTGTCGTCGAGGCGCTCAGGCGCATGGAGTACCGGGGCTACGACTCTGCAGGCATCGCCATTCTGGACGGAAACGGCAACACCGCAGTCGAACGCAAGGCCGGTCGTCTCGCCAATCTCGAAGCGGAGCTCGACGAGGTCGGTGCGGAGAAGTTCGTCGGAACGTCGGGCATGGGCCACACGCGATGGGCAACGCACGGGCGGCCGACGGACCGGAACGCGCATCCGCACCGCGACGTGAGCGGCTCGGTGGCGGTCGTGCACAACGGCATCATCGAGAACTTCGGCCCCCTGCGCGCCGAGCTGGAGTCCACGGGCGTCGAGTTCTCCTCCGACACCGATACCGAGGTGGCGGTTCACCTCGTCGCCGCGGCGTATGCAGACGGCCCGACTGCGGGTGACTTCGTCGAGAGCGCCAAGAGGGTTCTCCGTCGACTCGAGGGCGCGTTCACGCTGGTCTTCACGCACTCCGATCATCCGGACACCATCGTCGCTGCTCGTCGTTCCACTCCGCTCGTCGTCGGTGTCGGCAAGGGTGAGACGTTCCTCGGATCGGATGTCGCGGCGTTCATCGAGCACACGCGTGACGCGGTGGAGCTCGGTCAGGACCAGGTGGTCGTCATCACCGCCGAGGGCTACACGATCACCGATTTCGACGGGAGCCCTGCAGAGGGCCGCCCCTTCCACATCGACTGGGATCTCGCTGCCGCCGAGAAGGGCGGTTACGACTACTTCATGCTCAAGGAGATCCAGGAACAGCCGGCCGCCGTCGCGGACACGTTGCTCGGTCACTTCGAGAATCGTCGGATCGTCCTCGACGAGCAGCGACTGTCCGATCAGGAGTTGCGTGACGTCGACAAGGTGTTCGTGGTCGCCTGCGGAAGCTCGTACCACTCCGGCCTGTTGGCCAAGTACGCGATCGAACACTGGACGAGGCTGCCGGTCGAGGTGGAACTGGCGAGCGAGTTCCGGTACCGGGATCCGGTGCTGGACAGGTCGACGCTGGTGGTGGCCATCTCCCAGTCCGGCGAGACTGCGGACACATTGGAAGCGGTGCGGCACGCGAAAGAGCAGAACGCCAAGGTACTGGCTGTCTGCAACACCAACGGATCGCAGATTCCTCGGGAGGCCGACGCGGTCGTCTACACCCGGACCGGACCCGAGATCGGAGTGGCCTCGACCAAGGCCTTCCTCGCGCAGATCACCGCGAACTATGTCGTCGGACTCGCGCTCGCCCAGGCCCGCGGTACCAAGTACCCCGACGAGGTCGCTCGCGAGTACGCCGACCTCGAATCGATGCCGGAGCTGGTGCAGCGAGTGCTCGACACCGTGGAGCCGGTACGGGTGCTCGCGCGCGAGCTCGCCCACACGCCGACGATCCTGTTCCTCGGCCGGCACGTCGGATATCCCGTGGCACTCGAGGGTGCGCTGAAGCTCAAAGAGCTGGCCTACATGCACGCGGAGGGATTCGCCGCGGGTGAACTCAAGCACGGCCCCATCGCGCTGATCGAGGACGGCGTGCCGGTCATCGTCGTGATGCCGTCGCCGAAGGGCCGCGCGGTCCTGCACTCGAAACTGCTGTCCAACATCCGCGAGGTCCAGGCTCGCGGTGCGCTCACCGTCGTCATCGCAGAAGAAGGGGACGAGGCAGTCAGGCCGTTCGCGGACCATCTCATCGAGATCCCCGCCGCTCCGACCCTGCTGCAACCGTTGCTCTCGACGGTTCCGCTGCAGGTGTTCGCAGCCGAGGTGGCACAGGCTCGCGGATACGACGTCGACAAACCTCGGAACCTCGCGAAGTCCGTCACCGTCGAATAGATCCGGCAGGAAGGCATCGTGCGCAGCTACTACACACCCGACCAGGTTCGTGACGCCGAGCGTCCGCTGATGCAGTCACTGCCCGACGGTGCCCTCATGCGGCGTGCCGCGCACGGACTGGCCGGGGTGGTCGCGGCGGAACTGCACAGCAGGACTTCCGGGGTAGTCGGGCGCAACGTGTGCGTGCTCGTCGGATCGGGGGACAACGGCGGCGACGGGCTCTGGGCGGGCGCGATGCTGCGACGTCGGGGCGTGGCGGTCAGCGCTGTGCTGCTCAGCCCGGAGCGCACGCACGCAGCCGGTCTCGCCGCGTTCCGCCGCGCGGGCGGGCGGATCGTGGATTCGCCCGGTCGGCCGGACGTCGTCGTCGACGCCGTGGTGGGGATCTCCGGTCGTGGACCGCTGCGGCCCGAGGCCGCCGACGTGGTCTCGCGCGTGTCGGCTCCGATAGTGGCGGCCGACATTCCGAGCGGTGTCGATCCGACAACCGGTGCGGTGGACGGCCCGGCCGTCCGAGCCGACGTGACGGTGGCCTTCGGTGCGCGCAAGCCGGCCCACGTGCTGGCCGTCCCATACTGCGGCAGAGTCGACGTCGTCGAACTGGGCCTGAAACTCGGATCGCCGTACCTGCGAGCATTCGAGCCGCCCGACGTCGGTGCTCGATGGCCCGTTCCCGCCGCGACCGACGACAAGTACACGCAGGGAGTCGTCGGGGTCCTCGCGGGCAGCGCGCAGTACCCGGGCGCTGCGATCCTGTGCTCCGGAGCCGCGGTCGCTGCGACGTCCGGGATGGTCAGATACGTCGGAAGCGCTGCGGCGGACGTGGTAACGCACTATCCGGAAGTCGTGGCGGCAACCGGAATGAAGGAAGCAGGACGGGTTCAGTCCTGGGTGGTCGGCCCGGGATTCGGCACCGACACCTCGTCCCGTGACGTGTTGTCGCAGGTCCTGACGTCGGACCTGCCCGTCGTCGTCGATGCCGATGCTCTCACGATCCTGTCGTCGTCGCCGGAGCTGGTTCGCGGACGCACCGCGCCGACGCTGCTGACCCCGCATGCCGGTGAGTTCGAGCGTCTGACCGGTGCGGCTCCCGGCTCCGATCGGGTCTCTGCCGTGCGGGAACTCGCGTCGACGTGGGGTGTGAGTGTTCTTCTCAAAGGTCGCGCAACCGTGATCGCGGGTCCCGACGGTGCCGTGGTGGTGAGCGATGCCGGCGGGTCGGCCGCGTCGACGGCGGGCTCGGGCGACGTGCTGGCCGGGATTCTGGGTGCCCTCCTGGCATCCGGACTGGACACGGTCACCGCGGCAGCTTGCGCGGCGCGGGTCCACGCTTTGGCCGCCGCGACAGCGGCACACGGTCGCGGCGGCGAGTTCGCCGCTCCGATCTCCGCGAGTCCGCTGCTGGGGGCAGTGTCCGACGCAATCCGAACTGTTCGTTCGGTCACAGGGCGTGCGTGATCGTTCACAGATCTCCACGGACCCGATGCACGATCGCGTCGCAGTGGTGGCACTATCGGGTGCTGTGGACAACGTGAGTGCGTCAACGGTGGATGCCGAGGAAGCGGACACCGGTGCGGGCGGGTCGGTGACGATCGACCTCGCAGCAATCGCGCACAACGTCGGTGTGCTTCGTGAACACGCGGAGAACGCCGCAACGATGGTCGTGGTGAAGGCGGACGGATACAACCACGGTGCCGTCCAGGTGGCGCGGACTGCACTCGCGGCAGGTGCCTCCGAGTTGGGAGTCACCACGGTGGGAGAGGGCATCGCACTGCGTGATGCCGGGATCACGGCGCCCATCCTGTCCTGGCTGCACCGTTCGGACACCGATTTCGCGCCCGCACTGACGGCCGGGGTCGGCATCGGAGTGTCCTCGCGCGCACAACTCGCCTCGGTCGTCGACGCCGCACGCCGCGTCGGTACCACCGCGGCAATCACGCTCAAGGTGGACACCGGACTCAACCGCAACGGGATCGAACCACAGGACCTCGACGACGTGTTGACCGTCCTCGGCGGCGCGGTCGCCGAGGGGTCCGTTCACTTTCGCGGCATGTTCTCGCACCTCGCGTGCGCCGACGAGCCCGGGCATCCGCTGAACGACCAGCAGGCGATGGTGCTGCAGGAAAGCGTCGTCAGGGCCGCAGCGGCCGGTGTACGACCCGAGATCGTTCACCTGTCCAACTCCGCCGCCACCGTGACACGGCACGATCTCCGCTTCGACATGGTCAGGCCGGGAATTGCGATGTACGGACTGTCGCCGATCCCCGAACTGGGCCAGTTCGACCTGATCCCGGCGATGACGGTGTCCGCGCAGGTGGCGCTGATCAAGAAGGTGCGGGCAGGAGACAGCGTGTCCTACGGCCACACGTGGACGTCACCCGAGGACACCGTCGTGGCGCTGATACCGATGGGCTACGCCGACGGTGTGCGACGCACACTCAGCGGTCGGTTCGACGTCACCATCGACGGCAGACGGTATCCGTCGGTCGGGCGAGTCTGCATGGACCAGTTCGTCGTGAATCTCGGACCCGACGGCGGATCCGTCGTCGAAGGCGACACGGCGGTGCTGTTCGGCGCCGGCGAGAACGACGCCCCCGTAGCGCAGGAATGGGCCGACGTACTGGACACCATTCACTACGAGGTGGTCACCGGGATAGGCGGACGGGCACGCAGACGCTACGTCGGGTCCGACTCGGCGTCGACCGAGCGACATGCCGCCGACACGACCGAGGAGGTTGCTCGGTGAAGTTGGCCGAGAGCTTCGGGATCTTCGGCAGTGTCGGGATCGCGCTGCGCGAGACTTTGCTGAGGTCCAACAAGGACCCGCTCGCAGGCGAGAACCTCGAGCTGATGGACGCCGACCGAGGATCGATCGTCATCGCCGACGACGGAGTTCCGCTGGCCGTGCGGGAAGTCGGGCCCACCGACGCGCCCATCACCGCAGTGTTCGTCCACGGGTACTGCCTGCGGATGGCGTCGTGGCACTTCCAACGTCAGGCGCTCGAGCAGGAGTGGGGCTCGAAGGTGCGCATGGTGTTCTACGACCAGCGAGGACACGGCAAGTCCGGGATCCCGACGCCGGAGAGTTGCACGATCGCCCAGCTCGGCCTCGACCTCGACGCGGTCATCCGCGCTGTCGCGCCGCGAGGACACCTGATGCTGATCGGGCATTCGATGGGTGGGATGACCGTCCTGTCCATGACAAGGCAGAAACCCGAACTGGTCCGTGAGCGGGTCGTCGGGGTCGGATTGATCTCGACGACGGCGGCAGGCCTGGCGGAGACAGGGCTCGGTCGCAGCCTCGACAACCCGGTGGTCGACGCGTTCCGGCTGGCCGTACGCACCTCGCCGGGCGTCGTACAGTTCGGCCGCGGCGCGGCGAAGACGCTCATCGCACCGGTTCTGCGCGCGGCGTCCTACGGAACGCGAGTGAGTCCGCGGCTGGTGGATTTCTCGCAGAAGATGATCGACGACACCTCTGTCGTGACCATCGTGAACTTCCTCGAGACGTTGGAACTGCACGACGAGAGCGATGCGCTCGCCGAGCTGCTGCGCATTCCGACGACGGTCGTGTGCGGCGACGACGATTGGATCATTCCGTTCGACAGTTCGGTTGCGCTCGCCGATGCACTTCCGGAAGCCGAGATGGTGCGGATTCGTCAGGCCGGCCACCTCGTTCAGCTCGAATTCCCGGACAAGGTGAACGCCGCACTGGTGCGGCTCGGAACCCGAGCCATGGAGCTGAGGGCACAGCGTCGATCCGGTAGGAGGGGCATTGTCTGACCTCACGGACCCGGGCGCGGACACCGACACGGACATGTTCGACGGCACCGAGCGCCTTCTCGAGACGGCGACCGACACCGAAGCGTTCGGACAGCAACTCGCCCGGCACCTGACCGCCGGTGACCTCGTTGTTCTCGACGGCCCCCTCGGTGCGGGCAAGACCGCGATGACACGCGGCATCGCGGCGGGTCTCGGCGTCCAGGGACGTGTCAGCTCACCGACGTTCGTCATCGCTCGCGAGCATCGACCGGGCCGGCGGGGCGAGGGCCTCGATCCGGTGACGTTGGTTCACGTCGACGCGTACCGACTGGGGATGACCGGCGAATCCGCGCTCGACGAGTTGGATGCGCTCGACCTCGATTCCGACCTCGCAGACGCCGTGGTCGTCGTCGAGTGGGGAGAGGGATTGGTGGAGAAGTTGGCCGATTCCCACATCTCCGTGCGCATCCGTCGTGATCCGGAGTCCGACACTCGTCGTGTACAGGTGCGGCGGATCGCCCAGCACTGACCCGCCGTGCTCGTGCGGGTACTCTGAGATACCGTGCTCGTTCTCGCCGTCGATACCTCCACGCCCGCTGTGACCTCCGGTGTCGTCCGATTCGAGGGCGGTGTCGCGCACACCCTCGCAGCCCGAGTCGTCGTCGATGCCAGATTGCACGCTGAGGTGTTGACGCCCAACATTCTCGAATGCCTCGCCGAGGCAAACCTGACGCCTGCAGATCTCGACGCCGTCGTCGTCGGCGTCGGCCCTGGTCCGTTCACCGGCCTGCGCGTCGGAATGGCAACCGGCGCGGCATTCGGTGATGCACTCGGCGTCCCGGTGCACGGCGTGTGCAGTCTCGATGCCATCGCGGTGCAGGTCGACACCGTGGCCGAGCTGCTCGTGGTCACCGACGCACGCCGCCGTGAAGTCTATTCGGCGCGGTACCGAGCCGGCGTGCGAGTGTCGGGCCCGGACGTGGGTGCCCCCGCTCTGGTCGATCCCGGTGACGCAACCATGATCGCCGGATCTGCGGGGCATGTCGGATTGTTCGATCTCCCTGCGGCAGAAGCCGAGTCGCCCACACCCGCGAGTCTGGTCCTGACGGCAGCCGACGGTTTGACGTCGGGAATCACCCCCGAGCCGTTGATCCCGCTGTACCTGCGCAGGCCCGATGCCAAGACGATCGCCGAGCGCGAGGCCGCAAAGGCAGCAGGCCGATGAGCGTCGACATCACCCCGATGGTCCGGTCGGATGCGCCGCGGTGCGCCGAACTCGAGGGCATCCTGTTTCCGGGTGACGACCCGTGGACCGAACAGGCGTTTCTCTCCGAACTCGCTGCGCCGCACAATCGTTACTTCGCGGCGCGAGAAGACGGAGAGCTTCTGGGGTACGCCGGAATCGCGTTGCTCGGACACGGCACCTCGGCGGAATCCGAGGTGCACACCATCGGTGTCGACCCGAGCGCGCATCGCCGCGGAATCGGTGGCGCCCTCATGGACCGACTGCTGAGCGAAGCGGATGCTCACGGCGGTTCGGTTTTTCTCGAGGTGCGCACCGACAACACACCCGCGATCGAACTGTACGTCCGAGAAGGCTTCGTGGTGGTCGGCACCCGCCGCAACTATTACCAACCCAGTGGCGCAGATGCTTACACGATGCAACGGCCCGATCCGAGGGCAGGTGCAACCGCATGAACGTGATGGGGATCGAAAGTTCCTGTGACGAAACAGGAGTCGGCATCGTTCGATGGAAGGACTCGGGAGTGTGCGAACTCCTGGCCGACGAGGTCGCCTCCAGTGTCGACGAGCACGCGCGCTACGGCGGCGTCGTTCCAGAGGTGGCGTCCCGCGCGCACCTGGAAGCAATCGTTCCGACGATGCGGCGTGCGCTCGCCGCGGCCGACCTGGATCGACCGGACGCGGTGGCCGTCACCATCGGACCCGGTCTCGCCGGAGCGCTTCTGGTGGGAGTCGCTGCAGCGAAAGCCTATGCGGCTGCCTGGGGTGTGCCGTTCTACGCGGTGAATCACCTCGGTGGACACGTCGCCGTCGACACGCTCGAACACGGGCCGATGCCGTCCTGCGTGGCGCTTCTGGTCTCCGGTGGCCACACACATCTTCTGCACGTGAACGATCTGGGCGAGCCCATCGTCGAGTTGGGGACGACCGTCGACGACGCCGCGGGGGAGGCGTTCGACAAGGTGGCCCGGCTGTTGGGCCTGGGCTACCCGGGTGGTCCGGCTCTGGACGACGCTGCGCGGCAAGGGGATCCGACCGCCATAGCGTTCCCTCGGGGTATGACCGGACCGCGCGATGCTCGATACGACTTCTCGTTCTCCGGGGTCAAGACGGCCGTGGCCCGATTCGTCGAAGCCAGGCAGCGAGCGGGAGACGCCGTTCCTGTCGCCGACGTGGCCGCCTCGTTCCAGGAGTCGGTCGCCGATGTGTTGACGATGAAGGCCGTGCGCGCCGCGACCGACGTCGGTGTCGACACCATCGTCCTCGGTGGTGGCGCCACGGCCAACTCACGCATTCGATCTCTCATCGGGTCGCGCTGTGAGCAAGCAGGTTTGACGCTCAGGATTCCACGACCGCGGCTGTGCACCGACAACGGTGTCATGATCGCGGCGCTCGGCGCCCACCTCGTCGCGCGAGGGGCCGAGCCGTCGGATCTGCGGGTGGCCACCGACCCGGGACTGCCCGTGTCCACCAGTCGGGTCACCGCTGCCCGATAGCGAACTGTCCGGTCACGCAGTCGGCGTCGTCGCTCCGCCGGCCGTATCCGATTGTGTGGTCGACGACGTGCTCGGAGCGCGCGACGGCGTCGGTTGCGCAGTGTCCTCGTCCGAAGCCCCGGCGTTCGGCGGGGGCGACCACACGGTGGTGGGAGGGCTCAAGCCCGGGGTCGTCGGCGTTCCGTTGACATCGGTGGTCGGGATACTCCCCGGAGTCGACGGAGGAGGGCTGAGTTCGGTGGACCCACCCGGTGCCGAGGTGGGCGGCTGAGGTGTTGTCACTGGCGGCGTCGTCACCGGCGGGGTGGTCACCGTCTCGCCCGGATCGTCGGTCGGCGGGGAGTCCACTCCGCCGCCGGGCGGTGATGTCGGAGACTGCGGCGCGGGCCGGGTCGTCGACTGCTCCGGCGGGCTGGCCGGCCACGGTATGACGGGGAGATCGGGAGCCGGACGCAGCGACGGCGTCGTCGATGGTCGGGTGGTGCTGCCCGACGTGTACTGCGTCGAGTCGACGACCGGCGGCCGAGGAGAACCGGTGCTGGGCGCGGCCGAGGAGCCGCGGGTGCCGGTCGGCGGCGCGCCGATCGGGTTGTCGTCTCCGGCGGGAACGTTCACGGCCTCGACGTCCTCGGACGTCGTTGCGGCCGAACCCGCGGGCGAAACGCCGGAATCGTTGCTGGGAGTGAGAGTCTGGATTCCGTAGGCCAAGACGATTCCGCCGACGAGCAAGGCCCCCGCGAGCGCAGTGCCGTAACGGCCGAACGACCGCGCACTCGAACCTCTACCGTCGGTGACGGTAGGAAAACGTCCTGGGGCGGCGTGCAACGCAAGCAGGGCCGCGCCCTGCGCGAGGACGGTGTCCGGGTCGGACGGGAGGATCACCGGAAGATCCAGCACCGACACGAGAACGGCGCGGATGGACGGGATGCGGGCCCCTCCACCGATGAGGACGACCGCCTCTGCATCGGCACCTGCGGATGCCGCGACTCGGCGTGCGAAGTGTCCGACCTTCACCACGTGTGGACGTAGTGCGGTCTCGAACTCGTCCCGGCCGTCGTCGCTTCCACCGCGTTCGAGAAGATCCCACTCCAGACGGTCCGCGAGATCACCGCCGAACTGCGACGTGCGTTCCGCATGGCGAACCTCGCCGGAGGCTGTGTCGATGACCGACGTGGTGGTCCCGGTGGCGCCGACGTCGACGACGGTCACCGTCCGGTAACGCGCGATCGAGCCCGCATCGTCGAGAAACGCATGCGCGGCGGCCGTCTCGGGCACGAGTACGACGGTATGGGTGGAGCGTCCGCACGCCGACCTGATGGATGCGGCGTGGTCCTCGGTGCGGTGGGTGACCGCGATGGCCTCGGGACGAACCCGCTCACCCGTGTGGGCACCGACGCCGTCGGGCGGCGGAGCGAGGGCCAGCACGACATCGATTGCCGACGCGACCAGATCGCCGACGTCGGTGTTGACCTCGCTGTCGGCGGAGACGGTGCGGTATTCGACCGTGCGGGAACCGTTGTCCTCTTCGATGACCAAAGCGGCACAGACGACCTCGGTGCCGGTGGATACGCCGATGGCAGTCCTCACCGTCCACCTCCCGTCCTGTCGGTCCCGTGCTGTGCCTGCGTTCGCTTCTTACGTCCGGTGGACATATCGGAGTCTCGTTATCTTAACGTTACAGAAGCGCCCAAGCGAATGTGAAACGCAGCACCGCCCCTGCGTCGAGGGCGCAGCAGGCCTCTATACGTGCGTACGAAAGTTTCCCCTGGCCTACATTTCCGCTCACCACGGCTGGTGAGTGCCGTGGTCGACGGGGTTTCGCTGCGGGCGTACGACTCGCCGACGGCCTTGCACCCTTAGGGGTTGAGTGCTGGCACTCGCGTGTATAGAGTGCTAGACAGCGATGCGTGAAGTCCCGGAACCCGCGACGACGGGAACAAGCGCAGAGCAGTGAACGTGCAGTACAAACACAGCAGTCCGGGGATCCGACCCCGGACGCGTACCCCATAACAATGGAGGGCTCAACGTGGCGAGCGTGAAAATCAAGCCGCTCGAGGACAAGATCCTCGTCCAGGCCAACGAGGCCGAGACGACGACCGCCTCCGGTCTGGTCATCCCCGACACAGCCAAGGAGAAGCCTCAGGAAGGCACCGTCGTCGCTGTCGGCGAAGGCCGTGTCACCGAGAAGGGCAACCGGATCCCGGTCGACGTCAAAGAAGGCGACACCGTCATCTACAGCAAGTACGGCGGCACCGAGATCAAGTACGCCGGCGAGGAGTACCTGATCCTGTCGGCACGTGACGTGCTGGCTGTCATCGCCAAGTAGGCCGTAAACGCTTCCCGCCCCGGAACCCGATTTCGATTCGGTCCCGGGGCGGAGTGCGTTCAATCGAGTTCACTGACTCGAAGGAGTAATACCGAAACATGGCAAAGCAAATCCAATTCAACGAGGAAGCCCGCCGGGCCCTCGAGCGTGGCGTCGACAAATTGGCCGACGCCGTCAAGGTGACGCTCGGACCGCGCGGACGACACGTGGTGCTCGCCAAGGCATTCGGTGGCCCCACGGTCACCAACGACGGCGTTTCCATCGCCCGCGAGATCGACCTCGAAGACCCGTTCGAGAACCTCGGCGCGCAGCTCGTCAAGAGCGTCGCCACCAAGACCAACGACGTTGCGGGCGACGGCACCACCACGGCCACCGTGTTGGCGCAGGCACTCGTGCGCGGGGGCCTGAAGAACATCGCGGCGGGCGCCAACCCGATCGCACTCGGTTCCGGTATCGCCAAGGCGGCCGACAAGGTTGCCGAGGCACTGCTCGCGGCAGCGACACCCGTCGAGGGCAAGGAAGCAATCGCGCAGGTCGCCACGGTGTCCTCGCGTGACCCGGAGATCGGCGAGCTCGTGGGTGAAGCACTCACTCGCGTCGGCGCCGACGGCGTCGTCACCGTCGAGGAGTCCTCGACGCTGAGCACCGAGCTGTCGGTCACCGAGGGCGTCCGCTTCGACAAGGGCTACCTGTCGCCGTACTTCGTCACCGACGTCGACTCGCAGCAGGCAGTGCTCGAGGACGCCTACGTCCTGCTGCACCGCGACAAGATCACCTCCCTTCCCGACTTCCTTCCCCTGCTGGAGAAGGTCGCCGAGAGCGGAAAGCCTCTGCTGATCATCGCCGAGGACACCGAGGGTGAAGTCCTGTCCACGCTGGTCGTGAACTCGATCCGCAAGACCATCAAGGCAGTTGCAGTCAAGGCACCGTTCTTCGGCGACCGCCGCAAGGCGTTCCTCGACGACCTGGCTGTCGTGACGGCCGGTACGGTAATCACCGCCGATGTCGGCCTCAGCTTGAAGGAAGCAGGCCTCGAGCTGCTCGGAACCGCTCGCCGCGTCGTCGTCACCAAGGACGACACGACGATCGTCGACGGTGCAGGCACGCAGGCGGACATCGACACCCGCGTCGCCCAGCTGCGTCGTGAAATCGAAGCAACCGATTCCGAATGGGACCGCGAGAAGCTCGAAGAGCGTCTGGCGAAGCTGTCCGGCGGAGTTGCCGTCATCAAGGTCGGCGCGGCAACCGAGACCGAGCTGAAGGAACGCAAGTTCCGCGTCGACGACGCCGTGAATGCAGCCAAGGCTGCTGTCGAGGAGGGCATCGTCCCCGGCGGCGGTTCGGCACTGACACAGGCTGCGTTGTCGCTCGCGGACAACCTCGGTCTGACGGGTGACGAAGCGACCGGTGTCGCTGTTGTGCGTACTGCACTCAACGCGCCGCTGTTCTGGATCGCCACCAATGCGGGCATCGACGGATCCGTCGTGGTCAGCAAGGTCGCGGCACTCGACAAGGGCCACGGCTTCAACGCCGCGACCCTGACCTACGGTGACCTGCTCGCCGACGGTGTCGTCGATCCGGTCAAGGTGACCCGTTCTGCGGTCGTCAACGCAGCGTCCGTTGCGCGGATGATTCTCACGACCGAGAGTGCTGTCGTCGAGAAGCCTGCCGAGGAAGAGGAGCCTGCGGCCGGACACGGCCACAGTCACTGATTCTCTGTATCTCGCAGCACGAGAAGCGGGGCCTTTCCTTCGAAGGAAAGGCCCCGCTTCTCGTATGTGGCCCTGCTACACCGCGATTCGTCGACGGTTGTGGCGTGCGTACATCTCCCGCTCGGTCTCGGACATTCCGCCCCAGATTCCATAGGGTTCCGAGACGCTGAGCGCGTGGGACCTGCACTGTGCGAGAACCGGGCAGGTTCGGCACATCTCCTTGGCACGCATCTCACGCTGAGCACGTGCTCGGCCGCGTTCGCCGTCCGGATGGAAGAACATCGACGAGTCGACGCCACGGCACAAACCGTGCATCTGCCAATCCCAGATATCTGCATTGGGCCCAGGGAGGTGATTCGGCTGCGGCATGAGAACTCCTAGGGTGTCTGCTCGCCGCAACGGATGCGGCGACGCTCCTGTGGAAGACAGAAGAAATGCGAATTCGTGGTTTCGTCCGGCGGCGGCGCCGAACTTGTGGTGAACTCGTTCCGCGAGATACTGCAATCGCGGTTGTCGTGAACAACGCCAACGTTATTCGTGGCGATGAAATCGAGTCAATAGGCCATCGCCGTGGCGAGGTGCATAGTCGTATCTCGAGAAATTAACGCGGGCGACATTTACTTCGACACAACTTCATGGGTCGATTCGTTGAGGAGTTCTCGATCGCAGCATGAACAGCGGTCTGACGGACTTCGGTCACGATCGAAAGCAAAGGGCACTGGCCTGCAGGTTCGTGGTCGTGTCGGAAGAAGGATCGCGGAATTCGTCTGCCGGATTCGAACGACTCGATCAGGTCGCGAGCAACACTGGTCCCCGGGTAGTGAATCCCGCGATTAACCTTACGGCTACATTCTCGTCAGAAAGCGCTCATCAAATGCATCCCGGGAGCGCATGTTAATTCCGTGAAACAAACGAGAATGTCGCGCGACGGATTCGACGATATTCGGCGATGGGCACGAAGCGGCCAGGAGTATCCATCCATTCGACGGTGAACCGAGAGGAATGCCGAGCCTCACGGTCGCAGGGGCCGCTCCGGGTCGTAACGTCGACACGATGGACGATCGGCTTCATCGCGCTGCCTGGGGCACCGAACCCGGTATGTGGCCACTGCCCGCTGCATCGACCGTCCGCGAGCGGTGGGACCGCGCCGTCGCACTCGGTGGGCAAGGCAGGTACCTCGCCGCGTCGGCCGAGCTCGATGCGGCTGCGCTGTCGGGCCCTGTTCCACCGTCTCTGCGGTCGCAGATGTATTCGACTCGCGCATCATGGATACGGCAGAGGGGAGTGCACAGTGCAGCGGCGCGGGTGGACGGGACGGCGATCGCTGCGGTCGGGCTCGACGAGCGCAGTTCTCCGTCGGGTGAGGACGGCAATGAGGCTGCTGTCGTTCGTGCGCGAGCGGATGCTCTCGTCGGCCTTGCCGCGGACGCCCTCGGCGTAGGCAGATTCGGCACCGCGGACGCGCTGCTGACTCGATGCGAGCACATCGTGGCGCGAGATGGGCGCGAGGACGTTCTGTGGCGTCAACATCTGAGGCTCGGGTGGGTCCGCGCGGAACTCGC
Organism: Rhodococcus sp. 06-156-4; assembly: GCF_002259345.1. Lineage (NCBI taxonomy): Bacteria > Bacillati > Actinomycetota > Actinomycetes > Mycobacteriales > Nocardiaceae > Rhodococcus > Rhodococcus sp. 06-156-4. The sequence continues at coordinate 31,831 of NZ_NPGB01000036.1, read as the reverse complement.
GATGTTCTCGGGAAAAGGGCCCGACGCGGTCCGGCATGCGCTCGACGCGCGCGGGCGTGCCGACGAGATCGATTCGTTACGCCACATCGTCAAGACCGACCTCGTGCTGGCTGCCGCCTACAGCTCCGTGGGAGATCTGTCACGAAGTGGTGACGGCGCCCAGCGTGTACTCGATGCCTGCGAGGTGCACGGACTCCTACCGTTGCGCTGGGCGGCAGCGATGTTGTGGAGCGGCGTCGGGGGAGGAGCGGCCGCGCAGTCGGTCGCGCGGGAGTGCGAGGCGGAGCTGGCTCGGCGCGGTGGTCGGTTCACGGCCGTGTGAAGTCACGGACCGAGTGGTTCGATCGAGTGGGGTGAAGGTCGCTATCCTTACTAGGTTCCACTTCGGGTGGAAGCGCTGTCGAGATGCGGCGGCGTCACTGTAACGCGGGGAATCCTTGAGCGATGAACAACACGGGTGAGGAGTTGGACTCCTTCGTCGCTGCCGCAGCGCAGGGCGAGCGAGCCGCACTCTCCCGAGTTCTGGAAATCATCCGTCCGCTCGTGGTGCGGTACTGCCGCGCACGTGTGGGCTCCGCCGAGCGTGGTCAGCTCTCGGCGGACGACGTGGCTCAGGAGGTCTGCTTGGCAGTCATGACCGCCCTGCCGCGTTATCAGGACCAGGGCCGACCGTTCATGGCCTTCGTGTACGGCATTGCCGCCCACAAGGTCGCCGACGCACATCGAAGCGCCTCCCGTAACAAATCGGACCCGGCCGCCGAAGTACCAGATGTCGTGTCGACGGAACACGGACCGGAGCAGCGAGCTCTGGACTCCGAGTCGAGTAGACAGATGACCGCCCTGCTGGACACCTTGCCCGCCAAGCACCGAGAGATTCTGGTGCTCCGACTCGTCGTCGGATTGTCGGCCGAGGAAACGGCAGCGGCAGTGGGTAGTACCGCAGGTGCCATCCGCGTGGCTCAACACCGAGCCATCGCGAAACTGAAGAACGAAGTTGTGAAAGCGGGTGAAATGTATGGCTAGGAACAACGGCCGTGATGGCATTCCCCGTATCGGCCGCCCGGATGGTTCCACGCCATCCGAGGATTCTCTCGACAGCACCCTCGTGGGTTCGAGTCCGGTGGACATCGCAGCGGTACGCCGAGACGAGGAATTCATCGAGGCAATCCGTGGCGACGGACCGATCGCGACGGACGACGCGGACGAGTACCAGCTCGCTCTGCTCCTCGCCAACTGGCGTGCAGAAATCGTCCACCCCGCGCTCCCCGCAGGTCCCGACCTCGACGAAGTGGCGGCAGCCGTCGATCAGGAGATTGCCGCGACAGGGCTACGCCGCAAGGCGTCGAGCCGCGGACGTCAGCGTCTGCTCCGCCCGGTAGCGGGCGCCGCAGCGGCGATCGCGCTGGTGATGGGCGGCTTGGTCGTCTTCTCCTACAACTCCTCCCCGGGCGACGCGCTGTGGAGCGTCAAGTCCGTGGTGTTCTCGCAGCAAGCAGATTCGACCGTCGCGCAGATCGACACGACGTCGAAGCTCGAGCAGGCAGAACAACTGATCGCAGCAGGCGACGTCGAAGGTGCACAGGCTCTGCTCGACGGTGCGTCGGGTGCGGCCGGCGCGGTCACCGACGACGCGCAGCGCACGGATCTGGAGATCTGGCTGCAGCGGTTGATCGAGCAACTCCAGACGATCATCCCGACGATTCCTCCGCAGTTGCCGCTACCGGTCGATCCGACGTTGCCTGCGCCCGTTCAGAGTGCACCCGAGTTGGGCTCGGTTCCGGTCACCACGGATCCGCTGCCTCCGCCGGTCTCCGGCACGATCGACCCGTCGCAGGTTCCTTCGACCAGCGATCCGGTTCTCCCGACGACCGAGCCGCCCGCAGTCACCACGACGCCTCCCGGGCCGACGATTCTGAATCAGACCGGTGAGACGACGGCTACGGCCAGCGGTTCGAGTGACGGTACATCTGCTCCCCGGATCGACACGCTGGACACCAACGGAGGCTGATCGCCCTCCGGCCCTGCACCGCATACGACTGACGCCCTACACGAAAATCGTGTAGGGCATCAGTCGTATGATCGGGTGACTAGTTCTCGAAACCGTCGCCGTGCAGAGCGTCGTTCATGGACGCGTCCGCGTATCCGCGGCAGTAGTCCCATGTGACGTACGCATCGGGAACGGGGTCGTACGCAGGCTCGTGGGGACGAACGGTCCCGTCGACCAGGAGCTGGAGAAGGTTGGCTCGCAACATGTCCCAGTCGTGGTAGTGATCCTGCTGGCAGTCCTCGCAGCACACCACGAGTCCGCGAATACCGCGGTGTCCGAGGAGTGCCTCGTACACCGCGAGATCGGCGAGGTCTTCCTCGACGGCGAGCCGCTCCTGGGGGTCCAGAGGCTGGCCGGGCTCGATTGCATCGAGGGCGGCCGAGGGGTCGGCGGGGTCACCGGCGAAGGGATCCGGCGGTAAACCTGGAGGCAGTTGATCGCGCACGCCTCCACGGTACGCAGGACTGGTGGGTCTGCGCCAGCCGTTCACGCTTCGTGTCGACGCGCGACGAGGTCCACCGGGCGGCCGATCGGCCGCAGTCGGGGTGCGGTCGACCTGCTCGAACGACGCCGTCCGGTGCGCGTTCACGAGCGAACGGCGGAGCCGATACCATGTGTGCAGGCGCTGAGCGAGCGTACGCGTCCATGTTTTTTCGTCCGCACTGTCTCCATCCGCTTTCGAACACGCCGTCTTCTCCGGTGCACCGCCCGCGCGCTGCGAGAAGGGCACACAGGCTCTAGGGAGGGCCAGATCCGCATGAGTAGTTCCGGAGCCCACGTCCGTACCGGTGGCGACGACCCCAACAAGGTCGCCATGCTCGGTTTGACCTTCGACGATGTTCTGCTGTTGCCCGCTGCGTCGGACTTGATTCCCAGCGCCGTGGACACCTCCAGTCAACTCACCCGCGAGATCCGTCTGCGCGTCCCACTGGTCAGTTCCGCGATGGACACCGTCACCGAGGCGCGCATGGCCATCGCCATGGCCCGCGCGGGTGGCATGGGCGTCCTGCATCGCAACCTGTCACTGCAGGATCAGGCGTCCCAGGTGGAAACCGTCAAGCGGTCCGAGGCGGGCATGGTCACCGACCCGGTCACCTGCAAGCCCACCGACACACTCGCCGAGGTCGACGCGATGTGCGCACGGTTCCGCATCTCGGGTCTGCCGGTGACCGACGAGACCGGTGCCCTCGTCGGCATCATCACCAACCGTGACATGCGTTTCGAGGTCGACCAGAACCGCCGCGTCGCCGACGTGATGACCAAGGCACCGCTCATCACCGCGCGCGAGGGCGTCACCGCCGAGGCAGCTCTCGGTCTTCTCCGTCGGCACAAGATCGAGAAACTCCCCATCGTCGACGGACAGGGCGCTCTCACCGGACTGATCACGGTCAAGGACTTCGTCAAGACCGAGCAGCACCCCCTCGCCACCAAGGACCGCGACGGGCGCCTGCTGGTCGGAGCGGCAGTGGGTGTCGGGCAGGACGCGTGGTCGCGTTCCATGGCGCTCACCGACGCCGGTGTCGACGTGCTCATCGTCGACACCGCGCACGGGCACAACTCGTCGGTGCTCGAGATGGTCAGCAAGCTGAAAGCCGAAGTAGGAGAACGCGTCCAGGTCGTCGGCGGCAACATCGCGACCCGCGCGGGCGCATTGGCACTCGTCGAGGCAGGCGCGGACGCGGTCAAGGTCGGCGTCGGTCCCGGCTCGATCTGCACCACCCGCGTCGTCGCAGGCGTCGGCGCCCCGCAGATCACCGCGATCCTCGAGGCGGTCGCCGCGTGCAAGGCGCACGGTGTTCCGGTCATCGCCGACGGTGGTCTCCAGTTCTCCGGCGACATCGCCAAGGCGTTGGCTGCGGGCGCGTCGACGGCCATGCTCGGCTCGTTGCTGGCAGGTACGGCCGAGTCGCCGGGCGAGTTGATTCTCGTCGGTGGCAAGCAGTTCAAGAGCTACCGCGGCATGGGTTCGCTCGGGGCGATGCAGGGACGCGGAGCGGCCAAGTCGTTCTCCAAGGACCGTTACTTCCAGGACGACGTCCTCGCCGAGGACAAGCTCGTCCCCGAAGGCATCGAAGGCCGGGTCCCGTACCGCGGACCGCTGTCCCAGGTCATCCATCAGCTGACCGGTGGTCTCCGTGCCGCGATGGGATACACCGGGTCCAACTCCATCGAGGAACTGCAGGAGGCGCAGTTCGTGCAGATCACCGCTGCCGGACTGAAGGAAAGCCACCCGCACGACATCACGATGACCGCGGAAGCTCCCAACTACACCGTGCGCTGACTTCGCTCGCATCGGCCTGAACTCAAGACGAACTCCTAGGGAAAGGGGCGCGCGTGCGCGACCTCGTTGAAATCGGCATGGGCAGAGAAGCCCGTCGCACCTACCAGCTCGACGACATCGACATCGTGCCCTCGCGCCGTACTCGGTCGTCGAAGGAGGTGTCCACGGCCTGGCAGCTCGACGCCTACCGATTCGACATTCCGGTCCTGGCTCATCCGACCGACGCGTTGGTGTCGCCGGAATTCGCGATCGAGCTCGGCAAGCAGGGTGGCCTCGGCGTCATCAACGGCGAGGGGTTGTGGGCTCGCCACACGGACGTCCAGGCCAAGCTCGACGAGCTGGTCGCGATCGCCGAGAACGACTTCGACGCCGACGCTCCCGTCGCATTCCTGCAGAAGCTGCACGCAGCACCGCTGCAACCGGACCTCCTCGCTGCCGCCGTCGCGCAGGTCCGCGCAGCCGGTGTCACCGTCGCGGTCCGCGTCAGCCCGCAGAGCGCCAAGAACCTGACGCCTGCGCTGGTCGCAGCCGGTATCGATCTGCTCGTCATCCAGGGCACCATCATCTCCGCGGAGCACGTGGCGCACGGCGACGAGGAGCCGCTCAACCTCAAGACGTTCATCGCCGAGCTCGACGTACCGGTCATCGCCGGTGGCGTCAGCGATCACCGCACCGCGCTGCACCTGATGCGCACCGGCGCTGCCGGAGTCATCGTCGGCTACGGGTCGGTCGAGGGAGGCACCACCACCGGTGAAGTTCTCGGCATCGGTGTACCCATGGCAACGGCCATCGCGGACGCCGCGGCAGCTCGTCGGGACTACCTCGACGAGACCGGCGGCCGCTATGTTCACGTCATCGCCGACGGCGACATCACCACGTCGGGCGGCCTGGCGAAGGCAATCGCGTGCGGTGCGGACGCCGCCGTGCTCGGTGCCCCTCTCGCGGCGGCAGCCGAGGCGCCCGGTGGCGGTTGGTACTGGCCCTCCGCGGCAGCGCACCCGTCGATGCCGCGCGGCGCACTCCTGCCCGTCGCAGCCGGTGAGCGCCCGAGCCTCGACCAGGTCCTGCACGGTCCGTCGAGCGAGCCCTACGGTTCGATCAACCTCGTCGGAGGTCTGCGCCGGTCCATGGCGAAGTCGGGTTACTCGGATCTCAAGGAATTCCAGAAAGTCGGCCTGAACGTCCGAGCCTGACCCTCTCTGTCCCACGTTCGACAGCGCGCACCCCGAATCGGGGTGCGCGCTTCGTCGTTTGCTGGGGAACTCGGGTGCCGGGTGGGAGCGAACGTGACGTTCGGTCACCTGGGGGCCCGGGAGCGCGGGTTGCAGCGAGTGCGCGGGTTGCAGTGCGCGCGTGGGCTGAAAGCCGCGCGTTCGGGGGCCGAGAGCGAGCGAACGTGACGTTCGGTCACCTGGGGCAGCGCGGAGTGAGCCTTACCTCAGTTGGTGATACTTGGAGTTACAGCTACAGTGGCTTGTGTCAACTGTCACAGGGTTGTTGTCAGTTCGCCGCTGCTGTCATCTAGAGTGTGGTCGCAGTCACATCGAGGTGATGCGCGGTGCGGCGGAGCTGGCTGAGTAACGCACGAGGCGCGGAGGTCAACAGTGGAGACACGGACAGCTGGGACACAGGCTCGCACGACCGACTACGACGTTCTGATCGTCGGGTCCGGTTTCGGCGGAAGCGTCACGGCGCTGCGCTTGGTCGAGAAGGGCTACAAGGTAGGCATCCTCGAGGCCGGACGGCGCTACGAGGACAAGGATTTCGCCAAGACCAGCTGGGACCTGAAGCGGTTCCTGTGGGCGCCCAAGCTCGGGTGCTACGGCATCCAGCGTGTTCACCTGCTGCGTGACTGCCTCATTCTGGCCGGTGCAGGGGTGGGCGGCGGTTCGCTGAACTACGCGAACACCCTGTACCAGCCGCCGGAGCCGTTCTTCAAGGACAAGCAGTGGGCGCACATCACCGACTGGAGCAGCGAGCTCGGTCCGTTCTACGACCAGGCGACGCGCATGCTCGGTGTCGTGCGTAACCCGCACATGACACCCGCCGACGAGGTCATGAAGTCCGTCGCCGAGGACATGGGCGTCGGGGACACGTTCATTCAGACACCGGTCGGCGTGTTCTTCGGCGACGAGCCGGGCAAGAAGGTCGGCGACCCGTACTTCGGCGGCGTCGGTCCCGAGCGCACCGGGTGCATCGAGTGTGGTGAGTGCATGACCGGGTGTCGCCACGGCGCCAAGAACACACTGCTGAAGAACTACCTCGCCCTTGCCGAGCGCGCCGGAGCCGAGATCGTCCCGATGACGACGGTGACAGGTCTTCGTGCTCTGCCCGACGGCACGTGGGACGTCGCCACCGAGCGAACCGGCGCGTGGGTTCGCAAGCACCCCAAGACCTACACCGCGTCGCACGTCGTCCTGGCCGCGGGCACGTGGGGTACGCAGAATTTGCTGCACAAGATGAAGGACACCGGCGCACTGCCGCGTCTGTCCGACAAGCTCGGTGAATTGACGCGTACCAACTCCGAATCCATCGTCGGTGCCGCCAAGTTGAAGGTCGACCCGGAGATGGATCTGACCAGGGGAGTGGCGATCACGTCGTCGTTCCACCCGTCGTCGAACACCCACATCGAACCGTGCCGCTACGGCAAGGGTTCCAACGCGATGGGCCTGTTGCAGACGCTGATGACCGACGGGGGTGGGCGCATTCCGCGATGGCTCAAGTTCGTTTTCGCGCTGCTGGCTCATCCGCTCGACTTCCTGCGGGTGGTGAACACCAAGAACTGGAGCGAGCGCACGATCATCGCGCTCGTGATGCAGAACCTCGACAACTCGATCACCACCTTCACCAAGCGTGGGCTGTTCGGTCGCAAGGTGTCCAGCAAGCAGGGACACGGCGAACCGAACCCGACGTGGATCCCTGAGGGCAACGACGCGACGCGGCGTATAGCGAAGAAGATCGGGGGCGTCGCGGGCGGCACATGGGGTGAGCTGTTCAACATTCCGTTGACCGCTCACTTCCTCGGTGGCTGCGCCATCGCGTCCGACGCCGAGCACGGCGTCATCGACCCGTATCACCGCGTCCACGGGTACCCGACGATGTTCGTTGTCGACGGGTCGTCCGTGTCGGCCAACCTCGGCGTGAATCCGTCGCTGACCATCAGTGCTCAGGCGGAGCGTGCAGCGGCGCTGTGGCCCAACAAGGGTGAGCAGGATCTACGGCCGCGCCAGGGTCTCGCTTACGAACGGATCGAGCCGATCGCTCCCAACGCTCCGGTGGTGCCGGTGTCCGCGCCCGCAGCGTTGCGTCTGCCCATCGTCGAGATCCGCTCTCCGAAACCCGCCACCACCGGTGCCGCGTAAGAAGATGCTGCGTGGAACCAGCCTGTCGCGCGCCACTAGACTGTTCCGGTGACCGCATCGCAGCAGCCTGATCCCGCCCTGCCTCGGCCCGTTCTCGTAGTCGACTTCGGTGCCCAGTACGCCCAGCTCATCGCGCGTCGTGTGCGTGAGGCGAACGTGTATTCCGAGGTGATCTCGCATACCGCGACCGTCGAGGAGATTGCAGCCAAGAACCCGGTTGCACTCGTTCTGTCCGGCGGGCCGTCGAGTGTGTACGCCGAGGGCGCGCCTGCTCTCGACGCGAAGGTGTTCGATCTCGATCTTCCGGTCTTCGGTATCTGCTACGGCTTCCAGGCGATGGCGCAGGCACTCGGCGGAACCGTCGCGCACACGGGGACTCGTGAGTACGGCCGGACGCAGCTGTCCGTCGATGGCGGTGTCCTGCACGACGGTCTTCCTGCGACGCAGCCGGTGTGGATGAGTCACGGTGATGCTGTGACGGAGGCTCCGGAAGGGTTCACGGTCACGGCGACGAGCGCCGGCGCTCCCGTGGCTGCGTTCGAGAACGCCGAGCGCAGGCTCGCCGGTGTCCAGTACCACCCCGAGGTGCTGCATTCGCCGCACGGTCAGCAGGTCCTCGGTCGGTTCCTGCACGAGACAGCCGGAATCAAGGCGGAGTGGACGGCGGCCAACATCGCCGACGCATTGATCGAGCAGATCCAGGAGCAGGTCGGGCCGGACGGTCACGCCATCTGCGGACTGTCCGGGGGTGTGGATTCCGCGGTTGCGGCAACCTTGGTGCAGCGTGCGATCGGTGACCGTCTGACGTGTGTGTTCGTCGACCACGGTCTGCTGCGAGAGGGCGAGCGGGAGCAGGTCCAGCAGGACTTCGTCGCGTCGACCGGCGCCAAGCTGGTCACCGTCGATGCGGTCGACACGTTCCTCGGTGCCCTCGACGGCGTCTCCGATCCCGAGGAGAAGCGCAAGATCATCGGCCGCGAATTCATTCGTAGCTTCGAGGGTGCTGTCGCTGAGGTGTTGGGTGACAACGCTGCTCAGGGTGCGGAGGTTCAGTTCTTGGTGCAGGGCACGCTGTACCCGGACGTGGTCGAGTCCGGTGGGGGATCCGGCACCGCCAACATCAAGAGCCACCACAACGTCGGCGGTCTGCCGGACGATCTGCAGTTCGACCTCGTCGAGCCTCTTCGTACCTTGTTCAAGGACGAGGTCCGGGCAGTGGGCCGCGAGTTGGGTCTTCCCGAGGAAATCGTCGGCCGCCAGCCCTTCCCCGGGCCCGGTCTGGCCATTCGCATCGTCGGCGAGATCACGCGAGACCGATTGGCCACGTTGCGCCAGGCCGATTCGATCGTCCGTGAGGAACTGACCGCGGCGGGCTTGGATCAGCAGATCTGGCAGTGCCCCGTGGTCCTGCTCGCGGATGTGCGCAGCGTCGGCGTTCAGGGTGACGGCCGGACGTACGGCCATCCCATCGTCTTGCGCCCGGTATCGAGCGAGGATGCGATGACGGCGGACTGGACGAGGTTGCCGTACGAGGTGTTGGAAACCATTTCGACCCGGGTGACCAACGAGGTTCCGGAGGTCAACCGAGTCGTTCTCGACGTGACGAGCAAGCCGCCGGGCACCATCGAGTGGGAGTGAGAATTCTCTAGTTCTTCTTCCCGCCCCGGCCTGGGGCGAGGAGAAGGGCCAGTCCGACGACGATCGCCGCGACGACGAAGACCCAGCGGAACTGAACGTTGCCGAGGGACTCGAGGGCCGAGGACCCGATCAGAGCGCTGACGCTGACCAGCAGGGCCACGAGTCCGGAGAGAAACAGCAACGCCGAGGGTCGGGTGCGCGCGTTTCGTTCTTCGGCCGTGTCGGTGTCACTGTCTCCGTACTCGCTGCTATTCATGGATGATCTCCAAGTTTCCGAGACGGACATCTCCGTCGATGGTGAGAACAGGGGCGTCCTCGGCTGCGTCGGTGCCGCGCTGCAGGCCACCGGATCCGCAGGCAGCCGATCCCATGACTGCCACGCAGGTCGGGTCGATTGTCATCGTCGACGGTACCCAGATGGTCGCGTTTCCTCCGGTGACATCGATTGCGACAGTTCGGTTGTCGGTGAGGGCGAGGCCGCGCAAGTCGAGCTGGAGGTCACCGCCGGCGATGCTGTACGACGGTTGGAGTTGCGCGACCGTCGTCGGCCGTGCATCGACCGACCCGCTGGTTGCGCCGTCGAAGTTCACCGGTCCCACGATGGATGCGAGGATCACGAAACCGAGTACAGGGAATGCGACGACCAGCAGGCCGTACCCCTTGCGTAGGAATGCGCCGAGGATCAGTCCGACGGCGAGGACACCGAGAGCTACGGCCCCGATGCGTGCGGGGGAGAGCCACTCCGACCCCGTTGCCGCCGCGATGCCGCCGGTGACGGCTGCGGCGAGCAGGGCCAACCCGATGAAACTCGACGTCCACCGTGAGCGCCGCTTCTTCGGAGTGGTCGACGCCGGAAGGTGAACAGTCGTCGGTTCGGGTAGGTCCCAGGCGAAGGGGGCGACGCCCAACGGATCCCACGACGGTGGTGTCGGGCCGGTGGTCGTGTCCGTCGTCGGCTGGGCCGGCGCCGCGGACTCGTATTTGTTCAGGTTCACCTCGGAACCCGTCGACCGGTCGGTGGGTGGGGGTGTGGACGGAACGTACGTCGTGGGCAGTGTCGTGTACGGCGAGTACGCGGGAGGTGTGTAGCCCGCGGGTCGATAGTTGGGCGGGCGGTAGTTGGCACCTGCCCACGGCGTCGGGGTGTACGGCGTGTTGAACGAGATCGGGAAATCCTGTTGCGCGTAGACCTGTGCACCGCCGGGCAGGAACTCGGGTGGTTGCGGCTGCCTCTGGTGCAGTAGCCACAGTCCGGCGAGAAGCGCGACCATGCTGATGGCGCCGGATCCGCCCAATCCGACACCGACGGGACCCAGGGTGGAGACCGCGATGATCAGCGCCACGATCAGGACCACGATCTTGGTGTTGGATTCCGAGCTGGTGCCTCTGCCCATCAGCGACTCGGCGGGAGAGGCTGCATCTCCTGCCTTGCTGAAGAGCAGCCAGGCGGCGAGGTACAGGACGATGCCTGCTCCGCCGAAGATGGTGCCGACGACGAGCGCGACGCGAACGAGGACGGGATCGACGCCGTAGCGGTAGCCGATGCCGGCGGCGACACCCGCGACATGGCCACGCTGTGGCAACCGATACGGGCGCGTACGCCACATCTGCTGTAGCTGTTCGGAGACGGCCAAGTTGCTCATGGAACCATCGTGGCCCGTCGGGTGCACGGAGACCATCGGGGATCGCCCTGATGTTTTCCCTACCTTCACGCACGAGTTGCAGGAATGTTCTCGGCATCCCACGGCTTGCTACTTCGAGAACGACCATTCGCATCACGAAGGAGAAACGCGTGAAGATCGGAATCATCGGGGCCGGGCTCATCGGCGGCACCCTGACCCGCAAGCTGGCCGAACTCGGACACGACGTGCGCGTGTCGAATTCGCGTGCACCGGAGACGTTGGCCGAGTTGGCTGCCGACACCGGCGCCGAGGCAGTGTGGAGCAAGGACGCAGCCGCCGACGCCGATCTCGTTATCGTGAGCATTCCACAGAAGAACACCCCGGACCTGGCGTCGGACATTCTCGATGCGGCCAAGCCAGGCGCGCCGATCATCGAGACCAACAACTACTACCCGCAGCAGCGCGACGGCCTGATCGCCGAGATCGAGAACGGCAAGCCCGAAAGCGTGTGGGTTGCCGAGCATTTCGGTGATCGATCGTCGGATGTGTTCAAGGTGTTCAACGGAATCTGGTGGAAGCATCTTCTCGAGAAGGGCGTTCCCGCCGGAACCGACGCTGCGTCCACCCGGACGAGAATCGCGCTTCCCGTCGCGGGTGCCGACGGGCCGGGCAAGAAGCTCGTCTTCGACGTCGTCGACGCTCTGGGATTCGAGCCGGTGGACGCCGGCACGCTCGAAGAATCGTGGCGTCAGCAGCCTGGTACGCCGGTGTACGGCAAGGACTACGACGCCGACGCCACGAAGAAGGCTCTTGCCGAGGCGACCGCCGACAGAACCGAGGAGTGGCGCGCGACTCTGTCCTGACATCGGTCCGGTGCGGAAATCAGGGGAGACCCTGATGCGGGTGCGGCTCGATTCGTGCCAGGATCGATGACGTGCTCCCTGTCGATGCCGCGTCCTCGTCCCCGGGCGCCGAGCCGGTGAAGTTCTACCGGCGCGGCGGCGGAAGGATCGTGGGCGGAGTCGCAGGTGGACTCTCCGACCATCTGGGTGTCGACGTCTTCAAGGTCCGAGTCGCGTTTGCGTTGCTCGCCGTCATGGCGGGCGCCGGAATCTTCGCCTACGGGTTGCTGTGGGTGTTCACCCCGGCAGGTGACGACGTGGACCGGCCGAGTTCGGCCGAGCGCCAGCGGGCATTGGGTCTCGCGGCGCTCGGCCTCGGGCTCGCGGCCGGCTTGGCGTGGCTGCTGAACGGCACGGCGGCGTCGGTACTCGTTCCTGTCGTCGTGGTGATCGTCGGTGCGGCGCTCGTATGGCGGGAGTTCGACTCCGAAGGTCCGAGGTCTCTGCTCGGGATGCCGAAGAAGCCGACCGTCCTCAGCTGGGCTCGCGTCGTCGGCGGCGCGACGTTGATCATTCTCGGACTCTGCGTCGTGGTGCTGGCCAGGGTGGACATCGCGTCGATCAGGTCCTCGTTGCTCGCGGTCATCGTGACACTGGTCGGGGCCGGTCTGCTGACGGTCCCGGTCTGGTTGCGTCTGTGGCGCACCTTGAACGCCGAGCGGTCGGCTCGTATTCGGAACGACGAGCGCGAGGAGATCGCCTCCCATCTGCACGATTCCGTGCTGCAGACGCTGGCGCTCATCCAGAAACAGTCGGACCAGCCGCAGGAAGTGATGCGTCTGGCCCGTGGGCAGGAGCGAGAGCTGCGGAAGTGGCTGTTCGAGGGCGGGGACACCGATCATTCGTCCCTGTCCGAAGCGCTGAAGACCATCGCAGGCGAGGTCGAGGATCAGCACGGCGTCACGGTTCGGCCGATCACAGTCGGCGACGTGCAACTCTCGGCCGAGAACTCCGACTCCGGGCTTCCACGTGAGCACTTCACCGCTTTGCTCGGCGCGACGCGGGAAGCGCTCGTCAACGCAGCCAAGCACTCCGGCGAGACCAACATCGACCTCTTCGCCGAGACCGAGGCGGACAAGGTGACGGTCTTCGTGCGCGATCGCGGCAGCGGTTTCGACGAGAACCTGGTGCCGACGGATCGGCAAGGACTCGCCAAATCCATCCACGGCAGAATCGAACGTCGAGGTGGTCAGGTGTCGGTACGCTCCACCGTGGGCAGAGGAACCGAAGTGCGCATCCTGATGCCCCGGCACGATTCGGCTCCCGACAGGCAGATTCATGTTGCCGACCACATCACATCCCCTGAATCGCAGACGTCCGAACAACCACTACCGCAGGAGCAGCCCCGGTGACCGACACCTTCCGTGTCTTTCTCGTCGACGACCATGCAGTGTTCCGCTCCGGAGTCAGAGCCGAACTGGCGCGCGAAGGCGATATCGAGGTGGTCGGTGAGGCAGGCGGGGTTGCCGACGCGGTAGCGGGAATCGACTCGACCAAGCCCGACGTGGTCCTCTTGGACGTGCACATGCCCGACGGCGGTGGTGTGGCGGTACTCGGACGTATATCGTCCGGTCCGGTGTGTCTGGCGTTGTCGGTGTCCGACGCAGCCGAGGACGTCATCGCCGTGATCCGAGCCGGTGCACGCGGTTACGTCACCAAGACCATTTCAGGAGCCGAACTGGCCGACGGCGTGCGGCGGGTGGCAGGCGGGGACGCGGTGTTCTCGCCTCGACTCGCCGGGTTCGTTCTCGACTCCTTCACCGGCAATTCGGCCGTTCCGGAGCCGCCGCTGGATCCGGAGCTGGATTCGCTGACACCGCGCGAACTCGAAGTGTTGAGGTTGTTGGCGCGCGGTTACACGTATCGAGAGATCGCGGAGGATCTGTTCATCTCGGTCAAGACCGTAGAGACCCACGCGTCGAACGTGCTGCGGAAGACACAGCAATCCAATCGCAACGCCCTGACCAGGTGGGCCCACAAGCGTCGGATCGATTGACGGCTGGATGCAGGAATAGACTTTCGGAGACTGTCGGATCGACCTTCGGTGCCACTAGCGTCGAGGTCATGAAGGACAAGAGCGAATCGGTGCTGTGGCTTCCCACCGCCGACCGGGTGTTTCTGGCGGTGGTCGCGCCCGCGGTCGGTGGCGCCGTCGGATTCTTTCTCCCACGCTGGGCACCGTGGGCAGCGTCGCAGAAGTGGATCCCGTTCCAGGGAGTGTTCGAGTTCGTTGCTTCGTGGTCGCACTGGTGGGTGCAGTATCTGACCACCGGGATCGGTGTCGCACTGGGAGCCGCGTTCGTCGCCTTCGCATTTCACGACAGTCTCCGCGTCGTCGTCTCCGCGTCGGGCCTGCGTCTGACCGAGGAAGGCCGGACGACGTCGGTCGCTCGGGCCGATGCGTCGACGGTGTTCGTCGACGGCAAGGAACTCGTCGTCCTCGACGCGGCGTCGCGTCAGGTCGTTCGCGCACCGATCGAGGAGAAGGAACCCGCGGTGGAGCGTGTGTTCGTCGAACACGGCTACTCCTTCGTGGAGGGCGATCCGTACGAAAGCCTGTATCAGCGTTGGATTCCGGGATCGCCGACGCTTCCCGCCGAGGTCGACGCCGTGATGCGCGCCCGAGAAATGGCGTTGCAGAAGAAGTCTCGCGAGGATGCGTCCGAGCTACGTGAGGCGCTGGACCGGTTGGGAATCGTTGTTCGTGAACGCAAGAGCACGCAGTACTGGCGACCGCTGGTGCGCGGATGACCGTGTCGCGTCGGCGTACCGGCGATCTCGGCGCAATGGCGTTCTCGCTGTTCATCGCAGCAATGGTCGTCTTCGACGGGGTGACCGCCGCCGATTTCTCGAACTTGCGTGTGGCGACCGCGGTTGCGATCGGCGTCGTCGCGACTGCATTGCTGTGGTGGCGTCGGCGCCGGCCGGTCGGTATCGCGCTCGTGCTCGCAGCCTTGACGGTGTTCTCCGACGCTGCGGGCGGCGCGGAGTTGGTGGCGATCTACACCGTGGCATCGATGCGAACGTGGAGGGTCACCGCGGCGATCGTTGCGCTGCATCTCGTGGCTTCGCTGGTGTACGCACGCTTCTTCTCGGTCGGTGACTCGGTGGTGTCGACGGGAATTCTGAGCTTGGCGCTGCTCAGTATCCCGATGGCGTGGGGTGCGATCGTCAAGGCGCGGCGAGAGGTCATCGATTCGCTTCGCGAGCGCGCCGAACGAGCGGAGGCTGCGGCGGCGGACCGGGCAGATCGGGTTCGTGGCCAGGAACGTGAGCGGATTGCCAGAGAGATGCACGATGCCCTGGCACACCGGATTTCGATGGTGAGTTTGCATGCCGGTGCGCTCGAGGTGCGGTCCGACGCCGATGCAGCCGACATCGAGAAGATCGCGGGAACCATCAGAACCAGTGCGCACGGTGCGTTGAACGATCTCCGGGAAATCCTGGGCGTACTGCGATCCGACGAGGATTCACCACCGATGAAACCGGGATCGTCGATCGATGACGTACCGGCGCTGATCGACGAGGTTCGCGCAGCCGGAGTCGTGGTCGATTTCGACAGTCGGTTGGACGCGGGCGGCGTTCCTGCGACCATGGGGCGTAACGTCTTTCGTGTCGTTCAGGAGGGCCTGACCAACGCCCGCAAGCATGCGGCGGGCTCTGCAGTGCAGGTGTCGATTCGGCCGGAAGGAGAGGGGATGCTCGTGTCGGTGTCCAACGCGCTGGGCGGGCGCGACTCGGTCGTGCCGGGTTCTCGCACGGGGCTGATCGGTCTGTCCGAGCGGCTGTCCTTGGCCGGCGGTCGGCTCGAACACGGGGTGAAGACCGTCGACGGGTCGGTCGGATACGTACTGGAAGCATGGTTGCCGTGGCCGAGGTGATCGATGTTCTCCTCGTCGACGACGACGCTCTGGTCCGATCGGGTTTGTCGATGATTCTGCAGTCCGACAGTTCGATTCGGGTGGTCGGTGAGGCCGCGGACGGCGCGAGCGGTGTCGACGCGGCTCGACGGCTCGAGCCGGACGTGGTTCTGATGGACATACGAATGCCCGTCATGGACGGTCTGGCCGCAACCGAGATGCTCAGGACTAGCACGGGAGGTCCGGCGATCCTGGTGCTCACGACATTCGACACCGACGAGTACCTCCTTCGAGCACTTCGGCTGGGCGCCAACGGCTTCCTGCTGAAGGACACTCCTCCGCGGGACATCATCGAGGCCGTCAAGCGAGTGCAGGACGGTGAGTCGATGCTGTCGCCGTCGGCCGTCGGAACACTCGTGTCGGCCTGGCGCGAGCAGGATCGACGCACGGCCGGGGCCGACGATGTACTGGACGTGCTGACCGATCGGGAACGTGAAGTGGCAATCGCGGTGGCGCAGGGATTGTCGAATGCCGAGATCAGCGGGTCGCTCTTCATGAGTGTCGCGACCGTCAAGACCTACGTGTCGAGAGTGTTGGCCAAGCTCGGATGCACCAACCGAGTGCAGATCGCCATTGCCGTGTTCGAGAGTCGATAGCTCTCCGGCCTCGGTCGTTCGCCGAGCGTTCTCGCGCAGTTCTTCCGATTCCTGGACGGAGATTCAGAGGAGGACGATCAGCAGCACCACCATCAGTAGGACGACAGCCACTCCCACGCCCAGAATCACCGCAGGCGGGATGTCGACCTTGTCTCCCACGGCGTCGTCGACTGCATCGAGCACCTTGTCCAACGGATTCTTCTTCTTGGGCACGTCGAACGGGGGCGGGGCGTAGGGCTTGGGTGTGGTGTCCGAGAGCCCGGTCGAGCGCACTGCGGGAAGCCCTGCGACAGTGTTGCCGAATTCGCGTGACGGGCGGCGGGTTTCCGCGACGGGCGTGGATCGGTGTGCCCATCCCGGAACGACGCCGTCCGATGTGGTGAGTGGAACACCGCGAAGCGACGCAATGGATCCTTTGCTGCTGACCGCGCTCCGGATGATCTCGTCTCTGGCCTGTGCCATGGTCGGCCTGCGAGACGGGTCCGGCTCGAGCATGTGCAGCAACGCCGGGGTGAGATCTCCTGATCTGCTGGGCGAGATGATCTGGCCGCGAGCGACTCGGTGCAGCAGTGCGATGGAGTCCTCGTCGATGTCGAACGGCGGTCTGCCCTCGATCGCGGTGTACAGCGTCGCGCCGAGGGAGAAGACGTCGCTTGCCTCGGTCGGATCCTGTCCGCGTGCGACCTCGGGAGCGAAGTAGGCGGGAGTTCCGGTGATGACGCTCGAATCCGACTCCTCCACATCACCTTTCGCACGCGAGATCCCGAAGTCGCTGATCTTGACGATCCCGAGCGTCCGGCCACGGTCGGCGATGAGGATGTTGCCCGGTTTGATGTCGCGGTGGACGATACCTGCCTCGTGTGCCTCGGTGAGCGCGTCGGCAACCTGGGCGCCCACCTGCGCTACCTCGTACGGTGGCAGCGTCTCGGCGATGTTCAGTGCCTGCGCCAGCGACCGTGACGGCATGTACTCCATGACGAGCCACGGTTCTCCGTCCTCGATCGCGACGTCGTGCATGGCGATGGCATGTGGGCTGGACAGCCGCGCGGCGATCCGTCCCTCACGCATGGCGCGATTACGGACTTCGCGCGCGGCCTTCTCGCTCAGGTCGATCGTCGAGGTGACCTGTTTGACGGCAACTTTTCTTCCCATCAGCGTGTCCTGCGCAAGCCACACGGCACCCATTCCGCCACCGCCGAGCTTGTAGGCGAGGCGGTATCTGCCGGCGAGGAGATAATCGGGTCCGACGACCCGTGCGGTGCGTTGCTGCTCGGTCACGCCCACAGGTTAGTTGACAGTGAGCATCGCTGCCCGCGACGTCCGGCGTGACGCGCCGCCCCGGCCGTCACCAGCCGGTTCGTCGCTGCCTTGACGGAGGTCGCCGGAACGGCTTAACTTGGGGGTGTTCGAAAGTCTGTTCGAAGGCGGGACTTCCCCATCGTCTTCGGAAGAGGGCCGAGTTCCACGATTCCATCACCATGGGGAGGTAAGCATGTCTGTTTCCGCCGACTCTCGGCACGGTATCTCCCGCGACAACAGAGTTGCTCGTGACGGCAGTGTTGCTCGTGACGGCAGTGTTGCTCGTGACGGCAGTGTTGCTCGTGACGGCGGTGTTGCGCTGGAGAGCATGTCGTTGCCGGAGAGGGTGGAACATCTTCGGCGACGCATGGCCGCTGTGCCGTCCAAGGGCGAAACACGCTCGGTCGCCCGTCCCTCGGTTCCACGGTCGAGTGCCCCTGTGTCGGCCGAGCCATCGGCGCCCGACAACCGCCTCGAACAGCAGAAAAGCACACGCGCACCTGCAAAAGAGGTGTTGAGTGTCCCGGAGGCGCTTGCGGCTGTCCTCCCTCACGGAGGCCTGGTTCGAGGGTCGGTGACCGCAGTGTCCGGCGCGGGTTCTCTGATGCTCGGCATGGTTGCGTCGGTCACGGCTGCAGGCGGTCACGTGGCAGTGGTCGGTCAACCGCGCTTCGGGTTGCTCGCAGCGTCCGAGATGGGAGCGCAGTTGCACAGACTGGCCATGGTTCCCGATCCGGGAGAGGACCCGGTGGAAGTGGCCGCGATCCTGCTCGACGGAGTGGACCTGGTCGTGCTCGGTCTCGGTGGTAGGTCGGTGCCGCCGTCGCGAGCACGTGCCGTCGTTGCACGCGCTCGAAGCAAGGGTGCGTCGCTTCTGGTGACGGACGGGCACTGGGACGGGGTGGATCTGCGGCTCGATGCGTCCGTGGCCGGCGTCGACGGTGTCGGAACCGGAGACGGTGCAGGCCGCGGGCGGCTTCGTGGTCTCCGGTTGGAAGTGCGCGCGCAGGGGAAGGCGATGCGCACTCGTTCCACTCGATTCGACCTACGTTCCGAGCGCGGCCGCGTCGAGTGGTTCGAGGTCCCGTCCATTGCGGCCGTCGGTGCCGACAGAGTGGCGGTGCTGGCATGAAATGGGAACAGGCATGAGCCGGGTGCTGGCGCTGTGGTGCCCGGACTGGCCCGCGGTCGCGGCTGCTGCCGTCGCCGATCTTCCGGCGACCAGCCCGGTGGCGGTGGTGTCCGCCAATCGTGTGATCGCATGTTCGGCACCTGCCCGCGCACACGGTGTACGGCGGGGTCTACGCAAACGTGAGGCCCAGGCTCGCTGTCCCGATGTGCATGTGGTGACTGCTGATTCGGATCGCGACGGCCGGATGTTCGAGCCGGTCGCCGCAGCCGTCGACATGGTTGCGCCGGGTGTGGAGGTACTGCGGCCGGGGTTGCTGATCCTCGGTGCCCGAGGTGTCAGCAGGTACTTCGGATCCGAGCACAACGCAGCCGAGCGGTTGATAGATCAGGCGGCCGCGGCCGGCGTCGAATGTCAGATAGGGATCGCCGACGAGTTGTCGACGGCGGTCATCGCAGCCAGGCATGCCGTGATCGTTCCCCGGGGCGGCGGGGCTCGTTATCTCGCCCCGCTGCCGGTGTCGGAACTGGCGGCAGAACCCAGTCTGGCCGCGGCGGACAGGGAAGAGCTGATCGATCTCCTACGACGTCTGGGTCTGCGCACCATCGGTGATTTCGCGGCCCTCACTCCCGGTGATGTGGCGTCCCGTTTCGGGACCGACGCCGTGCTCGCCCATCGGAGCGCGAGGGGTGAGGCGGAGCGTCCACCGTCGGCTCGCGCCCTGCCACCGGACCTGAACGTGGAGTACCAGTGCGATCCGCCGATCGATCGCGTGGATGCAGCGGCCTTCGCGGGCAGGGGGATGGCGGAGAAACTGCACACGAAGTTGGCGGCCGCTGCCGTTGCCTGTACTCGACTGCTCGTCCATGCATCCACCGGCAACGGCGAGAACCTCTCGCGAACATGGCGATGCGCCGAGCCTCTGACCCCGGAAGGAACCGCAGACCGCGTGCGGTGGCAACTCGACGGCTGGCTCACCGGGCGTAGCGTCGCCAAACCGACGTCGGGCATCACGATGCTGCGATTGGAACCGGTCGAGGTGGTCGCAGCCGGTGAGCTCCAACTCGGCCTCTGGGGAAGCGTCGGCGACGAGGAGGAACGCGCCAGACGCGCCCTTGTCCGTGTGCAGGGACTTCTCGGCGGCGACTCGGTGAAGATCGGCGTGCTGAGCGGGGGGCGTGGCCCCGGCGACCGGGTGACTCTGCGCAGTCTGGGCGACGAGTTGGTGCCCCTGTCGGATCCTGCTGCTCCCTGGCCCGGCCGGCTCCCGGCGCCCGCACCGGCAGCAGTGATGGACACGTCTCCTCGGGTGACGCTGGAGGACGCGAATGGCAACGACGTGCACGTCGGCATGCGCGGAAGTTTCGACACCCGCCCGGCCACACTGCGGTGGGGGAGCAAGGCGTGGCCACTACGAGGATGGGCCGGACCATGGCCGATCGACGAACGCTGGTGGGATCCCACCGTGGGTACACAGGGCGCGCGCGTTCAAGTGCTGGTCGAAGAAACCCGTGCCCTGCTGCTTCTCTACGGCGACGACGGGTGGCGAGTGGAAGGTATCTACGAATGATCCGCGGTGAGGATCTACCATCAGTGCATGAGACTGTCGAAGCGAGATGTTCCCTTGATCGCCAGTGCAGCGCTTTTCGTTGTCTCGCAAGCGAATATCGTTCGGCTGCTCGGTCCGGCCGGGCCCCGCGTCCTCGAAGTGCAGACGGCGTGGTCGGCACGACGATATCGAGAGATTCTCGAGAAGATGGACTCTCGAGAGACCGCGCGTTTTCGAAGCCACTACTACCCGGATTTCGTCCACCCTGCGATCTACGCCGTCGCGCTTCGTGCCGGTGCCGAGCGGTTGGGTGAACTGACGCCGATACCGCCCGCCACCGCACGTGTGCTTGCGCTCGCTCCTGTCCTCTCGGCAGCAGGAGATTACGTCGAGAACATCGTCGGCCTGCACCTGCTGGATCGGCCCGATCACATCACCGATTCGGTCGTGCGAGCCACCTCGGCCGTCAGTATCGCCAAATGGACTCTGGCGCTGGGATCTCTGGGGTATCTGACCGCCGGCTTCGGTTCGGTGCTGGTGCGCTCGATACGCAGGTGATCGGCACCGGTCTCGTCACCAGTTGGCTCCGGGAACCAGCCTTCCGAGTCGCCTCGCCAGCTTGCCGACCCGCGCCGATGCGCTGGACGCGTCGTAGGTCGAGGTCGGAGGTACAGGGATCGGCTGAGATTCGCCCTGGTCTTCCGTCACTTCGCCTTTGGCCGCAGCCGAATCGGGGAACCGCCGGTAGAACTGATGCATCGTCCGGTCCTTGCCCTTCGGCGTGAAGATGCTGCCGAACTGACCGAGAGTGCCGAGTGGAGTGTCGATGCGCTTCGGCCTGTCGGTCAACGCCCTGATCACCATTGCCGCGGCTTTCTCCGGTGACACCACCGGGCCGACGTTCTTGTCGCCGGTGGGTGTGATCATCGGCGTCGCAACGAGCGGCATATGGATGGTCGTGAACGTTATTCCGTCGGACAGAGTTTCGGCTGCAGCCACGTCGGAGAACGCGTCGAGAGCGGCCTTGCTCGCCACGTACGCGGAGAAACGTGGTGTGTGGCCCTGCACTGCCGCGCTACTGACGTTCACGACATGGCCGAAGCGGCGCTCACGCATGTGCGGAAGTAGCGCCAACACGAGTCGGACGGCACCGAAGTAGTTGACGGCCATCGTTCTTTCGTAATCGTGCAGTCTGTCCGTCGATCGGTAGAGCGAACGCCGGATGGATCGCCCGGCGTTGTTGACGAGCATGTCCACGTGCCCGTGCTCACCGAGAATGGCCTTGACCGTCTGCTCCACCGACTCGGTGTCCGTGACGTCGCAGGGATACCCGTACGCGTCCCCGCCGGAGGAACGGATGTCCGCAACAACGCTTTCCAGCTGCTCGGCGCCGCGCGCCAGCAGAAGAACCGTTGCGCCCTTGCGCGCTGCGGACACGGCGCTCGCCTGTCCGATTCCAGAGGAACCCCCGGTGATGACGATGTGACGGCCGACCAGCGGTCCGCGTGGATCCTGCTTGCGCGCGCGGTCCGGGTCGAGGTTGCGCTGCCAGTGCGTCCACAGTTTGTCTGCATAGGACTTCAACGGCGGCGGAACGAGTCCGTTCAGCGCAGTCTGGGTGGCAGTGGACGTGAACACCGTCGGAAGCGTCAGATGATCGAGCATGACGGGTGGAACACCGAACCGTGTGAGCACGGCGTCGCGACCGTTCTTGACCACCCTCGTCCGCGGCGAGACGACAGGAGCAGCAACCGCCCCCGGTATCCCCACGACCTTGGCCTTCGAACCCGCGGCCGCGCCGAACGCGGAATACACCTCGACCATCGACTGAGGCTCGGGGTTGACGAGATGGAACACCCTCTGACCCAGAGGATTCCGCACGATCAGATCGACGATGGCAGTGGCAACGTAGTCCACCGGTACCAGATTGGTCGCACCGATATCAGGCACCGTGACAGGCAGGATCGACGGTAACTTGGCAAGTTCGGCGAAGAACGGAAAGAAGAAGTACGGCCCGTCGATCTTGTCGATCGCGCCGGTCTCGGAATGGCCGACAACCGCGGACGGCCTGTACACGCGCCAATCGGTAGCCGAATCGCGGACGATCGCCTCCGCCTCGAACTTGGTCCGGTGATACGCCGTCGGGAATCCCTGGCCCTTGTCGAAATCGTTCTCGGTGAACGTCCCCACATGGTCACCGGCAATTGCGATCGACGACACGTGGTGCAACCTCGCCCCCGTCGCCACCGCCAGATCGACCACGGCTCGGGTGCCGTCCACATTCGCCCCGGACTGCTCATCACCGGCGGTCAGGTCGTACACCGCGCCGAGATGAACGATGTGATCGACATCCGACGGCACCTCCTTCACCCCGAGCCCCGGTTCGGTGAGGTCTCCCACGAGCGGATGAACCCTGTCGTCACCGGGCAGCCCGGCGACCTGCTGTTCGAGCTTGGCAACCGACTGTTGCCGAACCAGAACATGCACCTCCGCAGCCGAATCGCGCTCCAGTATCAGGGGCAGCACATTCTGCCCGAGAAAACCCGTACCGCCGGTAACGATGTACTTCGCCATCCCTCGAACTTACTTGATAGTAAGTTCCTCGGCCACCCTTGATTTCGGACCGAACGTCACATTGGGTCACTAGAGGTGACCGAACGTCACGTTCGGTCCACGAAGACAGGGATGCGGCGAGGTCAGTGACCGATACCGACTTTTTCGTGCACTTTCTTCATCCATGCAGGCGCCCACCAGTTGACTTCGCCCATCAGTTTCACCAGTGACGGGACGAGCAGCATTCTGATGATGGTGGCGTCGACGATCAAGGCGAGGATCATTCCGACGCCGAGGAATCTCATGATCGACAGATCGGAGATGGTGAATGCGCCGGTTACGACGATGAGGATGAGGGCGGCGGCGGTGACGATGCGTCCTGTCCGTTGTGCGCCGACGGTCACTGCTTCTTCCGTCGTGGCGCCGCCGGCTCTTGCTTCTACCATTCGGGACATCAGGAAGACCTCGTAGTCGGTGGACAGGCCGAAGACGACGGCGAGGATGAGGACGACGAATGTCGCTTCGAGTGGTGCCGGGGTGACGCCGAGCAGTTCGGCGCCGTGTCCTTCCTGGAAGACCCAGGTCAACACACCGAAGGTGGCTCCGAGGCTCAGCCCTGCCATCAGGACCGCTTTGATGGGGAGAACGATCGAGCCGAAGGCGAGGAACAACAGGATGAGCGTCGAGACGACCATGATCGCGATCATCGCCGGCAGCCACTTGGCGATCGCTGCGTTGCCGTCGTCGACGAGAGCTCTCGAGCCTCCGACGAGGATCTCGGTTCCCTCCGGCGGTGTCATCTGTCGCAGGGAAGCGACGGCGTCACTGGTCGATTCGACTTCGCTCTTGCCTTCACTGGGTTCGCTGAATGTTGCTTGGACGACGACGAAGTCGTCCGCGGACCCGGTGAACTGGACCCGGGCAATTCCGTCGACGGCTTCTGCTTGGCGGGTGATGTCTGCGATCGGGGCGCCCTGGGGTTTCTGCCCGTCGGTGCCGCGGAGAACTACGGTGGCACCTTCGCCCGTGGTCGGGAATTCGGAGTTCAGTGTCTCGACGGCGACGCGAGCCTGATCGTTCTGAGGCAGTGCGGTGTAGTCGACTTCTCCCAGCGTGACCTTGAGAATCGGCGCTGAGAGCACGAGCAGTGCGGCGACGATGACTACAGCGACGATTCCGGGAGTGCGCATCACCCGGGTGACGACGGCTCCCCAGAACTTCTGTGCGCGCGCGTCGCCGCGGTCGGATGCGCTACGGCTCCAGGTGAGCGAGTTGATGCGATGACCGAGTATCGCGAGCAGGGCAGGAACAGCCGTCAGCGACAGGATTGCCGCGCTGGCGACGGCGGCCATGGCCCCGAATCCGAGCGATTTGACGACCGGTTGCGGAAACACGAGCATTCCCGCGAATGCGCAGATCAGCAGCAGCCCCGAGAAGACGATGGTTCGGCCTGCGGTCAGCACGGTGCGAACTGCGGAGTTCTGCGGGTCGACGCCTGCGCGCATCTCCTCTCGAAATCTACTGACGATGAACAGTCCGTAGTCGATGGCGAGGCCGAGCCCGAGAAGTGAGGCGACGTTGATGGAGAACGAGCTGACTTCGGTGACCACCGTCAGCGCCCGCAGAATTGCCAGTGCGCTGATGACGCTGAGGATGCCCACGAACACCGGCACCGCGGCCGCGACCACGCCGCCGAAGATGAAGATCAACAGCACCAGGGTGATGGGGATCGCGATCGCCTCGGATCGCACGAGGTCGCTCTGCAGCGTGGTGCTGAAGGACACTCCTACCACCGATCCGCCGGCGAACTGCGAAGTCACGCCGGGGACGACGAGTTTCGGCGGCAGGTCGCCGAACGTCGAGAACGTGACGCCTGACTTGGGGCCGAGGGTGACGGTCGCGAGCGCCTTGGTGCCGTCGTTGGACAGGAGGAACTGCTTGGCTGCGGCGTTCGCCGTCCAATAGG
Organism: Rhodococcus sp. 06-156-4; assembly: GCF_002259345.1. NCBI lineage: Bacteria > Bacillati > Actinomycetota > Actinomycetes > Mycobacteriales > Nocardiaceae > Rhodococcus > Rhodococcus sp. 06-156-4. The sequence goes on along the minus strand of NZ_NPGB01000036.1, from coordinate 6,967 downwards.
ACGTGACGTTCTCGACAGAGTATTCGTTCTGGAACTCGTCGAGCACGGCTGTGACATCGGGTGCGATGTCGTCGATCGTCTTGCCTTCGGGTGCGGTGTAGATGGCGACGATGTCCGGTGTCGGTTGCCCGAGGCCGGCGACGAGTGTGCTGACTTCGGCGGCCTCGCTTCCCGGGTCGATGAAGCCGCCTTCGCTGAGCTTGGAGAACACGCCGATTCCCCATACCCCGCTGAGGGCCACCGCCACGATGGCGATGGTGAGCACCCAGCGTTTACGGGAAACGACGAACGAAGCCCAACGTGTCACGTTCTCACTCCAGCTCTCTAGTTACATGCGATCGCAGAGCGAGCCTAGTGGCTGGAGACGACACGTTGATTTCTGTCGGTGCCGTGCGCTCTAATAGAACACACGTTCGAACGGTGTCTCCCCCTCTGTTCGACCGTGCTGTTCGAGTTCTCGATGAACGAGGGGATGGTCATGGGCTGGAACGATGGTCCACCGACGTGGTCGGAGATGGAGCGGGTGCTGTCGGGGCGTCCTGCGCGGCCGGACAAGCCCGAGATCGTCGGCGACGGCGGGGACAGTCCTGCCTGGTCGCGTAAACGTGCGGCGTACGAAGGGTCGGTCACTTCGGCACCCGTGACAGGAACTCCGTATGCGGAGTTGCATGCGCATTCCGCGTTCAGTTTCCTCGACGGGGCGAGCCAGCCGGAAACGATGGTGGAGGAGGCCGCGAGGCTCGGGCTGGAGTCGATCGCCCTCACCGATCACGACGGTCTCTACGGGGTCGTGAGGTTCGCCGAGGCCGCCAAGGCGCTGGGTGTGGGGACTGTCTTCGGTGCCGAACTGTCGCTGGGAACGGACAAGTCGCGGGCAGGTGAGCTCGACCCGGACGGTACGCATCTTCTCGTGCTCGCTCGCGGTCAGGAGGGGTATCGCAGACTGTCGAGGGAGATCGCGGCGGCGCATCTGGCCGGTGGCGTCAAGGGAAAGCCTCGGTACGACTTCGACGCGTTGTCCGATGCCGCGGGTGGGCATTGGCAGATCCTCACCGGGTGCAGAAAGGGGCACGTGCGGCGTGCCCTGCGCGACGGCGGGCGGGACGCGATGGATGCTGCCGTCCGGGACCTGGTCGACAGATTCGGCGCCGACCGTGTCACCGTCGAGCTCACTCATCACGGATTGCCGGAGGACGACGAGCGCAACGACGCGCTGTTCGACGCCGCCGCCCGCTTCCGCCTTCCGGTGATCGCCACGACTGCGGCCCATTACGCGACGCCGGAGAACCGCCGTCTTGCCATGGCGATGGCTGCGGTGCGCGCCAGAAGCAGCTTGGACGAGGCATCGGGATGGCTCGCACCGACCGGTGGTACCCATCTTCGGTCCGGTGCGGAGATGGCTGCGCTGTTCCGACATCATCCCGGCGTGGTCGACGCCGCAGCCCGGCTCGGTCGTGAGTGTGCGTTCGATCTTCACTTGATCGCGCCGAAGCTTCCGCCGTTCGATGTGCCTCCCGGACATACCGAGATCAGTCACCTGCGTGATCTCGCGCTGCGTGGTGCGCGCCTCAGGTACGGCTCGCCGACGGAACATCCTGCGGCGCACGCTCAGATCGAGTACGAACTGGACATCATCGAGCGGTTGGGTTTTCCCGGGTACTTTCTCGTCGTCCACGACATCGTGAAATTCTGCAAGGACAACGACATTCTGTGCCAGGGGCGGGGTTCGGCAGCGAACTCCGCCGTCTGTTATGCCATCGGCATCACCAACGTGGACCCTGTTGCCAACAAGCTGCTCTTCGAGCGATTCCTCGCGCCCGAGCGGGACGGTCCACCCGATATCGACGTCGACATCGAATCGGACAGGCGTGAGGAAGCTATTCAGCACGTCTACTCCAAGTACGGGCGCACGTATGCCGCGCAGGTCGCGAACGTGATCACCTATCGAGGTAAATCCTCGGTGCGTGACATGGCTCGCGCGTTGGGATTCTCTCAGGGGCAACAGGATGCGTGGAGCAAGCAGGTCACCCGTTGGTCCAACATCGGTGACCAGGAGGGAAGCGACATACCTGCTCCGGTACTGGATCTGGCGCGGCAGATCGAAGGGTTTCCGCGTCATCTCGGTATTCACTCGGGCGGCATGGTGATCTGCGATCGCCCCATTGCGGACGTGTGTCCGGTGGAGTGGGCGACGATGGCCGACCGCAGTGTTCTCCAGTGGGACAAGGACGATTGCGCTGCGGTGGGTTTGGTCAAGTTCGACATGCTGGGACTCGGGATGTTGTCGGCCCTGCATTACATGATCGATCTGATCGACGAGCACAAAGGCATCCGGATCGACCTCGCGGAGATCGATCTGAGCGAGAAGGCTGTCTACGACATGCTGCAGCGAGCGGATTCGATCGGCGTGTTCCAGGTGGAGTCGCGCGCGCAGATGGCGACGTTGCCTCGCCTGAAGCCGAGTGAGTTCTACGACTTGGTCGTGGAAGTGGCACTGATCAGGCCGGGGCCCATTCAGGGTGGATCCGTTCACCCGTACATCAAGCGCCGCAACGGGCTCGAACCGGTCACGTTCGATCATCCGTCGTTGAAGAAGGCTCTGGATCGGACGCTCGGAGTTCCGCTGTTCCAGGAACAGCTCATGCAGATGGCGATCGATGTCGCGGGTTTCAGCGCTGCGGATGCCGATCAACTCCGCCGAGCCATGGGTTCCAAACGGTCCCCGGAGCGCATGAACGAACTGCGCGGAAAGTTCTACGACGGTATGCGTGAGCTGCACGGAATCGTCGGGGATGCGGCCGATCGTATCTACGAGAAACTGTCCGCCTTCGCCAACTTCGGTTTTCCCGAGAGTCATTCGCAGAGTTTTGCATCGCTCGTGTTCTATTCGTCGTGGTTCAAACTGCACCATCCGGCAGCGTTCTGCGCGGGACTGCTGCGGGCACAGCCGATGGGCTTCTACTCCCCGCAGTCGTTGGTCGCCGATGCACGGCGTCACGGTGTGCAGGTGCACGGACCGGATGTCAACGCCAGCTCCTGGTACGCGGACTTGTGCGGTGGTGGACTCGAGATTCGTATGGGTCTGGCCGATGTTCGTCACATCGGTCAGGCGCTCGCGGAGAAGATCGTCGAAGCTCGGGTACTGGGGGGCCCGTACACCTCGTTCCTCGATCTGACCGGACGTGTGGAGCTGTCCACCGCCCAGGCCGAATCGTTGGCGACAGCAGGCGCTCTCGGCTGTTTCGGGACCACTCGTCGCCAAGCGTTGTGGGCTGCCGGCGCTGCGGCAGGGGAGCGGCCGCATCTGCTTCCCGGTCTCGGGGCGTCGACCCACGCGCCCGTGCTTCCCGGTATGAGCGATCTCGATCTGGCGTCCGCGGACGTATGGGCAACGGGGGTATCACCGAATTCGTATCCCACTCAGTTCTTTCGAGATCGACTCGACCGCCTCGGGGTGGTTCCGGCGCATCGGCTGTTGGCGATTCCCGATGGGGACCGGGTGCTCGTCGGGGGAGCGGTGACGCATCGTCAACGGCCTGCGACAGCGGGCGGAGTCACGTTCGTCAATCTGGAGGACGAGACGGGAATGGTCAATGTCGTGTGTTCGGTCGGACTGTGGGCGAAGTATCGAAAGCTTGCGCTCACCGCTCCTGCATTGCTGATCCGAGGCAAGGTGCAGAACGCCGAAGGGGCCGCCACCGTGGTGGCGGATCATCTGCAACTGCTGGATCTGCGGGTGCAATCCAAGTCGAGGGATTTCCGGTGAACCCCGCGCATCGTCCGATCCGGATTCCCCGCCCGCGACAGCCGAGCGTGCACACTGGAGCACGTGAAACTTCTGTTGCTGGCAGACACTCATGTGCCGAAGCGGGCGAGGGCACTGCCCCAGCAAGTCTGGGATGCCGTCCGAGATGCGGATGTCGTCGTCCACGCCGGCGACTGGGTCGAGGTCGACCTGTTCGACGCGCTGCAGGCCGCGTCGACACGGTTGATCGCATGCTGGGGGAACAACGACGGCGAAGACTTACGCGCACGCATGCCCGAGCGGGCAGACGTCGCACTCGACGGCGTCCGACTCACCGTCGTCCACGAGACAGGTCAGGCCACCGGACGTGAGAAACGCATGGCGGCGGCCTATCCCGACACGGATGTACTCGTGTTCGGGCACAGTCACATTCCGTGGGACACCACGGCCGACAACGGGCTGCGCCTGCTCAATCCAGGATCTCCCACCGACCGCCGTCGGCAACCGTTTTGTACGTTCATGACCGCCGACATCGAGGATTCGACGCTCGGAAACGTTCGCCTGCATCGAATCGAACGGTAGTGGCGTCGATCAGGAGTGCGACGCCTCCGACTGGACGCGGGCCTGATCGACCAGATCGTGGACCAGTCGGATGATCACGTCCATGTCGGTCATGACACCCGCGCGAAGCTCGTCCTGCTCCTCGGGGGACAGTGCGGGCGGGTCGTCCGAGTCCAGCGCCATCACGGTGTCGATCTTCGCTCGCAGCGTCTGCAACGGTTCCATCAACTCCTCGCCGGCGTCGGTGACGAGCTTGTTCTGCCGGCGGCCGGAGACGGTGAGCGCGGCGAGCATCTCGTTGTAGCTGGTGGCCAGCGATGCGAGTTCGTCGTCTCCGCTGACGACGATGGGTTCCAAGTCGCCGGTGCGCGCCACCTGCTCGGTGGCGTTGCGCAGACGTTTGACCGGTCTCAGCCCTGTTCGAGCCACCGCCGAACCGGCGATTCCGGCCAGGGCGACCAGGAATGCTCCGATCATCACGAGAGCGAGCGTCAGCTTCCCCAGCAGTGGATCGTTGGACTCGAGCGACTCGGCGACCATGACGGTTTCGCCGGTGGTCGTCCGCTCGGCCGCGACCATGTATCCGCGCACCTCGCGGAGGGAATCAGGCGCCGTCCCGTCGACGACTGCCTGCTCCTGGGAGTCGAGCACACCCGCCGAGTTCGTGAACGGCTTGGACTCGGTGTTGAACGTGACGAGTTCCCCGGTCGACGAGACCAGAGCTACCTTGATCGCGGGGCCATCGGGGCTGCTGACGCCGAAACCGTACGCGTTCGGCGGGACGCCCAACTGTGCTCCGGTGATGAGTGCTTTGGCGTTGCGAGACACTCGGTCACCGAGCTGATCACGAAGAGCCTGGTCCGCGACGACGTAGATGGCGAGCGCACTGACCGCGACGGCGAGAGCCGCAACACTGATCGTGAGGACACGGATGCGGCCGTGCAGCGTCAACGCTGTGGGGCGATGGGCTGCGCGGGGGATCACTGGACGAGTATGACCGTGACTGCTGAGAGCGTTCTGAGAAACGGGATTACTCGGTCGGTGACGCGTGGAAATGCGTTGGGCGACCGTGTTGTCGATGTAGTACTCTGGCGATCTTCGCGCATGCGGAGTAGTCCACGTACTCGGCGTGGTGAAAGAATCGTGACTCCCACATGGCATCAGAAGTGCACGAAAGCCTGTCCGGTGAACCGGAATCCGTCCGTCGCACCGTCGCCGCGATAGCGAACCTGCTCCTCGGCGCCTCGCGTACGGCCACCACAGCAGACGCATTCGTCTCGACCTCACTGGGAGTGTCGAGCGACGACGTCGTCTGCGCCACCGAACTCCTCACGGTCTCCACGCGTCCGGCAGTGGCTGCGATCCTCGCGGACGCGATGTCGACATGGAACCCTCCGGTAGGTCCCGCAGAGGATTCGTGTCCTCCGACGTGGGAGCGAACGGAAATCGACGGCACGTCGATCTCGCTGCCCAAGGAACTTGCCGTGTTCTTCGTCGGTGGCTCGTTCGCACCGATCGACGTCGTGGTGTGCCTGAGGGAAGCGTCGTTCATGAACGACGAATTCGAGCTTCGTATCTACACCCGCACGGTCGACGCCGAGGCGGGCAGGGTACTGCTCGCGCAGACGATGACCGCGGCGCGCGGTCCTCGAAACTTTTTCCGAGGGCGTGTTCTTCAGGCGACCGCGACACCTGTGCTCGGCCTGTCGATCGTCGACCTTCCCCGTCAGGACCGCTCGAATCTGGTGTTGCCAGCCGAAGTGTGGAACGAACTGGACACCAATATCGCTGCAGTGACCACTCGCGCCGACCTGATGCGTCAGCTCGGCCTCGGCACCAGCCGAGGAGTGCTTCTGACCGGTCCTCCCGGTGTGGGCAAGAGTGCCGTCAGCCGTGTCGTGGCCGGGGAGCTGATGGGAGACGCCACCGTCATCATCGTCGACGCCCTCGCTGGATCTCGTGCGCTGAGGTCCATCTACGAGGAGACCAGATATCTCGGACGCACCGTCGTCATCCTCGAGGATCTCGATCTGATCATCGGCACGAGGGGAAGCGGGGGTCGGGACGAGCCGTTGGCGGAGTTTCTGACCGTCCTCGACGGCACCCGGCAGTACCACGACGTTCTGACCATCGCGTCGACCAACGATCCGAAGTCTCTCGATTCCGCGGCAACGCGGTCGGCTCGGTTCGATGCGATCATCGAGATCGACTACCCGGACACCGCCGCGACAGCCGAGATCCTGCGTCGGATACTGACGTCGATACCCGGCGCCGACGCTGTGGACTGCCATGCCGTGGCGCGGTCTTTCGCTACTGCGGTCTCCGGGGCGGATGTGCGAGAAACCGTGCGACGCGCAGTGCTGGAACACGGAACTGCTGTGACCACCCAGGTGCTGCTCCGCACCATCGCCGACGGACGCTGGCGCGCAGCCGAATTGACGGGGCAGTACCTTTGATTCGTCGCTGCCGGTTCAGTCGCCCGAATGCTCATCGTCGCCGGTGGCCAGTGGTTCTCGACGCGCCTTCTCGAGGACTTCGGTGGTGTGTCCGCCGTGGGCACCCGGTCCGACGTGGGCTTCGGCGCGGAGGCGTTCGACCATGTGCGGGTAGTGCAGTTCGAACGCGGGACGCTCGGAACGGATCCGGGGCAGTTCGGTGAAG